>CAJUGH010000023.1 GCA_910586215.1 uncultured Acetatifactor sp. | reverse complement strand
CCCTTCTTCCAGAAAATCTTTTTTATTTTCCTCTTGACATTTCACCAAATTGCTTGTATCAATTCCTGCCACTTCGGGCGTACCCTATTAATCACTCTGAAGCGCCATAGGCGCGCCTTTACGAATGGTGTTGCCAAACTGTAACATTTTCTGCACCAAATGCTCTGTTTTCACTTGATTTTTCCATGATTTTCTGTAATATAGATATGGGTGGGAACCAACCACAAACTTCGCAAAACAGAAAGGTTTACAAAAATGATCAGTGCAAACAACGTAACGCTGCGCATCGGCAAAAAAGCCTTGTTTGAGGACGTGAATATCAAATTTACCGAAGGGAACTGCTATGGCTTGATCGGTGCCAATGGCGCCGGGAAATCCACTTTCTTAAGGATCCTCGCAGGCAACCTGGAGACCACCAAGGGGGATATCGTCATTACCCCGGGGCAGAGGCTCTCTGTCCTGGAACAGGATCATTTCAAATATGATGCATTCCCTGTAATGGATACTGTGATCATGGGCAATGAGCGACTCTACCAGATCATGAAGGAGAAGGACGCCATCTACGCCAAGGAGGATTTTACCGATGAGGACGGGATCCGGGCCAGTGAACTGGAGGCAGAGTTCGCTGAGATGGACGGCTGGGAAGCAGAGTCCAATGCCGCCATGCTCTTGAACGGCCTGGGTGTGGGCACGGAGCACCATTACCAGTTGATGGATGAGTTGGAAAGCCCCCTAAAGGTGAAGGTACTGCTGGCCAAGGCCCTCTTCGGCAACCCGGACATCCTGCTGCTGGACGAGCCTACCAACCATCTGGACCTGGATGCCATTGCCTGGCTGGAGGAGTTCCTCATCAACTTTGAGAACACGGTAATCGTGGTGTCCCACGACCGCTATTTCCTCAATAAAGTGTGCACCCACACTGCGGACATTGATTATGGCAAGATCCAACTCTATGCCGGGAACTATGATTTCTGGTATGAGTCCAGCCAGCTTCTGGTCAAGCAGATGAAGGAAGCCAACAAGAAGAAGGAGGAGAAGATCAAGGAACTGCAGGAATTCATCTCCCGCTTCTCTGCCAATGCCTCCAAATCCAAGCAGGCTACCTCCAGGAAACGCGCCCTGGAGAAAATCGAACTGGATGAAATTAGGCCTTCCAGCCGTAAATACCCTTATATTGACTTTAGGCCCGACCGGGAGATCGGCAATGAAGTGCTCACCGTGGAACACCTCTCCAAGACCATAAACGGGGAAAAGGTGCTGGATGATATCTCCTTCGTGGTAGGCCACGATGACAAGATTGCCTTTGTGGGCAGCCAGGAAGTGGCCAAGACCACCCTGTTCCAGATTCTGACCGGGGAACTGGAGCCGGACGAAGGTACCTACAAGTGGGGTGTCACCACCTCCCAGGCCTATTTCCCCAAGGACAGCACCCAGGAATTCGACAACGACCTAACCATCGTGGACTGGCTCACCGGCTATTCCCCGGTGAAGGATGTGACCTATGTCCGTGGGTTCCTAGGCCGGATGCTCTTCGCCGGGGAAGATGGCGTGAAGAAAGTGAAAGTGCTCTCCGGCGGGGAGAAGGTACGCTGCCTGCTGTCCAAAATGATGATCAGCGGCTCCAACTGCCTGATCCTGGATGAGCCTACCAACCACCTGGACATGGAATCCATCACGGCCTTGAACAATGGCCTGATCAAGTTCCCCGGCGTGGCGCTGTTCTCCTGTCATGACCATCAGTTCGTGCAGACCACAGCCAACCGCATCATGGAACTTCTGCCGGGAGGTGGACTCATCGACAAGATCACTACCTATGATGACTATCTGGCAAGCGATGAGATGGCCAGGAAACGCACGGTGTTCACCGCCCACAAGGAGGAGGATGAGAACTGACCATCCAGAAAGAAGACACAGCCAATGAAATCCATGGACCTGCATTTGAGACCCATAGACCTGCATGTACACTCCACCTGCTCTGATGGTACCTTTTCTCCCAGGGAACTGGTGGATTATGCCATAAAAAAAGGCCTGGCCGCCTTCGCACTCACCGACCATGATACCGTGGACGGATTGGAAGCGGCCATTTCGTATGCGGAAAACCTGCGCAGGCGGGAAGATGTAGATACAGGGCAAATACCGGAAGTGGTCCCTGGAATTGAGTTTTCCACGGAATACCAGGGTTCTGACATCCACATCCTGGGACTCTGTATGGATTTCAGGCAGCCTGCCTTCTGCCAGGCTCTCCGTGCATTTGTGGACTCCCGGGAACACCGGAACCATAAGATGTGCCGCCTGCTCACCCAGGCCGGTATCCCTGTGTCCTATGAAGACCTGCTCTCAGAATATCCGGATGCCGTCATCACCCGGGCACATTATGCTGCATACCTGCTCTCCCATGGCTATGTGGGCAGCAGGGCAGAGGCCTTCGCCCGGTATGTAGGCGACCACGCCCCCTGCTTTGTGCCCCGGGAAAAGGTCACACCTGCCCAGGCCGTGGAACTGATCCTCCAGGCCGGCGGCATTCCTGTCCTGGCCCACCCCACTCTCTACCATTTCAGTGATGCCAGGCTGGAAGAACTGATAGCCAGCCTGGTACCTAAGGGACTGATGGCCATAGAAACTATCTACAGCACCTACAATGCCCGGGAAGAGCGCCTGATGAGGCAGCTTGCATCCAGATACCACCTGTTCGCCAGCGGCGGCAGTGACTTCCACGGCGCCAACAAACCAGGCCTGGACATGGGCTGCGGCTATGGGCGGCTGTTCGTGTCCTACGCCGTGCTGGAGACACTACAGGCCGCTTTGCCGGTAGTCCGGGCCTGCCTGTAGGCGCCGCTTTGTCTGCCTGCCTGTGGACCGCTTCGGCCTGCCTGTCATGGCCTCAGCCCTCTACAATCAGGTACCTGCCGTCACCGATGTCAAACACTTCGTCTGCGTCCAGGATCTCTTCATCCATGGCACCTTCCATGTCAATGCCTTCCTCCTCGAAGTATTCGATCACTTCTTCCACGGAATCCACCACCACTGCCATGCATTCCTCCAGGAAATCTTCTGCTTCCTCCAGGGTCTGCGCTACCTTTTCCGGGAAGAGCTGAAGCTGGTTCTCCAGAAAGCACTCCAGTACATCGTCATCGAACTCGTGCATTTTTCCACCCCCTTTGCAGTATAAATGGTTACTTTTCACGGCTCTGCCGTTCAAAGTAACTATAAATTTAGCTTCATGTTTCCATGATAATATGGAGGTGGTCATGCGTCAATACCATTTTGACTTATTTTTCCATTTTATACCCCGGGCCCGCTTCAGCGGGCATGCCAATTCATATTTGAAAAATAATTTTCACACTTCCAGACATGCCGGCGCAGCTGACACAAACAATACGTGAAACTTAGAAAATCTTGGCTTATGTACAAAGAGGTGGGCTATGCCCCCTCTTACAAGCTTAGATTTTCTTTTCACCTTTCACACTTCTCCTCATGCCGCATCAGCATAAGGATTGCTGCAACACTCACTGCCAGAATCCCCACATAGACCACAAACAGGTTGGGCAGGGCCATAAACAGGTATCCCATCACAAAACTGGAGGCAAAATTCACAACAAAGTGGGCCAGCATGGCAGGGTACAGGCTGTTGTACCGGTGCCTGAGCCATCCCAGGCACAATCCCAGCAGAAAAGCGTAGCTTCCCTGTACCAGGTTGCCATGCATGATGCCGAACATCAGGGCCTGGAGGCAGTTTGCGGTCCAGAAGGCAGCTTTCTCATTCTTCATGCCCTCCACCACTTTGCCCGCATAGTGGAAAGTCAGTCCCCGGCAGAGGATCTCCTCCCCGATGGGGGCAATCAAGACGCTGGCAATAATGGCGAAGAGATTCACACCGATTCCCGCCATCTCCATCATCTCACTGTACTCCTCTATCATGCGGGGTACGAGATATTCAGCCGCCCCAAGCAATGCATTTGCACCAATGCACATGAGCAGTCCCATGACCACTGTCACCAGGACCACCCTTCCCCGGAAAACCTTTCCCGGGGACACCGGCTTTGGCCTTCCGCACCCAAAATAGTACCACAGGCCGAAGGCCAGCAGGGCCAGCACATGGTAGACCAGAATGGAAAAGACGATTCCATCCATGCTTTGTTCCAGAATGGTCTGCTGGATCTGCTCCGGTGTCAGACCGCCTCCCAGGCCACTTAGGACGGTGCTTAGGGCCGACAATATCACCACCAGCACACCTATGGCAATCTGCCCCACCAGGCTTGCCACCACAGGCAGCACCATCAAGGCAAGCCAACCTGCCTTCTTCCAAAAATTGTTCTTCATCTTTATACCCCTGCTTTCTGTTTTTGTTTCTGTTTTTCATTTGCTTTGCGTCCAAGGCAGCCTGCCCTACAGGAATCTGACAAGTTCCATGGGCTTTGCGATTATGGCATCTGCATGGGCCTCCTCCAGTTCCTTCCTGTGGCGGAATCCCCAGAGCGCCCCCACTGTGAAGGCACCTGCCCCTTTGCCGGTACACATGTCCGTGGCCGTGTCTCCCAGGTACAGTATTTCCCCTGCCACAAGCCCCAGCCTGTCCAGGATCCGGAACACCCCTTCGGGGCTTGGCTTGATGGCCAGCCCTTCCTGCTGGCCCTGGATCACGTCAAAATATCCTTCCCCGAACAAAGTCTCTATCACATGGACGGTCTCGGCATGGGGTTTGTTGGAGAGCACGGCAATGGCCACTCCCCTTTCCTTCAGGAAGGCAAGCAGTTCCCGGATACCCTCATAGGGTTTCACCTGGTACATACAGTTTTCCTGGAAGATCCTGCGGTATAGGGCATAGGCTTCCTCAAAATGTGCCAGCGTATCATCTCCTCCGGCAGCCAAAGCCCGTTTCACCAGGTTCGCAGCGCCGTCCCCCACGAAATATTTGTACTGTGCAACGGAATAAGGTCCATATCCGAAAGGAGCCAGCGCCAGGTCACAGGAGTATTTGATGCTGGCTATGGAATCAGACAGGGTGCCATCCAGGTCGAAAATGACAGCTTTCTTCCCTCCGGCCCCAGACAGGTTCCCTTCCTCCAGCCACTCCCTGGCCTCCTGGTACAACCTCCCCACGGGAAGCCCCACCACATTGTTGTAGTCCCCTTCAATTCCCCGGATATAGCGGGCACACAGGCCCTGGATCCCATAGGCCCCTGCCTTGTCCAGGGGATCCCCGGTAGCCACATACTCTGCAATCTCCCGCTCCGACATGGGGTAAAAATCTACCCTGGTGGTCTCATGGAAGACCTTCTGCCTCGTCTGTCCGTCCCTTCCACAGTACAGCAAGGTAACTCCTGTACAGACCTGGTGGGAGCCACCGGCCAGCAAGGCCAGCATCCCTGCTGCGTCTGTGGCATCCTTCGGCTTCCCCAGGATTCGTCCTCCCACAGAGACGACGGTGTCTGCACCGATCACCAGCAGGGATTCCCTGCCGGCAGCCGGCCTGCCCCCTCCCGGCACAGGATCTCCCCTTGAAGCCAGCCCGTCTTCATCCAGCACTATTTCCTCCCGAAAAACCTTCTCCCCCAGAACCATCTGTAGCACTGTCCGGGCCTTCTGTCCGGACAGTTCCTCCACCAGCTTCTCTCCTGTGCTGGCGGTGGATCTCTCCTCCACATGACTCACCTGGACCTCAAAGGGAATCCCGATCTGGGCAAGCAGTTCCCGCCTGCGGGGGGAGGCAGATGCCAATATCACTCTCATTTACTTTACTTCCTTTCACATTTCAGACATGCCGGCAAAGCTGGCACAAACAATGGATGAACCGGTGCAAGCAAAGCGCAAAATCGCGCTTGGAAGAACGCTGTCATTTCGTTCACACTTCATTCATGATGCATCTCCGGGATAAATACCCTGGTCTCCCCACCATTCTCCCGGAAGGCTTCCCTAGCCGCCGCTACCGCCTCCTCACAGAAGGCCGCCTGGGAACCATATCTGGGTTTCCCGCGCCGGTTCACCTTCTCATAAGTACCATCTGCCGTAAGCAGGGAGGCCTTTGCGTTGTCCGCAAGCTGGCTCTCCAATATATGCAGAAGCTTCTCCTTCAGTTCCGGCCGGTCAACAGGGAAGAGGATCTCCACCCTCCGCTCCAGGTTCCTGGGCATCCAGTCCGCGCTGCCGCAGTAGATCTCATAATGCTCTGCATTCTCAAAATAGAAGATCCGGCTATGTTCCAGGAAATTCCCTACTATGGAGCGGACCGTGATATTCTCACTGACCCCCTTGATCCCCACCTTCAGGGAACAGACCCCCCGTACAATCAAGTCAATCTTCACCCCGGCGGCACTGGCCTTGTACAGGGCTGCGATCATGTCCCTGTCACAGAGGGAATTCATCTTGGCAATGATCCGGGCCGGGCGGCCTTCCAAGGCATATTTCCGTTCCCGTTCGATCAAGTACAGGAACCGGTCCTTCAGCCACAGAGGTGCCAGGGCCAGCTTATTCCATACCAGAGGCTCTGAGTAGCCAGACAGCATGTTGAACACTGCCGTGGCATCCTCCCCGATGTCCTCCGAGCAGGTCATCAGCCCCACATCCGTGTAGAGTTTTGCCGTGGCATCGTTGTAATTCCCTGTGCCCAGGTGTACATAACGACGGATGCCGTCCTCCTCCCTGCGCACCACCAGGGTGATCTTGCTGTGGGTCTTCAGTCCTACCAGGCCGTAGATCACATGGCATCCTGCCTTCTCCAGCATCTTGGCCCACACAATATTGTGCTCTTCGTCAAAACGGGCCTTCAGTTCCACCAGCACCGTGACCTGCTTCCCATTTTCTGCCGCCTGGGCCAGGGCCGCAATGATGGGAGAATTGCCACTGACCCGGTACAGGGTCTGCTTGATGGCCAGCACCTCACTATCCCTGGCCGCCTGGCGGATGAAATCCACCACAGGCTCAAAGGTCTGGTAGGGATGGTGCAGCAGGATATCCCCCTTGCGGATCTCCTCAAACAAGTCACATCCCCCGGGCAGTTCCGGCACAGGCTGGGGCACGTATCTGGCTGCTTTCAGATGTTCGAATCCCTCCATGCCGTACAGCTTCATCAGCACCGTGAGGTCCAGGGGGCCGTCTATCTTGTACAGGTTCTGCTCCTCCAGGTGCATGGCTTCCTCCAGGATCTGTAGCAGACGCTTATCCATGCCTGCCTCCACCTCCAGGCGGATGGCCTCTCCCCACTGGCGCTTCTTCAACTGCTTCTCAATCTCCTTGAGCAGGTCTGCCGCTTCCTCCTCCTCAATGGTCAGGTCGGCATTGCGCATGACCCGGAAGGGATGGGCGCAGACAATGGTGTAATTCAAAAACAGCTTATCAATATTCCGCTCTATAATTTCCTCCAGGAGGATAATCTTACGCACGGCCCCTGCCCTGGCCTTATTCCCCTCCGTCCCCTCCCGGACAGGCAGTTCCACAATCCGGTTCAACACCCCGGGTACCTGGACCATGGCAAATTCCAGTTCCCCCTTCTCCTTTTTCTTCTGCACCAGGGCAGCTATGTTCAAGGTCTTGTTCCGCACCAGGGGAAAGGGCCTGGAGGAATCCACTGCCATGGGGGTCAGTACCGGATACACATTCTCATGGAAGTAATGATCCACGAAAGCCCCTTCTTCCTTCGTCAGGTCTTCATGGTGCCGGATGATCTGCAGTCCCCCTGCGGCAAGTTTGGGTACCAGGGAACGGTTGTAGGTGGAATACTGCAGTTCCACCAGGTCATGGATGGCAACATCCAGGGCTGCAAGCTGTTCCCCTGCTGTCATGCCGGAGATGTCCGTCTTGGCATACTTTGCATTCACCATGTCCTTCAGGGAGGCCACCCGGATCATAAAGAATTCATCCAGGTTGGAGGCCGTGATACTTAGGAATTTCAGCCGCTCAAACAGAGGGATATTCTTATCCCTGGCTTCGTCCAGGATCCTGTGGTCAAACAGGATCCAGCTCAGTTCCCTGTTGGTATAATATTTCGGATTGTTAAAATCGATCTCTCCCATGTTATCCCCTCCTATTTTCCACAATAACCATACCGCGCGAACATTTCTCCTTATCAGAACACCTTGCGCTGCTTCAAGATCGGCTCCACACTGAAGACTTCCTTGAAGAATTCCTTCCGGTACTCGAAAAAGCTTTTCTCCAGGGTAATATCCTCCTGGGTGTCCACTGTAAGGATCAGCTGGTTCTCTTTTAAGACGGCCCGCAGACCCTTCAGCTTCTGCTTATGGCTTCGGTCCAGACCAGTGGAAATGCGCAGGATCGCCGTAAGTTTTGCCACGGTAAGGAAGGCGGCCCGGTCCAGGCCCCCCGTCCCCATCTGTCTGCCATCATAGAGGAACTTGCTGTGGTTGAACCGCACCACACTTGCCACAATCTCCCGCTCCACGTGGGACAGGCCGATGATCTCCGTAGACATGATGATATTGTAAGCAGTCTCCCCGGTGTTCACCATGCTGATATATTTGCCACAGTCATGGAGGATCGCCGCCAGCCGCAGGTACAGCCGCTCCCTCTTCCCCATGCCGTGGATCTTCTTCATGCTGTCGAAGATGGCCGTGGTAATCTTCTCCAGGGTCTCCGCACGTTTTTTACTGCCCATATACCGTTTGCTGATGTTCAGCGCACAGGCCACAATATCCTTCTCAAAATCGTGTTCCCCATGGAACATGCCGATCTGCTCCGCATATTCATAGGCGATGCCATCACACAATGTCACTCCCGGTGCCCAGATATGCTGTGCCCCCATCAGTTCTGCAATCCGCCTGGTGAGAATGGCGCTGATGAACATCAATGGCACCTTTTCCTCCTGGATCCCCATGGAAAGGGCAGTCTGGGAGACCCCTCCCGTGCGCAGCAGTTTCATGTAACCATCGAATTCTGAGGCATCCATCACAGCCTTGGCACTATCGTTCCCTGTCCGCTTTACCGCCCAGGGGGTAATGTAGTCATCCACAATGATGAGGTTCTGGATCTCCCGGTCCTTCAAGTACAGTTTCTTGTAATTGCTAAGCTGGGCTGTGACCATCTCGTCCGTCAGGCCTTCCATCTGAGAGCGGCTGGCACCTGCATGGTTCAAGTATTCCTGAATCCGCAGCACACCCAGCCGCAGGTTCTGGGTGGATACCAGGGTATCATTATCAAACAGGGAAATCTGGATACTTCCACCGCCGATATCCAGGATCGCCGTCTTCTCCTCGATAATCTTCCGGAAGCTTTCCCCCTTGGAGGCGATGGATTTGTAATCCAGGAACCGCTGCTCCGAATTGTTCAGGATATCCAGGCTGATACCCGTGCGCTGCTTGATCTGGTCCCGGACCACAGTGCTGTTCTCCATCTCCCGGATGGCACTGGTACCGTAGGCCCTGTAGGCCTCCACCCTGTATGAACGGCAGATGTCCGCAAAGTCCTTCAGGATACGGCACAGTTCATCCATCTTGTCATTGCCAATCCGGCCCTGGGCATAGGTGTCACTGCCCAGATCCAGGTGTTTGCTGACGCAGTCGATCTCCCGCATCCGGTTTTTCCCGGAGAATTCAAATATCTTCATAGTCAGTTCAAAGCTTCCCACATCAATGGCTGCAAAAGTCTTCACACTCATGAAAGGCACCTCCCCCTGCCCAATAGGTAATCCACAAACTGCTGGGCACTTCTTCCAGACAACCCGCCGTGGGACAGTTCCCACTTGTTCGCCTCTGCAAACAGTTCCTCCCGGGGAAGGTCTACGCCGCCCCGGCGTGCCAGCGCTTCCACGATCTCCTGGAACTGCTTCTTATCCGGTGCGCCGAAATAGATGGTGACTCCAAAACGGTTGGCCAGGGAAAGCTTCTCCTGGACGGTGTCGCTGGTGTGCATATCCTGCCGGATCTCCTCCTTGTCCCGGTAGTTCTCCCGGATCAAGTGCCGGCGGTTGGAGGTGGCATAGATCAGCACATTCCCAGGCCGCTTCTCCAGGCCGCCCTCAATCACGGCTTTCAAGTACTTATAATCTGTTTCAAATTCCTCAAAGCTCAGATCATCCATGTACAGGATAAATTTATAGTGGCGGTTCTTAATCTGGGCGATGACCTGGTTCAGATCCTGGAACTGGTGCTTATACACCTCTATGATGCGAAGGCCCTTCCCATAGTATTCATTGGCAATGGCCTTGATGCAGGAGGACTTGCCTGTGCCTGCATCTCCAAACAAAAGACAGTTGTTGGCAGCACGCCCCGCCACAAAGGCATCCGTATTCTCCTTCAGCTTCCTCTTGGGAATCTCATATCCCACCAGGTCATCCAGACACACATGGGCAATGTTCCGGATGGGTTCTATCCACACCTGGTCCTTCTTTCTCTGTATGCGGAAGGATTTGTGGAGGCCGAATTTCCCTACGCCGTACTCCCGGTAGAATTCCGTCAGTGTGTCCTTCATCTCCCCGGCCGTGTGGTTCCTGCAGAACTTCCCTGCCAGGTCACAGATGCGTGCGCAGATCCTGGCATTGTACACCTTGCTGCCCTGCCTGCTGCCCTCATACTGCTCCACCAGGGCATATTCCGGCACCCCCAGCCACCTGCACAGGGGCGCAAAATCATAATCATAGAACTCCTTGAAGATGGCAATGTCATGAAGGGCTGCCTGGTTGATGGTTCCCTCCACGGATCCTGTCAGTTCGCAGGCACAGCTGTAACTGTTCTCATGGTTCACCAGCAGGTCGGTCAGGTAGCAATGCCATAGATTGCCATGGAAACCATAGGTTCCCGCCAGGTCCAGCAGGCCGTGGATGCAAGAGTAGACCAGGCCCCTGGCCTCTTCCCAGGTATCTTGCGCTGGCATGCTGCCTGGTCCGGCCAGGTGAACCTGCTCCTGGAATGAGACATCCCTTCCTTCCCGGCCTTCTTCCCTGGCTCCCTTATGGGACATGCTTTCCCCAGACACTTCTTCCCCGGACTCTTTTTCAAAATAGTTGATTACCCAGGACATGTCCTGCAGGATCTTCCCACTTTCAAAATCCCTGTATACAATCAGTTCTTGTACATTCATCCCTAATAATTCCCCAGTATCTTCATATTTCTGGACTCATCCCGCAGCCCCCGCAGGGCATTTTTCACGGCGCTGTCTGCCAGATTTCCCTCAAAATCAATAAAAAAGCGGTATTCCCAGTTCCGTCCCTCTATGGGACGGCTCTCGATCTTCGTCATATTCAAATGGTTGTAGATAAAATGGGAGAGCATGTGGTAGAGGGAGCCGCTCTGATGGGCCACCTCGAAGCAGATGCTGACCTTCTTCGCATCCTTCCTGAAGATCCGCTGGTTGGTGACAATGATGAACCGGGTGGAGTTGGTATCAGAATGGTTAATGCCCCGCTCCAGCACTTCCAGGCCATAGATCCTGCCCGCATGCTCCCCGGCGATGGCCGCCTGTGTACTGTCCCTTTCTTCTGCCACCTTCCTGGCTGCAAAGGCATTGTTCTGCATACTGATCTGCTGCCACCCACGGTCAGCCAGGTACCTGGCTGACTGCATCAGGGACTGTGGATGGGAATAGACCCTCTGGATGTCCTCCATTTTCGTTCCGGGCACTGCCAGCAGGCAGTGTTCTATCCGGATAATCTGCTCCCCCACAATATAATTCTCATACTCCTGGAGGAGGTCATATATCTCATTCACAATACCAGCCGTGGAATTCTCAATGGGCAGCACCGCGAAGTCGGCACTCCCCTCCTCAATGGCATTCATGGCATCCCGGAAAGTATCCACATGGAAACTGTTCACCTGTTCCCCGAAATACTGCTGCATGGCGGCCTGGGAATAAGATCCTTCCGCACCCTGGAATACCACCCTGGCCGTACCGGTCTCCAGGGCATCCACCCCGATAAAGGGCAGCCTGCCCACACTGCCTTTCTCTGCCAGCATCTGGTACTGGAGCTTCCGGCTCATGGACATAATCTGCTCAAACAGTTCCTCCACCCCTTTGCTGTTGAAGGCATTGTGCGTCAGGGATCTCACCTTAGCCAGCTTCTCCATCTCCCGCTGCCTGTCCAGGACCCTTTTACCCGTCCCGATCTTATACTCTGCCACCTGGCGGCAGATTTCCATGCGCTTTTCATACAATTCCACGATCTGCGCATCGATGTCATCCAGCTGTCCACGCA
Organism: uncultured Acetatifactor sp.; assembly: GCA_910586215.1. Classification (GTDB taxonomy): domain Bacteria; phylum Bacillota; class Clostridia; order Lachnospirales; family Lachnospiraceae; genus Acetatifactor. The sequence continues at coordinate 59,285 of CAJUGH010000023.1, read as the reverse complement.
GTTCACTAAGTTCCATCTGACCACTCCTTCTCCACTGCCCCTTAAACGGCCATGGCTTTTTCTCTATATCCGTTACTGTTCACTCCGTTCACAGCAACTTTATTCATAACAGTTCAGCCAGTCCATGTGAATGGCAGAAAACCGTGCTTGCACCAGCTTTATGCCATCTATATGGACTGAGGGAGCGCAACCTCAACACAGTTAAACCCTTCTTTTAGACTATCTTATAACAAAACAAGCTTGATAGCAAGCAAAATGGGGTGTAAAATAGAGGTTATGATTTGTCTCCAGACCAATTAGAATCACGGAGGATTATTTCCCATGAAGAAGAAAATGAAGAAGAAAACCATGTATATCCTGCTGGCTGCTGTCCTTGTACTGATTCTCGGACTACTTACCCTGTATCTGATCCTGGGAGGCCGTATGCCCCAGAACCCTCCAGGCACCATCGGCAACACCGCCGGCAACCTGAACAATGGCGGCCTGTTCTGTGAGCATGAGGGGAATGTCTATTTCTCCAACAGCTTTGACGGCTACAGTCTCTATGCCATGGATGTAAACGAGGGTAACATCCGCCGGCTAAATAACCTGAAGGTAGGCAATATCCTGGCTGGCGGCAACTACCTGTACTATTTCCAGACCGGCACTGTGGAAGACGGCACAGGCTTCGGCCAGATTCCCGGCACCAAGTCCTTCGGACGCTGCAAGAAGAATGGCACAGGTACCACCTCCCTGACCAAGGATGTGGTGGTGACGGGACAGCTTGTGGACAATGATCTCTTCCTGCTGACCTCCACCAACGATGGTCCCTCCTTCTATAAGATCACAACAAGCAGTTCCGACAAGACCGTGCTGGCTGACTATGTGATCAACCCGGCCTGCGCCCAGGACGGTGTGATCTACTATGTGGGCACCACCCAGAACCACTACCTCTATGCCCTGGATGCCAAGACCCATGTCTCCACCGAGGTCTGGCGGGGCAACCTGTGGGATCCCATCCTGGAGGGGGATTATGTCTACTATATGGATGTACCCAATGATTACCGGCTGTGCCGCTACTCCCTGTCCCAGAATGTGGTGGAAGTACTGACAGAGGACCGGATTGACTGTTTCAACGTGGGAGGTGGTTACATCTATTACCAGAAGAACAGCAGTGAAGAGCCTCAGTTAAAGTGCATGCGCACAGACGGCAGTGATGGGAAGGTCATTGCCCAGGGCAATTACACCCATATCAACATGACCTCCAGATATGTGTATTTCCAGGACTTTACAGATGAAATCACGTTATATCACTCTCCCCTGGGCAGCGACAGCTATGAGGTCTTCTATGGCGCCATGCAAAAATAGGCCGCTGTATTACTCCTCAATATGATCCAGCCCCTGGCTGAGGATCGTCACGATGTGGGTGTCTGCCAGTGCGTAGAATATGGTCTTGCCCTCCCTGCGGTTCTTGACCAGGTCCATCTGCTTCAGCACCCTGAGCTGGTGGGATATGGCAGACTGGGACATACCCAGCACCCTGGCAATGTCATACACACACATCTCCGCACTCAGCAGCACATACAGGATCTTCAGCCGGGTACCGTCCCCAAACACCTTGAAAAATTCCGCCAGGTCCTGGAGTTCTTCCTCTGGCGGCATTTTTTCATCTATTTTCCTCAGCGTCTCTTCCCCTACATGGATATAGACATTCTCTTCCATTTTCTCCTCCATTGTGGCGATTTATGATGCCGCTACCCCGACATCTTTACAGGGAACCATGCACTCACAGGCTCTAGGCTTATTATACACGCAGTCCCTCATTTTGCACAAGATTTTTCCGTGCAGGGGATTAACTGCGTTACTGTTTACAGGTGCCACCGCGAGGTGTTTTCGCGCGTTCCTTGCGTGGCAAACCCGAGACAACCTGCGCTAAAACGCCTGCATTTGGTGCTTTGTGTGCATACGTTGCTGTAAACGGAGTGAACAGTAACTTAACCAGATAAAAGCTGGAAAAAAGTTTCCATCCCAGGACTCATAAGGATCCGGCCATCCTCCAGGACAAACAGTACATGGACACCATACTCCTTGGCCAGGGCCATTCCTTTCTCTTCCCCCAGGATAAAGCAGGCTGTGGATAAGCCGTCACTGAGCAGGCCGTCCTGGGACAGTACTGTCACACTGCGCACGCCGCTGTCTGCCGGGTACCCGGTTGCAGGATCCAGGATATGGTGGTACCGTACCCCTTCCACCTCCACATACCGCTCATAATCCCCGGAGGTAGAAATGCACCACTCCCCATCCAGGGTCAGGATGCCAATGTTCCTGGAAGGTTCTGCCGGGTCCAGGATCCCGATCCGGAAACTGCTGTTATCCGGCTTCTCCCCATAAGTCAGGATGCTGCCCCCCACAGAGACCACAGCCCCTGTCACCCCGGGCTGCCCCTGCAGGTACTCCCGGATCCTGTCTAAAGCGATTCCCTTCCCCACCGCCCCCAGGTCAAGCTGCATTCCCTCCGGCATATACAGACTGGGATTCCCTGTATTCCCTGTGTCTTCCGCAATTCCCGTGTTTCCTGTATCGCTTTCCAGCCGCATCCTGTGGCTGCCGCACCTGGAAAGCGCCTCCTGTAATTCCTGTTCCCCTGGTACCCGGAAATCCCCTGGCTCCACCTTTGTACCAGCCGCATAGCTGTCAATGTCCCAGAGCCTTACCACCTCCCCCAGGGTCACGTCAAAAGCCCCATTGCTCTTCCGGGTCAGCTCCAGGCACTGCCCGAGGATCCCTGCCATCTCCTCCGTCACAGGAATCCTCCGCTCTCCGGCAGCATCCCCTGTGGCATGGTTGATTCTATACACCTGGGATGTCTCCAGGCGCCAGGACAATTCTGCGCCCTCCAGTTCCCCAAGAAGCCTGAGGATATCCCCGCAGTAGTCTGTCTCCCCACAGACATAAAGATCCTGTCGGATCACCGTGCCCATGGCGGTGTCCACATGTTTCACACGGCCAGGCTGTGCCCTCCCGCATCCACCCAGGATAAACGCCAGAACCAGTCCTCCAAGGAGCAGGATTCCTGTACCCTGTGCCTGTTCCCCCTTCTGCCGCCCACTGCCTGTCAGCCAATTCCAAATTTTCCTCTTCATTTTACAGTTCCTTTTTGCTATACTGGGAAAGAAAAACAAACGTTGCTGTGAACGGAGTAAACAGTAACAAACAAACTGACGCCCGGACCAGACCATGCCGGGACCACCATGGAGGATTCCCCTTGCATACACACAGCCCCGTCAAAGCCCCTGTCCTGATTGCCTTTTTCCTCCTGGCCACCTGCCTGTGCTGCCTGGCCGCCATCCTGCTGCCCAGACACCAGGAAGGCACCTACATAGCGGATGTCTACCAGGACGGCATACTGATCCTAAGCATCCCCCTGGACCAGGCTTCCTCGCCGGGGGGCCAGGAAGTTGTCTTCCCCGTTGAAGGGAAGGATCACTGTTATAACCAGATAGAAATCCGGGACGGTGCCATAGGCATCACTGCCGCCGACTGCCCGGATAAGCTCTGTGTCCGGCAGGGTTTCCTGCACACCCCGGGTATCCCCATCACCTGTCTGCCCAACAGGCTGGTGATCCAGATCAGACCGGCAGAACCGGACCTGCCTGCGGAACATACGGATCCCCTGGAGCCAGATATGATCACCTATTAAACTCTATTTCCAAAAGGAAACCACTATGCAGCTACGGAAACTGACTACCCTGGCCCTGTACACCACCCTGGCCCTGGCCATCTATGCCGTGGAAAGCGCCATTCCCCCCCTGGTCCCCATACCTGGGATCAAACCAGGCCTTGCCAACATTATCACACTGATCGTATTGCGCCGTTATACCCTGCGGGAGACTGCCCTGGTACTCACGGCCCGGATCCTTCTGTCCACCCTGCTCTTCGGACAGTTTATCAGCCTGCTCTACAGTCTGGCAGGCGGTATCTTAAGCCTGGCTGTCATGTACCTGGCAAACCGCTGTCTGCGTGGGAAGCTGCCCTTCCTCACAGGCGCCATGGGCGGACTTTTCCACAATGTGGGACAACTTCTGGCCGCAAGGCTCCTCCTACAGTCTGCTGCGGTCTGGGCTTACCTTCCCTTCCTGGGGCTTGGGGGCATCCTCACCGGCGTGTTCACGGGACTTTGCGCCTATTATACGGAGCGGCTCTATGGGATTTCCAGACATTGACCAAACGGCAGTCGTCACACTGGGTAACTGTTCCCAGTCAGTCCTTGCCCTGGCAGGATGGCCACTAGAGGCTTAACAGGACATTCTGCCATTCACCAGTTCTGCCAGAAGCTGGGATACCCTCTTACGAAGCAAGGGATGTACAAGATGAGGGGCTACCCCGTTCAGGGGAATTAAGACAAAATCCCGGTTCTGCATGTCTGGATGGGGAATGACCAGATGATCCGATTCATACACCAGGTGGTCATAGAACAAAATATCCAGATCCAGCGTCCTGGGACCCCAGTGTACCTGGCGCACCCTGCCCGCCGCATTCTCAATGGCATGCACCGTCTCCAGCAGTTCCTCCGGCGACAGCAGGGTGTCTGCCTCCAGCACCCCGTTTAAGAAGTCCTCCTGCTCTACTCCCCCATACGGTTTTGTGACAATAGTATCAGATATTTTCCCTACCTGGATCATGGGGTGGGCCTTCAATGCCCCTATACCCTCTTCGATATACCGTTTTTTGTCCCCCATATTGGAGCCAAACGCCAGATATGTCCTGGCCCATTTCCGGTGTATCCTCACGGACACACAGCCAAAGGGCAGTCCGATGGGAGCCTCCGGCTTCCGGATCTCCAGGTCAATCTCCCGGATCTGTTCAAAGGAAAGCAATATGGCCCTGGCCAGTCCCTCTGCCACTGTCTCCAGGAGATTACAGACCCTTCCCTGCATCCAGTCTGTGATAAAATGGCATACGGCACCATAGTCCGCAGAATGTGCCAGTTCGTCTGTGCTGCCCGCCCTGCGGATGTCTGTATGGAGCACGGCATTCACCACAAAAGTCTGCCCCTTCTCCTTCTCCTGTGGGTATACCCCATGGTGGGCATATACTTCCAGGCCCTCTATATGAATTTCGTCCAGGGGCAGGGCTTCTGGCCAGGGATCTGCCAGACCACCCATCCGTCCCAGGCTCCATACCTGTGCAGTATCCCCCGGCCTGTTGTCTCCCGCCAGGGGTTCCTCCTGTGTTCCTTCGATATTCCCTGTCATTTTCATACACCTGCCTTTTTCATACTGCCCGGCCCATACCAGACTGCCTCTGCCATCCGGATTGCCTGCACATTTTCCTTCACATCGTGAACCCGTACGAACATGCATCCGCCCAGCACCCCGAACACCGTTGTCACCAGGGTACCAGCCAGCCGCTGGTCTGCAGGCACTCCCAGGGTCAGACCCACCACGGATTTGCGGCTGCAGCCTAACAGCAAGGGATGCCCCAATGACTGTAGTTCCTTCAGACAGCGGATTACCTCCAGGTTATCCTCATAGCTTTTCCCAAATCCCACCCCAGGATCCAGCAGGATCCTTTCTTCCCGGATTCCGGCCTCTTTCGCCAGTTCCAGGGACTGTGCCAGATCTTCCGCCACATCCTCCATCAGCCGGCCATATCCCGCCTGCTGCCTGTTATGCATCAGACAGCATGGCACCCCGCTGTGTGCTATGATGCCCGCCATTTTCCCGTCATACTTCAGACCCCAGATATCGTTGATCATGTCTGCCCCAGCCTCGATCCCTGCCTGGGCCACAGCAGACTTGTAGGTGTCCAGGGAAATGGGTACGTCAAAACGATTCTTCACTGCCTGGATCACCGGCACTACCCTGGCGATCTCTTCCTGGTCTGATATCTTCTCATACCCCGGCCTGGTGGATTCCCCGCCGATATCCACAAGATCAACTCCCTGTGCTACCATCTCCTCCACATGTTTCAAGGCCCTGTCCCTGTCATTCCATTTTCCTCCATCGGAGAAAGAGTCCGGAGTCACATTTAAGATTCCCATCACATACGTATGCCCTGTCTCTTGAAATTCCCTGTTTCCTATTTTCATAAAGATACCTCCCGCCCCTTGACTTTCTTTCATGGTATATGTATACTGATAATTACTTTTCACAAGGTAATGCATCCTAATGCCTTGAACGGCAATGCCGTGAAAAGTATGTACTGACATCATGGGCACAACAAAGAGATTGTCTACTTATCTGTTTCATCTGCCCGTTTTGTGATTCTATGTTCTCACCAAATCCCTTTATCTGCTTTCCACAGAGAACCGGGAAAGCAAACCCAAATGGTAAAATTCCGGGAATGCTGTGTGTCAACATGCGTTTCTTTTGCTTATGTTGTGTGCATCTGCTAAACTCCCGGATTATCATGTATGGTGGTACAACCCGTTACATAGGGGTTTAGAAAGGAGTGACCAGATGCCCTCAACATTTCACATGGATGATGCCATGCTTTGGGATGAAATCCTCAAAGCCATTGTGGATTCCATGCCAGAACAGCTTTTTCCCTTATTCAAAGAGGTCTTTGGAAAGGAATATCCCCCTGACGCCTCCATTATGCTGCTCGCCACAGAGCAGTCCACCTTTCTGGAGGATCCTGGAGCACCCCCTGGTTCCCGGTTCTCCGACATTGCATTGTTGGTAAATGGGACAGATTATTACCACCTGGAATGCCAGATGCACAACGACGGCAACATGGCAATCCGCATGGTTGTCTATGATCTGCATTTCGCCACACAGCACAGTGCTTCCAGAAACCAGGATTCCAATGAGACCGTACTGCATTTTCCCAGGTCAGCAGTGATCTATCCGGAAAAAAACCTGGCTGTGCCCGATCATCTGCAGTGCCGCATTGTCTTCCAGGATGGAAGTAATCATCTCTACCAGGTTCCCACTGTGCGTATCCAGTCATATTCCCTTTCGGCCATCCTGGAAAAACACCTGGATCTGTTCATCCCGTACTTGCTGCTCCGCCTCCGGCCTAGACTAAAAAACAAACATCCCTTAACGGAAAAGGAATTGACAGATTTTGTAAAAGAAGTTATACTATTGTTAGAAACAGAATGTAAGGACGGATATATCTCACCACAACAGGCAGAGGACTATGCCAGACTCTTCCAGGCAGCGGCAGGCAGAGTATTCGCCCAGTATCCGGATTTCAGAAGGAAGGTGCTTCATATGACAAAACCCCTAATCACACTGCCAAGTGTCAAATACCGGAAATTTTACACAAAGATTCATGAACTGGAATCCCGTGCCAGAACATTGGAGGATCAGACAAATGATCTTCAAGCCCGGCTCGAAAGCAAGCAGAACACACTTGATTCTGTCCAGAACCAGCTTGACAGCGCCAAGAACCAGCTCGACAGCACCAAGAACCAGCTTGACAGCGCCAAGAACCAGCTTGACAGCACCAAGAACCAACTCCACAGCGCCAAGAACCAGCTCGACAGCACCAAGAACCAGCTTGACAGCGCCAAGAACCAGCTTGACAGCACCAAGAACCAACTCCACAGCACCAAGAACCAGCTCGACAGCGCCAAAGCGGAAAACGCTGCCCTGCGGGCCAGGCTGATGCAGTTATCACAAGCCTCTGTCCCTACAGGTGACAAAAAGTAATCTGTTCTCCTGTCCATTCCTCAATATCTTACCTTCAGATTCTTTTTGTCTCCTTTCCAGTTACATTCCGGTTCTGCCTCACAGGAGAAGCAAGGCCTGCTGGCCTTGTCTGCCAGATACAGGATTCCTTTCAGACTCTTCTCCCCAGCCACGGAAGCATCCCTGTGGGCTTCTATAGCCTTTGTGACCATCTCCATCTCCTGCCTTGTGAACCCGCAGTCTGCCAGGATCCCGGCAGCAATGCTGGCGCTGGCCTGTTCATGGGGTATCCCTTCCTCATACTGCCTATGCTTTCCTATGTCATGGAGCAGGGCTGCGCCATAGATCAGTTCCCTGTCAATGGGAATGCCCCTCTCCAGGCTGATGATTGTCCCGATCCTGGCCACGTCCAGGAAATGAACCATATCATGGCGGCAGAAATCCCTTCCTGTTTCTGCCGCCTTGTTTTTCTGCAGATTTTCCACAAAAACCGGGTGTCCCATGATCCTGTCTATCCTATCCATCTGTGCCCTTCCCTCCCGGTCATGGCCTTCCTGTTCCTTTCCCCCGGCCTATTATTGTTGTTACTGCGAGTGAACAGTAACTTATCGTTCACTCCGTTCACAGCAGCCGGGACGCAGTGTCACCTTCTGCTCATGCTTCTCCCAATAAGCGGAAGAACTGGTCCTGGAGCCTGGCATCCTCCTCGAATGCCCCTCTGGTGGCAATACTCACCGTCTGGCTGCCCGGTTTCTTAATTCCCCGCATGGTCATGCACATATGCTCAGCTTCCACCACCACCATAACCCCCCTGGGAGACAGTTCCTTCATCACTGCATCCGCAATCTGGCCCGTCATACGCTCCTGGATCTGCAGTCGCCTGGCATATACTTCCACCGTCCTGGCCAGCTTACTCAGGCCCACCACCCTGCCTTCCGGGATATATGCCACATGGACTTTGCCATAGAAGGGCAGCATATGGTGTTCACACATAGAGTAGAACACAATATCTTTCTCCAGCACGATTCCACCATTCTCCACCTGGAATACTTTCCCCAGATGCTCCCCCGCATTCTGCCCCATGCCGGCAAAAAGTTCCGTATACATCCTGGCAATCCTGTCCGGGGTGTCTTTCAGTCCTTCCCTGCCGGGATCTTCCCCGATTCCCTCCAGCAGAAGTGTAACTGCCTCTTTGATTTTCTCTTGGTCTATCATACTTATACCCCTAGCGCACTTCAGTGCGCATACCAATCAATATTTGAAAATTTATTTTCAAACTCATACCCTCCCCGCGGACCTCTGCCAATCCAATGGAGCCAGGGCTTTTGTAAAGCCCGAAAAAGCTTATAGACCGTGTCCTGGTCACGAAAAGAACCGTAACTCAATTTTTCCCGGCACCACTGCCCTTACTGCGCTCCCCTCTCTGGGACACAATCTCTGACAGCCTGCCCAGATAGGACAGGGAACCGAATGCCACGATCACATCCTCCTTTCCTGTCAGCAGGTAGGCCATCTCCACCGCTTCCTCCAGGCTGTCCGCAGCAGTCACACGGGGATGGATCCTGGCCACTTCCCCAGCCAGTTCATAGGCGGAAAGCGCTCTTGTGTTCCCCGGCGGGGTCACTGTAATGATCTGGTCTGCCAGGAAATGGGTGGCAGACAGGATTTCCTCATATGCCTTGTCCCGTAACACCCCTATTATATAGACAATTCTCTTATTTGTAAAATAAAAAGTGATAGATTCCGCAAGTCTTTTTGCCGCGTCTGCATTGTGGGCCCCGTCTGCGACAAAATACGGCCTCTCTCCAAGTATGGTAAAACGTCCCCTCCAGACAGTCTCGCACAGGCCTTTCCGCAGCGCCTCCTCAGGGATGACATATCCCTGTTTTCCCAGTTCCAGTATGGTTCCCACTGCCAAAGCAGCATTTTCAATCTGGCAGGATCCCGCCAGGGTAATCTCCAGACCCCTTAAGATACCATAATCAAAATGCTGCCGCTTCAGCCCATACTGCACATGGGAAACCATCCCCCGTCCTGCCAGAACAAGGGGACAGGCAAGCCGTGCTGCTTCTGCCTGGATCACCTCCATGGCCTCTTCCTGCTGTTCCCCGCAGACCACAGGCCTTGTGGCTTTTAGGATGCCCGCTTTCTGGGCTGCGATCTCCCCCAGGGTCTTCCCCAGGAATTTCATATGGTCCATGCTAATGGAAGTGAGGACTGCCAGCACTGTGTTTTCTACAATATTGGTGGCATCCAGTAGTCCCCCCATACCTGTCTCCAGCACCACAATGTCACACTGCTTCTCCCGGAAGTAGAGAAATCCCAGCGCTGTCTCAATCTCAAAGGCTGTGGGGTGGGCATGCCCCTCCCCCGTCATCTGTCCGCATATCTCCTGGATCTGTTCCAGCCCCCTGCACAATGTCTTTACAGGAATGCACCTGCCATTTACCTGGATGATTTCCCGGTACTGGAAGACAGCCGGGGAAAAATACCTTCCTACCCGGTATCCGGCCTCCTGCAGTACCGTGGCAATATAAGCCGACACAGAGCCTTTCCCGTTGGTGCCCGCTATGTGTACGAACTGCAGCTTTTCCTGTGGGTTTCCCAGCCGCCTGCACAATTCCCCCATTGTCTCAAGTCCCGGTACGATCCCATAGTTTCCCGCCTGGGCAAGAAATTCCCTGGCTTCCCGCTCCTTCATATCCTGTCTCCCCTTTCTTCCTGTCCGTTTCCTGCCAGAGGACCTCCTCCCCTAAGCCCCTCCTTCCAGACCACCTGTCTGCCTCCCCTATCCTGCAAAGGAAAACGTGGCATGCGCTTTCCCGCAGAAACGAAAACCGTTACTACTCACTCCGTTTACAGCAACATATGCAGCAGAGTGTCTGCCATGCCCACATTGTAGCCTGCATCCGAGTAGACACACACCCTTCCGCCATCCAGGACTGCTGCCAGGGGCAGCTTCCCTGGATTCCTTCCCACCTGGCGGGAAAACTGCCTATACGTTTCCCCAAAATCATCTAACAGCACCCTGGCCCCAGGCAGGGCCTCACAGGTCCGTGCCAGGGTGGGATCTTCCCTGTATTTTGCCCCCCTGCGCACCACAAAATGAACCGGAGCCAGAATCTCCCTGTACGCCTCCCTTTTCTCGTACAATTCATTCAGGATATGCTCCGATGGCTCCCTGGTCAGATCCAGCCACAGAAACAGTGCCCGCCCTTTTCCGGCCAGGGAGGACAGGGACATCTGCTCTCCCTTATGGGTCTGAAGGGCAATATCATCCACCGGCATCCGTTCCAGCATCTCCTCCACAGAAGCCTCCTGCAGGGAGAGTACGATCTCCTTCCTCTCCCCGGCCTCCAGGGCAAAATCATACAGCCTCACAAACTGGCCGCCATTTAACAGACGGTTTGTTGTGACAATGCGATAGATGCCCTCCTCCAGGTTAAGCTCCAGCCCGCCCTCCCAGGCGTCCCGGCCCTCTTCCTGCCGGCTGCCCCTGCTGCCGGGATTCCTGGCCCCCAAAAACAGCGGCACAAAATGTCCTTTCTCATACCGGGACAGGGAATAGTGCCTCCAGTCCTGCACCTTTATATTTTCCCCGTTTTTCAGGATCACCATGCCTGTTTTTCCTGTCTGGTCTGTCTGAACCAGAGGTACAAACCTACCAGACGCATAATACTCCAGTGTCCGGTCCATCCTGCCGATCCTGGCCGGGATTCCTAAGGCCCGAAGCAAATTGACACACAACACCTTCCCGGACAATTCGCTTCCTATTCCACCTGTGAGACAACCCATGGGCGAAATGACCAGGTTGGCATACTCTTCCTGGGGATATGTCTTCACCAGATCCTGCAGGATTCCTGCCACAGACCTGGGATCCCGCCGGATCTCCTCTTTTGTCCCCTGCTCCAGGCAGTCTGATAATGCCCGTCTGTGCGCCCTGGCCCGTTCAAATCCTGTACAGGGATTCAGAAGATCCTGGAAGAACACCTCCTGTGGCACACTGCCTGCATAAGGTGCTGCACAGATACTGCTGTCCACTAAGACCTCAGCCTTTATATCCCAGTACTCATTGGGCGTAAGCACTTCCAGGGCCTTGCGTTTCCACCTTTCCCTGCCGTACTGCTGCTCCAGGGCCATGGTCTGCCCGGCGAAATCCCACTCCAGAAACCGGACGATCTCCGCCATATTGCCCTTGGCCTGTTTTAAGATCTCCTGGATCTTCTCCCTATCTTCCCCGGTAAACCGGGCCAGGACCCGTTTCGCCAGAGGTTCCTGGTAAAAACCGTCCATCCGCTTCTGCCGGCACCTGGCCGCGTGTTCTGCACGGGCCTCCTGCCTGGCCGCCTGCTCCCCGGTCCTGGTCTCATCCCGCACAGCTTCCCTGGGCACCACAAACTGGAGATTGCGCCATTGTCCCAGGCAGGGCAGGCTTTTTCCCAGGACAACGCAGCATGTCATACCCTCTCCTGCCTCTGACAGATCTACCAGGACCTCCCCATAACAGTCCTCCCAGGAAGCGCATACCAGCAGGCTCCCATACCCGGTATCCAGCCTGGCCATACCATAGTCCTCTTCACCGGGATCTGCCCCTGTCATCCGGGTAGCCATGGCATTGATCCTGCCGTAATTGGGCAGACAGAACTCCACCCTGGCCCCGGGGACAGCCCTTCCCTGCCCGTCTTCCACCTTCACAGTCAAAGTCGTGGTGGGCGCATACCTGTCCAGATGGTTCAACCCCACAGACAGGTCACCATGTCCTACCACAGGCTCCAGGGGGGTATCCTTCCCGAACCATCTGGAAGAGATGAGCATGGCCCGGGAACAGGGACCCACGAACCAGCCCTCATCCAGCCGCTCCTCCGGTTCCCCTCCTCCTGTAAAATACCACTTTCCATCACACCATGCTTCTATCCAGGCATGGTTATCATCACAGTGTGCCCACCAGGGAGCATATACCTCCCTGGCGGGAATCCCTATGCTGCGCAGGGCTGTCACTGCAAAAGGTGCCCCCTCGCCACACCGTCCGGCTCCTGTCCCATACATGGTCAGGGGATTCTGGGTTCTTAGGTAGGTACTCTGGTATGTGACCTGCTCCCCACACCAGCAGTTGGCTTCCAGCACCGCATCATACATGTCCTTGCCTGCCGTGCGCTGATACAACATATCGTAGAAAAATCTCCGGGTATCTGCCACATCCTCATTGTGTACCCGGTGGTGCAGCACATAATTTGCAAACAGCTTCTCCGGCACCTTCCCGGCATATGGCCCCTGGTTCCACAAAAATACCCCATGCCTTGCATAGGCTAAGAACAGAGCCGCCGGATAGTCCAGCATATCACTTAAGGGGCTGGCACTGTACAGGAACCACAGGGCTTCCCTTTCCTCCTGGGTACACTGCCCCAGAGTCTCCCTGATTTCTTCCAGTTTCTGCCCAAGCAACGCCACCTCCCATGCATACAATTCCCTTCCATTCCCTGGAACTGTCTTATCCAGGGGTGCCTTCCCTGTTAATGGCCTTTCCAGAGCCTCCGAAGCTGTCCTTCCTGCAAATGGCTTCCCGGTGGATCCCTCCCCGGAAAGCATCCCTCCCGTCTCCCGCAACTGGATCCCCCTGTCCTGCAGAAGTGTCATCCGGTCCTCAAAATAGCCCTGGATTTCCCAGCAATATGCTGCACTGAACATCTCACGCCTCCATAATTTCTTCCATTTCATATACTTCCAGCCGCATGGCGTATTCCTCATACTCATACAGCAGGCCGATACGGCCATCCGCAAACTCCGTAAGGCAACTGTAATAATAGGGAGCCTGGTTCACCTGGTAATGATGCCGCCAATCCACCTTGCCCTCTGTTTCATCATAGAAACCTACGGCTATGATACCATTCACCCTGTGGTACAGTTCCCCGTCCCCTCCCGGATAACTGGCCACCAGGACTACTTTCCCGTCTATTCTCCTGGAATACCGGATCACGGATACCATGCAGTTCCCACAATAAGGAAGCTGTTCCTCCATATAATAAGGTCCCCAGGTCTCCCCGCCATCCAGGCTCTCCGTGTAGCCGATCCTGTCCACCTGATTCCGGGAATACATCCTAAGGATCCCACCTGGCAGTTCCACCACCTGGGATTCCGAGGACTTGATGATCTCCCCGCTTTGTCTGAACCCTGTCTGATCCGCATAACTGCTTCGTTTCCAGGTCTTCCCCTGGTCCTCCGTATAAATGGCACTGGCATATTCCACCCCACGGCAATTGTCGTAGATCGGGAAAATCATCCGCTCCGGCCCGGCAGCCTCCAGACCATCCGCTCCCTCCGGTACATAGGAGATCCCCCGTCCAGGGCAGACTCCCACAAAACCTCCCTGGGAAAACTGACTGCTGATACTGCGGAATGCACTCCAGGTCCTGCCATCGTCCCGGCTGATGCTGCACACAATGTGGAAGGTAGGATATACCTTCAAAGGCGCTGCTGCAAAAAACACATTTCCATGGACCATATGGTCTGTGGGCCTGCCCTCCCCATCAAGCTGGGGGATCATCACCTTCTCCACTCCGTCCGTCCCCTGCCTGTACAGGTACATCTGCTCATCCACCAGATACCCCTCATAGGACTCATGATCCCGGATCCCCAGTACTGGTGCATACCCGTTTCCGTCAGCCTCCCCCACATAATAAGGGTATGTGTCTTCATTCAGTTCCACATTTTCCCCACGGGAGATATCCTGGCCCGCCTTCAGCGCAAGCTTCCCATTGGAATGCCTACCGCTCTCCCGGCCACAGACAATACCGTCATAAGCAAAAGTACCCACATATGCCGGAGTCATGTCTGCCAGCAGATACAAAGTGCCCTCTCTGTCACATCCCAGCACCGGATCAATGAACCCTGCACTGTATATACACCTCTGGGAGCCGTCCACCACATCCTCAAAATGATGGACGAACTGCCGTTCCCAGGTGAGACCATTGTCCGTAGACCTGGCCACCATGGTCTCCAGGTTCCCTGCTGTATCCTGTCCGTGTGCCCACCTGGCATCACTGGCAGCTACCAGGGTTCCCCTGGGGGTGGTAAGTATGGCCGGTATCCGGCATCTTTCGCTCCCCAGACATCCCTTGGGAAACGGATCTGTAATCCCTCTCTCTCCCATATGGCAACTCCTTTCCGACAGGAACTTTGTCCTGCCCTTACATTCTCTCCAAAAAGCCAGCCCGGACAAAGCACCGCATGGTATCCCTTTCTTCGAACCGCACTTGTACTTGTATCCCGGCTGGCCTGTTTCCTTTCCCTGCCTATCTTACCTTGATTCCCGCAAGCAATGCGTCAGACCAGCGAAGCTGGCTTTGTGGCACTGCCGCAACGGGGTTGTTAACTGCCTCCTGCGCTTTTGTCTGGCAGGGAGCAACCTGCCACCCTATTCCAAGGGATACTTCTTCATCCAGTCCATGAGAAGATCCACTGTGGTGAAGGCCAGTCCTGTGACTGTGTCCGCACAGCCGTAATACAACGCGATCCGGCCTGTGTCTGCATCTGCCAGGGCTGCGCAGGGGAATACCACATTGGGCACGTCCCCAGTCATCTCATATAGCTCTTCCGGTGCCAGGATATACATCCTGGAACGCCGCAATACCTTCCAAGGCTGCTCTAAATCAAGCAATGCACAGCCCATGCGGTACACATAACCGCTGCAGGTGCGCAGCACTCCGTGGTAGACCAGCAGCCACCCTTCATCTGTCTCTATGGGGCAAGGTCCCGGACCGATCTTCATGGACTGCCATGCAGACAGATCCCCCGGTATGGTACCCATCACAAAACGGTGATGCCCCCAGAACTCCATGTCCGGACTCTGGCTTAAGAAAATATCCCCGAAAGGTGTATGTCCCGTATCACTGGGCCTGGACAGCATCATATAGTAGCCGCCGATCTTCCTGGGGAAGAGCACCCCGTTCCTGTTATAGGGAAGGAAGGCGTTCTCCAACTGATGGAAGGTCTTGAAATCCGTAGTATATGCCACACCAATGGTGGGGCCATGGTATCCATTGCACCAGGTGATATAATAGCGGTCTTCTATTTTGACCACCCTGGGATCATAGCGGTACTCCCGTTTTGTAACTTCCGGATCCTCCCCTTCAAAAGTGATGGGTTCGTGATTGATCTCCCAGTGGATGGCATCCTTACTGAATCCAGCGAAGATATCCATGCTCACAGACAGACTGTCACAGCGGAACACCCCTGCATACCCGTCCCCGAAAGGTACCACCGCACTGTTGAAGATACTGTTGGCAATGGGAATGTCATGCCGCCCGATAATCGGGTTGTCCGTGTAGCGCCACACCGGCATGTCTGTCCCTGCCGGACGCTCCTGCCAGGGCATACCCGGCAAAGAAAAACCAATGATTTTGCTCATACTGCCTCCTTATTCTCGACTCTTATTCTTGATGCACATTTCATCTTACCTGCAATATAGCACAGGCTTTCTGAATCCGCAATGGATAAAACATATAAAATTACTGTTCACGGCCTTGCCGGTTACAGCAACATGATGCGCACAAAATAGGCAAGAACAGCCCATTTTGGCGCGTGCAGTCTCGGATTAATGCCACATCATATCTATATGTGGAAGGCGGCACCGGGAAACTCCCGGTGCCGTCCCTCCAAAAATATTTTGACTGGCGGTTCACGCTACCTAATCAATCTCCGCCTAATCCGCTTCGGGCGGCGCCCTGCACGAATCTCTTCTGTACGAAGGCGTACATGATCAGCAGGGGCACTACCACCAGCAGCGCACATGCTGAGATCACCGCCGTCTGTACGAAAGGATTGGTGGCATCAATCTGTGACAGCCACACAGGGTTGGTCTTGGCTGCGGAATCAATGCCAAGACGCACATTGCCCTGCAGGGTGGTGTACTGGTAGGCCAACTGATGAATATTGGGATTCAGCAGGCTGGTATAGTAGGTGTCTGTGTAGTTCCACAGGAAACTGAGCACGGACACAGTCAGGATAGAGCCGGACATGCTGGGCACCACGATGCTAAAGAAAGTCCGAAGGAACCCTGCGCCGTCCACATGGGCTGCCTCCTCCACAGAGATGGGAAGCCCCCTGACGCCCTGGCGCATAAAGTAGATATACAGGCCGCTCTTCACACCCATGCCTGTTCCTGCCAGGATAAACTGGGAAATGGGCTTGCCGATCATATTGATGCCGGCACCAGTGCCGTTGATCAGTCCGATCAGTCCAAAGATATCAAAGTTTCGGAATGCCGCATACTGGGCCAGCATCAAGGATTCGCTGGGAACCACGATGGTCAGCACCACAAAGAAGAACAGGATATTGCTGCCCTTGAACTTCAGCCTGGCAAAGGAGTAGGCCGCCAATCCCGTGGATAGCACCTGCAGCAAGGTAAGCACCGCAGTGGTAAGCAGGGTATATAACAGGCTGGGCCAATAGTCCATCAAGCTCTTGGAAAGGGATATCTGCATAAAGATTGTCGACATCTGCTGGGGAATCCACAGGCTGGATTTATCTCCCAGCATGGCCGGTGCCGTAAAGGCATCCCTAACCAGGTTCCACAGGGGGGTAATAACCACGAACCCCAGGCAGATCAGTATCACATAGCGGAATACCATGGCCAGGATATGCTTCACCTGTTTCTGGATGGCGTATTTGGTCAGACGTCCCTTTTTAAGATCTACCCAGAAACTGATGCCAGCCATCTGCTCGGCCTTCTGCATTCTCTCTTTTCTGCTCAATTTAGTCATAGTAGAACACCCCCTTTGATACGATGCCGCAGACCACTCCGATGGTGACCAGCGTTGCCGCAAAGTAGATGAAACTCATTGCCGCGCCGTAACCGTAGTAAGCCTGGTTGCCGTTAAAGGTGATCTGCCGTATAAAGGCTGAAAATGCAATCTTCGAATCACCGTAGGATACCTGTGCCTTGGCAAAGGACTCGGCGATACTGTACACCAGGCATACCAGGATGGTAGGGGACACCATGGGCAGGGTAATCTTGCAGAAGGTTTCAAACTGGGTACATCCTTCCATCTTCGCCACCTCATACAGGGTGGGGGAGATCGCCTGCAGTCCCGACAGGAACAGCAATACCTGCACCCCGCAGGTCGTCACCACTGTGAAGATATTCTCCACATAAGTCACCAGCAGTGTGGTCAAGTCCTCCGGAATACCCGAATTGATGACCAGATCCTTCAGCCAGTCCATGTTCATCACCGCTTCCGATGTGGTCTCCACTACTGTCTTTACTTCCCTTAGGCTAAAGGTAGCCACACCTGTAGCCAGGATAATGGGAATCACGAATACCGCCCGGAAGAATCCCCTTCCCTTATACTCCCCGTTCAGCAGCATGGCAATGAACAGGGCCAGGAAGATCTGGAAGGGCACTTCCTTCACCATATTGGTGAAGGCCTCTGCCAGCATCCTGTTGTAGTTAGGGTTGACACCCAGGGCCCATTTGAAATTCTCGATACCGATGAATGTCCCAGTGAACTTACCATTCACCATCTCCATACTGCACATGGAATACCACAGCATATTCACCATGGGACGCAGGAAGAAGAAAATCAGTCCAATGAGCCAGGGCAGCAGAAAGATAAAGCCCCATAACGCCGTCTTCTTGGAGAAGTCCATTCTCTTATACCACGAAAGAGCCGGCTTTTTTTCTGCCGTTTTCTTATCTTTTTTCATCTTAGCTCCTCCTTTACTTTGTTACATAGCTGAAAGCCGGCACTGTCACTCCATCTATCTGTTCCTCAAGATCGCTGTAGTTAAAGTACACTTTCACGCCGTTGGAGTAAGTCACCACCCGCAGCTTCTCATTGCGCCCGTACAACTCATGATCCACGATCTTGGCACCCTTCACCAGGTTATAGAACGCCTTGTACTCCTCGTAGTAAGCACCGATCCGGTCCTTCCAGTAGCTGTACTCCACTGCAAAGTAATTCTCCTGCTCCGTGCCGGACAAAATAGAACTGTCCTCATACATAAAGGTAAATTTCGGTGCACTGTTGCTCTCCAGTACATGCATGAAATTCACATATACATCCGTGCTCTCCTTATTCAAGGACTCAGAGGAATAGACCTTATGGCCATCCAGCACCATCCCCATAAAAGGTATGGATGCATCCAGTACCCTCATGCCGCTGTCCGTGGTGGGGATATCCGTGAGATAGGTGCTGTATCCATAAGCCTCACTGGATGGATTGGACAGCATCACGGTCATGCCCTCTGCAAACTGATTCACAGCTTCCTTCAACAAGGTATCCCCGGAAGAGGGAGATACATGATTGTCCCTGTAAGTGGTGGGGACAAAAGTATACAGATCATTGGATGCTATGGTGGTCAATCCTGTCCGCTTGGAATAAGACTTCTTCACCTTACCCAGGTACTTCTCCACATAATTGGGATTCACCAGATACAGAGGGTAATCCGCTTCTGTCTCCACACTGTTATCAATCGGATTAAAGGAATAAATCTGCCCTCTCTCATTGATAATATTCCAGGCTGCCATTTCATTGTTTACCTTTGTCTTAGTATACACGGTCTGGAGCTGTAGGTTCGGGAAGAGCTGCGCCCCCACGGAATCCGCATAGGATTTCAGTTTCTTAAAATCTGAGGAACCACCCAGTCCCGAGACCAGTTTCACACCGGAAGCCAGGGACCGCTGGTTCATACCGCCGTTCACCATGCCGCTGTAGATTACCTTCAGATTCTGCATACCGCCATCTGACAGGTCTGTAAGAATCTCCCTGGCCTGGTCAAAAGTGGTCAGGGTCTGGGTTCCTTCATAGGGGATCCCCAGCATATACATGGTCTTGTCCGTGCTGCCCAGCAGTTCTACATAGAAAGGAGCCACATCCTCTTCCTCTCTGGCAGCCAGGACACCTTTCCTGGTAAGGTACTCTGCGTAGCAGTCTGCCATGTCCACGTAGTTTCCCTCTTCCCCCAGCCAGAAATATCGGATGGTGATATTATCATCATAGACATCATCAGAAGCCCGGTACATGGTAAAGTCTCCATTGGCATTCTTCAATCCGGATGACATACTCTGCTGGGTCTGGATGTCAAAGGTCAGCTTGATCTTGGAAAAAGGCTCGGAATTATCCGTACCACTCACATAGGCATCCAGGGTAGCTGCTTCTGCCCCATCCTCAATCACGGCAAAGATGGTACTATGCTCATTCTTCATGCCGAATACAGGCATCATCATCTTACTGTCTACACTGTTATAAGTCGCCGCATTCACCAGCCGGTCCCCACCGTAAAAAGAGCCTGCAAAGTGGTATTCCCTTGTCTTGGTGCTGTCCAGGTAGATCAAGGCCCCGCTTCTGTCCGGCAGGAACATATACCCTTCTTCTGCATCCTTTGCCGGATTTGACGTCAGAAAATAGGGAAGCAGCACCAACTGGTTCACCGGATGATCTGCCGCGGATTCAATCCGGGAAGTATCCACATTCACCACCAGTTCTCCATTGTCCAGATAATATTCCACTGGCACCCGGATCCTCAACCTGTCAGGATATTCGTTCGGTTCTGCTTCCAAGGCCTCCAGATCCTCCAGCAACGCCTCATAGGTATAATGCCCCGTCTCATAAAAATACTGGGTGATCTGTTTCATGGCCAGTCCGCCTGCTTTCTCATCCAGTTTTCGGATCCATTCCCCCGTATTCATCTGGGTATAATAGCTGGCCTTCAGCTTCCGGATATCTGCCTCCGACAGATATTGGAGCACCAGTTCCTGCATCCTCTCATCTGATATCTCCCGGGGGAAATCCTTGTAGGTCATATCATCTGTTCCCAGAGTGTACAGAATCCTTACCCCATTATCTATCAACTGATAGGACAGCTGCTCCCTGCTGGAGCACATGCTATAAGAATCATAACTACTGGTCTGATAATATAGCTTGTTGGATTTCGTACTGCCGGAAAAATATCTTACCATCAGATCGGACTGTGTGGCATCCGACTTGTTCTCCAGATCCTCATTATGGCTCATATTGCTGTCCTGGTAGACACCAGTAGCAGTGTCCAGCCAGCGGACTGTGCCTGTATTTGGTTCTACCAGAAGCTGCATGCCACCACTCTCTGCCACTTTCACAAAGCCGGTTCCGCTTATAGTGTCAAATTCCTGTGTCTCCCAGTAACCGGACGCCCCCTGGGCATCAGGCTCTTCCGGAGAGCCGCAGCCTCCCAGAAGGGACAGGCAAAGAGCTGCCAACAAGGCATGTGTCACAAATGTTCGTTTTCTCATTTTCTTCGCCTCCTTCCTAGAGTACCATGGATATTTCCCTGAAAATCTGCATCCAGTCATTCACAAACTGTGCCAGAAGCGTAGCGAACAACATGGCTACGAAGCAGATAATCAGCATTGCCACCGCTGACAGAAGAAGGGTAGCCACGTTCTTGGTAAAGGTGTACTGGTTCACCATGATGGTTCCGATGAACATATAGAAGAAGAACAGCACCATACCAAAGGTAAACAGGGCACCTACCAGCACTGCCTCATCCTCTGTGACGAAGTTGGACAGAATGGTTCCCGCCAGATACAGCCAGCAGGCCGGATACAGGGAATAGCCCACTACCTTGGTGATATGTACGATCTTACCTTTACCACTCATCAGCACACCCACAGCCCAGTTACCTATAATGAAGGCCACATAGGGAAGGATGGTACTGCCTACGATCAAAGGCACATTTACATTGTCAATATCCACGAAGCTTACCAGGAATCCCGTGTACCTGTATTTGATCAAGCTGATCCAGCCGAAAAGGATGATCACCACCACGCTGAATACCAGGGAACCATCATCGTAGTATTTCACATCATCAAAAGCCTTAAAGGGACTGGAGAGCACATAGCCGGGCCATTTGAACAGAGTGAATTTGGTCTTCTCCCAGAACCTGCGCAATTTGGTATCTTTCGGCTCCTTTTGCCAGAATTTCTTGTACACCTTCCATGCAATGACCAGCACAATCACCAGGATGATCACAGCCAGGATCTTTCCGAAGTTCCGGTCCATCCACGCGCTGGACACCTGTTCGTAGGCGTTGGAATAATATGTCCTGTCACCACCCAGGTAGAAATTGTCCTTGGCAGATTCATAGTCGCTTGCACGCATCTGGTATTTGCCCAGACCTAAGTTCGCATAATAGAAACTGTCATTGATATCCAGCACCTGCTGCCAGTAACCTGCCGCCGTTTCATAGTCATACTGGTTCTGGGCCTCCAGGCCTGCATTGATCAAGGCTCCATAAGTAGTAGGGGCAAAGATCTCCACAGACTGGTACACAATATCCACCACCAGTATCTTCTCATCCATGAAACAGAAGGCTGTAGGGGAACTCAGCAAGCCCTCCCTGTTACCGCTTCCTCCCAGTTCATACATGAGGTAGCCGTCGGGACTGTAGACGAATATCCTGGAATAGTTGGAATCCAGTACAGCAAACCTGCCGTCGTCTGCCACGGCAATGGTACTCAAGTTGGAAAGAGACTTCTTATTCTTGTAATCCCCCATAGGAGACACACCAAATTCACTTTCCGGCATCACATCCTTACCGGAAGAATTCAGCTTCTTCACAGGCTGATCTGTAGAAGCCCCAGACACACTGGCGAAAATGAAACCATCTGCATCTATGGCCAGATCGCTGTAGGAAGTGGGCAGCCACAAGGTACTCCTGGCCCTCTGCTCTTCCGTGGCCAGATTCCTCCACAGCAGGTCGATGGCAGAGAATGTCACTTCCGTAGCACCCACATAGCGGTTGAACTTCCCCTCGGGATCCAGTTCTGCAAAACCTTCATAACAGTTCTGCACCAGCACATAGATACGTCCCACGCTGTCTACCGCCAGTTTGACAGGCCGGTAGCTGGTTGTCAGGCCGACACAGCCAGGATCCCCGATGGCCCGCACATACTTTCCCTTCTCATCGAACTCGATGATCTCCCCATTGTCCCTCTCACAGATATAGATATGATTCTCTTCCGTGACATAGATACCGGTGGGGGCATTCACCTTGCTCCCGGTTCCGTCCTCTCTGGTATATTCCGTAATGTACGTTACGTTTTCAAATTCCTTGTCCGCAATGACGATATAGCCGTTCAGAATAATGTATACCTTATCATTCCGATAAAACACACCAGAAGCTGTGGCAAAACCATCTACCCCCAGATCCGAAGCGTATATCGTCCGTTCCAGTTCATATGCAGCCGGTGCGGCAACCACATTGCCCCAGATATCGTAGGAATAGGACTCTGCCGCATATGACACCGTGCCAAATCCAAGGATGGCACATATTACAAGAGCAAGCCCGCTTACGCACTTACTCCAAATCTTTTTTGATTTTCGCATACGCCACCTCTTACTCTTTCATACCGGATGTTGCCATCGTAGATACCACGTTGTTCTGCATGATCAGGAACACCACCAGGGGTACAGCGAACATGATCACAGCGGACGCAGCAGAGATTCCTGCATAGGAAGCGCCCACACCGCTGATCTTGCCATTTGCCAACTGTCCCACCACGTAGGCGAAGCCCTTCTGTGCCTCTGTGTAGATGAATTTATCTCCTGTATTGGTCCAGAAGCTCTGGAACACCAGGATGAAAGCCGTCACCAGGGCTGGCTTCACCACAGGCATCACAATGGTAAAGTGGATGCGTACATACCCCGCACCGTCAATCTGTGCCGCCTCCATGAGACTGTCGGGAATCTGCTCCATGAAGTTCTTCATCAGGTACAGCCCCAGGGTAGATGCAAAGCCGGGAATGATAATAGCCCACTGGGTGTCCAGCCATCCCAGTCCTGCAATGGTCAGGAAGTTGGGGATCATGGTCACTGATGCGTTGAACATCAGGGAATATACAATGATCTGGTTGAAGAATCCCACTCCTGGGAATTTATACTTTGCCAGTGGATACGCACACAGGGAAGCGATCACAATGTGTCCGATGGATCCCACTACCACCACAAAAAGGGAGTTGAACAGGGATCTAGTCACCGGCACCACTGTATTGGCCAGGACATTGAAGAAATCGCGGTAATTATCCAATGTGGGATTCTGCACAATGATCCTGGGAGGGAAGACAAACATCTCGTTCATGGGCTTCATGGACTGGCTGAGCATGTATACCACCGGGAAGAAAAAGGTGATGGCCATCAGCAGCAGGAACAGTCCCAGAATTACATTCCCCCAGAAACTCCTCTTCGACTTCTTCACAAAAGGGGTGAAGTCTTTCGACTTCTTCTTATTTCTATAATTTTGATAAAGTCTTTTTAATGTTTCCATATTCACCCTTCCTCTCTCTGATCAGGTTCCGACCTTGCGAAGCAGCTTCTGGATCAGCATGTTGCAGATGATCATGATCAGGAACAGGATAACGGCGATGGCAGATGCATACCCCATCTCCATACGGATGGAACCATAGTCATTCAGATGGTTCACAATGGTATGGGAAGCATAATTGGGGCTGGGGAAGCCTACCAGGGAATTGCCGATATCACCTACGGACAGGGAACCTGTGATGGTCATCACAGCACCGAACAATAACTGGGGCTTCATGTTGGGAAGTGTGATATACCACAGTTCCTGCCAGCGGTTCCTGATGCCATCTATGGCACCTGCCTCATACTGGGCCTCGTCCACGCCCTTGATACCTGCCACGAAAGACAGGAAGCCTACGCCCATGCTCATCCACAGGGATGCCAGGATGACCACCACGATAACATAGTCGGAATCCGACAGCCACAGAATCGCCTCCTGGGTGATGCCCAGTTTACGCAGGATGGCATTCAGATAACCATTGCTGTCATTGGAGAAGATCTGTGCGAACACGGTGATCACGGCGGCACCCGCCATACTGGGCGCATAGAAGATCACGGTGAGCACTGTCCCAATCTTGTGAGGTAACTCATTGATCATCCAGGCCAGCAGATAGGACAGTACATATCCGCCAGGTCCCACGATCACTGCTATGACAAAGGTGTTTTTAATAGCAGTCATGAAGGTAGAGTCCTCCAGGAACAGTTTCTTATAGTTGCGCAGACCTACGAAATTGGCTTTTTCCAACACATTGTAGTCCGTAAAACTGAACCATATGGCTTTCAGTACCGGATAGACCACAAACATGGCAAACAGAATCATAAAAGGGGCGATCATAACATACAGAGGAATGCCGCGCTTCATATCTCTGAGCGTCAGTTGTGCTCTTCTCTTAAAAGAAATCTTTTTTGCAGCCATTATTCCCCTCCTATTCTGCAGTATTCAAGCCAAACTCTGAACGTTTGCTTGTAATTTCCGCGTTGATGTCGTCCAGCAGGATGTACAGCGTATCGATGGGATCCACGCTGTTCGTCACCACAGTGGTGAATGCATTCCGGATCAGACGGCCTGTAATATATCCACCGGGAACCTGAGGTTCTGCCCGCAGATCATCCAACAGGGAAAGAACCACCTGCTTGAACTCATCGTTCAGGCTGCCATTGGCAATGGCATCCTTATTGGCCAGGGGAAGTTCTGCCGCCTCACCGTTCTCTGCCTTCATCTCCATGGAATACCTGGACTGGGTCTCCTCGCTGGTCCACCACTTCAAGAACTCCCAGGCCGCATCAGACATACCATCTTTTTCCACGGTAGAAGAGACAATAAAACAGGTGCCGATCATACAGGCAGCGGTATGATCCACACTTCCGTCATCCTGTCTGGTACCTGGTATCTTGGCAATGGACCATCTGCCGGATATCTCAGGAGCAGATACATTCAAGGTATTCACGTAGGTGTAATCCACCACCATCAAGGGGATCTCACCTGTACGGAACCTGGTCACCAGATTCACGGAGTAGGACAATCCCTGGTTGGTATAGTACTCGGTCCAGTCCTTGAATACCAGCATCTGTTCCGTGCGGTCCATCATGGTACGGGTCCGGTCCTGGGAATACAGTTCATATCCCTTCTGGTACAGCATGGACAGAAAGATATTGTTCACAGGAACCGTGGTAGAACTGGTACCGCCACCCAGAGTCAGGTACTCGTTGCTTCCCAGATACACACTCATGTTATCTGCTTCCAGATAAGGAATGATGGAGATTAAGTCATCCCAGGTCTCGGGTACTTCCAGATCCATGGCCTCCAGGATATCTGTCCTGTAGATCAGTACCGGGAAGGAAAGCTGGTCAGGCAGACCATAGACACCGCCCTCATACTCCAGGAAAGCCCTGGTATCTGCCGGGAACCTCTTATATACTTCCTCGAAATCTGCAAACTGCGTCAAGTCATAGGCAGCGCCGCGGTATGCGAAATTGGTAGGAGTGGAATAGCTGGACTGCAGCACCACATCCGGGCCTTCCCCTGCCACCGTGGCCGGAAGCACGGTATCACCGCCTACCATACTGATATTGACCTCGAAATCCGCATCTGCAAATTCCGCGTTGATCATCTTCTGAATGATATCATACTGGCTCCTGGTATCCGCTGCTGTCCACACGGTCAGCACCGGCTTCTTCCCTTCATCATTTCCTTCCGCATGGACCTTGAAATCATTGGTGAAGGAACCGATAAAGGCATTCCAGGTATGGGCCACACCGGCGAAGAAACCGCCATTGGCCTTGGGAAGTCTGTAACCGTCCCCTGTGACCATCAAGTAATCCAACTCTAAGGGCAGGTTGTTGATGCTGTTCACCCAGTCTCCCAGGGCAGAAAGCTTGTCATTGAATTCCTTCAGATACTTGGCCACATCATCTGCCTTCTTGATGAGCTTGATCATAGAATTCATCATATCCACCACGCTGGAAGTCTTGTTGGCAGAATCCATGGACTCCCCGAACATCTCCACCACGGCATTGAGCCTGGTGTACTCTTCCTCCAGGATGGGAACCATGTCCGGCACATACCCTGTGATATTATAATCACGGTACTGATCCGGATCCGTACCCGTAACTGCGGTCATCTCCCTGTAGAGATTGTTAAGGTTACTCACACTGGTAGTGGCCAGATCCACTGCATCCGTCAAGTCTCCCAGGGTGGCAGTCATGGTAATGGTGTTGCTGCCTTCCTTTAGATAGAAGTAATAGTCTTCGGATTCATTTCCCAGGAAAGACACCTGCCAGTCAGGTCCATAATAGAACTCCACCTGGGCGGCCTCCTTAAAGGGAAGTTCCCCGTTCACAGTGATGCTGCGGGCTGAATAGAAGCCCCTGTTCAGATACTGCTTGAAACGGACACCGATCTTATACAGTCCTGCCCGATCCACATCCACTGTCCAGGAAATCTTCTGGCCGGCACTGGCCCAGTTGTCCCCACCAATGGTATTGTATATAATATAGGTAGGATGGTAAGGCTGTGTTCCCACGGAGGTCCTGTCATTGTTGGGGGACAGGGAGGAACTGGACTTCACCGCTGCATCCTCTGCCTGGATCAGGACAGCACCATCCTTGATATTGTTGGCACTGACGACCTCTGCCTCCAGTTCCTTGGTATACAGGTCATAATATTCCTCATAAGAAAGCTGTTTTGATGCGGGAACCAGGGCGATCTCGCTGATTCCCATCACTGCCTGGGATGATTCCAGGGTCACGGTATTGCTCCCCTTCTTCAAGTAGAACATGTACCCTCCTGCCACATCACAGTCAGCAGAGCTGAGATAAGTAACCGCCGGGCCTTCCTTCTGTACCTGTGTGGGTGCAGCCTGGTTGCCCTTGGTATTCATGAGCCAGTCCTTGCTGTCATCCACCCAGAGACGGTCGAAAGCAATGTCCTCACAATCGTCAAAAGGTAACTTTCCATTGATATACACATTGCGCAGCATTGTCTGCGTGCCGGTAACGTCCGGATAGTAGGTGAGTTGGATGTAATACAGGCCATCCTGCTCCACGTCAAAGGTGTAGGTCAGGGAACCGCTCTCCTGGGTCCACACCACACCACCTGTTTCCGTCAGCCCCTTCATATCCGCGTCCGAATAATCGGATGCCTTCACTGCAATCCTTTTCGCCGTATCGTCCGCATACGCTTTTCCAAACTGTGACACATAAGCCTCGTAAGTGACAGCAGAGGTATCTTCATAGGCAAGATACTTCCCCAGAACATCCTCACGGGTCTGTGCATACTCATCGCTGGATGTCATTGTGAGCGCAACCACCGCCACAACCACCAGTGCGGCGAGAATACATATATTGCGAATGCGGGTCTTATTTTTCTTCTTTTTCACCCCATCAGCCCTTTCATTTCTGATACACTATGTGGCTGCGTCCCTATTTATCATAGAATCCACAGCCACACAGCGCAATCGTTATACTTCACATGTGTCAGTCAAGCCTTATTTGTAACCTTTGTCTTTCATGTTGGCTTCACCTTCCTGCAGGAAGCTCTCGCCGGTAGACCTGGCATCATTTCCCACCGCAATGACAGATGCGGCGTTCCTGTTCACACGTACCACCGTGTTGGAGTTGAAGGCATGGCCCCAATCCACACAGGATCTGGTGTGCAGCCAGTCAAATACCTCAATATCCTCCTCGTTGGTGAAATATCCGGGATCCCCGGGAGTATAGCCCAGGTTCAAGTACTCTTCCCCGTTCTTCTCTGCTTCCCACTCCCCATGTCTGGCGGCCTGGCCGTCCGGGCTGCAGAGATCACAGAAATCGCGTGCAATCTGGTGTAATACAATGTCAGGAATCTCCTTAGCACCTGCAGCCCTGTACTCAGCCTTGGGCACTACCATATCTGTCCAGATAGACTGGGGAACCATGTATGTATCGCTCAAGGTGGTGTAGTCCCCGTCACAGGTCACATTGCTGCCCCAAGGCCAGGGAACGATGCCCCAGTCACCCTTGTCTGGCATGCCAGGATACTGCCAGGCTTCCACCATGCCAATGACATACCCTTTAGATTCCTTGTTGCCGCTCATATTGTCCATACTGTAATTCTGGGTAGATTCAATACTGCCATCCTCAAGTACCTTCACGTCCGTAATTGGCAGAGCAAGTCCTTTTTCCAGCAGTGTCTTGTAAAATTCCAGGGCTTCGACGTAATATTCATTCGTCAAGTTGATGTTGCCGTCAGAATCAATACTCACCACACCATTCGCCGCAGGCGCCATGCTGGCCCAGTGATTCGTATGGATACAGATGGGATAAGTTCCCTCCGGCAGATTTGCTTTCATCTCTGTCAGATACTCAATGCAGTCATCATAACTCCACTCACCTGCCTTGAACTTATCCAGTGGCATCACATCCATGCCGGCTACTTCCTTGATGTATGTACGGCTGTACGCCATCACATAGCTGCTGCCCATATTGTCATAGGTCCATCCATACACACGGTTCTGCCATGTGCCCGGCTCAATATAGGTGCTGCCGATCTCCAGCTTGTCAACATCATCGGTAATGTCAGCCAGGTAATCCCGAATGCCCAGGATGATATTGTCGCTTACCGCAAACAGATCTGCAAAACACTCTCCGCTTGTGATGCTGGACAGTATTAACTCTTGCGTATTATAACCGTCATCACCTTCCAGCACCACGTACTCGATCTTAATATTGTACTTCGCTTCAAGCTGGTCAGCAAACGCCCGCTTCTCCAGGTATCCTGTCTTCACATTGCCGTCATCATCCAGCTTCGTCTCTTCGTTCAAGTCACCCCACTGACCACCGTTCACCCTGACGACAGCCCCGCCAAAGTCATAGGTCTCTTCCTGTGCTTCCTCAGAAGACTCTTCGCCGCCTGTGGACTCTTCGCCGCCTGTGGACTCTTCGCCGCCTGTGGATTCCTCGCCTCCTGTGGACTCCTGGGGAGTGCTGTCGGGAGTGGAAGAATTGTTGCCGGCATCATTGCCGCACGCAACCAGACCACCCACCATTGCAACTGTCATAGCAACAGCGCAAAGCTTCATTACTGCCTTTCTTTTCATTCATAATCCTCCTTTTATTTTATGTACGCTTATGTAGCGTTACTTATAACAATCAGCCCAGGCCCAAACAAGACTTGGATACTGCTGTTACCACCTTCACACCACACCCCATGACCCGGTGTGGATACGATGTCCGGACCCTGCCCTATTCTGTGTAGGACCGTTCCTTTGTACATTCCTAAAACGAGAGTTATCAAAACGAAAACATGACACTTGACATAAATGTTATAACCAGTTTACACACCATTGGGCAGTTTGTCAATTTGTTTCTTAAATGTATCTAAACAAAAATCTGATTTTTATGAAAAATGTCTAAATTAGGCATTTCCAAATTATTAACTTTTACCAATGGAATACTTTTATACAGTGAAGTGTGGAATTCAAATCTTACAGAGAGGTCTGTAAAGGATATACCGAAAAACAGGCAGGGCATACGCCCTGCCTGTGGGTTTTATAGATTGCTGCCTGCCATCATGCCTGCTTCAAGACAAATACCCTGGCAATGGGCGCTTTTCCTGTCTCCTGGTGATCCCCAGGTTTTGTCACCACCTGGTAGCCGCCCTTCCTTTGTTCATAGGACAGCACCTGCACCCCTCCCAGAGCCGTGATCCCTTCCACGGCTCCCTCATAGGGGATCCACAGGGTGTCCTCCACAGGATCCGCCTCCTGGGCGAAGACCTGGATGGCATAGACAGTATTCCCTTTCCTGGTGAATCCGATGCCGTCTTTCTGGTAAGGGGCACAGACCCTGGTGCCGTAGATGGCCTCCCCATACCGGGCAAGCCATGCCCCGATTCCTTTCAGGGAAAGGATGGCACCCTGGGGAATCCTGCCGTCCGGCTGGGGACCCACATTGATGGCCAGGTTGCCACCTTTTACCACAATGTCCACCAGCAGTCCAATGACCTGCCTGGGGGATTTGTAGGTATCCTCATACTTGAAGGAGAAGGAAGTGCCCAGGGTGATGCAGCTCTCCCAGGGAATGGAAAGGGGTTTAGGAGGCACGCACTGCTCCGGGGTCACATAGTTCTCATAAGGCCCGCCCACCGTGCGGTCAGCACACAGCATCCCCGGCTGGAACTGCCGGATCTGGTCAATCACTTCTCCCAGGCGGATGTCCTGGCCTGCCTGCTCACACACCCAGCCCGCGTCAAACCACATGCCCTCCAGGCGGCCATACCCGGTGGCCAGTTCCCTTATCTGGTTCTGGGTAAATTCCACAAAGCGCTCCCACTGCTCCGGATCCTGGGCCGGCACGTAGGACGGCCCCCTGCTCTTGAAGCTGCCCTTCAAGGTATCCTCCCGCCAGTAGCTGTCCACATGCCAGTCCGCCTTGGAAAAATAGGCCACAATGCCGATGCCCCGCTTCCGGAAGGATTCAAAGAGGTGGGCACAGATATCCGCATATTTGTGGGTGTGGAAAGGGCAGTCCGGGCTGGTGACTTTATAGTCAGAGTACTGGGTGTCCCACATGCAGAAGCCGTCATGATGCTTGGTGGTGAAGAGGAAATAGCGCATCCCCGCTTCCTTTGCCAGGTCAGCCCATTTCTCCGGCTCAAACCGGATGGGATTGAAGGTCTTGTTCAAGGCAAAGTATTCCTGCTTGAACTCCTCCCCTGTGACCTCCCAGTCGATGCCGTCCCTGGACCAGTCCGCATCCTGGTCGCTCAAGGCCCAGGATTCCACGATGCCAAGCTGGGAATAGGGTCCCCAGTGCATCATCAGGCCGATCTTCTGGTCCTGGAACCATTCCAGCTTCCGCAGTACCTTCTCATCTGTGGGCCTCACATAGCGCTCCTCGCTGCTGTAATTGTGGACGCCTGCCACCACGGCCTCTGTTTTTGGTTCCTCCCCAGCATCTGTCCTGCCCTCCAAAGCTTCCTCCTCTTGCGCCCCGGCTTCCTGTCCCTCCTGTACCTTCTCCCTGGACGCCACTTCCGCTGCCATTTCTTCTGCCAGTCCCAGCCTGTCTGTCTCTGCCATCTCTGCCAAACCTCCCGTCATGCCGCCAAAACGGCGCAAACTCATGCTGTCCGCAGGTATCCTGACCCATCCGGCCAATCTCCTGCGGACTCCTGCATTCCCTTCTCCCAGGAAACTGCGCTTCTGTCCCCGGTGTCAGTCGTTATTGGTCACCACTTCCCCATGTCCTAAATTGTAGGTGATCTCCCCTTCCAGTTCTACTTTGACCACGGTGGTCAGCGGGTGCAGTTCCATCTTGTCTGCCCGGATCCACAGAGTACCGGGGATGCCGCTCCAGGGCAGGGAGCCGGTATAGTCATAGGTCAGTTCCTCCCCCGTGTGCAGTACGCTCACCCGCTTTACCGGCGTCTTGATGCCCTTCAAGCACAGGAATTCTGCCGGCTTGTCATAGACGAAGAGATAGATGGTCTTCTTGTCCGCAGACAGGGTACTGCCTCCCAGAAAATGCTGATAGCCCAGTCCTTTCCCAGTAGAATAGATGGCTTCCTCATTGTCATGGATAAAGCTGCCCAGATCCTCCAGGACCTTCACCTGTCTCTCATCCAGGGTGCCGTCTTCCTTAGGACCCACATCCAGCAGCATCTTGCCTCCCAGGGTGATGCAGTCACAGAACATGCGGACCACCTGGCGGCTGGTCTTGTAATGGTTGTCCGAAGGCCTGTAGCCCCAGGAACTGTTGATGGTGGTGCAGAATTCCCAGACGCCCTCCGGCCCGAACAGGGGAATGCCCTGCTCCGGTGTCTCATAGTCCCCATGCCCTGCAAGTCTGGAGTTCACCACCACATGGGGATTCATGGATTCCAGGTAGGCCTTGAACTCTTTTGCCTTCCACTGGCTGGCGCTGCGCTCCCAGTCCCCGTCAAACCACAGCAAATCTATGGTGCCGTAATGGGTCATCAGTTCTTTCATCTGGTTGTTGTTGAACTCCAGGAATTCCTGCCATTTCTCCGGATCCTCCGGCCCTCCTGCCGGGGTGGCGAACACATCCTTCAGATGGTTTGCGGGGTCATCCCCTTCCGGGTACACAGTCCGGTAGCGGGGATCTGACCAGTCGATCAAGGAATAATACAGTCCCACCTTCATGCCGGCCTCCCGCACGGCCTGGGTGTACTCTTTGATCAGGTCCCTGCCTGCCGGGGTCTTCTTCACCACACTTAAGTCGGAATACTGGGTGTCAAACAGGGCTACCCCGTCATGGTGCTTGGAGGTCAGCACCACATACTGGGCCCCGGCCCGCTTAAACAGGTCAGCCCAGGCCTTAGCGTCAAA
Source organism: uncultured Acetatifactor sp. (assembly GCA_910586215.1). Taxonomy (GTDB): domain Bacteria; phylum Bacillota; class Clostridia; order Lachnospirales; family Lachnospiraceae; genus Acetatifactor. The sequence goes on along the minus strand of CAJUGH010000023.1, from coordinate 26,507 downwards.
CCGGGAGGCCGTGAAACCCTCACACTGCTTCATGTAATCTTCATAGGAGATCGCCCCGTTGTGGAAGGACCAGGACTCCGACACATCCCCCACCGCGTAGATTCCATAATGAATGAAGATACCTAACTTTGCGTTTCGAAACCATTCCTGCATCATAATACATATTCTCCTTTTCGCCTTACAGGCCTTCCCTGCTTTTTTAGATTTTTCCTAACAGTCCGGGTACCTGTCCAGACTGCTTCATTTTCTCCTCTTGTAAACGGCTCTTTCTGCTCTAGTGTGTCTACCGTGTTTCATCCTTGTCTGGCAGGAACCGGATCTGCCAGAATGCAATGGTCTTCCTCTTCCAGGTATAGGTGAGGAAAATATCCTCTCCACAGGCCACCAGGGCCGGGTAGGAGAATTCCCCCCACTCTACATTGCGGTCACAGGGCACATGGTCCAGGATCTGGGGCTGGCTCCAGGTATTCCCATTGTCCCCAGACACAGACAAGGCCATGGGAGAACGGGCGGCCCAGTTGCCGCCCACCGGGTTATAGGCCAGCACCAGCCTGCCATCCGGAAGGCTGGCCAGGTCAATACCGCAGTTATTGTTGGGCAAGGTGGTGCGCCTGGCCTTTGTCCAGGTCCTGCCGCCATCTGCGGAGTCGCTGCGGTAGATGGCGCCTTCACTGCTGCGCATGAGCATGTGCACCCCGCCAGCAGTATCCTGCCACAGGGTGGGCTGGATCAGTCCCTCCCCGGCAAAGGTTTCCAGGTCTGCAGGCACCAAGGCGCTCCGCTCCCAGCTGGCGCCTCCGTCCCGGGAGATGTCCACAAAGCATCGCCAGCCTCCTTCCTCCAGGGATGCCGGTGCCAGCAGGGTACCGTCCTGAAGAAAGATACATTTATTCTTCACCGGTCCCCTGCCCCCGGTGTCCCCCGGGACCAGTTCCCGCTCCGGCCCCCAGGTGGCACCGCCGTCTGCGGATTCCCGCACATAGGTCTGCCAGTCCGGGATCTGGGCCCCGATCTTATAGAAGAGCAGCAGCCTGCCGTCTGCCCTCTGGAAGAGCACCGGGTTCCAACAGGGAATCCCTTCCCTGGCCGCCACCTTCACCGGTATGGTCCACCCTGGATCCCGGGCAGACAGCTTCCTGGCACACCAGATCCCTACATCCGGGGCTTTCTCATGGGTCCCGCCGAACCAGGCACACACCAGGCTGCCGTCTGCCAGGCGGCAGATGGTGGATGCATGACATTGCCTGAAGTATCGTTCCGGCTGGAAAACATGCTGGTGCTGTATCACTTGGTATTCCATACTGATACCCCCTGTCCGCTTCCGCGGACAATCCTCTAAACTCGGAATGGAGCCCTGCGCACTTTGGTGCAATCCTGTTCCATCCCTAAAAATTCCGCTTTCTCCCAGGGAGACTGCCGGCATCTCAGATGCGGACTACCAGTTCCGTGACCTTCTGCCCTGTCAGTTCCTCACTGCGCACATCCGGTCCATGGCCTCCCACATATACCCTGGCCATTCCCGGCACCACCTGGAACCTGCCTTCCCCGTCGTACAGCCCGAAGGCCTCCCTGGGAAGGTGTATGGACACCTCTTTCTCCTCCCCTGGGGAGAGGAACACCTTGCGGATCCCCTTAAGCTGGGCATTGGGAGTGCCTTCCTGGCAGATCTTCACATACACCTGCACAGTCTCTGCCCCGGCCATGGCTCCAGTATTCTTCACCCTGGCCCCTATGGTGATGCCATCCTCCCGGACAATCACAGCTGCTTCTTTTACTGCCCCGGCTTCCTGCCTGCCGGACACCGCCCTGACCTCAGTGTATGCGAAAGAAGTGTAGGACAGACCATAGCCAAAGGGATACAGGGCCTGGTTCTTCATATACCGATAGGTGCGGCCCTCCATACAGTAGTCTGCAAAATCGGGCAGTTCCTCGCTGGAACGGTAAAATGTCACAGGAAGCCTGCCCCCTGGGCACCGCTCCCCGAAGAGAAGCTCTGCCAGGGCCAGTCCTCCCTGGGCACCGGGGTACCAGCCCTGGAGAATGGCAGGGATGTGATCCTGTGCCCAGTTCACTGCCAGGGCACTGCCGGACAGCAGTACCAGCACCACCGGCTTGCCGCTGTCATAGGCGGCCCTGAGTACCTGCTCCTGGAGGCCGGGGAGATTCAAATCAGGCTTGTCCCCGCTGCCGTACTCATTGTTGGCATCCCCCTGTTCCCCTTCCAGGCTGGCATCCAGACCCAGGCAGACCACCACTACATCGCTCAAGGCGCAGACACCCTTCACCTCGGCCATGCGGTCATTGGCCTCTCCCAGTCCTTCCACCTTGTCCCGGTACAGGTGACAGCCCTCGGAGAACAGCACCCGGACCTGGTCCCCCAGGTACTCCTGGAGACCTTCGGAGATGGTCCAGTACCGGGAAGCCGTCCCCTCATAATTGCCCACCAGGGCCTTCCGGTTGTTGGCATTCGGCCCGATGACCCCCAGGGTCCTGATGGCAGACTTGCGAAGGGGCAGCAGACCTCCCTCATTCTTAAGGAGTACCACACTGGCAGCCGCCACATTCCGGTTCAGTTCCTGCATGGGCCTGCTGTCCACCACGCTGTAGGGGATGGCATCATAGGGATTCTCTCCCTTCTCATCCAGGACTCCGAGCTTCATCCTGGCCGTAAGCAGGTTCACCAGGGCCTCATCCAGGCGGCTCTCCTCCACCAGTCCCTCCTCCACCGCCTGTTTCAAATAGAGGAACATATCCCCGCAGTTCAGGTCACAGCCGCCGTTCATGGCCATGGCTGCCGATTCTGCCGGGATGTCCGTCACATGGTGGAACTGGTGGATATCCGCAATGGCGCCACAGTCACTGACCACGTGCCCTTCAAATCCCCACTCTTTCCGAAGGATCTCCTCCAGCAGATAGGAGTTGGCACAGCAGGGCACCCCGTTCACGCCATTGTATGCCCCCATCACCGCCTCCACACGCCCTTCCTGGACACAGGCCTTGAAGGCAGGCAGATATGTCTCATAGAGATCCTGTTTTCCCACCACCGCGTTGAAGCCGTGACGGATTCCCTCCGGACCGCTGTGGACTGCCATATGCTTGGCACAGGCCGCCGCCTTCAGGTAATTCTCGTCATGGCCCTGGATCCCCTGTACGAACCGTACCCCCATCCGGGAGGTAAGGTAGGGGTCTTCCCCGAAGGTCTCATGTCCCCTGCCCCACCTGGGATCCCTGAAGATATTCACATTGGGGGACCAGAAGGTCAGTCCTTTGTACAGTCCCGTATCCTGGGCCGCCTGCTGCATATTGAATTTGGCACGCCCCTCTGTGGAGATGGCTTCTGCCACCTGTTCCACCAGATCCTCATCGAAGGTGGCCGCCAGGCCGATGGCCTGGGGAAACACTGTGGCCACCCCGGCCCTGGCCACCCCGTGCAGGGCCTCATTCCACCAGTTGTAGGCCTTGATGCCTATTCGTTCCACTGCCGGGGCAGCGTGTACCGTCTGTGTCACCTTTTCCTCCAGGGTCATCTGGGCCACCAGCTTCCTGGCTCTCTCCCTGTAGGCGGCTGTTTTCTCCCGGTTTTTTGTCAGTTCCATATGTTTTCCCTTCCTGATTCTTTTTTGTATTTTCTCTTTTTCAGATTTACTTGCCATGGAAAATGCCCTATAATAGAGGTATCCATTGTTGCTGTAAACAGCGCAAACCGTAATAATCCATTCCATAGGTCAAATCCATGGAACAAAATCCAAATCACACAGAAAGGAACATGCCATGAGTACACAGTATCGTATTCCCGTACCTGCCATTCCCTTCCAGCCTCCCGTCTACGCCTGCCATTACAATACAAAACCCTTTGCCTTAGACGGCAATCTGGACAAAGAGTTCTGGAAGGACATTCCCTTTACGGATGCCTTCCCCGATATTGAAGGTTCCATCCGGCCTGCGCCCCGTTTCCGCACCAGGGCCAAGATGTGCTGGGACGCAGAACATCTCTACATAGGTGCCCTTCTGGAGGGAGATGAGATCTGGGCTACCCTCACAGAGCATGACTGTGTCATCTTCCACGACAATGATTTCGAGATCTTCATTGATCCCGATTCCGACACCCAGGCATACTTCGAGTATGAGATGAATGCCCTGAACACCACCTGGGACCTGCTGCTCACAAAGGCCTACCGGGACAACGGCAAGCCAGTGAACGGCTTCGAGTTCGCAGGAATGCGCTCAGCCGTCCATATTGACGGTACCTTAAATCAGCCGGGAAGCCAGAACCGCTCCTGGTCCGTGGAGGTGGTTCTCCCCTTTGCCGCCCTGCAGGAATGTGCCAGCCAGAGCCGTCCCCCCCTGCCCGGCGAATACTACCGGGTGAATTTCTCCCGGGTCCAGTGGAAGGTGGACATTGTGGAGAAGGCTTTCCGCAAGCGTCTCCAGGAGAACGGACAGCCCCTGCCCGAGGACAACTGGGTGTGGGCACCCACCGGCGTCATCAACATCCATTATCCGGAACTGTGGGCCTTCCTGTTCTTCACCAGGGAAGACAAAAAGGCAGCGGACTTCCCCATCCCTGAGGATGAATACCGCAAATGGGAGCTTCGCAAACTCTATTACGCCCAGCAGGCTTACCTGGATGAGAATGGACAATACACGGACAGCCTGGACACTCTGCGGGAGGTCCTGGCCCGGATCAGCCCCTGTGAGGCCAACCGAACGGTAAAGGATCTCTCTTATCAGCTTGCCACCACGCCCCACAGCTTCGAGATCACCTGCCCCGGGGCAGAGGAAGGTACCAGCCTCTCCATCTTCTCGGATGGCAGGACCAGCCTGTATCCCTCTTAAGAACTATATATCCACATTTCCCGTCATACCACCTTAGGCGGTACAAATCTGAAGGCACCTGCCAGGGAACCCTTACTTGGGAACCTGGCCAGTGCCTTTTTCTGACAGGCAGCCTACCCTTATGCAGCCTACCCTTCCAAAACCCGCCACAGCATGTCAGCCAGTCCTACGTTGTAGCCCGCATCACTGTAGATACATTCCCCTTCCCCGTTCAGGACCAGGGCCAGGGGCAATTTCCCCACCTTGCGGCCTACCGTTCTGGCCAGGTCTTCGTAATGCTCCCCGAAATCATCCAGCACAGGATGCAGACCCGGCAGGGCCTCCATGGTCCTGCGCAAAGTGGAGTTCTTCAGGTCCCCCGGAGACTTCAGTACCACATACAACGGGGTATGGAGCCTGGCAAAGGCCTCCCGCCTGTCATAGAGTTCATACAGGATGTGTTCCGTAGGTTCCCTGGTGACCTCCAGCCACAGAAACAGGGCCTTTCCACCGCCGGCCAGGGCAAAGAGTCCTCTCTCCCGGCGCTCCCTGAAGCTTTCCTGCCATTCCTTCCAGCCTGGCTGCTGTCCTTCGGGTACCTCTCCTGCCACCAGGGGGAAATCCGTCACCTTGGTCCTGGTCAGCATGTCCTCCAGGGGCACCTTGCGCATGGACAGCATGACCCGGCGTGTCTGGCCGGCATGCAGTTCGAACACCGTAAAGCGCAGAAGCTGGTCTCCGTTCTTCCTGCGGTTGGTGGTAAATACCCGGTAGATACCGGGGAATACCTGCAGCGTAAGGCTTCCCTTCCGGATCTGGTCCTGCTCTCCCCACAGGCCTATGGGTTCAAATTGTTCCCCGCAAAGACGCTCCAGCCGGTAGTGCTCCAGGTCCGTCAGTTCCAGGGAACCGTCCTCGCACAAGATCAGTTCTGCCGCTTCTGTCCCTTCCCTGCCTGCTGCCACGAATTTCTCCCCGTTGTAATATTCCACACTGTAATCCAGGTGACTGATCCGGGCAGGAATCCCCAGGCTGCGGTAGAGGTTCACACACAACACCTTCCGGGACAGGCTGCTGCCCATGCCGCCGCGCAGGCATCCTACGGAAGAGGTGATCAGATCTTCATACTCTCCCTCCGGCACGGAGACCACCCATTTCTCCAACAGGCCAGGCAGCTTTCCCGGCTCCCTGCGGATGGCCGCCTGCCCTTCTTCCCTCAGGATCCCTGCCAGGATCATGCGGCAGGGCCGCAACATCTCCGTGGCCACCCTGGGACATACCAGGTAAGGAAAGAAAATATCCTCCGGCACCTTCCCCGCATAGGGCAGGGCCGCCGTCACACAGTCCGTCAGCACCTCTGCCCGGATATCCCAGCTGTCTTTCTCCCGCAGAGTCTTCAGCACCTTTAGCTTCCAGGTTCCAGCCGCCTGCACCAGACCGGGCAGGTCCCACTCCAGGAAACGGACCAGTTCTCCCATGTTGCTGTGTGCGCCCCGGAGCAATTCCTCCAGGAAGTCCCTGTCCGGTCCTGTATACCGGGCCAGCACCCTGGCAGCCTCCCTCTCCTGGTAGAATCCGGCCTTTTTCTGCTGTCTGTACGCAACTGCCTGTTCCAGCCGCCTGCTCCCTGTCTGTATCTGCTCCTTCGTCAGTTCTCCTCCATGGAGCAGGGCCGGAGCCGGGGCATGGAATTCCAGGTCCCGCCATCCTTCCCCGATCTCCGGCTCCGTGCGCAGCACCACTGTAAACCGGGCCGGGGCCGGGGCATCCTTCAGGGAGAGCATCTTCTCCCCGTATAATCCCTGGCCACTGGCAGTCACATATAAGTCCCCCAGTCCCGTGGTCAGCCTTGCCATCCCAGGCTCCTGTCCATCCGTTCCGCTTCCGGCCCGGACAACTGCCACGGTTCCCATCTCCCCGTGGTTGGGCACCTGGAAGGTGAACCTGGCGCCAGGCACAGGTGTTCCTGTCTCATCCACCGCCTGGATCTCCAGACTGGTGGTGTGGGCATACCGTCCCATATGGTTCAGCACCCTGGCCATGCCTTTCGGTCCTACCTGTTCTTCCTCCGGCATATCCTTCCCGAACCACCTGGAATGCAGGATCATGGCCCTGGAGGCCGGCTCTATGAACCATCCCCTGTCCAGCGCCTCCTCCGGTTCACAGGCACCCAGGAAATGCCATTCTCCATCGCACCAGGCTTCCACCCAGGCGTGGTTGTCATCACAGTGGGTCCACAGGGGGGCATACACCTGCCTGGCAGGAATCCCCATACTGCGCAGCAGCGTCACCATAAAGGTGGATTCCTCCCCACAGCGCCCTGTGGCCGTCCCATACATGGTCCTGGCATTCTGGGTGCGGATGTCCGTGGAGCGGTAGGTAGCCTCCCTGGCGCTCCAGTAATTGATGTCAATTGCAGCGTCATACATCTGCCACCGGGCCGCATCTTCCGGCACCAGTTCCTTCAGCTTGTCGTAGAAGAATCCCCTGGTGTCTGCCAGATCCTCATTGTTCACTCTGTGGTGGAGCACATAGTTGGCGAAGAGCCTCTCCGGCACCCGCCCTGCAAAAGGTCCCTGATTCCACAGGAACACACCATGCCTGGCATAGGCCAGGTACAGGGCCGCCGGGTAATCCAGGATATCGCTTAAGGGGCTGGCACCATACAGGAAGGTAAGGGCCTGGGCCTCCTCCCCTGTACACTGTGTAAGCGCCTGGGAGATCTCCTGCTCCTTCTCCCGCAGAAGTTCCCGGCACAGGCCGGGCAGCCTGCCTGCACCAGCCTTCCCCTGTGCCCCTGCCTCCTCCAGTTCCTCTCCCCGCTGTCGAAACAGGGCCATCTGGCTGTCAAATCCTTCCTTGATCTCACTCCAATATGCTTCTGAAAACATAGTTACCCCCATGAGAATACTGTTCCCTCTGTTCACAGCAATGGTACCAGTGAACAGTAACAAATATCCTACTTCATCTCTTCATATAAAGTATCCAGCAGTACCCTGGTACTGTCACACTTGTGCTCCCAGTAAAAGATGCCGCCGTATCCCTTTTCCTTCACATAGGCCGCCTTGGCCTTTAGGGATCTGGGGTCATCGTAGGAGAGGAAGGTAGTGCCGTCGAAAAGCCAGGGGGCCTGGGCCTCCTCGTCCCAGTAGCAGGTATAACCGTTCTTGTCTATGTAGTCCTTCACCAGGATGTCATAGTCCGGGCCATAGCCGCCACCCTTTGCGCACAGTTCCAGCAGGCCATGGTTCTGATTGTCCTTCAGGTCCTCCCATTTCCTGGAGTAGAAAGCTGCCCCCATGAGCAGCCGGTCCGGGCTGACTCCATTTTCCACGAACAGTTCCAGGGCCTGGGCGCAACTGTTGCGGAACACATCCCCGTCCTTGGAGAACAGGGCCGTGTGATGTCCTGCCAGGGCGTGGAAACCGCATTTCAAATCATAGGTCATCACATTGATATAGTCCAGGTACTCCATCAATGCAGGCAGTTCCACGCAGTTTACATAGTACACATCAGCTCCTGCCGCAATAGTCAGGTAGTATTTCCTGCCCCCGATGGCATCCAGCGCCTTGCGGATAGCCGCGCAGAATAATGTGAAATTATGTTTGTCATCCAGGGACACCACACTGCCATTGGAGGGGACACAGGGATACTCCCAGTCCAGGTCAATGCCGTCCAGGTCATATTTCACTGCAGCTTCCGCCAGGGCAGCCGCTGCCTTGTTGCGCATCTGTTCCGTGGCACAGCACACCGTGAAGGCATCCGGATCCGGCTGCACCATGGAGAGCATGATCCTAAGATCCTTGTTCCACTGCCGGATCTGGGGGATCATCTCGATCTTCTCCTTACAGCCGTTACAGGTGACAGTGCCGTCATTGTGCAACTCCCCAAATGCCAGGTTAATCCCTGTAAGTTTCCTGGCATCTTCCTCTGTAAATGCCCCACTTCCCACATATCCTATGATTTCATTCTTCATATATATACTCTCTATCCCTTCCTGTCTGTTTTATGTCAACGATTAAGCTTTCCGCAACACATCCGCATACCAGCAGAACACGTCCGTGATCTTTCCCAGGTCCCCTTCCTTGCTGTTGGCCCGCCACAACTCCTGATAATGGTGCAGACATCTCTCCAGCCGGGAAGCCAGGGCAAGGCGCTGCTGCCTTCTGTCCTGTTCCCCAAGGTGTGGAAGCTGTGCCCCCACTTCATTCCACAATAGTACCATCTCTATGGACACATGGGTAGGCTGCACCAGACCTCTGGCCCGGGTATCCAGGCTCCTGCTGATCCGGCGCAGTTCCACTTCCAGTTCTTCCAGGCGCCCATTGCGCTCCGGCACCTTGGACATGTCTTCCTCCTCATAGAGCTTGCGGATCTGCTCCTGGTCCACTCCCTGGGTGGCCCATTCCTTGAGGATCACCGCATGGTGCCAGCTGAATGCCGTCTGCCTGTTGACCTGGTCCCAGAAATCCACCAGCCTGCCGGAGGTATCCCCGAATTCCAGGACGGAAATCTGACGGCTCAGTTCCTCATAATCCGGTACCTTCTCCCCCCAGGAGAATACGGCCCCATAGATCAGTCCCGGGATGGAGAACAGAGGATGGTTGATATGTCCGAAATCACCCCAGTCCGTGTTCAGCACCCCCACAGCCTTGTACTGGCGTGCATAGCTGCACATCTTCCGCACATTTTCATAGCTGCCCCACATCATGTTGAGCCAGGTATTCCACCCCCTGGTTCCCGGGCAGAGATACTGCCTGGCACCAGCCTCATACAGGATCTTGGCCTCCCTGTCCGACTGGTTCTCACTGTAGCCCCATGTCAGGCACAGGACCTGCTCTGGAATCTGTTCGTACAACTCCGGATGTCCACTGATAATATCTCCCCAGAACATGGGTACCTTACCCCGCTCTATCAGAAAATCGAACAATCCCTTCACATACTCCAGGTATAGGACACCTGTTCCCTTCTCCCCGGCCATCGCTGCACTCCTGCCCTTGCCCAGGTCAAAGGTCTCATCTGCACAGATGTTGAATTTATCCGTGCGGAACAGGTCCATATATTCCTGGATCATATCCTTGATCAGTGCCATGGCATCCGGGTTGGACACATTCACCGTGTGGTGATCCATCCTGTCCTTGAAGGAGAATGCCTTCCCTGTGCTGTCTGGCAGTTCACAGAGCTGTTCGCAACTTCTGGAACTGAGAAGCTTATACAGATGGCCGAAAGTGGCGATGGACGGCACCAGTTCGATTCCCCTGTCATAGCAGTACTGATCCAGTTCCAGGATCTCTGCGGCCGTAAGAGGGGTATCATCCCGCCACAGTTCCGTGAGATTCCGGTACAGGTGGGTATGCTCCACATAGAGCTGGAGCTGGTTCATCTTATAGAAGCACAGGGTGTCTGCCAGCCGTTTCAGATTGTCCAGTGTCTGGACCCGTCCCCTGGTCGCGTCATGGTAGAAGCCACGGTCAGGCAGATCCGGCTCATCCACAATCTCCACACAGGGCAACAGTCCCCCGTACTGGCGCAGGATCTGGCGCAGGGTCTGCACCGCATACCCCAGGGCCTGCAGGCTGCCTCCCCGCAGACAGGCCCCCTCCTGGGTGATCTTCAAGGTATACTGCTGCTTTCTCAGGGAAGCATCCATCCCCAGCAGGATATCGCCCTCCTGCCAGTTCCCCCTGCCGATTTCCAGGGACAGGCCCCCATAGACCTTCGCTTCCCCTGCAAGCTGTTTCGCATAAGTGTATGCCCCCTGGGGACAGCCGCTTTCCATTACAATCATGGTGTCCATGCCAAGCATCAAGGCACCATCCTTCTCCTCCACTTGTCTGGGTACCGGTAGTAAAATCATACTAGATCCTCCTCTCTATCCGTCCAGCCGCTTTGCGGCACAGATCGTCACTTTTCTTTTTGCCTTCCCAAAGCAATCTCCACCGAAAACATATAATAGGGATCCCCTCGCTCTGCAAGGGTCCGTCGCATCACTTCTTCCGACCTGGCTGCCTGGCAGGTCTCCTTTCTCCCGTCCGGGTATAGGACTGTAATGGGACGGTCCAGGTTCAGCATCCCATCCTTCAGCAGTACTGTGGTATTGCCTCCGGTATCATTGCGCTCCACCAGGATGGCGTTGGCTTCCCGGTCCAGGCGCACCACCGCCTTCCCCTTCTTGATATCCCCGGGGATCCGCAGCCAGTAGAAACTCTCCACACTGCGCCTCTTGGCTTTTCTCCGGGCATCCAGTTCCCAGATCACTCTCTCCGGCAGGGGATTGCGCACAAAATTATCCAGGAAATGAACCGCATTGGCATCCACCCGCCGCCTGGTCACAAGGCCTCCATGAAGCCAGGAGATGTTATCGATCAGCACCTCCTGGTGCTCCAGGGTATTGTCCTGGAAATTGTGGGGCTTCTCCGTGTGTACATAGACATTGTGTACATACCCCTCCGGATTCCTGGTGCGCAGCCTGTCCAGATACATCTGATAGCGCACAGTCTCATGGTTGCGGTCATACTCCCAGTCATTCATGCCCACCTGCAACTGGATAGGGGTGTGATAGAGATTCACCAGGCTGTTCTTGTTGGGATGTCCCGCTGACATATGCAGGGCTGCGAACCGGTCCGCCAGGCGGGGACCTGCCAGGTATACCCCGTCACCTCCCGCCGAGAAACCCAGCAGATAGACCCTGTTGGGATCTGCCCTGTGAAAGACGATCAAATTCTCAATCAGCCTGTCATACAGGGGATAAGATTCCGGGTTCGCGTGGGTGTCCCAGGTGTCACGTACCCCCCTGGGACAGACATAGATACCATTCTCCACACCATCCCTGTAGTAGCTGCCCATATGCTTCCACTGTCTGTTGTTCATATCCGGGGTACTGGAGCCACCGCCCCCATGGAGGGCAATATATACCGGATATCCCTCCTGCCCCGGCTTCCCAACCACCTCCAGGGTATAGTGCATCTTCACTTCCCCGAAGACAATGCAATGTCCTTCCGCCTCTGCCCTGCGCCCCTTATCGGCCCGGATGCCCGCGCAGTATTCATCCCACAGTCTCTCGGCACATTGCCGCGCTTCTATACCGTTCACCGCTGCCACTTTCCTTTCCTAATTTTATGCCGCCTCGCTTTATATGCATTCTTTTTTCCGATAGACCCATCCTCATTTTAGCGCTGGGAAGTGTTCCTGCTTCCTTAGCACAAAACCGGGACTGCCAGTTGCCCACCCTTTTTGTTACAATTCCCTCCGTTCACAGCAACCCCTTTTCTCCCTAATATACGACATGTGCTGTCCCTTTGGCTTTTTTATCCATCGTTTTTATGCGATTGGCCAGAGAAACAGCACATGAAATATCAATGTCTTACTTGGAGTATAGCAAACTATTTCCATTCGTACAATTGTATAAATTGCCGTATATTGAAGTGTATTCTTGTGCAATATTATCAATAACTGCTAAAAATTCGAATTTACTGCACCCATTTTTTCCAGAATGGCAATGGCATTCTTAGGCATAATACTGGGCCTGGGCATCCCACATTTTCCGGTACAGGCCACCGGCCTCCAGAAGTTCCCTGTGGGTGCCGTTTTCCACCACCCTGCCCTCCTGGAACACCAGGATCCTGTCACAGAAATGGCAGCTTGACAGCCTGTGGGAGATGTAGATGGCTCCCTTTCCCCTGGCAAAATGGTTCATCTGCTGATAGACCTCAGCCTCTGCCACCGGGTCTAAGGCCGCCGTGGGTTCATCCATCACCAGGTATGGTGCATCCCGGTACAGGCTCCTTGCAATGGCCACTTTCTGGCTCTCACCTCCTGACAGTTCCACACCGTCTTCCCCGAAAAATTTGAAAACCGGTGTGTGGAGACCTTTCTCCAGGCTCTTCAGACGCTCCCCGAATCCGGCATCCTGCAGGCTCCTTATGACCCGGTCCTCCTCATAGTCGCTGGCTGCCGCCACATTCTCCCCCAGTTCAAAGGCGAAGATGCGGTAGTCCTGGAACACCGTGGAGAACAACTCCATATACTGGTCATACTGGTATCTGCGGATGTCCACACCATTTAGGAGGATCTCCCCCTCTTCCGGATCGTACAGCCGGCAGAGTAATTTGATAAAGGTGGTCTTGCCGGAACCGTTCCTGCCCACCACTGCCAGTTTCTCTCCTTTCCTAAACTCACAGTTCACATGGTGCAGGACAGGCTCCGTACCGCCGGGATACGTAAAGGTCACATCCCGGAAGGTAAAGGTATAGTCCTCCCGGATCTGCTTCGTCACAGGCAGGGTTCCCGTATCCATGCGCCCCGGCAGGTCCAGGAAGTCAAAATAGTCCTGGATATACCGCAGGTTCTGCAGAAAGGCCCGGACCGTATCACTAAACTGCGTGATCCCATTTCCAAACTGTGTCACCGCACCGGTGTACTGCAGGATGCTTCCTGCCCCGAAGGCCCCGAAGAATGCCTTCATCCCCACAAACAGATACACCAGCATATGAAACAGCCAGGAGAACAGGGTGGGCAGGCATGTGGCCCGCCGTTCATACCGGAATGCAGATTCCGCAATTCCTACCACTTCCCGGGACAATGCCTCCAGTCTGCTGCCAATTACCTCCCCGGCACCGAACAGACGCAGTTCCTTGCCCTTCCTGTACTCTGCACAGCACCGCTCCAGCAGGGACATCATCTGGTTGCCAGGCCTGCGGCTGTCCTCCCCCTGCCTGTAATAGCATTTCTCCACCTGGGCGGAAGTCCAGATGGTATAACAGATGTTCAGTGCCGCCAGGCTCCAGAACAGCACGGGTGCCATCCAGTGGTTTAAGAATCCCACCACCGGCCCTTCCCCCACGGCCCTGGCTACAAATAGCTGCATCGTCAAGGCCAGGGAGATCCCTATGGTGGCAATCGCCTGCAGGAAATTCCGTAGCTGCCAGGCCATGGCCACAACACCACGCCCATAGTGATAATAGGTGATGGCCCATTTTCTCTCGTTTATCTCAGGATCCCCGCTCATGCCGTATTCCATCTTCCAGGCCTTCTCTGCCACGGACCTGTCCACATGCTTCATGACAACATACTGCAGCACATCCTGGAGCTGCCCGCAGAAATCCAGGATCCGTCTTCCCAGGAAATTGGCCCCCACCAGCAGCAGGGCCAGAAAAACCAGATGCCCCATATCCCTTCCCGGATCTGCCAGCCCTGTGAGGATAGCCGCTGACAGCAGGATCCCGATATAGGGATAGACTGCCTCAAATATGGCATCCAGCACTACCACCGGCAGGATGGCCGGGCAGTCTGCAGCCAGATACTTCAGCCCCCGGATCACCGTTTTCCTGCGGTCAAATGCCGGTGTATCCTTTTTTTCTTTCTCTTCCCGTGATCTCTTTCCTTCTCTGCTCATACCAGTTCCCCCATTTCCTCTTCCATGCCACCGTCCATTCCCACTTCCCGGTTCCTGTAGTACCTGCCCTGGAGCTGGAACAGACTGGCGTACCTGCCCCCTGCCCCAAGGAGTTCCTCGTGGCTGCCGGACTCTGCTACCCTTCCCTCCTCCAGCAGCAGGATTCTGTCACAGAACCGGGTGCTGGCCAGCCTGTGGGAGATGAACACAGTGGTACGTTCCTTGGAAAAATGCCGGTACTGCTCATACAACTGGCTCTCCATCAAGGGATCCAGGGCCGCAGTAGGCTCATCCAGCACCAGTATGGGCACCTGCTTATATAAGGCCCTGGCCAGCATCAGCTTCTGTGTCTCCCCGCCGGAGAAGTCCACGGCAGACTCATAGACACCCTTGCCCAGCATGCTGTCCAGTCCTTCCGGCAGTTTCCCAATGGCATCCTTCAGATCCGCTTCCTCCAGGCACCGATCCAGAAGTTCCTCCTGAACCTGGCCCTGGGGCACCAGGTTCTCCTTAAGGGACAGGGGGAACAGCCCCACCTCCTGGAACACGCCGGAGAAGGCCTTCAGCCAGGAGCTTTTCGTATACCTGTCCCGGTTCACACCGTCTATGAGGATCTCTCCCTCTGTGGGATCATAAAAGCCGCATAGCAGCTTCACGAAAGTAGTCTTCCCTGCCCCATTGCATCCCACCAGGGCAATGTTCTCCCCCGGGTGCAGTACAAGGCTCAGGTTCCGGATCACAGGCTGCTCCTCTCCCTCATATCGGAATGTCACATGGGAGAAAATGATCTCCGGGATGCGGCCGGGAGGAAGCACCAGATCCTGCCTGACAGCTTCCGCTGCCCTGTCTTTTCCCTCCCCTGGCGCGGCTGCCTCCTTCCCCTCTTCCAGCTTCCCGGCCCCCTCTTTCCAGGCCAGCCGGTCCAGAAACCGTCTGTGTTCCTCTACATACAGTGCGCTTTTATGCAGCTGCCGCATGCCTGCCACAATACTGCCGCACCAGGAGGCGAAACCTGTGATCACCCCGAAGTATAACACGAATTCCGCAGCAGACAACCTTCCCTCACAGACCAGCCAGATCAGGTACAGGTAAGCCGCCCCTTCCCATATCATCCGGGTAGCCCCGCCAGCCATGCTCTCCAGGAAGTAATTGGCCTGCATCCGCACCGTATACCGGATTCTCTGTTTCAGATGCCTGTCATACATCCCCTTCAGCCAGGGTGCCATACCGTACAGCCGCACATCCTTGGCCGCCTGGAAATCCCCCAGTTCCTGTGCCAGGTAATGGGTCTTGTTATCCAGGGACATCCACTTGTGCCGGTTGGCCGCGTCCCACCGGTTGCAGCAGATCCCCACAACATAGTTGACCGCCGTGCCCGCCACCACCAGGAGCAGTATCCAGGGGGACAGGCCCGAGAGCATGCCCATATAGAGAACCATACCAATCAAGGCCTGGACCGTCTTAGAGAAGGCCCCCATGAATTCCGTAGTGTAGGTATCCTCCCAGAGAAAGCGCCTCTGCTCCTGCCAGAATTCCTCCTGGAACCGGGCATTCTCTATCCTGGAATAAGGTGCCTCCATGGAGGCCCTGGCGGCCTGGAGGCTGTATCCATAACCGATCCCCTTGTTCTTCAGCTTCTTGGTCTGCTCCACATAGTTGCTGGCCACATACAGGCACACCAGCCCACCGCCCAGGCCGGCCAGGTGTGCTGCCAGCACCCCCAGGCTCCCACCCCCTGTGATGTCTGCCACCAGCACCGATGGCAGATACACCCCCAGAAGGGAGATGCCGATGGCGAATGCTGCCTCCAGCCCATACAGCCACACAAACCCAGGGGACTCCCGGTACAGCCGTTTCAGCCAGTACCAGAGACTGGATACCCGCCCCTGGGGCAGCTCCCCGGCTGCTTTTTTCTTCTTTCCCGTCTTTTCCGCTGCTTCCTGCATACACCCTCCTCCACATACCACTTCAGATGTTACTGTTCGCTCCATTCACTGCAACTATGCACACAAAACCTGTGAACAGTAACCTTCGGACTTCCTATTTTTCTTCATGGTAGCAAACCTGTCTAAAGAAGTCAATCCACTCTTCCTAAACGGTCCTATCTGGAACCTGAACGGTGTTACTGTTCACGGCTGTGCCGTTCACAGCAACAGCTGCACGCACAAAGGAAACGGGACCGGATCCCTTCCGGAACCTGTCCCGCTTCCTTACCTGTCTTCCTTAAGTCTGCCGGCATCTGCCACGGACACAGACCGTCCCCCATACCGGCACCTATACACCAGCTTAAAACCGCAGCCCGAAGGCAAAGGTAAACTCGTTCTCCAGAAGCTGGTACTGCTCCTCCGGTCCTGGTCCGCAGCTATTGGAACCGATGCCATCCTGCCTGTAATCGATGCACAGCACCGTGTGTCCGCTGGGTACCAGTTCGTAATTGTGCATTTTCTCTGTAAGTTCCTCCTGGGTATAGGGGGAAGCGTTGAAGGAGAAACCCTTTCCTGCCGCCACGGACAGTTTTTCACCGGCCCCTGACACTTCCACATAGCTCACATCATGGTGGCTGCCGTTCTCCTGGGGATAGAGGTAATCCTCATGAAGGGAATCCACCGTACCCTCAAACCTGCCATGATAGCTTGCCCGGCACTTGTCCGGATAGCTCTCCACAGGCCCCAGTCCATAGTAGGATACCCGTCTCATCTCACAAGGCAGCATCAGGCGCACCCCGAACCTGGGCAGCCTGGGGAACACGGGATTCTTCTTCACCGTAAGCTCTACGTCCACACTGCCGTCATGCCACACCCGCCAGAGGGCCTGGACATCCATGATCCGCTGCATATATACCGGGGCCAGGGATAAAGTACTTACAATGTCCACATAGGCTTTCCCCGCTTTCTCCCCCTTGTTCCAGCTGGTGGCATAAGCCCTTGTCACTGGATGGTCATACTGCACATCCTTCCAGGTGTGGCGGATGTTCCTGTCATTGTCCGTAGGCGCACGCCACAGGTTGAACTCCATGGGATGCTCCAGGAGCGTGCGGTTGTGGTGTACCATGCGGGCAAACAGCCCCCTGAAGGTATCATAGGCGTAGCAGAAATTCTCCCCTTCCACTGTCAGGTACCGATCCTCCTCCTTCACCTGCAGGCTGCCTCCTGCCTGCCCCAGAGGCTTCTCCAGCAGGGTCTTCGTGTAGACGCAGCAGGCATCCCGGTCAGACAGGGCTACCTCATCGAAGCCTAACTCCTTCCCTGCCGGCAGCACATCCGTGGCTTCCTTCTGGATCCAGGTTACCTTAAGGTATTCCTTTCCCTGGCCCGCCTTTGGCAGTTCCAGGGACACATCCCCTTCCCCGTGGGGCGCAATGTCCAGACAGGCACTGTCGATCTGGCCGCCTGCCACCTTCTCCCCGTCACGGCTTACCTCCCAGGCAAGGCTGCAATAGTCCTTCAGGTTCAGGAAGTCCATATAATTGTGGATCCGCAGGACTCCGTTTTCCCGGTCAAGGGATACCACCCTGGCCGGACGGTGGACATTTTTAAACTCCAGCAGTCCCGTGTGGGGCCTGCGGTCCGGATATACCAGGCCGTCCATGCAGAAATTGCCGTCATGGGGATATTCCCCGTGGTCCCCGCCGTAAAAATACATCTTCCTGCCGGATGCATCACGCCCCTTGTAGATGACGTGGTCACACCACTCCCACACCATGCCCCCGCAGGCACCGTCATACTGGTGCATGACCTGGAAATAATCCTCCAGGTTCCCCGGTCCGTTGCCCATGGCATGACTGTACTCACATAGGAACAAGGGCCTTGCCGCCGGCACATCATAGCGGCTATTGGGATCCCGCTCCTCGGTGGATCCAAAATACGTGTGGAAATCCTTTACTCCCAGGTACATCCTGCTGTACAGGTCCACACAGGAATAATCGTAATCCCCTTTCTTCGCCCCGGGCACATTGTAGGCATTCTCATAGTGGGTGATGCGGGTGTCATCGTAATCTTTCGTCCACCGCAGGGCCTCCTCAAAGCCACAGCCATAGGCTGCCTCATTCCCCATGGACCAGGCGAACACACAGGGCCTGTTTTTGTCCCGGATGACACATTTCTTCGTCCGGTCCACCGTGGCAGGGATATAATCCGGATTGTCTGCTATCCAGGTGTTGTTCCTACCCCATTCTTGCTTGTAGGCACACTCACATCCATGGCTCTCATTGTCTGCCTCATCCATCACATAGAAGCCGTACTGGTCGCAGAACTGGTAGAACTGGGGAGCATTGGGGTAATGGCTGGTGCGGATGGCGTTCACGTTGTGGGCCTTCATCAGCCCCAGGTCCTTATGCATCTGTTCCAGGCTGATGGCAAAGCCTGTCACCGGGTCGCTGTCGTGGCGGTTCACCCCGTGAAGCTTGATCTTCTGGCCATTGAAGTACAGCACTCCGTCCCGGATGGCCACTTCCCGGATACCCATGCGCTCCGTGACCACTTCATGGGCTGTTTCCATGACCACCCTGTACAGATAGGGTGTCTCCGCACTCCACAGGTGGACATCCTCCAATTTCAGGGTCATATGTCCGCTGCCCTCTTTATGGCACAGCACCTTTCCATGGGCATCCTCTATGGACACCTGCACCGGAATCTCCTTGTCCAGGTAAGAGAAGGCAATATCCACCTGGGCTTTTCCCGCCGCCAGGTCCGGCCTGGCCTTCAGGAAGTAATCGTACACGCATTGCTCCGGGCGGGAGAGCAGGTACACATCCCGGAAGATCCCGCTCATACGGAATTTGTCCTGGTCTTCCATGTAGCTGCCATCACACCACTGCAGTACCAGCACGGCCAGAAGGTTCTCCCCTTCCCGCAGCCTGTCTGTCACATCGAATTCCGCAGTGGCATGGGACACCTGGCTGTATCCCACATAAGTGCCGTTGACCCACACATAGAAACAGGAGTCCACTCCCTCAAAATTCAGGTATACCCTGGGGGCATCCGGCTTTCCCTGCCAGGAAAAGACATGCCTATAGGCTCCGCAGGGATTCTCCAGGGGCACATAGGGAGGATCCAGGGGGAAGGGATAACGGACGTTGGTGTACTGCTGCTGCCCGTAGCCTGCCATCTGCCACACGGAAGGCACCGGAAGTTTGTCCCAGCCTGGACCAGGTCCGTAGTCCTCCC
The DNA here is from genome assembly GCA_910586215.1 of uncultured Acetatifactor sp. Lineage (GTDB taxonomy): Bacteria > Bacillota > Clostridia > Lachnospirales > Lachnospiraceae > Acetatifactor. The sequence goes on along the minus strand of CAJUGH010000023.1, from coordinate 7,133 downwards.
CGAAAAATTCTTCCTTTACTTCATGGATACTGTCATAATAGCAAAAATCCCACACCCCGTTCAGGGACTGGAAACGGTCTGACCGTTCCCTGTGCTCCTCCAGGCCTTCCTGCCTGGTACCGGCAGGAATATAGTAGGCCCGGTCCGGCATGGTGTTCTCATGAAGGACATGAATGTCCTCGTAATGTTTCGGAATAATCATGACTCTCCCTTTCCCCGGGATTCCTTTTGTGGTCCCGGAATACGCCAGGAAACCGTTTGTTACTGTTCCCTAAACAGCAACAATAGTTTCGGCAGGGACACCGCCCTCAAGGACACCTCCCTGCCGAAGTCTGGCTCTTTTGTCTTTTATTTTCTTTTCCGTTCTACAGGGCCAGGTTTCTGTTCCTTTTCACGGCCTTGCCGTTCCAGACAACAAATACACCGCCCCGTGAAAAGGAACTGCCCTCTCCCTACACCAGCTTCAAGGTCACTACCTCATAAGGCTTCAGGGTCACGGAAATCTTCCGGCCTGCCACTTCTGCCTGGGACTCCTGCTCTTCCAGCAGGTTGCACACATAGGCCTTGGCAAAGTCCGTGTTCACTGTCACAGTGGCCCTGGTCAAGGCATTCTCCGACTCGTACATGCGGATCACAATGCCCTGGCCGTCCTCGGCCTGCTTGATGGTCTCGATGACCACATTGGAGGCATTCACTGCCGCAAAGGACATCTCCTCCCTGTCTGTGGAGGCACCTGTCTCCACCCTGAGGGGCTGGTTGAGCCTGTAGGACTCTGCCACCGTGCCTGCTGCCCTCCAGGTCTCCCTGTGGGGATACAGGGCGTAAGTAAAGTCATGCTCCTCCTGGTCCGTGGTAGGATTCGGCTCTATGCCGGACTTGATCAGGGTCAGGGCCATGTTGCTGTCCTTCACCGAATGTCCGTACTTGCAGTCGTTCAATAGGCTTACGCCATAATGTCCCTCGGACAGATCCATCCACTTCTGACCACAGCTCTCGAAGCGTGCCACATCCCAGCTTGTATTGGAGTGGGTCTTCCTGGTAAGGTTGCCGAACTGGACATCGAAGGTAGCCTCGTCTGTGTGTACTGCCACAGGGAAATGTACCTTCAGCAGGGTCTGGTGCTCCTTCCAGTCCACATGGGTCTGGAACTCGATCCTGCGCTGGCTGGCATAGAAGATCACCTTCTGGGTAAGGGTGGATCTGCTGGCCTTCCTGGTGATAGTCAGCACAGCACGGACACTTCCCATTTCTGTCCACTCCATGCTCTCTACGCTATCCACGTTCCAACTCTTCTCCGTGTAGAAGATATCGATATCCCAGTTATCATAATAAATGGGCTTATCCTCATACATACAGATATGGTTCAAGGTCTTGCCAGGCTGCACGATCTCCCTGTCGTTTTCCTTGTCATAGATCCGGTCGATCTCACAGTGCTCGTCCAGGTGTACGCTGTAGAACGGTGTCTCCAGGGTGTAATTGTCCACCAGGGTAAATGCCCCTGCCTGGTCCTTTGCTCCCTCCGCGTATTTTCCCTTGCCAAACACACGGTAACCCTTAGAGGGAATATTTTGTACATACACCACGGCCCCGTCTGCAGTCTGCTGGACCGGATACTCATGTCCCTCTGCATCTGTAAGGTAATCCGCATCACACTCCCCAAGGAGTGCCACATCATTCCTGGTGCTGCCAGTGGTATTGATCACCATCACCCCGTCGCCGTCACCTGCCAGGCATTTTGTCCGCTCCCCGCTCAAGGCCTCCAACTGTTCCTTCACCTTCGCATACTCGGCCTTTGTCACCTCGTACACCTCATGGATGGAAGAGCCGGGCAGAATATCGTGGAACTGGTTTAAGAGGATGGTCTTCCACATGGCATCCAGTTCGTCCACCGGATATGCCACTTGATCCGCAGTGAGTACGGACAGGAACTCCAGATCCATCAATCCCAGTTCGGACTTGCGGTTGGAACGCTTGTTACGGGCCATGGAAGTCAGTGTCCCCCTGTGATACTCGAAGTACAACTCTCCCTCCCACACAGGCAGGCGCCTGTTGTCCTGCACCCGCTCCTTTAGTTCGTCGAAGAATACCCGGGCAAACTCCTGACGCACCATAGGGATTCCTTTTACCCCCTTCTCCATTCTCATGGAGGTCTCCAGCATTTCCCTGGTGGGACCGCCGCCGCCATCCCCGTAACCGTAGGAGATCAGGATATCGTTATTGATATCCTTGTTCTGGTATCTCTGCCAGCCGCCCATAATGGCATCCGGATGCAGCATACCGTTGTAGGTAGTAAAGAAATTCTCCACTGGCTGTCCCACACCCAGGGTGGTGATCAGGTGGGTCAGCACCTCTGTCCCGTCAATACCCCTCCACATCATGGTGTCATAGGGCACCTTGTTGAACTGGTTCCAGGCCAGCTTGGTGGTCATGAAGTAGTCAATGCCGCACTTCTTCATGATCTGGGGAAGTGCCCCTGTGTAGCCGAACACATCAGGGAGCCACAGGATGCGGTTGTCCACACCGAACTCTTCCTTGAAAAACCGCTTGCCGTGCATGAACTGGCGGACCAGGGATTCCCCGGAGGTCAGATTGGTGTCTGCCTCCACCCACATGCCGCCTTCCGGCTCCCAGCGTTTCTCGGCCACCCGTTCCTTCACCCTGGCGTACAGTTCCGGGTACCGCTCCTTTAGGAAAGCATACAACTGGGGCTGGCTGGACATGAACCGGTAGCCTGGATATTCCTCCATGAGTTTCAGCACCGTGGCAAAGCTCCTGCCTGTCTTCTCCCGGGTCTGCTCCACGGTCCACCACCAGGCCACATCAATATGGGTGTGTCCGATACAGGTGGCAATCACATCCTTGTAACCGGCCATGTCACTGTACAAGGCCTTGTCAATGTAATCGGAGGCCTCCTTCAAGGTGCGGTAGAAATCCTCGGAGTAAGGTGTACGCAGATCCAGGAAGTTCACCGTCTCATTCAGGATATGCTCGATATCCTTGCGGTTCTTGTCATCCTCCTCCATGCGGGGGAAGGCCTCCAGGGGAACCTTCAAATCATAGTAAAGCTTTGTGATCAGCGCATCCACCTCGTGCATGTTCACGAACAGCTGGAACTCCTGGTGCAGGGTTCCCGTGTAGGCCTGCAGTTCCAGCACAAGTTCCTCCCCTGCCACAGCGGATTCCCGCAGCAGCACTTCCCTGTGGTTCATATCGATCCCCTGCACCGCAGTGCCGTTCACAAACAGCAGGAACTGGGGATTCTTGCCGTCATCCCACTCATTGATCTGTGTCATGACGTGCATCCACATGCGCTTGCCCGCAAGTTCTTCCGGTACCGTGTAGACCGTCTTGAACCAGTAATGCTTGTCAGGTCCGTACCAATGCATGGTGTCACAGTCAAAATCTTCCCAGGCTGCCTCGGCAGCCTCCGCATCCTGGGGATGCACATAATTGCCTTTCTTGTACTTCCAGTTCCTCACCGGAAATTTCTGCTTCCGCTGGAGCTTCTTCAGCTCATCACAGATCACCTTGACCCTTTTGTCCAAAAAATGCATGTCTCCTCCTTTTCTGCCTCTCAACCGGCTTGCATTCCTTTTTGATCAGGATCTGTCCACTTGCTTTACATTTACAAGTGTCTTGAGTCTTCATAGTATCATAGATTATTAAAATATGGTATCTATATTTTTCACCAAAAATAAGAGAATTACAAAGCTCCATTTCAGTACAAATTACTCCAATATCTTCCAGCCGCAAAAACGGCACCCGAGATGGTTCCCGGATGCCGGATCTGTATCTGCCAGTCTGACTGGATATGCTTTATTTCTGCTCTTTTTTCGGTGCGAATTTCACCCGGAGCACATACCAGAGGCTGCCCGCCAGGCAGACCGAGGAATAGGCCCCACAGACAATACCCACCATCAGCGGCAGGGCAAAGTCCTTGATGCTTGTCACACCCAGCACATAGAGCACCGCCACCATGATGAAGGTGGTAAGGGAAGTGAATATGCTTCTGGACATGGTCTGGGTGATGCTCTTGTTCACCACATCCTTCAAGGCATCCTTGTGGGTCATAGTGGCCATATTCTCCCGGATCCTGTCGAAAATGACGATGGTGGCATTGATGGAGTAACCCACTATGGTCAGCATACAGGCCACGAAGGTATTGCTCACAGACACCCTGGCCACGGCATAGAAGGCCAGCACCACCAGCACATCGTGTAACAGGGCCACCACACTGCTGATGCCGAACCGGATATCACTGAAGCGGATCCGGATGTAGACCAGCATGCAGACAATTGCCACCACCACGGCGATGATCGTATCGGACTTCATTTCATCGCTGATGGTTGAACTGATGGTCTCCGAGGTAATCAGTTTTTGGTCCACACCAAACTTCTCCACGAACATCTGGTTCAAAGCTTCCCGCTGCTCCACACCCAGGGTACCTGTCTTGAAGATCACCTCACTGGAATCCTGGACCGTCTGGATCTGGACAGCGCTGCCGGTGATCTCCTCGATCAAGGGGACTACCTGGGTGTTGGCCTCATCCAGGGTCATGTTCTCGTTGAAGGTGACCGTGGTAGCCGTACCTCCTTTGAACTCCAGGCTATAGTTCAAGGCATCCCCCGAAGAAGCCTTGTGAACCCCCATGACAATAAATCCTGCGGCAATCACAGCCAGGGACACCCCGAAGAAGATACCCTTTTTCGACAGGATGTCCAGCACCTTGTGCTCCCGCCCCACACCGTAGAGTTTCTCACTCTTCATGCCCAGGGCATAGAAGGCATACAGGATATACCTTGTGACCACCAGGGCTGTGAACATGGACAGCACAATGCCCAGGGCCAGGGTCTGGGCAAATCCCTTCACAGAGCCAGGCCCTAAGAATAGCAGCACACAGGCTGCAATCAGTGTGGTGATATTGCCGTCTATAATGGCAGACAACGCCTTGTCGAAACCGATCTTGATGGCACCCCTGACAGTCTTGCCCATAGCCAGTTCCTCCCGGATACGGGCAAAAATAATCACATTGGCATCTACTGCCATACCGATGGACAGGATAATGCCGGCCACACCGGATAAGGTCAAGGTCATGTCAAAGCCGTTCAGCAGAAGCACCACCAGGGCCACATAAGCCAGCAGCCCGATTACCGATGCCACGCCTGGCACCAGGTATACAATAATCATGAATACCGCCACGATTCCCAGTCCAATGGCACCTGCCTTTAGGCTGGTGTCAATGGCCTCCACTCCCAGTTGGGCACCTACCACCTTGGAGTGCAGTTCCTCCAGTTCCAGCTTCAGTCCGCCGATACGGATGGTGGAAGCCAGGTTCTCTGCTGCCTCCCTGGACTCTATGGGGGAGATCTGGGCATTGCCGTCCGTGATGGCTACCTGTACGGTGGGAGCGCTGATGATGCCGCCGTCATAGTAGATCCCCAGGCTCTCTCCCCTGCTGCGCGCCCGCTCCGTGGCCTGGGCAAACTTGGCAGTTCCCTCTTCTGTCATCACCAGGTCTACTGCATTCACAGTGTTGCCCAGGGTCTGGGACTGGGTGGTGCCTGCCCTGGCATCTTTTACATCGGTTCCCTCCAGCATGATGGAACCGTCTTCCTTCAGCTCCTCTATGGATTTGTGCATCACGTAGGTATAGCCTGTGGAACCATCCGGGTTCTGCACCATCTGCCTGCTGTAATTCACATTACCCTCTTCGTCCGTCTCGGAGATAAAGTATAAGGTGCCCGGCCTTCCCAGTTCCTGGAGAATGGTATTGGCATCACTGACACCCGGGATCTCAATGTTGATCCTGTCTGCACCCTCCTGGTACACAATGGCCTCTGTGCTGTAATTTTCCACACGCTTCTGGAGCTTTGCAATGGTGTCACTCATATCTGTGGCGCTGGGCGTCTCATCTCCCACCACCTGGTACGTGATGCTCACACCTCCTGCCAGATCCAGCCCCAGGCTGATGTCAGAAGCGCTTCCGTCCCCCTCCGGGTTCACCCCGTAGAAGTCCACGTAAGTCACCCCGATCAGAAGCAACAGGATACAAAGCAGTATGACAATCGCCTTGTTTTTCTTCATTTCTTTCGTCCTTCCTTCCCTGTCTGTTTTCTTTCTATATTCACACTTCCCGACATGCCGGCACAGCCGACACAAACAATCGATGAAATCAAAGCGCAAAATCGTGCCCGGAAGAATCCGCATCAGCCGCCTTTAACATGATAGCGCATTCCACCCGCTTGCGCTGCAGTTCGCACCCCACGTCATAGGCATCCAGGATATCCCCGTGGAAATTATAGGCATTGGCCGCACAGCCACCGCTGCAATAGAACTTTGCAAAACATTTTCTGCATTTTTCCTTGGCATATACATTGCAGCACTTGAACTGATCCCTGATGTCCTCCCGGACAATACCCTGGTCCACATTTCCCAGAAGGAATTTCTCATTTCCCACGAACTGGTGGCAGGGATACAGGTCGCCCCAGGGTGTCACCGCCAGGTACTCCGTCCCAGAGCCGCAGCCAGACAGCCGCTTGGCCACACAGGGGCCGCCCTCTAAGTCTATGGAAAAGTGGAAGAAGTGGAAGGGCCTGCCTTCCTTCTTCCTGCGCAGCATCTCCACGGCCAGGCGGTCATATTCTTCCTTCAGCTTCGGCACATCCGCCTCTGTTATGGCGTAAGGGTCTGTGGGGGCTGCCACCACCGGCTCCACGGAGATCTGCCGGAAGCCCAGGTCTGCCAGGTGGAGCACATCCGCAGCAAAATCCAGGTTATAATGTGTGTATGTCCCCCTCACATAATACCGCTCCTGGCCTCGGCTTGCTGCCACCTTCTGGAACTTGGGCACGATCAAGTCATAACTGCCCTGTCCTCCCCGGAAGGGCCGCATCCTGTCATGGACTTCCTTCCTGCCATCAATGCTAAGGACGATATTGGCCATCTCCCGGTTGGCAAATTCCAGAATCCCGTCATCTAACAGCACCCCATTTGTGGTCAGGGTAAACCGGAATTTCTTATTATATGGGCCTTCCAGGCTCCTGCCATAGGCCACCAGATCCTTCACCACCTGCCAGTTCATCAGCGGCTCCCCGCCGAAGAAGTCCACCTCCAGGTTCACCCGGTTCCCGGAA
>CAJUGH010000022.1 GCA_910586215.1 uncultured Acetatifactor sp. | reverse complement strand
CAGCGGCAACTCTGATAGGATATCACAGGTTCTCCACTTTGTCAACAACTTTTTTCATTTTTTTCCACTTTTGTCAGATGCTTTCCTATCTGCTTTTCTGCATCCTCCCAAAATAGATTTTTACATTATCACACCTTCCAAAACCTGTCAACAGATTCCTGTAGGAGTGAAACGGAGAAAGAGGGATTTGAACCCTCGCGCCGGTTGCCCGACCTACACCCTTAGCAGGGGCGCCTCTTCGGCCTCTTGAGTATTTCTCCTCAATCCGAACTCGCATCTCTACCAATTCAATTGTAGCGCCATACTGACTGACGCACAAATTATTATACATAAGGGACAATGCTTTGTCAATCACTTTTTTTAATATTTTAACTTTCATACATAGCAATGGTCTCCTGGATCCTTCCCCGGACCAGTTCTGCAATCTCCGGTGTCTTCATGGCCCCGTATTCCTCATAGTAGATCGGAGGAAGATAGACCAGCTTGACCGTCACTGGTGCAATAGATTTCTCATCAAAGGGCTTGTAGGAATCAATGAGGGCACAGGGTACAATTGGACATTTTGCCTTTACCACACTTTTAAATGTACCGCCTTTAAATGGAAGAAGCCGGTTCCCCTGCCTGCTCCTGGTACCTTCCGCGAAGACCAGGAAATTTCGGCCCTGCTTCACTTCTTCTGCCATCTGGTTGATCACCTGCAGGGACTGCTTGATATCTTCCCGATCTATCACAATGGATCTGAGCGCTGCCACTACCTGTTTCAACAGAATCACATTGCTGGCTTCCTTTTTAATAACAAATGCAAAGGGAACCGGACATGATTCCAGGAATACCAGTACATCAAAAAGGCCCTGGTGATTGGGAAAGAAAATGAAGCCATTCTGCTTTGGAATATTCTCCAGGCCATATGTCTCAATTTTCACACGTCCTGCACGGTTGGCTGCCTTTGTGACCTTTTTTACAAAGGCATAAGAGTCTTCCAAGTCATAGTCCTTTTTCCTGCCTCGGATCCATATGCCAAACAGATAATATGGAACCTTTAAGAAAAGCCGGAGCACCATCAATACAATTCTTCCCATAATCTCTTATCCCTTTCTGTTTTTGCAGGACTTCTTCTATATAGGAATACGGTACTCCTCCACAGCCGTCTCATACAGATCGTTTCCGCAGCAGTCCATCACCACAATCACAGGAAATTCCTTAACCTCCAGCCTGCGGATCGCCTCTGTACCCAGGTCATCATATGCAATCACTTCGGATGACTGTATGGCACGGGATAGCAAGGCTCCTGCGCCTCCTATTGCAGCGAAATACACCGCACCGTTCCGCACCACAGCTTCCTTCACCGCCTGATTACGCCTTCCCTTGCCAATCATGCCCTTCAGCCCCAGATCCAACAGTACCGGTGCGTATTTGTCCATCCGGCTGGCAGTGGTAGGACCTGCGGATCCTATGGCCCGGCCCGGTCTGGCAGGTGATGGTCCCATATAGTAGATTACATTGTTCTCCAGGTCAAGGGGAAGTCCCCTCTGGGAAAACCCATTTTCCTGTAACATGTCATACATTCTCTTGTGTGCTGCATCTCTGGCCGTATAGATGGTTCCAGTCAAGTACACAAAGTCCCCTGCCTGCAGGGTAGCTGCTTCCTTACCCTGAAAAGGTACACGAATATGTCTCTCCATAGAATACCCCCTATATCTCACGCACCGCATGCCGGTTTACATGGCAACAGATGTTCACAGCCACGGGCAGGCCCGCAATATGCGTGGGATATGTATCAATGTTTACCGCCAGGGCTGTTGTACTGCCGCCCAGCCCTCCTGGGCCGATACCAGAACAGTTAATCCCTTGCAACAGTTCCTGCTCCAGTTCACGCACATAAGGTATATCCGACCTCTGGTCCACAGGCCTGGCCAGTGCCCTCTTGGCCATCAAGGCGCATTTTTCAAAAGTGCCTCCGATACCAACCCCCACTACCATAGGCGGACATGCATTCGGCCCGGCTTCCTGGACAGCCCTCAACACGGCTTCCTTGACGCCTTCTATGCCGTCTGCCGGCTTCAGCATGAAGACCCGGCTCATATTCTCACTGCCAAATCCCTTAGGTGCCACCGTAATCGTTACCTTATCTCCTGCAACCATCCTGGCATGGATCACAGCCGGTGTATTGTCTCCTGTATTCTCACGCCTAATGGGGTCTTTTACCACAGACTTACGAAGGTATCCTTCCCTGTAACCCTGGCGAACTCCTTCATTGACTGCCTCCTCCAGAAGGCCGCCCTCAAAGTGAACCTCCTGTCCAATGTCCAGAAACACCACCGCCATTCCTGTGTCCTGGCATATGGGAATCCTGTCTGTGCCGGCTATGTCCATATTTTCCTGCAACTGGCCCAGCACCTGTCTTCCCAAAGGTGACTTTTCCGTCCCTGCCGCTGCCTTCATGGCATTCCTCATGTCCTGGGACAGGAAATGGTTGGCCTCTATGCACATCTGCGCTATGTTCTGCGTAACCTCAGCTACCTGTATTGTTCTCAACCTGCATCCCTCTTCCTGTTCCTACTGCGTAATCTGTCTCCTGACAGCTTCCAGTTCCTCCTGGGTGGCTTCCCCTGCCTTCCAGTTGAGATCCTTCCCATTCCCCTCGTACCGGGGTATCATATGCAGATGAAAATGAGGGACTGTCTGTCCGGCTGAAACCCCATTGTTCTGCACCAGGTTTAGTCCGCTACAGTGCAGCCGGTCCCGCATGACAACAGCCAGGTGCTTGGCCAGCACCATTGCCTTACCTGCAATGTCTTCTGACAGTTCAAAAATATTTTCCGCATGTTCCTTTGGCAGGATCAGCGCATGTCCCCTGGTAACAGGCCCCAGATCCAGGATCACCCGAAATGTGTCATCCTCATAGATAGTCTTGGAAGGAATCTCTCCCTGTGCAATCTTACAGAATATACAGTCTTCTCTCTTCATATTATAATCCCTTCTCCTCAAAAACAAATAACTGATCCAATGTCCTAAGCACCTTAAAATCACCCTTTGTCTTCATCCCGCCGGACATAAATGCACGCTGGAATGTCATTCTTCCGTTTACAATATCCTCCAGAATTCCCCGTGTAAGCTGCATCTCCACATCCGGCCGTACTGTGTTCCCATAGTGACATTCCAGTTTCGGGCCCCTTACTGACAAGATCAGCTTTTTCTTCTTCCCCTCAATGGCAAGGGCATATTCTGCGTCAAAGCCCGGCTGAGGCTTGAAGTATCTCCGAAAGGTGCTGATATATTCTTCCTCATTATCCGCATCCCCTTCGCTTAACATGCCCCGGAACAGGCTGGTAAGCTCCTGGATATCCTGCTTCTGCCTCTGTACATAGCTGTCATCTGACACATACCGGGACAACTGTTCCGTCTCCTGGGGCGTCAAATCATTGGGCTTCATGACCGCCACCTTCTGCTTCACCGCCTGATTGCTGGCCGGGAAGCTGGCCATGCGCTGGCTGATGGTCCGGTACAGATTCTCCGCTTTTTTCTCAATGATCCTAACATATTGTTCACTCATCTCCAAGGTAACTGTGTTCTCAATATACCCACAGATGCCGCTACAGGGCCGTCCACCCAGGATCTCCCAGGCTGTGGACAGGTTCTGCTTCGCTTCCCGCTCCCCGTATGTGGTAGACATGACCACTGGACACATGTACACCTCTGCAATCCGCTCTTTATCCCCGAAGAGCCAGCAGGCATCCAGGAACTGTTGCATATAACCTCCAATACCGTACCATTCCACGGTCGTGGCCAGGATGATTCCGTCAGCATCCTTTAAGGTCTGAGGCAGTGTGGGGATCGTATTCTTGCTCTCATACAGATTATAGCGTGTAACCTTCACCCGCAGTTCTTCCAGTATCTCCTGCATCTTATTCAGTACAAACAGCGTGGGATCATCTATGATCCCCCTGCCACCATAATAAATATTTATGTTCAAATTGTCACCTCACTCTACATGTATGCTCTGCGTAAGTTACTTTTCACGGGATGATGCCGCGAGGTGTTTTCACGGGCAATCTGCATGCAAAACATGAAGCCACACCCACTAGCGTTCCATTTGTGGCTGTAGAATACCTGTATTCTACTGTACATGTGCATCACGAAATCCTTTCCCGCTTTCGCCCCTGGAAAATACACAGGATGCTTCCCAGAAGAAATCCTGTTATCAGCCCTCCTACATGGGCAGCATTGTCAATGTTGCTGCCTGTGAAACCGCTGTACAAGGACAGCACAATCATAATCACTACCCTTGCAGGTGTCACATTCCGCAGTTCGCCCCGCGAGAAAAGAACCATTGCCAGCAGCACCCCATCCAGTCCAAACACAGCACCACTGGCACCCAGGGAACCTGCATAGTCACTGTTAATCACTTTGGACACCAACGACAGTACATTTCCTCCAATGCCTGATAGAATATAAAGGGATGCATATTGAATATGCCCAATTTCCCTCTCTATCATGCTTCCCAGAAAAAACAGGATAATCATATTGTTGAAGAGATGGTGGATATCACTGTGCAGGAACATAGACCACAGGATCCGGCCATATTCCTTGTAGTACAACACCCCCATTGTACTCTCGATTCCTTTCTGGTACAGAACCTCCCCGCCCGGCATGCTGCATATGAGGAACACTATCACGTTGATGATAACCAATATGGCACTTACATAAGGCTGCCATTTTAGTCTTCTTAGTTCATATTTGATTCTCTGACTATTTAGCTGCACCATATCCTCCTGGATCACCATTTCCAGGTGACACCCCTTTTGATAAAATAATCGTCCCCTGCCCCAAATATGAACACATTATAGCATAATCCATCGGGCTTTTCAATCAAAAACCCCCGGCATAGTTGCTGTGAACGGAGTGAACAGTAACTTTTGACCCTCGCAGCGCCCCGTAAAAAGCAACTAAAGATAGCTTCCATTTCAAGCTTCTGTTATAACACCTCTACTATCGGAAAATCAAGATAACTCTCCCGCATTTGATCTCATCCCCCGGCTCCAGCTTCCGTTTTTCATATGGCTGCATCCGCAGGCCATTTTTAAAAGTACCATTGGTAGCGTTTAAGTCTTCCAGATAATAGTCCTCTTTCTCCCGGACTATCCTGGCATGCATTCTGCTGACGGAAGAGTCATTCAGAACTACGTCCACCTCACCTATTTTCTTTCCAATGGATAACGATGCCTTGTCAACGGAAGCCACATATTCTCCCTCTGGCGTATATAGCCTTCGGATTCTCACAGATTCCTGGGGAATGTCTTCCATATATACCGTCTTCCCGATCTCATCCCCCTCATAATTTGTCTCTTCTGCCACAGCATACCCGTATGCTCCTCTGTCCATATCCTGGTCCTGTTCCTGGCCATTATCTGTATGCTGAATCCTTCCCCTTTTTCTCCTATTTTCAAATATGCCAAAGAGACCTTTTCTCTCTTCTGTTTTCACTTGTTCCCTCCCACCATACTCTCCAAGCCATTCCCCGGAATCTACTATCTCCCTCTCCTCTCCCTTTTGTCCGGAAATCTGGCTATTTTGTGCTATCATATCCTTCGTGGATACGGCATCTCTTTTCCTGGCAGTGGCATCTCTTTCCCCAACACCGATGTACCTCTCCCCTGCACCGGGATTCCTTTCCCTGGCGCCTGTCGTCTCTTCTTTGTTACCTGCCGATGCCTTCTTCTGTCTACCGATAGTCTCTCCTTGTCCTGCCCCGTCTTGTATTGCTGCCACATTTTGCCGTATTCCGCCCTGTCCTGCTGCCTGCTCCAGAAGCTTTGCATCCTCAAAAATCTGCTCCTGCAGATATATCTCCCCGTTTTTCTCCCACTGTTCATACATGTAGTAAATACAGTTCACCAGTGGCTCGTCATTGTAATCAATATGTTCCACGAAAAATTCCAGAAGCTTTCCAAAGCTGTTCTCCCCCTCATAATAGGGCACATACAGAAAAGAAAAAACAGGGTTCTCCAGATCCTGAAAGATCTGTTCCGGATACCAGAGAATGTTGCATCCATCCAATAAAAAACGTTCCAGTTCCTGTCGCAACTGTTTGACTCCCCATAGAAATTCTTTCATCCATTCCCTGGCAATGGTCCTGGTGCTATAGAGTTGTGACACATTCTGCTTGGAAGAAATATCATAATACAAGTACGATGCCCCATTGATGTAGCGCAGGCTACATGGCAGCACGCCGCGGATGCCTCCTCTGGTCAGAATGCAGTATTGGTATCTGTTGTCCTCTGGCTTCCCTTCCAGAAGAAGCCTTTCATAATTACAGTTCAAATTCCTAATATATTCTGTCTGGATCATTCCCTTTCCCCTTTCAGCTTGTGATATTGTCTAATGAAGAATACCGGAGACAGCCTTTCACTTCTGTATGTCGTCTCTACACCCCATACATTCTCCTGGTTCCAAATATTCCATCCCGGCAGCGGAAAATGCAACATACCTTTTCCCTTTACCAGTACCTGGTTTCTTTTCAATTCCACGTGTATATCCGTAGTCTCCCATGCAACATACTTATCTTGATAGACTGCTGATGCCCTGTATTCCAGTTGCTGCTGCCACTCCTTGGCAGATCCCGCCGGGAGCGTATTCCCCCATAAGACCAGCTTCCCCATATCCTGCTCCAACAGGCATCTGTCATATTGATATAGAAACAAGTAAATCATTAACAGCAGGGCACCGAATATAATAGGCAGGACATAGGCTGCTTCTGCCGTAAAGTAGGCCTCTGCCTGTTTTTTTCTATTCTGGCTACCTTCCCCGTCTCTAATCCTTTTTCTCTTTATTCTTGAATGATTCATTTTATACCTCCACGCCTGCTTAAATGGAATACCTATGTAACAGTTCAGTGCCCTGTCATTGGAACTGCTACGTACTTATACCTTCTTCCCGCAGGCATCTCATCCCAGATCTTGGCCTAAGCAGGCCAGGACCACCGCGGACTGTCAAATACACTTTCCCAGACCCAGGGCTTATAGCCAGACCATCTGTATCACACATGCCAGCCATAAAAAGGGAAGATAAGGAACCTTGGTATTTCTCCCTGCCTTTCCCATAAGAAGAAGGGCAACGGAAAACAATGCCAGTATAAACAGGCTAAGGGAAAAAACAGCAAAACCGCTGCCCGGTTCCAGAAATAGTCCTGTAGCCAGGAGCACAATCCCATCCGCCAGACCAGTCTTCCCCGTAATCATTGATACTGCCAGCAGAATCCCACCAGGTGCCAGATCATATGGCAGCCTCTGTATTCTCTCCAGTCCTTCCCAGCCCCCGGCACCTGCCAGGTACCTGCAAAGTGCAAAGCCCACTGCTGCCACGGTTCCTACTGCCATTAGCCAGATTGGCACTTTTCTATAACATAGATCCAGCAGGCCCAATGTACCCAGCCAGATCATAAAGCAAATTGTTATCCACATATTCCTGCCCCATTTCTCCTGTTCTCCACATCTTCGCTTTCCCACTTTCTTCTCACCATTTCCCCAATTACCATTTATCCTGTTTCCCATGTATCTTCGCCTTGTGTCTGATAAATTCTTGTACTGCTTTCCTAATAATTGGTACCCTGGCAGCGGCTGCAGCAGGTATATCCCGGGATCTCGTCCCTATGTACCTCATATATGGTTCTCTTCAACCCCGGACATCCCCTTTCATAATGGTAGCTTTCCCCTTCCTCTGTCACATACAAAACGTCGGGCCTATCCCCTCTTTTGCATTTCTCACAGGGATCATACGATTTCCCCCATTGGTTTCTCAGCCCATCTATCTCCTCTGTACCAACTGTCCAAATGGAAAGCTGTAGGTGGGTACAGTCTCTATTTGTATGGTATACTTGTCCATATTCTGCCACATACACAATCTCGGCAGATGAATCTGCTTTCCCTGCATCCACAGGAATCTCATATCCATTCCAGACATGGGCAAAATACCTGTTGGCCATCCAGAACTGCTCATAGCCTGCCACACCGACCCATGGCGCAGCAGGATATATCATCACAATATCTATTTCATCTTTTGTAGTACCCACTTCATTTTTCCAGAACAGGAATCCGTCTGTTCCCCCGGCCAGAGGGCATTGCTCCAGGTACTTCTCTCCCGTATCGCCCAATACCCGATCCCTGATATAAAGGGCTGAGAAAAAAGGGGTCATCTCTACATCCTCCCTGGCATGTCCATAGACTGCCAGTCTGTTTCCCGTATTCCAAAGTGCCAGTTGAAGGTTCCCATGAAGCCTAATCAGTTCTATGACGCTGCTTAGGTTCAGCAGGAAGAAAAGCATAAGAGGCAGTACAATGGCCGCCTCCACAGTCATACTGCCCTCATGCATCCTTCTCATACCCTGCTTTATTATGTTGCTTATGTCACATTTCTGCATTTCATTTTCCACTGTATTTTCCATGCCATTCCTGCTCCTGCTGCCACCCTGTCCATACCTTGTCTTCCCATGTCCTTTTTTCTCGCAGGATATTTGACTTCCCTGCATTTCCCACCATATCCATCATACCACTTCTTCTTCCGCGCTACTTGAATATCCGTCTCTCTTGCCCTACTTCCAGGAGATAAGCAAGGATATCCTCTCCAAGAAGCAAGCCTGGGGAACAGGCGGAAATCATTTCCACCCTGGAAGGGTTCCGGATACTGGGCAGATTCCGGATTCTTGTCAAGGAAGGTCGGAGAAGGCATATTATAATACATTGTCAACAGTTTCAAATTCAACTTCAAGTAAATATCTGCATAGTTCTGAATCCCCATCCTGCTCCCTGGAAAGGACATCTCTGCTCACCTCCTTTTTGCAAGTCATGATACCCCATTTTTCTGTACTTCCTGTCTTTGTGTATCTGATACAATCCCCGGGTATTAGCGGTATTCCTTTTCCCTGGTCATCTGGTACTGATAGCCATAACGGCTGTGCATGGATATCTCAAACCGAACCCTGTTATAGCAGCCATCCAGCCGGAAAGATCTGTTTCCCTCCGTCATGCGGATATCTGCCTCCACCATATTCATTGCTCTTCCAGTGAGTATATCTATGTCCGTCAAGGTCAGGAAGATCCGCAAATAATCCTGGTAGGAAAGACCCCTTCCCCCTTTCTCCATATCTCCAAGCTGTCCCCACAAGGCCGATTCCAGGCTATAGTGCCAGTTGTTCCTATCCTTAATCAAGGGAATCTGTCCCCCGGCTAGCAGGGATTTTACATCATAAATACTCTCTGCATAAGCCCAACCCATCATGATCACCAGTTCCAATGCTGGCGCAAGTTCCGGCACCAGCAGCAAGGTACAGGTCGCCGTGGACAATGCCTGCGCCTCTGCCTTCTTCTCCAGATCCGAATATAGGTAAATCAGATTGGCAGCCTCCCGCAGGGCACAAAGGCGATATGCCACGCTTCGCAGATTGTCCATGTCATTTTCCCTGCCTGCGATCAAATACTCCAACTGGTACTGAAGCGCATGCTCTGTCTGCGTCCCCGATCCTTCCTTTATTTCCTGACTTGTCCCTGTCTCCTGACTTGTCCCTGTTCCTACCCAGGTTTCTAGTGTTCCTTGTCCTGGATTCTCCCCACGTCCCCCTTCAAAATGTCCCATATACCGAAGGAGATACTCCTGGAATAGGAACCGTTCCGTTAACTGATCCAGTATGCTGGATTCCTGGTATTCCAGGTTTCCCCGGTTCACCTCTCCCCGTTTCATACGGTTCATGACCAGGTCATTCATGTGCACTGTATACCGGGACAGGTTTTCTTCTGCTCCCACCGTGAGCCTTAGGATCCCCAGACTGCGTTTCTCCTCCAGACGGGCCAGGGGATTGGACACTGCAGCGTCCTCCCCTGCAAATTCCGTCATCTGCTTGTCCAGTGGTTCTGCCTCCTGCCATGTGCTGTCGGTATCCAGTCCGTTTACCTCTATGACTTCCAACCATTCCTGGATCTGTCCCAGAATCCCCAATCCCACATCATCCTGTATGGCTTCCACTGCAAGGCGGCGGAAGATGGTTCCTTTCTGGTCCGTGAGGAGGGAGGCTCCTGTCATCTCCACGTTGTCTACCTCCAGGGCCATAAAGTCCCGATATGGAAATGCAGGCTGTAGGACATCCTCCATAGACAGGTTCCGGTCCAGATATCTTTGCAAATGTGCCTCCGTATTTGCCTTTCCGCAGGTTCCCGTACCATAAGAAGAATCAATGGCAAATAAATTGTACTGCCGGAACAACTCCCTGTGGTACTCAGCCATGATACTCTGAAGTCCAATGTCTGCCACACAGGCTGCCCCCAGGCCTGCTCCGTTTCTGCGCACCCCTTCTATCAATGTCAGATACAGGGACAGTATTACAGTCAGACATAGTGTAAGATGTACTGTCAAATACGCTTCCAACCTGTTCATAGCCATACCCCTTACGTGCCTGCAGAGGAGAACAAATACCCTCTCGCACGTATACAAATCCATTTTGTAAGTTGTTTTTTGTTCTCAAACCTTATATCTTCTTGGTTTGTTTTGTGATCTTACTGAATAAGTCATTGATAATCTTTGTAATCTGATCCTTGAAGATAATTACCAGTCCCACCAGGACCACAATAATAAGGATAACTTCCACGGTTCCCATTCCCTCTTCTTCCCAGATAAACTGCCGTAAGCTTTTTAAACGATTCATACTATTACCTCCATCATCTCCGCTAAAAGAGAAAGCATTTGCATTATTGTTCACTTGTGTCACCACGAGGTGTCTTCACACACGGTCAGATGGTAGCAAACGCTGGTATCATCAGTACTATCATGACGATTGCCAACATTAATACCATGGGTATTAGCAATTTTGTGCCTGCTTCTTCTCCCAGTTTCCTTCCCTGCTGCAGCCTCTCTTCATTGGCTTTCTGGGTTTCCTCCTGCAGCCGTTCCAGAAGTGTCCCATTTCCCCGTTTCAAGTTCTGCATCAGCAGGGTACTCAGCCTGATATACTCCTGCAGGCCGGTACGCCTGCCAAAATGTTCATAGGCTGCACCCTCTGATATACCGGAGAACAGTTCCCTGCATGTGTATACCATTTCCTCGTGCCCCGGCATTGCTGCCATGCCCTTTTGGATCCTCAGCTTTCCCCCTCCTTTCTTCTCATATTCCTCTGCCATCCGCTGGAAGGCACCACGGATCGTCATACCAGCACCTATGTACAGCATCAGCTGGTGTACAATATCCGGATATTCCCGCTTTAGGGCCTTCCTCCGTCTCTCCAGACGGCCATGGAGATCCCTGTCTGCCATTCCATATACCAGCACTGCCACTGCCAGGGCTGCTGCCCACAGCAGGGAACTCCCATCCTCCACCTTCTGGCGCCATTGGATCTGCCTGCCATTCCATTCTCCTGGCAAAGTCCAGTCTTCCCGCTGTCTGCCATTTTGTTCCTCTGCGAGCAGAAACTCCTGCAGCCTGTGGTGCTCTGCTTCCTGTGGCGACAGAGCAGGCGGCGCCACTGTCACGTCTAGCGTTCTCTCCCATAGATACCCCTGGTACAGCAACCGTGCCTTCAGTGCTACCTGTATAGGTTCCTTCTGTACTCCCACCACACCACTGCTGCCTATCACATCCGGGCGACTACTCTCCCACTCCACTTCAAACGGGTATCCTCCATAGGCATCTTCCAGAAGCAGATCCCCATACACCTGTCCCAGATCCTGGTTATCCCCCAGGATCTGGCCTGGTATCTCTTCCAGCAGTTGCACTGCCAGTTCCTCCAGTTCTTCCCTGGAAAATTCTCTGGGAGCCAGACAGATCCTAAATTCTTGACATTCCTCCTGGATCCTGGCCTCCAGGACTACCTCCTTCTCCCCTTCCTCATAAGCCCCCCTGTGCAGGATTCCCCCTTCCTCCAGGAGGGCTTTGCTTCCTGCACTAACTTTTGCTGCCACCCCAAACAAGATTCCCACTGTCAGAACCAATAGGGACAAGGCCAGCTTCCTCACATAGAATTCCATCTTGACCCACTGGATGTTTTCACCGGGGTGAAGCTGCGCCAGATCTGTCTCTACCTGCCGGGAAGCAAACAGGGGGAGTCTTCTGATACAGGCCTTCTTGTAGAGGAATAGGGCCACTCCATAAAAAGGAGGCCTGGCAGCTTTTCCTAAGCATATCTTCTTTCTGGTACATGATCCGTCCTTCCGTCCTGTCTCACCCTGCTTTTCCAAATACCCCTCCTACCCTTCCCTCTGGGTCTTAGGAACTGTTAAGTCCCAGAGAATACGCATCTCTCTTTTCCAAATATCCCGGCAGCATTACACCTTAAGAAGTGGTGTTTGCATACCCCTCTTTGCAGGCTTAGACATTCTCTTCACACTGCCATCTCTGCTTCCATCCTGTCCATCACCTCCTCTCCCAGGAAGTACGCTGTCAGATAAGCCAGGAGGCATCCGCTCATCACCGCAATTCCCTGTGGGTTGTGGTACAGCGGGGCAAAATAGCCGGGGTTTCCCAGACCCACATATAACAGGATCCCAAATGGCATCACCCGCATAATATTCAACTCCATCCTCCGCCCTCCCAACAGGGTTCTCATCTCCTGCCGCAGTTCCACCCGCTTTCCGATCAATTCCGCTGCATTTCTAATTACCTGGGACATATTTCCCCCGCTCCTTTTGGCCAATGCAAAGACCTGTGCAAACTGCTCTACCTCCTCACAGCCGCTTCTTGCGGCAAAGTCCTCCAGCAGTCTTTCCAATGGCACATTCAAGCAAAGTCCCCGCCGGACCAGTCTCAGTTCCCTGCACAGAAGTCCATGTTCCCCATACAGCAGTACCATGTCCTGATAGCATTCCACAAAAGCATTTTCTGCGGAGTAACCTGCCTGGAGCAAGGTAGCCACTGCCAGGATTCCTTCCCTGAACTGCGCCACCAGTTCCTCCCGTATCTTCTTCCGCTTCTTCCTAAGAAGGCAACGGAAACAGAACAGCCCCACGCCAGACAGGGGAAGCACAGCCCACAGGCTCCGATAGAAGAAAAAAGCCAGCATCCCCGTTGCACCTGTAGACAATAGCAAAGCCCCTGCACACTCCCTCTTCCCCATATGATACTTACGATAGTCCTGCGGCCTTGAGTTTTTCCTCATTTCTAAGTTGTCCCCTTTCCTGCAACCTGCCCACAATGTTTCCCTGCCCGTCCTCCCCAGTCTCCTCATAGGCATACAAGGTATTGAGGCAGATATCCCCCTCCCGGCATCCTGTTACCTCCACAATCTCCAGCACTTTCCTGGATCTGTCCCGAAGCCTTCCCAGATGGACGATCACATCCACCCCGGAGGCAATCTGCTGCCGCACAGCCTGCAGGGGTAACTCCATTCCCATAAGTACCATATTCTCCAGGCGGAAAAGCATGTCCCTGGCACTGTTCGCATGGCCGGTGGACATACTGCCGTCATGGCCAGTGTTCATGCACTGGAGCATGTCTATGGCTTCGGCACCCCTCACCTCGCCCGTAATAATTCTGTCCGGCCTCATGCGAAGTGATGTCCGGATCAGTTCCCGGATGGTAATCTCCCTGCAGCCTTCCGCATTTCCATTCCGGGTCTCCAGGCTTACCAGGTTGGGCAGATCCTGAAGCTGTAATTCTGCACTGTCCTCAATGGTAATGACCCGTTCCTCCGGGGAAATATACTGGGACAGTACATTCAGAAAAGTCGTCTTACCACTTCCTGTACCGCCGCTGACAAAAATATTGTATTTCGCTTTGACCAGCCTCTCCAGGAATCTGGCGGCCTCCGGGGAAATGGAACCGTACCGCAGCAGATATTCCATGGTAATGGGCTTCTCCGGGAAGCGCCGTATGGTCACTATAGGGCCGTTCAATGCCACCGGCTTCATGACAATATTCACCCTGGAGCCTCCTGCCAGCCTGGCGTCCACAATGGGGGATGCCTCGTTCACCACCCGGTTACAGCCTGCTACAATCTGCTGGATCACATCCGTGAGTTTCTCCTCAGATTCAAATCCCATATCCAGTTCCTGTAGTCTGCCCTCCCGCTCCACAAAGATATGGTCCTTGCCATTGATCATGATCTCTGTTACAGTCCTGTCCTCCACAAAGATCTGCAAGATATCCAGTCTCCGCAGGGAGTCAAACAATTCCTTCTTCAGCCGTCTGCGCATGACAACAGGACACAGGGCCAGTTTTTCCTCTGCAAGCATCACTTCGTCTATGGCATCTCCCACCTCTTCGTCCGTGTAATCCTTCCTATAATCCATCCTCTCCTGGATCTTCCCGCGAAGCTCCCGCTTCCATTCCGTGTATTCCATCCCGTCCCTTCCTGCCCCCGGTTATCCTCAAAATTCCTCCAAAGACTGGTACCTTCCGCATCTGATACCTTTCCTTTCCCGGACATTCCAAAAATACATATGCCCTGCAGCTTTCCTAAAAACTTACATAGACTGGTATCCCTTGCCCTTTCACCATCCCCCGTCCTTTCACCGCCCCTCTGTCCTTTCACTGTTCCCCCGCCCCTTCCAACTCTGCAATCAATTCCTCTGCCAGGGCTGCCAGATCCCCCTTGGTCAGTTGCTCCAGGTCTTCCGGCAGCCTGCGGATGCGAGGCAGGTTCAACCGCTGTGTCTTCTCCAGTACGTCCCCATACTCGCACAGTCCCAGAAGGTGCTCATACTGTAGCAGTTTACACTGCGCAATGCGGTCCTCCCGTATGGTGGTATAAACCCTGGCGCATAGACGAAGTATCTCAAACAGGCCCTGCATGCTCTCGCTCAGATCCAGGATCACATATTCATAAGTCCCCAGTTCCCCGATCTTCTGGAACAGCCCCAGCCACTCCTGGGTCGTCACGGTCAGCAGGTTCTGGCCCGACTTCATGGGCGGGACATAGTCCAGGTTCCCGATTTGTTTCAGCATACTCTGGAGCCTTAACTGGAACCTTTCCTTCTGGGCATTCAGGAAATAGAGAAGATCTGCCATGTCAAGGGCTTGTCCCTGGGCTACAAGCTGGGGAAACCCGGCAAAATGTTCAAAGTTCAGGTAGAGGGTAGGGTGCCTGCGGGCCAGGAGCTGGCCAAGGCTTAAGGCCAGGGAAGTCTGCATGCTCCTGTGTACCGGGGAATAATTGCCCACAAACACCGTCCTGCATCCCACCGAAAGCCTGGCCAGGCCTGTGTCTGCTATCTCCATATATATCTCCAGCAGCTTTTTTATCACGTTCTCTGCCTGCTGGTACTTCTCCACATAGTGCAGATTCTTCCAGCGCAGCAGCCCGGTTTCGCTTAACACCACCAGCCTTACAGGCTGTAAGTTCCAGAGGGCCTCCGTATAGGCAGACTCTGCCACCACCAGCATGGCCGGGGACGGGGCTTCCTTCTGGAACAATTCTTCCATATCTGTGTAGGTATGGACATCCCATGGCACATTCTTGTGCCGCCGCAAATATTCTGTCATGAGCTGTGCGTATTCCTCCTCCGTGTCACACAGCACCATGACCTTTCCAACCGATTCCTTCAATAAGCACCTCCCAGGTAGAGCAGCAGCCCTAGCAGCACCGGCCCGGAGAGACAGATTCCCGCTCTGGCCCTCTCCTGTCTGTTCTCCAGATATAGGCGCCAGTTTCCGCTTCTAACCACTTCTGCCACATAAGAAAGCAAATAATGCATCCGTTCCAGAAAATATTTTTCCTTCCACAGCTTCACCAATGAAAAAAATGCCGCGATCAGCAATGAAACAAATAAGAAAACAAAGATTTTATGAAAAGGTAAGAAACCTGCTGCCACACCCAACAGCTTTACATCCCCTGCACCCACTGTACCAATCTTGAAAAGGGGGTACAGAACTGCCATTATGAGGACTGCTTCCCCCAGATAGGAGAAAGCCCCCCTGCCCCCTTCCGTGAGGATCCTCCACCCCACACCCCAGAGCACCAGCAGGATAATTAAGTAATTGGGTATCTTCTTGCTTCGATAATCATAGCCGCAGGCAACAGCCAGTAATACACATACGGCAATCAACGCATCATCTCCTTTGTCCCATATATTAAGTCGAATTTACAGGGCGACTTCTGCCCGGTGATACACCTGATTCTCTCTGATCTGTCTGAACCTGTCTTGAAGAATGTAAACGAATTATAGCCCATATCAACTACAATTGCAAGGGCCTTAAATAAAACAATGAATAATTGTAAAAATCCTACAAAAACTTATAGATTCCGATTCCATAAAGGGCCGCAAGCCCCGGTAATCCAAGGATTCCGGATGTCAATACCGTAATTGGGTTTATCCCCACCCCCAGTGAAAATCCTGCTTCTGCCAGGGCCTGGTTGATAAAATACATGGCAATGACCCCCAGTATCCCCCGCATCAACACATTGAGGAGCCATTCCATCTTTCTTCTCAATGCCCCAAATATCACTACTACCACGCATACAGCCACTACAGTCCCGGTTCCTAGCCATTCCCCCAACATAAGTCGTCCTTGCACTTCTTTGTTATACCATATGAGACAGCTTTGGAAAATATGCAAAACGCGGATGCTCAGCAGACACCAAGGCGCATAAGTGCGGGTTTTGCGAATATGGGAGTTGGGTTGTATGCTCCCAGAAGCGTCCAACCGCACAATTGGAATTATTTGTAAATAAGCTGGAATATTTTTCTTGCCCCATGTCTATACTTGTAACAACATAGTCAAACAGCCAGGCACACCATACCTGTAACAGTCCAGGCCGTTTCTGAACTGTTGCCTACGCTTACATCTGTCCCTAACGGTATGGACAGCTTCATCTCATGGGGTGCATTTGCGGCAGCCGGAAAGGAATCTTCTATGAAAATGTATTTTAACCAGAAAATGGACAGCTCTAGTCCGGTGGGGGAAGACTACTCCCCCATCACCCTGCAGGATTCCATAGAGAAAACCCGCCAGGCCTTGAACCTGGCCTATGCGGGTTTTGACAATGCCACCGAAACGGATCTGATCGACAGCTATATTTATGAAATCAATGCACTTCAGAAAAGATACAAACACTTGACCGACCTGGCTACCCTGGAAGCCGCCGTGGAACAGGAACCCTTAAGCGTACATTCCCCGATTCGCGCCCTGGTCAGCCATGTTTTCGGTTAAAGTGTTCCTTCCATAGGTCAGTCCTGCATAGACTGCCTGGGAATTGCCCATCACCGGCCCTGCCGGGTTGGTCTCCGCAATCTTCCCATAGGCATCCCGGAGCGGCTCTATCACCTGTGTAATCTCCTGGAACGGTTCTGCCTGGCACCGCACATCCCCTATGGCCAGACGCCGCAGACAGAACAGATAGAGCCGCATCAAGGCCGGTGCCGGTTCGTATTCCATGTGAAGGGACTGGATCAGTTCGTTCAGACAGCCCCTGGCACAACGGACCGCCTTGTGCAGGGCCTGCACATCTGCCCCGTCCACTGCTGCTTTCGCCTCTGCCAGATAGTACAGAAGCATTTCATACAGGATGACCACCATCTGCGTTGGATTCGCCTGGGTGATCCTGAAAGTAAACTGTTGTTTCTCCTCCCGCGTCATGCCATTCCTCCTCTTTTACAGCCTTAAAAACAACCAGGCCCGTCGCCCTCCATTCCAGAACCGCCCGGAACTGGGATGAATGCCCCAAAGAGGCATTCCCTCTTATTGGAGAAGCTGCAGTACCTGGGAAGGTCTCTCATTGGCCTGGGCCAGCATGGAGGTTCCTGCCTGGGTCAGGATCTGGTAGGTGGTGTAATTGGTCATTTCCTCTGCCATATCCACGTCCATGATCCTGGAATAGGAGGCTGTCATATTCTCCGAGGTAACATCCAGACTGTTGATGGTGGATTCCAGCCTGTTCTGGTAGGCACCCAACCGTCCGCGCACCCTGGACAGGTACTGGATGGCGCCGTCCACCCGGTCAATGGAGTCCAGTGCCCCTTCCTTGGTAGACACGTCTATTTTGTCAATTCCCATGTTCTGCAGGGTAACAGCAGGGATATCAATCTCCATCACCTGTCCCTCGTTGGCACCTACCTGCAGCCGCATGTCACCGATCCCTGTGACTTGAATGGCCAGTCCGGCCAGGTCAAGTTCCGTTGCGGTGGTACCCGCCGGCGCCGATGGATTGGGCTGGAAATCCCCCCTGGTCACATCCAGCTTGATCTCAAAACCCGATGAATTGCTGAGGGTCACCAGGTTATCCTTCACTGTGGCCACCACATCCTCCGGGAAGTCCGGGCCCAGGGGATTGCTGGCACTGTCCACGGTGATCTGTTCCGTGCCGTCCGGCAGGGTATCTTTCTTCAGCACAAGCTGGTTCAGGTTATATACCTTATTGGCCGGGGTATCCTCGGAGTAGGAATTCACCTTCACATCCACCCTGTCGGTATACCCTTTCAATGCAAACGTCCCATCGAAGATAGGCTGGCCGTTGAACTCTGTCACCTCTGTGATACGTGTGATCTCGTCCTTCAGTTTTGCCACTTCCTCCTGCACCACATTCCTGTCATTATCACTCAAGGTACCTGTGGCAGCCTTGATGGACAGTTCATTCAGGCGCTGCAGCATCTCACTGATCTCATTCATGGCCCCGTCTGCCGTCTCGATGATGGACACACCATCGCTGGCATTCTGGTTGGCCACAGAGAGGCTTTCGATCTGGGCATTCATGCGCTTTGCCATGGCAAGCCCCGCCGGATTGTCCTTGGCCCGGTTGATCTTCAGCCCCGAGGAGAGTCTCCGTAAGGACTGTGCAAGTAAGTCGTCATTGTTGGACAACGCATTGTTGGAAAGCATGGCTGATACGTTATAGTTAATTTTCATCTTTACCTCCATGTCAGAGCAGTTTACTGTGTTGACACGGGTAGGAATTTGAAATTCCCCACTGCGGTCAAGGCATATTTGAGGCTCTGACTCAAATTGCTGATTGGAAAATAGAGTCATCAGACTTATTCTTCCATCTTCCTATCTCCTTGCTGCACAGCCTGCAGGAATACCTTTGCCGCTTGATAGAGTTGCGCATTCTCCGTGCGGGTACCTTCCGTCTGTCCTGTGCCTGTTGCCGCCGCACCTGGCTGGGAAAGCACCACACTGATGTTTTCCACCGTCCAGCTTTTACCGGCTTCCTTTTCAAAGGTATCGGCTACTTCCTGTAGTTTCATTACCTCTTCCTGTGTCTGCCCGGCAAAAATTCCTGTGAGCCTGCCCTGGTCCAGGCTGATCCTGGCCTCTGCCCGGCCACCCTGGGGCATCTGTACACCTATGGACACGCTTCCTTTCTGGTCGCCTCCCCGATCCAGGGTCAGGTGGACACGGGTCAGTGTCTCCCCGATATACATGGGGATAAAATATTCCTCCTGCCGGGCCAGACTGCCCGCCACCGTGAGCTGTTTATGGAGAAGCTGCATGCCCCGCACATCCAGGGAGGTATCCATATGGGAAAAGGTACTCTCCTCTACCATACGGACAGATTCCGCTGTCAGAATCCCATAGGCCTGCACGAACTCTTCCCTGGAATCCAGCATCTCCCAGAGCCTGCTGCCATCTTCACCGGCCCTGGATACCAGGTCTTCTGCAGATTCCCCGGACAGGGACGGTGCTGTGCCACTGGCATAGGAATCCTCCCCTCCAGGTGTCCCCCCTACACGGGATCCGGTCCTGCCGCCTGCTCCTGCTGTCTTCCGGGCAGACTCCCATGCATCTGTCACATTCCTGCCAGAAGACGGATCCTGGGAAGCAGCGCCAGGCATCCGGGTTCCCTGCCCGCTGCCTGTCCCCCTGGTTCCAGCCGTCCCTAGTGCAAACAGGTTCCCTGTGCCGGTTTGCAGTGCCACTGCCGCCATCATATGATCAGCATTTGCAGGCAGTTCCCCCCGCTGTAGCATGGCCATGCACTGGCTGTCTGCCTGGGAGGCTGCTTCCCGGATCTGCTCCAGTTCTTCCCTGTAATATGCCTTCCAGGGGTCTCCATTTTCTGCCATGTCCTGTGGCGGGGCATCTGCCTCCCGGGATCCTGCTGCCCCCTGGAATGCCCTGGCAATCTGCTCCGGGATGGTCTCCCCCTTCCTCACCAGTTTTGACACTGCACCCAGGGCATCCGTAACCTTCTGGTCCAGGGATCGTGCCTTCCCGGTGCGCAGGGCAGACAGAAGATTGGCAAAATGAAGCTCTGCCTGGGTATTCACCAGGGTTCCCACTGCCGCGCCGTCCGACTTCTCAATCTGGCGCAGCAGCCTGTAGATGCCGATATAACTCTCCCGTTCTTCCTGTGTGACTGCCTTATTCTGTTCCAGGCCGTACAGGAAACGGCTGTAATTCTCCGATTCCTCCCTGTATTCCCGGGGCAGGGAGTCAAAATAGGCCTCCAGTTCCCCGAAACTCTTCTCCAGGGGATTGATCCCGTCCCGGATCATTTTCAAGGTGGCGGCCGGTGTCATCTTTTCCACCACCTCCTGCACCTGTCTGTCTGCCTGCTGTACCCGCTCTATGTTCTCCAGGTTCAGTTCCATACGGTTGTAGGCCAGGATCCTCACAGCCCTGCGGTTCTCTTCCACGGCATCCAGTCCCAGGTCCCGCAGGATATCATCCACATTGGAGAATGCTTTCTTCATGCTGTCCCCCATGTCACTTCTGGGGGCTGTCATCAGCGTCTCATAGCTGGTACGGGCTTTCTCATAGGATTCCTGGTCCCGCTTTCCCTGGCTGTGGAATGCTTCCAGGGAAGGGTCCTGTTCTCCCTCCAGGAAGGTTCCCAGCGTCCTGGCCGGAAGCCCTGGCAGGTCTGCCACCACCTGGTTCACCGTCTGGTAATTGCGGTACTTCTCCACCGCCCCGGCATCCTCCGGGAAATACTGTGCCGCCAGTTCCTGCTCGGCCTGCTTCAGCGCTTCCACCAGTTCCTCCATGGGCGCTGTGTCAATGGCAAATCCACTTTTTATAAGCTTCACGTTCACTTCTGCCGTCATGCGCAGCCGGATCTCCTCCAACTGTCTCCTGGCCGTCACGTCCCCCAGGGTAGCTTCCCAGGCGGCATCCCCCTGGTAGTATTCTGCCACCCGGACTGCCTTCTGGTAGGGATCCTCCGGCCCGGAAGCCAGGGAAGCCTGTACGGGATTACCCCCTTCTGCAATGGCAGATGCCGCTGCCTGGGCAAACACTTCCTCCGTCAGGGGCAGTTCCACCTGCTGCAGTTCATCCAGTCTGTCCAGGTTCTCCTCCGTCAAGGGCAGCCCCCTGTCCAGGAGCCAGGATGCCTTCTCCAGGTTCTCCCGGGTCAGTTCCCTGCCAGAGCGTTCCAGGAGCCTGTGGATCTGGGCTTCCAGCCCTGCCTGTCCTTCCCCGCTGCCGCTGGGTGTATAATAGCCGTCTACCTCCTGGGCATAGAACCTGGGACCGCTGCCAGTTGCAGCATCTGCCCCGCTGTTCTGGGCCAGGTAGAGATTCCAGATCTGGGCTTCCATTCCATTGTCTATAAGATAGCGCCTGGTGCCATCCCCCATAGGGCGCAGTTCCTGGGCCATATTCCAGGCATTGGCCACCATGTCCAGGTTCTCCTTCGTCAAGGGAATATCCATCTGCCGGAAGCTGTCTGCCACGGCTGCGGCAAGGGCCTGGCTCCCCAGGGCAGCCTCCAGTACCTCTTTATCCAGGTCATCCGTATACCCCGCTATGTTCTGGCCGGAACGGGCCAGTTCTGCCTTGATCTTATCCAAAATAGTCACAGCCTGTGCAGGATCCATGCTTTTGTAGTCGAATCCCTCCTCCTGGAGCCTGGCGTAGTCCTCCTCTGACATATTATGTGACAGCACTGTCATATAATCCTGCTGGGCATCCACATCTGCCGTCCCTGCATCCTGCTGGATCTGCAGCAGGCTTTTCCCCTTTTCCCCGGCATTGCCCATCATGTTCTCCATGCCGGCAGCCTGCCCGTAGACGGCTCCCGGCACGGATTCCGGCCTGGGATCTTCAGATGCTGCCTGAGATTTCTGCCTGGCTGTCCGCTCTGCCTCAGGCACTCTCTGCTGCTCAAATGATATCCTCATGGTAATTCCTCCTATACTCACGTGTGAACCACCGATAAAAATTCCAAAAGGGCAAGTGCATTTTCTGCACTCACCCTTTATTTCGGAAAAACAGAACTATTTCTTTACTATGGAAGGTCTGAATTATGCCTTAAGCGTCTCAAAATACATACACTGCTGCGCCGTAAGGAGGCAGATCCAGTGTCAGGGAATAATCATGGAAATGATAGGGAACCTTCTGTGCCATGATCTCTGCCGGCAGTTCATTCCCCCAGCCCCCGAACCTCTCCTCATCGCTGTTTAGGAGCAGTTTATATTTTTTCTTCCTGGGCACGGGCACCCGGTACTCCTCCCGTTTCACCGGTGTCATGTTCAGCACGAACAGCAGGCTGTTGGTACCTGTGGAAGACTTCCTCACGAAGGAGAACACGCTCTCCTCCGCATCATCCGCATTCATCCATTCGAAACCTGCCCAGGAGTCATCCAGTTCATACAGGGCCGGATACTTCCGGTATAGCAAAAGCAGCGTCTTCACATATTCCTGCATGCCTGCATTGGATTTCTCTCCCAGCAGGAACCAGTCCAGTTCCCTGGCCTCGCTCCACTCCCGCTCCTGGCCGAATTCCTGGCCCATGAAGAGCAGTTTCTTGCCGGAATGGCCGAACATGTAGGCATAACCCACCCGCAGGTTGGCATATTTGTCCACCGGATAGCCGGGCATCTTGTTCACCATGGAGCATTTCAGGTGTACCACTTCATCGTGGGACAGGGGCAAGATATATTTCTCTGCCTCATTATAGCTCATGGCAAAGGTCATGCCATAGTGGCAACCCTTCCTATAGATGGGATCCAGCTTCATATATTCACAGAAATCATGCATCCAGCCCATGTTCCACTTGAAAGTGAATCCCAGGCTGTCCCCGCCAATCTGCCCTGTCACATCGGGCCAGGCGGTAGATTCCTCCGCTATGGTCAGGAATCCCGGGTACGTCCCTCTTACCACGGAATTCATGTGTTTGAAGAATTCGATGGCCTCCAGGTTCTTGTTGCCGCCGAACTTATTGGGCAGCCACTGACCGTCCTTCTTGCCGTAATCCAGGTACAGCATGGAAGCCACCGCATCCACCCGGATCCCGTCCACATGGAACTCCCTAAGCCAGAACAGCACATTGGCAATGAGGAAATTCTTCACCTCATATTTCCCATAGTTGAAAATCTTGGTCCCCCAGTCGGGATGCTCCCCCAGCCGTGGGTCCGGATGCTCATAGATACACTGGCCGTCAAATTCTCCCAGGCCATGGGCATCTGTGGCGAAGTGGGCCGGTACCCAGTCCAGGATCACTCCCACCCCGATCTTGTGCAATTCATTCACAAGATACATGAAATCCTTGGGCGTCCCGTATCTGGCGGTAGGCGCGTAATAACCCGTCACCTGGTATCCCCAGGAGCCGTCAAAAGGATGCTCTGCAATCCCCATCAGTTCCACATGGGTGTATTTCATCTCCCTGAGATATGCCACGATCCTGTCGGCAAACTGCCTGTAATTGTAGAAGCCATCCTCTGTGCCGTCCGGATGTTTCATGAAGGACCCGATATGGCACTCATAGATTGCCATGGGTTCCCTCTGGGGATCCTTTTTATCCCGCTGTTCCATCCATTTTCCGTCCTGCCAGGCGAACCCGGTCAGGTCTGTGGTCACGGATGCCGTGCCCGGACGGAACTCCGCGTAGTTGGCAAAGGGATCTGCCTTGTAGAGCTTCCTGCCATCTGCTGCCGTGACCAGGAATTTGTACATGGCCCCTTCGCCCACACCGGGGATGAACAGACCCCAGATGCCTACCGGGCCAAGCTTCTCCATGGGGTGGGATGTCTCATTCCAGCCGTTGAAGCTGCCAATCACATGCACGGCTGCCGCATTGGGTGCCCATACACCGAAATAATAGCCGCTCTCCCCATTTTCCTGGGATCTGTGTGCCCCCAGCTTCTTGTAGATATCATAGTGGGTTCCCTGGGAGAACAGATACTGGTCTGCCTCCGAGATAAACACCTGCTCCGGTACCCCGGCTCCTGTTTTCCCTGCACTAGATGAAGTTCCTGCCGCCCTGGCTGTCGTTTTTTCCACCCTGGAACCGTTCCCTGCCATCCTGCCGGATGACTTTTTCTCCGTTACCTGTCCTGCTGCCTTCCCTGCTTCCACTTCTTTTGTTCCCTTCCCTGTTTGTCCTGCCATACCTTACCCAGCCTTTCACACAAAATCTTTCTCGCTTAAGATAATCATGTCCTCTTCATCATACCTCTTTGCCAGCAAAATGTCAAAGAAATGCCCCATGGTTTTTCTATTGGCATGACGGATGGCCTCATCCACGATCTCCTTTACCTCCATCACCGTCACCACATGATCGCTGGTCTGAAGTTCGTCCACCCGGGTATGCAGGGCCAGCACTCCCAGGTCATCAATGAAGTACTCCTTCTCCCTGGCATATTGCCTGCCGAACGCCACCAGCATGTCATTGCTGAGGGCCTCTATGTCCACCCTGGCCGTGAAACAACCAGCCAGTTCCGGATCCTTCTCCAGCAGCTTGTTGATGGCCTTCCTGGTACCTTCCAGGACAATGATGATACCCATGGACTCCTGCTGCAGCGCCTTGTGGAGCGCGGCAGTGGTTCCCTCCTCCATGTCCGGTGCCTTTTCAATGATCAAGGCACCACTCTTCAGCCGCTTCAAGGTGGACTCCACATCCTTTTTGTTCAAGGCTCTTCCGGAGATCTTGGCCACCTTGCCGGAGAAATTGCTGTCTGTGACCTGCACCTCCCGGATCATGTTCTTGGCCAGGGTGATGGTATCCATCCCTTCCTCCCCAGTAATAATGATATTGCCCGTGAACGCCGCCATACTGATATTGTCAATGGCTTTCACCAGCTGTTCCCTGGCCGCCCGGCTCTGGATAAACGGACCATATAACTCCTTTTCTTCCCTGGTAAGACTGCGGATCTTGGCCTGATCCCTTTCCACAGACGGCTTGGGTGGTATCCGGATTCCCATACGCAATGCGCCGTCCGGCGTCCGGGTAATCTTCCCGGCCACCTTACCCCGGCCCCTAAGTTCCGGGCCGGTGCCAGCCCCCCGGTGCCGGCCCTCCCTGGCCGTTGCCTGACCCTCTGGGAATCCTTCCCTTTCCTCTGGCGCCTCTTCCCCGGCAGAAACTTCCTCCTGCCCCTCTGCTGCTCCGGTCCTATGGAAAGGCTCTTCTCCGGTCTGGGTCTCCTCTGTTTCCGTGGAAAGCTCTTCCCCGGCCTGGGCCTCCTCTGTTTCCGTGGAAAGCTCTTCCCCGGCCTGGGTCTCCTCTGTTTCCGTGGAAAACTCTTCCCCGGCCTGGGTCTCCTCTGTTTCCGTGGAAAGCTCTTCCCCGGCCTGGGTCTCCTCTGTTTCCGTGAAAAGCCCTTCCCCGGTCTGACCCATCTCCAGGTCATCATAAAGCTCTTCCCCCTGGGACTCCCCCTCCGGGAAATCTTCTTCTGTAAAACCGCCTTCCACTAGGTCTTCTTCTGCGAAATCTTCTTCCCCAGTGTCTTCTTCCAGAAAATCTTCTTCTGCAAGGTCCTCTCCTGCAAATTCCTCCTCTTCATATGTATCATAGGATTCGTCTTCTCCGGCCTCAAAATCTCCAGGATCTTCCTGGGAAAAGATATCTTGCTCATTTCCGGAATCACCCTGGCCGTCAACCTCGTCTGCATTTTCGCCCGTCCCGGCAGGCGCTGCCCCGGCCAGGGCTTCCAGGTCTACGGGCAGTCCTCCCTCCAGCCTCTCCAACAACCCATCCCGGACAGATGCCTCAAATTCCGTGAACATGTCCCCTGTCTGTTGGAGGACCCGCTTCCTCACTTCTTCCTTCTGCTTCCTGGCGTTCTCTTTCTTCATCTGTTCCCATTCCGCCAGTACATCTTCTATGTTCATCTGCCCGGTGATCTGTTTCTCTATCCTCTCACTTTCCGGCATCACCAGGCTGAGCTGCCCGTCTGACTCCTGGGACAACACCCCTGCCAGTTCCCTGGGCGGCTGCGCTTTCAGCACTTCTTCCTCTTTCCCGCTCCGGGCCGGGGAAACCTGTTGTGTGGCCGTCCTGCCTGCTGCACCAGTGGTTTCTTCTGGTACGGGTTCCTCCTGGGGCAGCCCGCCAAGCTCCTCTGTCTCCCCGAAAAATACTTCCGAACTTTCCACTTCCTCCTGGTCCCGGCCAAAGGCATCTCCCTGGATGGTACCTGTCCGGGACTGTCTGGGATCCTTCCCCGGTGCCTCTCCTTCTTCCTGCATGGCTTCCGGTACCTGTCCCCCGGCATTCTGCCCTTCTTCCCTGTCATGAGTCCCCTGGCTGACATCTGTTCCCGTCATGGGTGCCGGCACAGGCTGTGAAAATGTCTGTTCTTCCTTCCGTTCCTCCTTCAGCACTTCCCTAAGTCCTGCCGCCAGTTCTGCCTGGAGATTGATGGTATTATACCGGCTCACATCCATGGTCTTTACCTGGATCTCCATCTCCTCCGGCGTATAGCCTGTCTGCTGTCCTTCCCCTGTCCCATCCTCCATAGGTTCCACGTCCTGGCCGGTTCCATCCCCATATGGGCCCGGAGTACCCTGGTAGGCTGCATCCGCCATGCCCGGTTCCCCGGTTCCATAGTCTGCCCCAGGTTCTTGGTAATAGGCATTCCCATCCTGCAAGTGTCCCGGTTCCGGCACAGGGTTATCCTGGCTGTACATCTCTTCTGTGCCTGGTTCTCCGCTTCCATAGCCTGCCACACCATCCTGGTAGTATGTATCTATACCATACCCCTGGCCGTTATCCTGGTACCCTGTGTCCCCGGTTCCATACCCGTACTGGCCTGCATCCTGGTATCCCGTGTCCCCGGTTCCATACCCGTACTGGCCTGCATCCTGGTATCCCGTGTCCCCGGTTCCATACCCGTACTGGCCTGCATCCTGGTACTCCGCATCCCCGGTTCCATACCCGTACTGGCCTGCATCCTGGTACCCCGCATCCCCGGTTCCATACCCATACTGGCCTGCATCCTGGTATATCCTATCCCCGGTTCCGTCCGTGGCATACCCTGCATCCCCATATTGTCCTTCCAGGGCAGGATCCCTGTCATATGCTATATCATCTGAACCCTCTGCGTAACCTCCTTCCAGATCATTTCCTTCTACATAGTTACCTTCTGTGCCATTTTCCTGTGTGTAGTTTTGCCCGGAACCATTTTCCCCAGAATAATTTGTGTCCTGTTCCGGCCCATATCCCTGATAATCCCCGGCTTCCTCGAAGCGCCTGTCATATTTCTCCTGCTGTTCAGGACTTAAGGGCTGATGCAGCATTTTCAGTTCCATAGCCTTTACCACATACCTGCCCTCGCCAAACCACAGGATCATTTCATCACATTCTTCTACACATTTTGTCTCCAGTCCTACCCTGTGGTAGAGATACGCCAGTTCATAAGCCCACTTCTCCCGGTAATCCCTCTTCTTCAGTTCCTCCAGGACACCAATGCGCTCTTCCAGGCTTACATCCTGGGCCTCATACAGCTTGTATTGCAGGACATACCGTCCCGGATCCTTGGGCGCCACCTGGACAAATTCTTTATAATAGTTCAGTGCCTGCACATACTCCTCTGTCTTGATGCAGAGTTCACAGAGGGAATAGCAGATAGTCCTTCCTCCCGGTCTTCTCTCGTATGCCAGCAGCAACATATTCCTGGCGTCTTCATAGCGCCTGTTGATCTTGTACAGATCGCTGATGGTACACAGCATCATCACGCTCTTGACCCTGCGCCAGTCGATGGTATCTGCAATCTCAGCCGCCTGTCCATATTCTCCCCGGGCAATCAGGTCTTTTATTTCTTCTGCACTTACTTTATATTCATACTTATCCAAGGTATTTCGCTCCCTATCCTTTGGCAGTTATAGTTACAGTGTAACAGTTCATACCACGCCATTCGCAAAGTGTTGCTTCCAACACTTTATGCACCTACGGCGCTTTCCGCTGTCCTGTTCCCCGGACAAAAACACCTGTACAGCCAGGGGAAACGGCGTCTTTGTGTGTCCTGGCATACAAGAAGCCAGGAGTTGATATATTGTTCTCCTGGTTCAACATTTTACCATGTCCCATTATGGATGTCAAAAGCCAATTACCCCGCAACAAGCTGTGGGGTATTAGCCCTCGCGGCATTCGCCAAATATGTGCAAGCACACCTACTTGTCTCATTACTCGCGGGAATAAAAGACAAGATTAACCGTATTACAACAAATCTGAAAGCACTGCAAACTGCCCCAGTGTCAGTGCCTCCCCCCGCACGGCCCCGGGCAGTCCCATCTCTTCCAGGGCCGCCGTTACCTGCTGTCTGGAAATCCCAAGTCCCGGGGCATTCTGGATACTGTTGGCCAGGGTCTTGCGCCTCTGGTTGAAGGCTGCCCGGATCAGCGCGAAAAGTTTTCCCTCATCCTGCACCTGTACCGGCGGCTCCCCGTACCGGGCCAGATGGATCACCGCACTTCCCACATTGGGCCTGGGAATGAAACAGTTGGGCGGCACATAGGCCACCAGCCTGGGACTGGCATAGTACTGCACCGCCAGGGACAACGCACCGTACTCCTTGGTGCCGGGTCCTGTGCGCATCCGGTCTGCCACCTCCTTCTGCACCATGATGGTGATGCCCTCCAGGGGTACATGGTTCTCGAACAGCCCCATGATAATGGGGGTGGTGATATAGTATGGCAGGTTCGCCACCACTTTCAAGGGACGCCCTTCGTTTTTGTCCAGGGCCACCTGTCCCACATCCAGCTTCAAAATGTCTTCATTTATAACCGTGACATTATCATATTCCGAAAGAGTGTCCTCCAGGATGGGGATCAGATTCCTGTCAATCTCCACTGCCACCACCTCCCTGGCCCGTTCTGCCAGGTACTGGGTCATGGTGCCGATGCCGGGGCCAATCTCCAGGACACAGTCTTCCCCTGTAATCCCTGCCGCATCCATGATCCGCTCCAGAACACTGGTATCCACCAGGAAATTCTGCCCGTATTTTTTCTGGAAATGAAAATTGTATTTCTGCAGGATCTCTATGGTATTCTTCGGGACTCCCAGATATGCCATCACCTTTCCTCCCTCTGCAAATAGGCCAGTACATCCTCCAGGCTGTCAAAGATCTCCCTGGAAAGACACCGCATCTCTTCATCAGGCGCTATCATGTCCGGCACCATCAAGGGAATCATCCCTGCGCCGTGCGCGGCGCGTATACCGTTGGGGGAATCCTCAATGGCATACGTCTCCCCCGGCTCCACTCCCATGCGGCGGCAGGCCAGCAGGTATATGTGTGGCTGTGGCTTGGAATGTTCCACCATATCCCCTGTGGTAAGCTGGGAGAAATAATGCCTGAGACCGCTCCTCTCCAGGTGCCTTACCACAGAATCATACCTGGTGGAAGAAGCCAGTCCTATCTTCCATTCCTCTGCTTCCAGCCACTCCAGCAGATGTTCTGCCCCCTTCATCACAGGCAGGCCATATTCTGCTATGTATTGCCGCATCCAGGAAGACACCTTCTGGGAAAACCGGGAATAGTCGAAATCCTCTCCCAGATCCTGGGTCACTACCCTTTTACAGTCCTTTTCACTCAGCCCCACACATTTGGGGAATATCTCCTCTACCCCTGTAAAACCATTGGCCCGGGCAACTGCCCGCCAGCCCTCCAGACAGAGCCTTTCCGTATCAAACAGGATTCCGTCCATATCAAAAACCACTGCCCTCATAGGCCACCTCCCTGTGCCTTCCATACTCTGGTATCTTCCTTTTCCGGGCTCCCGGGCCGTTTTGCGCAGCCCTTCCACAGCCTGCTGCCGAATCTTCTCCCGGCTCATTCTGCATACCAGAAATCTTCCAGAAAATGCACACAATTATACAACACCAGCACATCCATCTCTTTCCTGGTCCCATACTGTTCCATCAAGCCATACAGCCTTCCCTTGAAGTACCGCAGGTCCACCACATAGATATGTTCATAGTGGGGCAGCAGCAAGGGAATGAAGCAATTGGCATAAGAGTCCTTCAGCACGAACAGCGATTCCCCGTTCCGGTTCTCCGTATGGATCTCTATGAAAGCGTGATTGTCATCCAGGAAGAAGCCATACTGGTTCTTGGTCTCCAGGTATGCCGGCTCGTAACAGGAATCCTTCTGGGTCTGCAGGTCGTAGACCACCTGTACAGCCTGCTGGTCTGTCTCCCTGAAATACTGGATCCTGTCTTTCCTCCAGTCCAGATTGAGCCGGGAGTGCAGGGTGCCCAGAAAGTCCTCAGAAACTGTGACCATGTTGGTGACCTGGTAGGGAAACGGCTCCTTCCCTGTCTTCTCTGCCCAGGCCAGGTAGCCATAGTAGGCCCCGAGACTGGTCCAGTGATGATCCGTGCGATAGTAGATCTCCTCCTGGGCATGGCCCTGTAGTGCCTGGTATACATCCACATACCGGCTGTCATCCACCATCTGGGACGCCCGTTCCAGGAGCCTGCGCTGGTCATAGGAGGGCGCATTGGGAGGCAGCCGGAATCTCATGACATTGTCTGCCGTGGGCACCAACATCACCATGGCGTTCCAGTCCTGGGCCAGCCTGCCAAGCATAGCTGTCTTCTTGGCCTCCTGGGATACCGTATATTGTTCCGGCAGGTGCTGTTCCAGAAGGTAACCGTCTGCCCCCAGGTATACTCCGTTGATCTCCTTCTTCCAGAGGGCAATCTCCGTCATGGTCTTGATGGCAATCCATTTGTCCCTTCCCACAAACTGGTCCGTCACATATTCCTCATAGTCCGAAGTGAAACTTCCCCCAAACAATCCTTGAAGGGTAAATTCCGGCCTGGATGCCAGGATCCTGTTCTCTGCCTCCGAGTACAGCCTGTCCCCGGCAAAGAAATCTGCCACAGTGAACAACAGGATCACTGCGGCAAGCATGGCAACTGTAAATGCTGCATTTCCTTTCTCTCCCATGACTATCCTCCTAAGGAACTGTTAAGAATTCGCTTTTCTGATTCCTGCCTCAAAAGCGGAAATAGAGGAACGGATTATAAGATGCCTCCACAATACCCGCTATGGACAACAGCAAGAGCG
This sequence comes from uncultured Acetatifactor sp., assembly GCA_910586215.1. Lineage (GTDB taxonomy): Bacteria > Bacillota > Clostridia > Lachnospirales > Lachnospiraceae > Acetatifactor. The sequence continues at coordinate 41,419 of CAJUGH010000022.1, read as the reverse complement.
CCGTGGGGATCACCTTCTCCCCCAGCCGGTACAGGGCCATCCCCATACCGGTAGTGGATTTCTCCAGCCTCTTAGCCAGGCCCTCTGGCAGCGGTGTGGCAGCCAGGGCCGCTACACACAGCAGCACCATATGCTCACTGCCCAGGAAAAGTGCTTTCTGGTCCCAGACTCCCCCGCATCCTGCCATGGCCCCGGCAAAACGCAGGATATTCTCCGGGCTGTCCAGGGAGAACAGGACCCAGCCCAGCCATACGGCAAAGAGGGTGTACAGGATGCCGATTCCCCTGGGCAACCAGGACAACAGTTTTCCCAGAAACAGTTTCTCCAATACCAGCAGGACGGCAAACCACAGTCCCCACAGAAGGAAATTCCACCCTGCCCCATGCCAGATACCGGTGAGCATCCACACAATGAGAATATTCAGGATCTGCCTGGGGCGTCCTTTCCGGTTGCCCCCCAGGGGAATATACACATACTCCCTGAACCAGCTTCCCAGGGAAATATGCCACCTGCGCCAGAACTCCGTCACGGAGGCAGAGATATAAGGATGGTTGAAATTCTCTGGGAAATGGAATCCAAGCATCTCTCCCAGGCCGATGGCCATGTCGGAATAACCGGAGAAATCAAAATAGATCTGGAAAGCAAAAGCCGTTACCCCCAGCCATGCCGTCAACATACTCATTTCCAGGAAATTCATGGCAGAGATCTCTGCCCAGAGCTGTCCGATGTTATTGGCCAGCAGCACCTTCTTGGCAAGACCCACACAAAAACGCCTGCACCCACGGCTGATCTGCAGGATATCCGGCCTGCGCCCATGAAGCCGGTCCTCCACGTCCCGGTATTTTACAATGGGACCGGCAATCAGCTGGGGGAACATGGTCACGAAGACCCCGAAGTCCAGAATGCTCTTCTGTACCTTGGCCTCCCCCCTATATACATCGATGGTATAAGACATGGTCTGAAATGTATAGAAGGAGATACCGATGGGCAGAGGCAGGTGCAGCAGGGGGATCCCTGTCCCGGTCAGCGTATTCACGGCCTGTACAAGCAGATCTGCATACTTGAAAAAGCACAGCACCAGAAGGTTGATCACAATGGAACTTATCAGGAAAACTTTCGCCCTGGCTTTTCCCCTGTTTGCTTCAATCAGCCGTCCGTTGCAGTAGTCTACCAGGGTGGAAAACAGCATCAGCAGCACATAGACCGGTTCCCCCCAGGCGTAAAAAACAAGGCTCCCCAAAAAGAGGATGAAATTCTTCACCCTTCCGGGAGCCAGATAATAGCAGATCATAAAAATGGGAAGAAACCGAAAGAGGAACAATACACTGCTGAAAACCATGCCAATGCTCTCCTTTGACAGCTACCCCTTCCGGGCTGCCTTCTATGATCCGGGAATGCCTATCAAGGCATTCCCGTTTTTCACATCCAGTGGTCAGTGTTCCAGCTTCTTGCTGATTACCTCAATCACAAGTTCATTTGCCTCCTGGCATTTGGTAATGGAGTCTTCTTCTGAAATGTCTCCACTTGTATCTCCGCCCAGTTGTACAAAACACACATAGTTGCCGATCCGCTCCACCCGGGAAGCCTGGATCTTGCCTATGTTCATGGGATACTGCATGGTATCGTTCACCTTGGACTCCCGGTAGGCCAGCAACAGCTCCATCACCTTCTCTACCGTATCCTCCTTGGCCTTGATCACGATCAAGGTGTCCACATTGGTACTGATCATAGGGGATTCTGCCAGATAGTCCTCATACAGGTCAGGTGTGACACCCACCCACATCTCCAGCACATCAGGCAGCATGGCCGTATCCGGCCAGTAACTATCACCCAGGGCATCCACAACCGCTGTCTTGACTGTCTCCATCTCCTCTGTCCAGCCTTCCTCATAATTGTGGCCGTTCACGGTATTGCTGGTAGTGCCCTCTTCCGGGGTGCTGTCACCAGTGCCCTCTGCATCCTCCCCTGTTCCCTCTGTATCCTCCTGGGATCCATTCGCATCCGTACTGCCGCTTTGCCCTGTACTGTCCTGGACAGTCCCCTGGCTTTCCCCGTCACCATCTGTCTTGCTGCAGGCCGCAAGCCCCAGTACCATCACTCCTACACACAGATAAGCCAACATCTTTTTCATCATGATACCTCCCTTTGCGCTTAGGAAAGAGTACCCGCATACTCTCCTGTGCGCATTCCATTAAATTTGGGGAATTCTCAAAATCCGCTTCCCTTTTTCGGATATAGTATATCCGCATTTCCATATTTTACACAATACATCTGCAATTGTCCATACTATATATAGGTACCAGTTCAGCCACCCCTCCGCGAGCAGTAACCTGTTCTCGGCCATGCCGTGAAAAGTAAAAATACTCATGGCTCCTGGATGACTGCCTGCTGTACGTCACTGTAATAATCTTCCCGTAAAATATAGGCGCTGAACTGGTAACGGTTCTTCACCTCCTGCTTCCAGGCCGCCAGGTAGTCCTCCTTCTCCTCATCGGGAACCAGATCCACCCCGTCTTCATCCTTCAGCCAGATGGCAGGCTTGCCCTTGGGATTGATACAGGCATCTGTCACAAAGCTTCTGTCATTGAAGATCACCAGGCCTTCCTCCTGGGAGAAAATGTCCCGGCCTGCGTACATCCTGGAATCATAGTCGAAGCCGAAGAGATTCAGCAGGGTAGGAATGATATCCATGGAACCGCACACCTTTTCCACATGAACCGGCTCTGCCTCCATCCCCGCATTCCACAAGATCAAGGTATTGCGGTACAAATCCTTCCCTTCCGACAAGGACTTTCCTGCCAGTTCCTCGTACTGGTCCTGGGTCATGCCATAAGGATAATGGTCCGCACTCAGGCAGATCACGGTCTTCTCCAGCTGTCCTGCCTTCTCCAGTTCCTCCAGCAGATATTCCAGGGCTTTGTCCAGTTCCATGTTGCAGGCAATATAAGCCCTGGCATTCTCCGACATATCCAGCCCGGACACTGCCTCCCTGTTCTTCCCGGACATGGCATTGCCCTTGAAATTATAATTCATATGCCCGGATACAGTCATATAGTACACATGGAATCTCTCCCTGCCAATATATTCCGGAATGGTTCCCTGCATCATCTCCAGGTCAGAGGCCGGCCATGCATCCGGATGTTCCATGGGGAAAATCTTCGCCTCCCACTCCTCCCCGGACAATTTGCCCAGGCTGCTGCCCTTGAACAGATATCCCAGATTGGGATGGGTCACATGTCTGTCATAATAGGACAGGGTGTTGTCATGGTATGCAAGGGACTCCACGCCTTCCTGTGCAAAAAAACGGGGCAGCGTATATGCCATATTGTTATCACCGCTCTTGCGCATGCTGAACTGGCCGTCAGGGATCAGTCCCGTACAGTTAATGTACTCACCGTCACTGGTACTGGTCTGCCACAGGGGCACATAATAATTGTCGAACACAAAACCCGTGTTGGCCAGCCGGTACAAAGTCGGGGTCAGATCCTCCCGGATGGCATAGGAAGAAAAGCCTTCCGCCGTAAGATAGATCAGGTTATATCCGGAAAATATCCCCGTATATGCATTGGACTCCACCGGTGCCAGTCCCTGGATGTAATCTGCAAGCCACGCCTGTTCCTTATTGTCCGCAAGACTATGCAGCAACTCATAATCCAGTTCGAACTGCTGGGGGTGGGGCTGCGCCTCCTGGCCGGTGTCGGAATCTTCCCCTGGCTGGGTGCCGGTTTCTCCGGGAAGGCTTCCCTCCCCGGACAGTCCATCCCCGCCTGAGACCGTTCCCTCTCCCGTCAGTACCGCATTTTCCCCGGCTGTACCGCCTTCCCTCTTGCTGGCCGCCGAAGTACCCGTACCGCTGCCACTATGGCTCTCTGATCGTCCCCCGGCAAACAGACCGCCTACCATATCCTGCAGGTGCCCCAATGTATCCCTCTGGAAAGTAGGAAGCACGCCCATGGTCCCGGCCACTGACATAGGGTCATAGAATTCCGTATAATCCTCATAGTATTCTGCCTGCAGGCTCCGGCCCACCTCCAGGACCACCACTGCACCTGCTATCCCCGCCGTGATGACCACCGCTGTCCGCATGACCTGCAGCATGGCAAAATTGGGAAGCTTCCACTTCAACTTGTGCATCACCAGCAGGTATACAGGTACAGGCAGGATCAGAAGTGCCAGGAATGGCAGGGACCCCACTATACCGTCCAGGGCCTCCCGCCAGTAATTAGTCAGTGCATCCCCGCCGCCCCTGAAGATGGCCTCCCAGAGCATAGGCTGTCTAAAGATCCGAAGATATACAAGCTGTGCGCCTGTCCAGACTACCGGTACCCACAGGGTGAACTGGAAGCAGATCTTTTTCACCCTGCCCCGGAGCACGCCGATCAGCAGCGTCTCAGCCCCCGCCCAGGCCACAGCCAGGGCCAGCACGTAGAAGAACTGGAATCCGCTCCAGCCAAACCCGCTAAAATGATACACAAGTTCCAGATACAATATCAATCCTACCAGACTACTCCATAACACCAACATATCCCAATGTCCTCATTTCCCGTCAAGACTATAGTAAGGGAATCCGAAAAAATAACCTGGCACATTTTGATATGCATCTATCAGGTTATTTCTTGGAGATTCTTATCCGCATTGTATCACAAATTTCGACAAATGAGGAGATTTCTTTTCTTAAAATTTGTTTAGAGGTGCGTCAGAGTGGCAAACCAACAGGATAAAAACACTTTCCTGGCGCAATCATCCTGTAAGTATTGCAAACCCAAAATACTTCATGTATAATAACGCTGTTTCTAAACTGTTCAAGTCTGGCAGCCTCCTATTTTTTCCGTTATGTTTAGGTAAAAATTTTCTTCTTTGCAAAGAAATAGCTGCCTGCTACAAACAGACAAATTAGCAGCCTTGATCCTCTGAAATGGCTATAGTGCCCCTGGATCTGCGCCGTGAGTGCCCTTGATAGTATCTGATACGGGTCATCGGCACCAGTAGAAAGATATGCTCTTCCACGGGGATGTACCAGTGTGACAGATGTCTCGTTGGAGAGCTGAATATTTTCTTCCGCGAAAAAGGTGCATGGATTGTATTCCTTCTGGATGACCCCGCCGCTGCTCACAGTAATCGTCTTGACACAGAGTAGCTGTTCCTGTGCCGGCCAGTCCAGCCGGACATCTGTGATATGACCATCCAGGGAGCCATCCAGCCGGAATTCCACACAGTTCTGCCCGTAATCTATATCAGAAATCAGACATCTTTCCTCTGACAGAAAATCTTGTTCCTCTGTGGCATAATAAAGGACACAAGATTTTCCTGCAACCTCGTCAAAATAGATGCGGATGAACAGATCTGATGCCGGAAGGGGAATCAGCACAAAAGCGAGTGACAAGCCAATGGCAATTGTCCAGGTTACTATTTTTTTCATAAGAACTCCTTCTATATGATATGTATGGGTGGCAGGTTTTCATACCTATGCCCCGTGCCAGCTTTAGCAGGCATACCGATCCCTAGTTTGAAGGCTTACTTTCAAACTACTAACCTATCATACGGGAATTTGGACAAATGTGCAAGTTTTTCGACACAAAAGTTTAGCCAGTGGAAAGCGTATGGGTGAAAAGCTACAGTATGGTTTTGGGAATGGATCAGTCTGGAACACAATTATTATAAAATACAGGATATACACGACGGAAGGGAGAGATTATTGTGAAACAGAATAAACGAAATGACCTGCTCATCATCTTTGCAGGAATCGTAATGTCCTATTTTTTCTATCTGGCAGTTATACAGTCGCTGTCCAAGACCCTGGCCGATTACAATGGCCATACTTACGTGTATCTGCCCATGTTTACAAGCAGTACATGGTTCGATGGCTGGAAAATGGTTCCTTATTGTATGTGGCATTTATGTGTACTTGGGTTAAACCATCTGTTACATATTCCCCTGGAAGATTCGGTTGCTTATGTCAGTTGTTTCTTCCAGCTATTCACCTATCTTGTAATGTACTGGATGTTGCGGCGGTTCCTTGCTGCCAGAGGCACTGTCCTAAGTACTGCAAAGGCCTGCGCAATTGCCCTGGGTCTGTCCATCTCCCAGTCCCTGTATTTTCACTGGATGGACACCGGAGACCGCTTCTTAGGAACCTTCTCCATGAATCCCCTCCATAATCCAACCCATACCTGTGTCCGTCCCTTTGCTCTTTTATGTTTCTGTCTCGTGTGCGATATCTGGGGAAAGCAGAAAGATGACAACTACCGGGGAATCTTTTTCCAGGTTGAGCGGGGGCTAAAAAGGTATTACATTTACCTGGCCATCCTGCTGATGCTGTCATCCATGGCCAAACCTGTCTTTATGGAAATGTTTGTACCTGCTGTAGGAATTGTCATGTTGGCTGAATGGATATGCCGAATCCTTCGGAAAGACGGAAGTGCCCGGCCTTACTTTATGCATTGCCTGTGGATGCTCTTATGTGCTGCCCCATCCTTACTGTATGTTCTCTTACAATTCCTTGCCTATTTTTTCTGGGGAGGAAGTTATGGGGCAGATGGGTCCTTCATGATCACAAGGTGGATGGAAGTCTGGAGTATATTTTCCGAGAATATCATTCTTTCCATTGCTTTGGGTATGGCTTTCCCTCTCTATGTAATGCTGATAGACATCCGTTATTTTCTCCGGCAGGATATGGGGCGGCTTGCATTGACTGGCTATGTCATTGGCATCCTGGAAGCAGCTCTTCTTGGAGAGGGTGGCAGCAAACTTAGCCACGCAGATTTCATATGGCCCATGATGTGCGGCATGCTGCTGGTGTGGATGACAGCCATACTGCGGCTTTTGGACTTAGAAGAAACGCAGACCGGCACAAAGGGAAAACGGCTTCTGGTTGGTCTCGGCTGGATGCTGTTCTCCCTACATATACTATTTGGCATCCTGTACCTTAAGGACATGATATGTACCTAAACCATATGGCATATGGAAAGGTGCCTGTACCTTTGAAAGGAGAACAAAATGAAACGTAACCAAGGTATCCACAAATTCAGTGCCCCTGTATTGCTTCTGCTGCTCATGACCGCTCTCCTGCTTTCTGCCCCGTCCATCCTTACCGCATCTGCGGCAGAGATGCCAACAGTCTCTCCCGGACCTGCAGATGTTGCCGAAGCAGACTCTGGACCGGCCCAGGCAGCAGAACAGCCGCAGGAAGCCCATATCCTTTTTCTCCACGACACCCACTCCCACCTGGACAGCTTCCTCACTGTCCAGGACGGGGAAGGGGCCACTGTAGGAGGCTTTGCCAGGATCAAGACCCTGGTGGACCAGGCCATGGCTTTCCACCCGGACACCCTGCTCCTGGATGCCGGAGATTTCTCCATGGGTACCCTGGTGCAGACCATTTTCGACAGCGAGGCGCCGGAACTCAGGATGCTGGGGGCGCTGGGCTGTGAAGTCACCACCCTGGGCAACCACGAGTTCGACTACCGCTCCCAGGGGCTGGCTGGTGCCCTGGATGCCGCCAGGAAAAGCGGGGATCCCGTCCCACGCCTGGTCCTGTGCAATATTGACTGGGCTTCCATGGAGGCCAAGGGGTTTACAGCAGAACAACAGCTTCTGCGGGATGCCTTTGATGCCTACGGCATGGCAGATTACACCATGGTGCAGAAGGGGGACCTGGACATTGCCGTACTGGGTGTCTTCGGGGTAGATTCCCTGGCCTGCGCCCCTACCTGTGTGCTGGAATTCCGGGATGCCGCCGAGGCTGCGGCAGAAGTGGTGAAGAAAATCCAGGAAACGGAGGACGCCGACCTTATCGTCTGTGTATCCCACAGCGGCACCAGTCCCGACAAGTCCAAGTCCGAAGATGAGACCCTGGCCCGGAAGGTGCCGGAGATTGACCTGATCATCAGCGGCCACACCCATTCCGTGCTGGAACAGCCCCTGCAGCAGGGCGATACTTACATTGTCTCCTGTGGTGAATATGGCAAGAACCTAGGTTCCCTGTCCCTGCGCAGGAAGGAAAACGGGCGCTGGGAAATGGTTTCCTATGACCTCCTGCCCATTACCCCTTCCGTGGAAGAAGACCAGCCCACCCAGGAGAAGATTGACAGTTTTGCAGGCCTGGTGGATGCATCCTACCTCTCCCGCTTCGGATATCACGCAGACCAGGTGCTGGCACAGAATGACATTGTCTTCGCCACCTCCCAGGATCTCTATGATATCCACACGGAACACAACCTGGGCAACCTGCTGGCAGATTCCTTCCGGTATGCCGTGGAACATGCAAAGGACTATGACGGTGTCCCTGTGGCTGCCGCCATTGTCCCTTCGGGATGTGTCCGGGATTCCTTCGCCGTGGGGGATGTGACTGTGGCAGATGTGTTCAACGCCTATTCCCTGGGAATCGGCAGGGATGGCATTCCAGGCTATCCCCTGATCAGCATCTACCTCACCGGGGCAGAACTGAAGACAGGGGCAGAGATTGACGCCTCCGTGTCGGATCTGATGCCCTCCGCCAGGCTCTATGTCAGCGGGCTGGACTTTACCTTCAATCCCCACCGGCTGATCCTGAACAAGGTCACTGACTGCCATCTGTCAGACTGGGAAGGCCATCCGGTCCAGATAGAGGACGATGTCCTGTACCGGGTGGTGTGTGACCTTTACAGCGGCCAGATGCTGGGAGCCGTGACAGATGTGTCCTACGGAATCCTGTCCATCCAGCCTAAGTTTGCAGACGGCACTCCCATCACGGACATGGAAGATGCCATCCTCACCACAGACGGCCAGGAACTGAAAGCCTGGGCTGCCATAGCCGGTTACATGGCCTCTTTCCAGGACACAGATACAGACGGGATCCCTAATGTGCCTTCCCTCTATGCGGGCAGCCTGGAACGCAAGATAGTGGAGGACAGCCGCTCCCTGGGTGACCTGCTGAAAGCCCCCAACAAGTATGCCGTCATCATTGTACTGGTTCTGCTCCTGGCCGTCATACTGGTGGTCCTGCTCCTCCTGCTGATAGGAAAGCTCATTCGGAAGCTACTAGGAAAATCCCCTGCCAGAAGATAAATAGCCCTCGAAAAAATTCCACATACCTGACATGGCCAGATTGCCGTCAGATATGTGGAATTCTATTTTCCTGCGTATATCCCTGACTCCTGCCAGTTCCTGCCGGCCGTGGCTGGCCCCTGCTCCGGCCCTCAATGGCTCCTCCATGGTTCTTCAATGCCCGCCCATATACTGTTCCAGCAGCCTTGCCACCATCTTCACATCAATGGGCTTTGCCACATGTGCATTCATGCCCACATCCAGGCACTTCTTGATATCCTCCGCAAAGGCATCTGCCGTCATGGCAATGATGGGAATATTTGCATCCCCCCGCCCTGATCCCCGTATCTTTCTGGCGGCCTCATACCCTGTCATCACAGGCATCCTCAGATCCATCAGGATGGCGCTATAGTAGCCTTCCTCAGACTGGTTGAACATCTCCACGCAGATCTGGCCGTTCTCGGCCCAGTCTAACTGCAGGCCCAGTTCAGACAGCAATTCATTGGCAATCTCCCAGTTCAAGTCATTGTCTTCCGCCATCAGGATATGTCTGCCCTGGAAGTCAAATTCCTTTATCTCCTCTCCCTGCTGCTCCTCCGTACACATAAATTTCTTCAGTCCGTAGAAGAGGGTGGATTTAAACAGGGGCTTAGAGATAAACCCGCTGATTCCCGCTGCACGTGCCTTTTCCTCTATCTCGCCCCAGTCGTAGGCAGAGATTAGGAGCAGTGATACATCCTCCCCAATCTCACTGCGGATAGCGCGGGCTGTCTCAATCCCATCCATTCCGGGCAGCTTCCAGTCTAACAGGATGATCTGGTAGTCATCCCCTCTGCTGTGACGCTTTTTCACCATCTCCAGGGCACTCTCCCCGGACAGGGTCCAGTCTGCCGTCAATCCGATCTCCTTTAAAGAAGAAACGGCTGTCTGGCACAGGGTCTCATCGTCATCCACCACCAGCATGTTCCACTGGGGCAGGACCATATCCGCTTCCTGTACCGTAGCCTTCTCCATGTCCAGGGTCACATGGAATTCTGTCCCCTCTCCCTTCTTGCTGTTGATTTCAATGGTGCCTCCCATGGCATCCACAATATATTTGGTAATGGCCATCCCCAGGCCGGCCCCTTCCGTCTTCTGCACCCTGGCATTATCTTCCCGGACATAAGACTCATATATTTTATCTATGAATTCCTGGGACATGCCGATGCCTGTATCCCTTATGGTAATATGGGTCCTGACATATGCCGCGCCCCTGGGGGATTCCTCCTGGTACAGGGCTACGTCAATGGAACCTTCCTCCGGGGTGAACTTCACTGCATTGGACAGGAAATTCAGCAGTACCTGGTTAAGTCTCACACTGTCGCAGCACACATTTTCCGTGATAATGTCATGGATCAGCACTTCAAACTTCTGCTTCTTCGCCCGGACCTGGGGCTGTGTAATACTCACAATGCCTTCCAGCGCCTCCCTTAAAGACAACTGATCCACATTCAGCGTCATCTTGCCGCTCTCAATCTTGGACATATCCAGGATATCATTGATCAGCCCCAGCAGATGTTTGCTGGAGAGGGATATCTTGCGCAGGCAGTGCTTTACCTGCTCCTGGTTCTCAATATTCGCCGTAGCTATGGCCGTCATGCCCACAATGGCATTCATGGGAGTCCGGATATCATGGCTCATGTTGGACAGGAATTCACTCTTGGCCCTGGTAGCCCTGACAGCTTCCTGCCTGGCATGATCCAGGTCCCGCATCTGCTGTCTGGTGATCCTGAAATACTTGAAGAACACAAACAGGAGTATCACCAGGATTCCAAGACAGGAGCCGATCATCATCACCATGCGTCTGGCCCCGATCCCGTTGATCACCTCATCCAGCTTACCGTATGGCATCACTGTCACCAGGTACCATTCCGAGAACGGAAGCGTAGTGCCATAGATCTGCTGCCTGTATCCTCCCAGGGTAAAGGTGTCGGAGTAATCTACTCCTTCATCCAGGGCCTGCTGCAACCCGGCGAAATATGTCTCCAGTACCTCCTTGTCTTCCTCCCCGTACTGCTCCCAGAGCCGTTCAAAATAATTCTCCCGGTGAAGGCCTGCGCCGCGGATGATAAAGGAGCCATCTTTCCGTATAATATGGGAATACTCCATGGCGTCTTTGCTGCTTTCTCCCAGGTCAAGGGTATCGCTGAGATATTCCACAGGCAGGGCCGCCACCAGTGCAATGGATTCGCTTCCGTTACGCATGGGGTATCGGGAAGGGATCCCCAGAAGTACCATCTTCCCATCCTGGACATTCAGCCCTACCGCCACCTTCTCCTTCCCCTGCCCCAGGGATGCCAGGAACGGCTCCGGGTCTATGACACGCAGTTCATCCCCATATATCATCTCAAAGGAACCATCCTCCCCATAGAAGGCCAGCTGGTCAAAATTCCTGGCCCTGGCATGGAACTCCAGATCCTCACGCATCTGCTCCATTCCGTCTTCCCTGGGCGGAACCGTCTCCACCAGCGCCCTGATCTGGGACAGGCGCAGTTCCACAATCGTGGAAAAATGGGAAGTGATCTTCTGGCTCATCCCAGCCATGTAGAAGCTTCCGATCTCCTCAATGGCATCGGCACTTTCCCTGGCAGTCATCGTCCCCAATGAAACAAAGATAAGCACACACAGTAAAAGCACCAAAATCAAGCTTGACATCAAAAAATTAATGGTTTTATTTCTCATACTTTTCATATCCCTTGCATGCTGATTCATTCGTGCCTCCTTGTGTGCCCTGTCTCGCCCCTATCCTTTTCTATGTCCCTATTATAAAGTTCTGTCATTGAAAAGTCAATCATCACAAATGGTATGAGTAGGGCCGTTATATTCTCCCATGTCCTGTGAATCGGGCAGGGGAAGAAACCGGGATCGCACCTATGCAATCCCTTGCTTTTCTGGTATAATTTGGTAACAACTGGAATCGGAAAAGGAGATTTGTTTTGGCCCAGATCAGATGTGTGGTAGAGAGAATTACATACCAGAACCCGGAGAACGGCTACAGTGTGCTGAAAGTGCGCGTAAAAGGCTATGATGACCTGGTGACCGTGGTAGGCAACCTGCTGGATGCCAATGTAGGTTCCGTCCTGCTGGCAGAAGGCGACTGGAAAGTGGATGCCCGGTACGGACGGCAGTTCTGCGCCAGAAGCTGGGAAGAGACCCTTCCGGCCACGGTCTATGGCATGGAAAAATATCTGGGCAGCGGCCTGGTCAAGGGCGTAGGCCCAAAATTTGCCCGGAAGATTGTACAGAAATTCGGCGTGGACACCTTCACTGTCATCGAGGACAATATCGAACTTCTGGTGGAGATCCCAGGCATTGGCAGGAAACGGGTCTGCCAGATAGCAGAGAGTTGGCAGCGGCAGAAGGAAGTCAAGAACATCATGGTCTTCCTGCAGGAACATGGTGTCAGCACCGCCTTTGCCGCCAGGATATACAGACAGTATGGGAATGAGAGTATTCCTGTGGTAAGGGAGAACCCCTACCGGCTGGCAGACGATATCTGGGGCATCGGCTTCAAGACCGCAGATGCCATTGCAGGGAAGCTGGGGATCGGCAGGGAATCTTACATACGCCTGCGCAGCGGTATCATGTACACCTTAAGCGAACTGGCAGACGAAGGCCATGTGTATGCAGAGAGAGACCAGCTTGCCGCCAGGGCTGCCTCCCTGCTGGAAGCCGGGCAGGAATTCGTGGTCATGACCATGGACCAGATGCTGAAGGACAAGGACCTGGTCTCCTACCCTGGGAAAAAGGAGGAGGGGAAAACGCCCCGGATGGTAGATGCCATCTACCTGCCGCCCTTTTTCCACGCGGAGACAGGCGTCATGGGCCGTCTGCTGAAGCTGGCGGCCACCCCTGCAGGGGACAGGCTCTGGCAGAGGCTTATGGCTGCCCGCAGGGAAACGGGCAATTCCCAGTTGTCCGTGGATGTATCCCGTATAGAAGAACATGTCCACATGCAATACGATGCCATACAGGCTGCCGCCATCCGCCAGGCCGCCACTGCCAAGGTAATGGTGCTCACCGGAGGCCCCGGCACAGGGAAGACCACTACCACCCAGGGCATTATCGCTGCCTTTCGTACATATGGGCTGAAAGTCCTGCTGGCCGCTCCCACGGGCAGGGCTGCCAAACGCATGGCCGAAGCCACCGGCCTGGAAGCCAGGACCATTCACCGGCTCCTGGAGTGCAAGCCCCCGGAAGGCTACCAGAAGAATGAGGAGAATCCCCTGGAGGGGGACGTGCTCATCGTGGATGAATGCTCCATGATTGACACCGTGCTGATGAATGCCCTGCTGAAGGCCGTCCCTGCGTCCATGCGCCTGATCCTGGTGGGTGACATCGACCAGCTTCCCAGTGTAGGTGCCGGCAATGTGCTCCGGGACATCATTGACTCCGGTCAGTTCCCGGTGGTGCGTCTGACCAAGATCTTCCGCCAGGCCATGGAAAGCCGGATCATCCAGAGTGCCCACCGGATCAACTCCGGCCAGATGCCGGATCTCTCCGGCGGGAAGACCAGTGACTTCTTCTTCGTGCGGATGGAAGATCCAGAAGCGGCTGCCGCCGAAATCGTACAATTGGTAAAGACAAAGCTTCCTGCCTACTGCAGGACGGATCCTGCCTCCATCCAGGTGCTGACCCCCATGCAAAAAGGGGTGACAGGAGCCACCAGCCTGAACCTGGCCCTGCAGCAGGCCTTGAATCCCCAGGGGGAAGGACTGTACCGCAGCGGCTTCTGTTACCGGGCCGGGGATAAAGTCATGCAGGTCAGAAATAACTATGACAAAGAAATATTCAATGGGGATATTGGCAGGGTCACGTCCGTGAACATGGCAGACCGCGCCCTGACTGTAGAATATGAAGGCAGGAATGTGGCGTATGATATCACGGACCTGGATGAACTTTCCCTGGCCTATGCCACTACCATCCACAAGGCCCAGGGATCCGAATATCCCATTGTGGTCATGCCCATGCTTATGAACCATTATGTGATGCTCCAACGCAACCTGGTCTATACGGGTATCACCCGGGCCAGGAAAATGCTGGTGATGGTAGGCACCGAAAAAGCCCTGGGTTACGCCATCCGGAACGTTACCGTGACCAGGCGCAACACCATGCTGGGGGAGCGGCTGTCCCAGGGCGTCCGTCAGGAATAATCCATACCAGGTAAGTCAGAGACAGCCTGCAATCTGAATTGCAGGCTGTCTCCCATACCATTCTGTGCCATGTTGTCCTTACAGTCCCGGGCAGATGCCTGGTTCCTGCGCTTGTCAGCCTCTCCCGGTAGCGATGCCTGCCGCCAGGGCAGCATCCCGGATCTCATCTGCTGTGACAATGCCCCGTGTCTCCTCCATCTCCTTGAGGTAATGGGCAATCACTGCCTCCTTGGCCTTCGGCGTCACTGCGAACAGCCGTGTCAGCACTTTGCCGCTGTGGGTGACACCCCTTGTCTCAATCAGATCCTGGCCCAGAAGCTTCCGAAGCACTGCGATCACTGTGCTCTGCGTAAAATTCTTCCTGGCATCGCAGATCTGGGTGGATGTCAGCGGCTCCTGGCTCTCCGACAGGACGTTTAAGATTTCTCTTTCTCTTTGGTTCATCTGTTTTCCTCCAATATAATTGATATCGTTATGCCAGCCAGGTTATTACCGTCATATCCCTTGCTTGCATACACCCATTATACCATATTTTTATTATAGTGACAATAGGTAACGATTGGTATTTTCCTATTTTTTGTGCCACAGGTGGCACCAGAGAACCGTAAGCAGGCTGAACGGTTACTATTTTCTGTAAGCTGGAACCATAAGGCCAGATGCAGCATATGGATATTCTAAGGAACTGTTCATGAATCGTTCCCAACCTATCTTTATAGAAAAAGGAGAACATCTCAAGCTATGGCAATCGGATATTTAACCGTACAGGCCCGAACCGCCCAGGAAGCCATTCCCCTGGCCGGTGTGCAGGTCAGGATCCTGGATGATGCAGGCAATACTGTCTATTTGCTGACTACCAATGAGAACGGGGAGACAGGAACCGTTCCCCTGGAAACCCTGGATAAGCGTTTCTCCCAGAACCCTTATTACACCGGGACACCCTATGTAAGCTACAATGTCCTGGCCCAGGCTGCCGGTTTTAACTGGATCCATGTGACAGACATCCCCATCTATGACGGGGAGACTGCGCTGCTGCCCTTATCCATGATTCCCATGCAGGAATCCCAGCGCACTCCCCTCCAGGAGGAACTGCCCATCGGCGGACCTGCGGTGGCGACAGATGAACCCCGCAGGCAGGAAGGGGAAGCCTCCGTCAGCCAGGAAGGGAAAGTTCCCCTGTTGCCCGGCCAGCAGGCACAGACCCCGGATTCCAGGGTGCTGCGCCAGGTCCTGATCCCTAATCCCATTACCGTCCATCTGGGTCCTCCCTCCTCCCAGGCCACGAATGTACAGGTATCTTTTCCGGACTACGTGAAAAATGTAGCCAGCAGTGAAATCTATGCTACCTGGCCGGAGGCATCCCTGCGGGCCAATATCTATGCCATCATCACATTTGCCTTGAACAGGATCTACACGGAATGGTATAAGAATCGCGGATATAATTTCGATATTACAAACAGCACTGCCTATGACCAGGCCTTTGTGTATGGACGGCCTGTTTACAGTTCCATTAACAGGATTGTGGACGAGATTTTCAACCAGTATGTGCGAAGGCAGGGGCAGATTGCTCCTTATTTTACTTCCTTCTGCAACGGGACCACTGTCACCTGCAGCGGGCTGTCCCAGTGGGGGAGCGTGAACCTGGCAAACCAGGGCCTGTCCCCCCTGCAGATCCTGCGCTCCTACTATCCCAAGGATATTGAGATCGTTCAGACAGATATCATAGCCAATGTACCCTCCTCCTACCCCGGCACGCCCCTGCGGGTGGGCAGTACCGGGCTGGATGTCCAGACCATACAGACCTATCTGAACCGGATCCGGAAAAATTACCCTGCCATACCTGTCATCACGGATCCTCCTGGTTCCTTTCAGGAAAGTACACGGGCTGCCGTAACGAAATTCCAGAGCGTTTTTAACCTCACACCTGATGGGATAGTCGGAAAATCCACCTGGTATAAAATCTCCAGGCTGTACACGGCAGTAACCAGGCTGTCAGAGCTTGACAGCGAAGGCAACACCCTAGGGATCGGAACCGTGCCTCCCTCCTCGGTGCTGCGCCAGGGTTCCAGGGGACAGGATGTGATTACCCTGCAGTATCTCCTGGACGTGATCTCCCAGTACTACCCTGGCATACCGGCACCTGCCCAGGACGGTACCTTTGGCAGTAAGACCCTCCAGGCCGTAACGGCCTTCCAGCGGACAATGGGCCTGGAACCCGATGGAATGGTAGGACCTGCCACCTGGGATGCCCTGTACCGGACCTACCTGGGTATCGACCAGAATGTGCCCACTCCGGAACCGGGCACTCCTTCCCCGGAACCATCTCCCGGGCCGACACCTAACCCGGAACCGGGCACCATCACCTACACCGTACAGCCCGGTGACAGCCTGTGGCTGATTGCCCAGAAGTATCACACCACCGTGGATACCATCAAGCGCCTGAATGGTCTGTCCAGCGACCTGCTGAATATCGGACAGGTGTTACAGATCCCGGCCTCCCAGGCCTCCGGCTATGTGGAATATATTGTCCGGGCCGGGGATACCCTCTGGACCCTGGCCAGAAGGTACGGTACTACCGTGGAGGCCATTGTAGCCTTGAACGGGCTGTCCGGTGACATGCTTACCATCGGACAGATACTGAAGATCCCGGATACCCAGTCTTCCGGTTACAGGGAATACACGGTGCAGCCGGGGGATTCCCTCTGGCAGATCGCCAGACGGTATGGTACCACAGTGGCTGTCCTCATGAGCCTGAACGGGCTGACCAGTGATGCCCTAAGCGTGGGGCAGGTATTACGTCTTCCCGTGTAGACAGGAACGGCACAGGACTGCCAGACAGTTTGTCCACCGTCTGGCAGTCCTGTTATTCCTTGGCATGGCCTTGCCGCAAGGTAACATGATACAGCTTACGAAATATCTACAGGTCATAATACATCTTGAACTCTGCCGGATTGGGAATCTGTTCCAGACGCTTTACCTCCTCCCGCTTTCTTGCCACCCACACCTGGATGAGCCGCTCCGGGAATACACCACCCCTTGTCAGGTACTCATGGTCAGCCTCCAGGGCATCCAGTGCCTCACCCAGGGACCTGGGCAGTCCCTTGATCTTCTCCTGTTCTTCGGGGGAGAGGGTGTAGAGATTACAGTCATAAGGACCCCAGCCGTTTGCCTCTGGATCAATCTGGTTCTGGATCCCATCCAGTCCCGCCATCAGGATCGCCGCGTAAGCGTAGTAGGGGTTGGCCGTGGCATCCGGGTTGCGCAGTTCAAACCGCTTGGTCTCCGGGGACTTGGCGTAGGCCGGGATCCGGATCACCGCACTGCGGTTGGAAGTGGCATAGCCGATGGTCACAGGGGCCTCGTAGCCGGGCACCAGGCGTTTGAAGGAATTGGTGGAGGGATTGGTAAAGGCACACAGGGATGCAATGTGTTTCAACAGCCCGCCCATGAAGTAATGGGCCGTACGGCTTAATCCCGAATACCCGTTTTCGTCATAGAACAGGGGTTGTCCCTCCTTCAGCAGCAACATATGGACATGCATACCGCTGCCCGCCTCCTGGTAAAGGGGCTTGGGCAGGAAGGTGGCTGTCTTTCCCTCCTGGGCGGCCATGTTCTTGATGATATATTTGATAATCATGGTGTTGTCTGCCATCTTTGGCATATCAGCCAGTTCCACCTCGATCTCCATCTGGCCCGGCCCGCCCACCTCATGGTGGTGGTATTTTACCCGGATGCCCCAGTCCTCCATCCTCATACACATGCGGCTGCGCAGGTCATACCCCACATCCTGGGGTGCGGATATGTGATAGCCTCCCTTGTAGGGCACCTCATAGCCATTGTTCCCCGGACGGTCCAGGCTGCAGTTCCAGTCCGCCTGCCTGGTGTCAATGCGGTAGCCGCACTGTCTGGGCGTCACCTCAAAACGGGCACTGTCAAAGAGATAGAATTCAAATTCCGGCCCGATGACCATCCGGTCTGCGATCCCCTGTTCCTTCATATATTCCACAGCCCGAAGGCTTACATTTTTGGGATACTGGTCGAAGGGTCTGTTTGCACCCTGCTCTATGGTACACACATTACCGCACATGGTCAGCGTAGGCACCTGGGCAAAGGGATCCACATAGGCCATGGCCGGATCCGGCAGGAATACCATGTCGCTCTTCTCAATGGGTGCATACCCATAGTTGGACCCATCGAACCCGATACCATACGTAAAAATATTCTCCTCAAACCGCTCCACCGGGATGGTGATGTGACGCCAGCGCCCATCGATATCCGTCATCTTGAAATCAATCATACGGATCTGCTGTTCCTCACACAGTCTCCGGATGTCCCTGCTCACTTCCATGGTGTGCCCTCCTTTTTTGCTCTGGACCAGCCATCATTCCCGTAACATCTGCCAATCCCGTTTCCGGTTCATGACAACCGCATTCCTTTTGTGTTCTATTGCAGGTCATGCAATATGGCTTTATGCCCGCACAGACAGGAGAAATCCTCCCTGCCTATTGTCCGGATACAATCTTCGCCACCCGGACCACCAGGTTGCGACCATAGGAAAAAGGCACCGTATGTACTGTCACCTGACTGCCCGCCTGCTCATAGGCTACCGTCTCCCCATTGTCCATCCAGGTGATGGCGGTAATCTTGTCTTCCAGTTCAAACTGGTCGGAGAAATCTGCCTCTTCGTTCTGGGCCACATTGGCATCTGCCCGCATGGGAAGCCGGAAGCAGAAGAGATAGTAGTTGTTCCCGTCCTTAAGCAGGAAGTCCTCCTCCTTGTTTTTCACCGGAATGCCGGACGGCCGGGGCGCACGGATGGCCTCCTCATAGTAGTCTACCCACTCTCCTACGATCCCCAGGGTGGCGGCATCCATGGGCCGCAAGGAACCATCCCCCATGGGTCCTACATTTAGCAGCATATTGGCACCATACCTGCGGCATTCTGCCAGTTCCTGGATCATCTGGGCCGGGGAATGGTAGTCCAGGTCCTCCCTGGCATAGCCCCAGTGGTCGGCAAAGATCTCGCACATTTCACTGGCCACGTATTTGGGCACTCCCTCAAAATTCAAGGGCTGGGGCTTGCCCCGTTCGAAGGTGACACTGTCCAGTTCAATATGCCCCAGTTCACCCCTGGCAGACAGACCCGTATTGTTGATGATCATGGCCTCCGGCTGGTGGCTGCGGATCATGCCATAGAGGGCGTCCTCCTCCCAGTCGGCATCCGGCTTGTCCCACATGCCATCGAACCAGATGCCACCGATCTTCCCATAGTTTGTACACAGAAGTTCCACGCTGTCCCGCAGGTACTGTAGGTACGCCGGAAAATCCGTCCGATAGGACTCCTCATGCCAGTCCAGCAGGGTATGGTAGAAGAAAGGGAGGATCCCCTGCTCCCTGCAGGCCTCCACGAACTCCCGGACCAGGTCCCTGCCACAGGCAGCGTGGATGGCATCATAAGTACTCAGTCCCTTTGTGTCATATAGGGAAAAGCCCTCGTGGTGCCTTGTGGTCAGCGTGATATACCTGCAACCGGCCCCCCTGGCAGCCGCCGCAAGTTCCCTGGCCCATTCCGGCTTCGGGTTGAACCTACCCGGCAGGAGGGCATATTCCTCTGCCGGTACCTTAAGGCATTCCAGGGCCCATTCCCCTTTTCCCAGGACACTGTACAGTCCGAAATGTACGAACATGCCAAAGCCCAGTTTCTCAAAGTCTTTAATGTATGGTTTTACAATCATGATTATACTCCCTCCAGTATCACTTCCCAGTCCTTCTTCCAGTTATCCATGGAAAGCAGGTTGTACTTGACTCCCTTTACAGCGATATATTGACTTGTGATAAGGCCCGGCGCCCTGTCCATCAGTTCGTCCAACGCTTCATTGCAGACCTCCCGGCAGTGTTTCTGCCGGGTGAGGATCGCGTTCTCAAAGCCCTCGTACTGTCCGCCATCAAAAGGATTCTTCACCCCTTCCTTCCGGATCTCCTGCCTGGAGATAAGGAACAGGTTCTGCCTGCAGCCTCCGATCCCGGGAATGCTGCCGGAATAAAAAGCTGCCACAATATCCTCTATCTTGCGCAGATAGGCACCCTGCACCGGCCAGGCTGACAGGAAATAATGTTCTGTAATAATAAACACGATTTCCGTTGTGCCACTGGACCTGTCCGTGGCACAGCCGATCATCACGGCATCCGGTCCCATCAGTTCCCGGTCTGCCTCCTGCAGTTCCTCCAGGGTATACCCTGTCTGCTGCTGGTAGAATTCCAGGTAATTGGCCATGCGCTTCTTATGCTTGGACCGGCCCAGGAGAACCAGCAGCAGACCCGGTCCGCCGAAGATCAAGAACACAATCAATCCCGCCAGTGCACTGCCAATCAAGGCAAGCAGTCCCAGGAAAATACCGAAGCCCAGCAGCACATAGCCCCCTGCCGCTACCCCCTGGCCGCCGCCCCCCTGGCCGCGGTATGCCTTCAGCATACTGCCGTTCTTCTCCACACTCTTCCGAAGATTCTTTGTCATCTCCATTTTCATAAATATCCGTCTCCTTTTCGTATTCATTTCAGCGTTTCTATTTCTACGCTTATACTTTCCTATGGATATGGTTACTGTTTCCGCTTTCCTCCTGTCCTTTACAGGCTAATCATTTCTATTTCCCTTGCTGACTTATTCGCTGACCACGTGTACCTCTGTATCATCCAGGACCCGCAGGTTGCTGATGGGATTCCCTTTACAGTCTACCAGCCGCAGGGCCGGAAGGGACGCAAGGGGACGCAGGTCCGTCACATAATTGTCCGACAAATCGATCTCTTCCAGTTTCATAAGGCTCCCTGCAAATTCCAGGTCCTTGATCTCATTGTCTGCCACACCCAGCCTGCGCAGGTTGGGAAACTTCTGGAAGAAGTCCAGGTGGTCTGCCAGGAACACGTCATCCCAGTCCACATAGACGATCCCGCCCCCGCCGGATACCTTCACATTCTCATAGAGCTTTACTCCCGCCATCTCCAGGGATTCCAAGGTAGTATTCTCTGCCACCTTGTCAAATGCAATCTCGCACTCCATCCCGTTCAGGATCAGTTCCTTTAAGTTGGGCAGGGCGAAGATGCCGGAGATGTCATCATATGTCCCCATGCCGCCCAGATCCACGGATTCCAAGGAAGAAAGCTTCTGGACAAAGGACAGGTCCGTATCGCTGGCCCGGCTGGTGCAGACCAGCCGTTTGAGCTGCGTCAGCCCCGACAGGTCCACCCCGGATGACAGGTCACTGCCCTGCAGGGTCAGGGATTCCAGTTCCGTCAGGCTGGACAGGAACGTACAGTCATCAAAGTATTCCAAGGTAAGGCTTTTCAAGGAGGTAAGACCTGCCAGGGAAGGCTCCGCACAGCCGTAAGGCTTCTCCAGGTGCAGTTCCTTCAGTCCGGTGAGGGCCGTCACCCCCTCCATGTCCTGCAATTCCCCGCAATTCGTAACAGTGAGCTTTTCCAAGCCTGCCAGGGTTTCGAGCCCGTTAAGGTCCAGAAGCTTCCCGTCAGACAGGGACAGGGATTTCAACTGGGGCATCCTTTTCAGGAATTCCAGGGATTTCAGGTTCTCTGACTCAATGGAAAGTTCCTCCAGGGAACCCATGGCGGCAAATACCGAGAAGTCGCTTAGGGAATCCCCATTCTCAATGGTGAGGGAACGCAGGGAGCCCAGGGCTACCACCTGGTCTATGTTCTGTAGTTCCCTGGCATTGATGGACAGGATCTCCAGGTTCGGGAACAGCGCCAGATTCTCCATATCCTCTATCTGGCTGCTCAAGGAAAGCTTCCGTATGGTGCCAGGGTCATCCACCGCTTCTGCGGCCTCTTCCAGGGATCGCAGGGGGGCACTCAGATTCTCCAGTAAGATGCCTCTTAAATTACATTGGGAAAGGGGCTGCCTGGTGTCCAGCACCTTCAGCCCGCTGCACAGGTACAGACTGCCGTACCCGGTATCCGTCTCGTAAGGGAACGTAACCCAGGTAAGTTCCGCATCCGGATTCTCCATGGGATTTTCAAAGCTATATCCCATGTATTTGTGATCCGTATCCCATTTGTCCCCAATCCACTGGATCCGGGCAAGTTCTTCTGCCGTCACACTGGCAGCATCCTTGCCAAAAGCCACTGCCACCGTACCACCCAGCATCCCGGAAAGGGCGCCTTCCTCTTCCCTGTGCTGGTTCCCCGCCTCATAGACCTGGTTCTGGCGTTTCCATTCTTCTGCGTCAGACTCTATGGAGGCCCACTGGTCCTCCTTCCACCTGTCTGCCTGTTCCTCCCGGGCTTTCCGGTAGACTCCTACCCCGGCCAGTATGACCACACACAGGACAAACAATGCTATGGCGATCCTGCCTGCCCTGGAGGTCTCCGGTTCCGGAGTCCGGTCCGGTCCCGCCATCTCCCATTGGGGGCGTTTTGGTCCCTCCGGTTTCTGCTGCTCAGGCTCCGTGTCCACCGTATACTCGTTGCCACAGTACTCACACTGGACTACCTTCTGGCCGGCATCTATCTTCAAGACCCCGCCGCATGTGGGACATTTTCTCTCCGTAATCTTCATATTGTCTCCTGCCATCCCCATAGATGTTGTATCCTCGTAATTCCCGCGAGCAATGAGCCAAGTAGGCAAGGTTGACTTTGTGCCGCTGCTTGCACGAGCACAAAGTCAGCAAGCTGACTTTGCGAATGCCGCGAGGGGTGCGTAGTGC
This sequence comes from uncultured Acetatifactor sp., assembly GCA_910586215.1. Lineage (GTDB taxonomy): Bacteria > Bacillota > Clostridia > Lachnospirales > Lachnospiraceae > Acetatifactor. The sequence continues at coordinate 18,489 of CAJUGH010000022.1, read as the reverse complement.
TAGTGGCACATGCTCAGCACCGACCGAAGCGTAGCGTAGAACACATACCTCGTTGCTTGCAGCGGGGTATGTGACTTGACGTAACAGTTCCGTTAGGGCACCAAACTGTTACGGTTTAACTTGTTTCTTCCGAAATCCCTCAGAGCTTCTCCCCACACTCCGGGCAGAACCGGGAAGTCCCCTCTATGGCCATCCCGCACCTGGGGCATTTCCTGGCCATAGGCGTCCCGCACTCCGGACAGAACTTTACCTTCTCCGGTATCCTGCTGCCGCAGCCGGGGCATGTGCGCAGGGTTCCCCCCTGGGTGGAAGACATTTGTGTATAGGAATCCAGGGCCGCCCCTTCCTCCGTCTGCCGCCGGGAAGTCTCCTGGCCGGAAGCCTCCTGTGCATCTTCCCTGCCTGCTTCGCCTGTGCCCAGGGCCTTGCTGATCTCCCCGAAGGCAGATCCGAAGGCGCCGCCCATGCCCAGTCCCATACCGGCCCCGATTCCTGCGCCCAGGAACGTGGCACCAGCAGAACCAGGGTTCGTGGCAGCACCTTCCAGGGTGTCAAAGGTTCTCTCCTGCTGGTAATTGTATCCAATAATATTCATCTCTGCTTTCTTGGCCAGGGCATCCTTCAGCTTCTTCACAGAAGGGTCATCCTCCGGGACACTGATCTCATTCACATAGAAATTCACCAGCTTGATGCCATACTCTGCCATCAGCGGCTCGATCCGCTCCTTCATATGGCCCGACAATTCATCTATGTAAGCATTGATCTCCAGAATGCTGACCTGCCGCTTCAGCAGGTAGGAAGAGAGGGCGTCCTTCACTTTGGTCACATACAGCCCCCGGAAATAGTTCACCAGCATGGCCCTGTCAAAGGACGGCATGGTTCCCACCAGTTTTACCAAAAACTGCCTCGCATCCTCCACCTGGATGCCGAACACGCCGTTGGCCCGGATGGGGACGAAGATCTGGTAGCGTGGATCCTGCATCTGCACCGGGGAAGGGGTGCCCCACTTCACATCCAGGGTATACAGCCGGTTCACGAACCAGACCTCTGCCGCAAAAGGGGACTCGCCGCCAAAAGGCAGATTGATGATCTTGTTCAAGATAGGGATATTTTTCGTGGACAGGGTATACCTGCCGCTTCCAAACACGTCCAGGGCCTTCCCGTCCTTGAACAGGACTGCCTCCTGGGATTCGTTCACGATCAGTTGTGTCCAGGTTCCCAGGTCTTCCCTTGGATACTTCCACGCCAGCAGGTCGGGACCTCCGCTGTATTTTACGACTTCTACTACTGCCATTTGATACCTCCGTGTTTTTCTTACATATACTACCGCAATTGGATGATACCAGGGTCAAAAGGTCAATTTTTCTTCTGCCAGTAGACAGCATTCTGCTTTCTTCCACCCCGCTTCCCACGCCCTTTCCAGCCCTCTCCATAATACATTTATGGTACCATAGCGCATTGGAAATGACAAGCGGAACCCACCCGGGCGGTGCAGGTTTTTATGAATGAAAAAAGGTTCTTCAACTGCTCCATTTTGTCCAGGGTGTCCTGGTAATTCTGCTGTACGGCAGAAAGCATCTTCTCGAAGGCCTCCAGGCGGGTCTGGCCTGACTTTTCCTGTTCTATCTCATTTTCCCCTGTCATCCGCTAACCCCTTCCTCACCATAAGAATGTCATCCGCATAGGCGCCATCATCATACCTGTTCGCATCCGGGATCCTGCCGCACTCCCTGAAGCCCAGGCTTTCATACAAGTGACGGGCCCGGTGATTCCCTCCCACCACTGTCAGTTCCAACTGCCTATAGCCAGCCTTCTGTGCTTCCCCGATCAGCTTCTCCAGCAGGATCCGGCCAAGCCCCTGGCCAGTGTACTTCTGGAACAGGGCAATGCCAAGGCCTGCCCGGTGGGCGCATCTTCTGCTTCCCGCCTTGCTCTCAAAAGAGCAGTTCCCCGCATACTCCCCGTCCACAAAAGCCAGTAACAGGAGACTGGTGGCAGAGTCATTGTGGCCCTTGATAAAGGCTTCCTCCTGCTCCAGGGTAAGGGACACTTCGTCCGGCTCCATCATCAGGAACCGGGTCTCCCCTGTGACGGTCTTCAAATAGTCCAGCAGCATCTGCGCATCCTCCGGACAGGCGTTCCGCAGGGTGATTTCCCTGCCATTTCTATGAAATGTTTCTTCTGGTATTCTCATAAGGTGTTCTCCTTTCTACTGTTGGCCGTCTTGTTTTGCATGGCCAGAAATCTATTCCAGAATATTCGTTGTAATAAAATCCACACCCCAGCCTGCCAGCCGCTCTGCATCCTCCCTGTTATCGCAGGTCCAGCAGTTCACTGGAATGCCATCCCTGTGAAGTTCCTCTACGACTTCCTTCGTCAAGGCCTTGTAGTAAACGTCCAGTCCCAGCCTGTACTGCTTCAGCGCTTCCCGGATTCCTGCGTTGTATTCGTTCGTCAGATAGTACAGTTCCTGACCGGGAAGAAGTTCCCGTAGGAAAATCATATTGTCCAGGAAAAAAGAAATGAACACCACCTGTTCCAGGTATCCCAGACTGCGGATTTCCTCCACCATGCGTCTGATGTCCTCCGGCAGGAATGCATTTTTCAGTTCCAACACACAGATCTTTCCGTATTTCCGGCAGATACAGATATATTCTTCCAGGCTGGGGATGACCAGGTCCTGCCGGTCTTCCAGGGTCACCGGCTCTGCCCCGGCTGCGTGACATATGTCCTTCAGACGGATCCTGCGGACAAGCCCATAGTCGGATTCCTCCACCTGGATATCCTCCTGGGCCACGCGGCCCGTGGAATCATCATGCAGGATAAGGAACCTGCCATCCCTGGTCACGTGGGTATCCGTCTCCACACCATAATAACTGCGATTTCCCGCCGCCACAAAAGCCGGAATGGAATTCTCTGTCTCCAGTCCGCTGAGTCCCCTGTGGGCAATCATCCTTGTGCTGCCTTTGTTGATTCTGATGGTATCCATTTTGTCTCCTCTCTTTTTTATGCTGATACCCCACGCCTGCCTTTGCAGGCATACCACGCTACATGAATGCGTTTCCTTTCAAACCGATATCCCACATCTGCCTTTACAGACATACCAGTCAGTACCTTTTAGACCAATAGTTCAGCCAGTGGAAAACGTATGAATAAAAATCGTGCTTGCACAAATTTTCATTCATCGGTTTCCACTGAGGGAACACAACCTCAACACAGTTGAGCCATTTATGAGTAAAGGGAGCTGCGAAGCAGCGAAAAGCGCCATAGGCGCGACTTTACGAATGGCGTTGGCTGAACTTTTCTTAAAAGAATCTCTCCCACAAAAAAACCACCCCGCAGCACAGTACCGCGATTCCGATCATGTTCATACCCTTCCAGGCGGCCACAATTCCCACTGCCAGCGCCAGGATTCCGGCCAGGGGCGCCTGGGGTGCCGTGATAATGGCCGGAAATGTCATGACAGCAAGTGTCACATAAGGCACATAAAACAGGAAGGACCTAAGGAACCTGTTCTTGATCTTCTTCCGGATCAGAATCAGGGGAAGCACACGGATCAGGCAGGACATGGCGGCTGCCACCAGGATATAGAGATAGATATTATGTGTCATGGCCTGTTACCTCCCCTGCATTCCATTCGCCCTTTTCGGCATTCCTCTCTCCCTTTCCGGCCCGTCCTCCTTCACCGGGAACAGGGCGGCTGCCGCCCCGGCAATCAGCACCGTCAGCAGGCTGATCTTCATGCTGTCGGACAAACCATCCAGCAGGGATATCCTGGAGACATGCGTGGTTCAGGATGCTGGACAGGAATCCCTGGAACGGGGTCAGTCCCGCCTTCCGGGCCACGATTCCCAGAGAAAACGCCACTGCGAAATATCCAAGGGCAATGGGGCTTCCGTCCCTTATTCCATTGGTAAAGGCTGTTTTATTCTGGTTCGCCATTTTGCTCCTATTGTGTGAAACCGGACGTTGCTTCTTATGTGTTTGCTTCTCATGTGTATGGCATCATGAAGTAGCTGGTTGGCTGATGAATTGATTCCTATCATACATTTTTTCTGCCAGAAGGTCAATGAAATGCTTTTACAACCTGCTATCTGCCAATTGCAAAAGCCACGAAACTACACTATACTGTTGTATAGTCAAACGGACCGGCCTTGATTTCATGCAGGAAGGCCCCTTCAGACAGAATACAAAACGGCAACAGGATATCCATTGGAAGCCGGAAACAGAGGTGATGGCTACGAAATACAGTAAAAGAATTACATTGAAAAACGGGCTGGAATGCCGGATCAGAAACGGCACAGAAAGCGACGGGCAGGCCATATTCGACAACTTTAACCTGACCCATGGGCAGACAGATTATATGCTCACCTATCCGGATGAAAACCATTCTGACGGGGTGCAGGAAGGCCAGTTCCTAAAGGAAAAATCTGAAAGCGAAAATGAAGTGGAACTTGTTGCCGTAGTTGACCATACGATTGTGGGAACTGCCGGCATCGAGGCACTGGGGACAAAATACAAGATACGGCACCGTGCAGGATTTGGCATCAGTATCTCCAGGGAATACTGGGGACTGGGAATCGGCCAGGCCCTGCTGGCAGCATGTATAGAATGTGCAAGGACTGCGGGATATATCCAGCTCGAACTGAATGTGGTCAGCGAAAATGTAAGGGCACTCTCCCTATATGAAAAAGCAGGATTTGTGGAGTATGGCAGGAATCCCAAAGGCTTCCGGTCCCGTATGACTGGATTCCAGGAAGTGGTCTATATGCGGCTGGAATTGTGAGAGACTCTTCATCCATTGTTTGTGCCATCAAAGATGGCACTGACACCGAAACGGCATGACAGGAAGTATGTAAAAACCTAAACAAGGAAGTCGTGTATTTGTCACGGTATCTCACAACTAAATAGGGGTATTAACCATAAATATATTGTAGTAGCAGGAGGAAACAAAACAACATGACACAGGATATGACTTTTCTAAGAGAAGATGGCAGACGGATCCAGGGACGGCTCTACCTGCCGGACTACTTGACAGACCGCCTTCCCCTGGTGATCTTCAGCCATGGGTTCGGCAGTAACTTCCGGGAACTGATGCACCACGGGGAAGGCTTTGCACAGGCAGGCATCTGCTGCCTCTTCTTCGATTTCTGCGGCGGCGGCCTGGAAAGCCTGAGCGGCGGAACCATGGAAGAGATGACCATCCGGTCCGAATGCCAGGACCTGCTCACCGTCCTGGCCTGCGCCAGGAAACTTGCCTGTGTGGACCCGGACCGGATCTGCCTGCTGGGGGAAAGCATGGGCGGTCTGGTATCTGCCATGGTAGCGGCACAATGTCCCACGGATATACAGGCCATGGTACTGTGGTATCCGGCATTTGGAATCCCGGAAGATGCCAGAAGGCGCCATGCGGCTGGGGAACAGGAAGTCTTCGGCCTTCGTCTGGGAGGGACTTTTGACCTGGAAGCCATGGCCCTTGATGTGTATGGGGAGATTCCTGCCTATCAGAGACCCGTGCTGCTGATCCATGGCACGGAGGATCCCGTTGTGCCCATTGCCTATTCCCGGAAAGCCCAGGAGGCCTACCAGGATGCCCGCCTCCTTGTGATGCCCGGCGCAGGCCATGGATATGAAGGGGCCGACAGTGCGACGGCCAGGGAATGGTCCATCGGATTTATAAAGGATTGCATAGGAGTTCCCGGAGAATACATGGGCATGGATCCATGAGCAGCTTCCCATGGATCAATCCCCTTGACCGTCTAACCTAAAGCAGTTTATACCATCCCGTATTCGGCAAAAAGGGCACGCCTGTATCCTGTATCCGCTAAGGCCTTCTTCAGTTCGTCCATTTTGTCCTGTGCAAGCAGGGTCTGGGTGAGGCGGGCCATCTGCTCTTCGCCTTCGAGCCTTCCTGCTTCCATTCCCTCGAGCCTTCCTGCTTCCATTCCCTCGAGCCTTCCCGCCTCCATTCCCTCGAGCCTTCCTGCCTCCATTCCTTCAAGCTTGCCCTCTTCAATCAATTCCTTAAGCGCCTGGCACATATCCACTCCCTCCTCTGCTTCTTTATTATCCTGTATCCTCTCTAATTCCCTAATGTTCATCATCATGCCCAGCATATGGGAAGTTTCCCGGTCCACACGGGAACATTCCTTATGGCTATCCAGGTAGTTCTGCAGTTTCTCCCTGCTGTCCCGGCAGGCATACAGTTCGAAGAGCAGGCGCAGTTCCGTCTGGAAGCTGCTGTAATCCTCCACCGCTGACAAGTCAAGGATATGTACAGGGTAATCCGGCACCAGTTCCCGCAGCCCCTCCTCCAGTTCCCCGTACCTGCTGCCCTGTCCCCTGGAAGCCATGCTAAAATCCATCATTCCATGGAGTGTCCTGGGACCGTCCCAGGGTTTCCTGCCCCAGTATACCACCAGGGTGGCTACTGGTACGAGTCTGTCTTCTGCCCGGAAATGGTACAGATATTCGCCGGAATCCAGGACTTCCAGCCCCCTGTTCTTCCTTCGGATATCCTTGACCTGGCCGTGGTAGCGCATGGCCTCATCCAGCATGACCCTAACCGGCATGCTGTAGTCTATGATGGTCTGCTCCTGCAGGACCCACACAGCCAGGGTATGTTTCCCCAGCACCTGCTTCATGACCACATCGGGGATACTCTCTGCGCTTTCCCCCTGCCCGCTGTAGGTGGCTACCGTGGCATCCCCCTCCAGTTCTTCACCCCGGACCAGCTGCCTTCCCTCAAACACACTGCCGTTCCACAGGTCTGCATACCTCCTCCTGTCGGAAAAGTATTCCTTCATTTTCCTGTCAATCTCTCCCATTTTCCTCCTTCCTGCGGGCATCCGGGAAGATACCTGCGCTACACATGGTGCCATGTGCCGTCCGGCCAGGAGGATGCTTTTTGTAACTGCTTTTCCGCCCGGCCCTGTTGTCTACTGTCTTGCTGCATTACTTGAATTCTGGCGAAAAAGCCTGAAATTCTGATGAAAGAAATATTTGATGTGGTTCATAAGCCTTTCGGCTGCTTAAGCCAAGGATACCACCCGGCTCCCCGTTTGTCAACAGGAATTTTATATCTCTTTGAACGGTTTATCGCTTACTATATATAGCGATGGAGCGCAGCCAGCATCGGCCAGGTTGTCTTATTCTATGTCCCTTCTATTTCTGGCGGCCATGGTCGCTGTTACTGTCTGGAGGAAGGGATTCCCAGGGAGCGCATCCTGGAAAAATTGCAGAGGCGTTTCCAGCTTACAGAAAGCGAAGCAGAAGAATATTTTGAGACATTTGCATCAGCCGAATCCCTGGCATAAGGGCAAGGCAAAGACCTGTGTTTCACAGCACCTTCTCGTACAGGTTATACCAGGGAAGTCCGTACGCTTCGTATCCCAGGCTTACGGTCCCGATCATCTGGTAGCCACATTTCTGATAAAGCCGTTCCGCGGGCAGGTTGCCTTTCACCACATCAAGCCGGATGCTGATACACGGTTCTTCACGGGCTGCCTGCTCCGCATAAGCCAGCAGCCCTGTTCCTATGCCGCACTTTAGGAAATCAGGGTGGACGGCAAGGGTATGGATTACACAGATATGCGTATATGTATCCGCAGTCAGCCACCGGGCATTTCCATATCCTTTTTCGGGCTCATGGTTTAAAATGACAGAGCCTGCAATTGTTTTCCCAAGACATGCAATATGCAGGGTATCTGCCGCCAGCGCTTCTTCCGCATCCTGGCGAACCGGATAAATGCCTTTCCTCCAACCGGGATAATTCCTGTGCGATTCCAGGTAATCGCATATCTCTCCATACAGCTTCTCGATGCGGTCGAGGTCTGCCTTCACAGCCTTTCTGATCTGAATACCCTGTCTCATACACAAAGTCTCCTACATACACGCTACAATCAATACCACGCTGCAAAGCAAAGCGCACTAAAGTGCACGGATCTCAAGCTTCCCGTCATGTCGGCAAAGCCCACACAAACAATCCAGAAGAATACGGTTCGTCTGCCTACCGTCACCCATTGTATCACAAGACATGCAGATGCCACAACCTGCTTCCGAATATATATCCTAATAATCCCCGCAGCAACGTGTTACCGATGCCTCCCGCTGCGCATCTTTCTTTGCTTATGAAACGGCCTTACCCTAAGGGAACGACGGGCTAAAAAAAGTAACAATCCGTTCCTCTTGCATATCATTTATTATGATAAACAGGATCAGCCCGTTATCAGACATAGGCAGGGTGTCCGATGCTTTCCAAAAGAGATTGCATCTGGACAGGCAAAGAAATCTGTCATGCAGATAACCGGGCAGAAATGAAAGGGGAATATCATGTCCACCATTAGTCTCTGTATGATTGTCAAAAATGAGGAGGTACATCTCCCACGCTGCCTGGACAGTGTGGCCGGGCTGGTAGATGAAATTATCATCGTGGATACAGGATCCACAGACCATACGGTGGAGATCGCCTCCCGCTACACATCGAAGGTCTATTCGTACCCATGGAAGGATGACTTCTCTGCTGCCAGAAATGAATCCTTTTCGAAGGCATCCATGGACTACTGCATGTGGATGGATGCAGATGACATCCTGGAAGAAGCACAGCGGGACAGTTTCCTACAGTTAAAACAGTCCCTGCCACCAGACACTGACATTGTCATGATGAAGTACAATACCTCATTTGATGAGGCTGGCAAACCTTCCTTTTCCTATTTTAGGGAAAGGTGGATCCGGAACCAGGCGCAGTACCGCTGGGTTGGAGCCGTCCATGAGGTCATCCCCCCAAAGGGGCGGATCCTGTACTCCGATATAGCAATCAGTCATAAAAAACAGACGGCCGGGGATCCTGACAGGAATCTTAGAATCTACCAGAAGATGTTGTCGGAAGGAACCTCTCTGGATGCACGGCAGCAATATTACTATGGGCGGGAGTTGTACTATCACGGGCAGTATGGGGAGGCTGCTGCCGTATTCGAAAAATTCCTGCTGTCGGCAGATGGGTGGGTTGAGAATAAGATAGAGGCCTGTTCTATCTGTGCAGACTGTTATTTCCATCTGGGCCAGGAGCAGGCCGGGCTGGATACCCTCCTGCGCAGTATGGGGTTTGACCTGCCCAGGGCAGAATTGTGCTGTGACATCGGCAAATATTTCCTGGAACATGGGCACTACCACAATGCCGTCTATTGGTATGAAGCAGCACTGCATGCCCCCCAAAAAGGATACTCTGCCGGATTTGTCCTGCCAGACTGCCATGATTATGTGCCTTTCCTGCAATTGTGTGTCTGTTACGACAAATTGGGGGATCCGTGCAAAGCCCAGGAGTACAATGAAAAAGCCGGAGCCTGTAAGCCTTATTCCCAGGCTTATCTCTACAACAAACGGTATTTTGACAGCCTACCCTCTTTCGACAAAAAGTAGCAATTATTTTAAATCTGCATATGTTATTTGTATAAAGGACAGCTTCCATAGGGCCTTTTACAAAAATACCATAAAGGATAGGTTGTGTATGAACCAGAACAACTATTGCAACTATTGTCAGAACCAGTGTCCTCATCCCAGCTGTGAGCGGGGACCTGCCGGGCCTCAAGGTGTCCAGGGACCTGCCGGACCTCAGGGAATGAAGGGGGATCCCGGCTGTCCGGGCCCCAAGGGTGACAGGGGTGAGCCTGGACCCCGGGGGCCACAGGGAATACCCGGCACACCGGGCGCAAGGGGTCCCAGAGGAAATACCGGGCCGGTAGGACCTACTGGAAATACCGGACCCTGCGGTGCCACCGGGCCAAGGGGTTATGCCGGACCACAGGGTCCCCAGGGCATCCAGGGTGTCCGTGGTGATATCGGGCCACAAGGGGACCCCGGCTGTGAAGGCCCTAAGGGCGACATGGGTCCCCAGGGACCTGCCGGACCCGCCGGGCCTCAGGGGCCTGCCGGGCCACAGGGAGATGTGGGTCCCCAGGGCCCCAGGGGCATCCCAGGTCCTACCGGGCCTACCGGACCTACTGGCTCCATGGGTCCCCAGGGTGTGACAGGACCCCAGGGCATCCAGGGTGAGACGGGACCCATTGGCATCCAGGGGCCCCAGGGCTGTCCCGGGGAGGAAGGGCCTATGGGAGCCACGGGCGCTGATGGTGCCACGGGGCCTACTGGACCTACCGGCGCGACTGGAGCCACGGGGACTGACGGCGTGACCGGACCTACTGGCGCCACGGGGGCTACCGGCGCGACTGGAGCCACGGGGACTGACGGCGTGACCGGACCTACCGGCGCTACTGGACCTACTGGCGCCACGGGGGCTACCGGCGCGACTGGAGCCACGGGGACTGACGGCGTGACCGGGCCTACCGGCGCTACTGGACCTACTGGCGCCACCGGGGCTACCGGCTCTACAGGTGCCACCGGCGTAGCGGGCACTGGTGCCATCATCCCGTTTGCGTCAGGGCTTCCCATCTCTTTGACGACAATTGCCGGAGGGCTTGCCGGTCTTCCTGCCTTTGTGGGCTTTGGCAGCAGTGCGCCGGGACTCACACTGTTAGGGTCAACAATCGATATCACCAATGCCAGTGGAACGCTATCCAATTTCGCATTCCAGGTTCCGCGTGCCGGTATCATTACCTCTTTCAGTGCATTCTTCAGTACAACAGCGGCCCTTTCCTTAATAGGTTCCACTGTTACGGTAAATGCACAGATATACCAGTCCACAACGCCGAACAATGTCTTTTCACCGGTTGCCGGGACATTGATCAGCCTAACACCCGCACTTTCCGGGGTCCTGTCTATCGGAACCCTGTTAAACGGAGCACTTACGGGACTTAATATCCCGGTAACGGCCCAGACACGGCTGATGCTGGTATTCTCGGCAACTGCCAGTGGATTGTCCCTGATTAACACCGTGGCCGGATATGCCAGCGCTGGTCTGAGCATCAATTAAACCATTCCCTTTGCGGGCCGCATGCCGTTTCGACGGCAAACCTCCCACTGAGGGCTTGTGCAACAAAACACGGGGCTTGAAAAAGTCCCGTGTTTTTGTGTATTTTAAGGTATCCTTTTTCTTACGCCAGGTGTACCACTGTCATATCATGGCCAACTGCCTCCAGGAATTTCCCGAACACATCCCCTGTACGGAGCCTTATGCTGGAAGTATTGACGCAGGGATGGCAGCCCAGGAATGCTTCCTGCAGCACATCCTCATCCACCAGCAGCCTTACCCGGCTCTCCCTGTCGTTCATCAGCCCCATGACACTCAAGGATCCAGGCACAATGTCCAGGAACTGTTCCATGAACTCCGGATCCCCGAAGGACAGCCTGGCACTGCCGATCTGGGCAGACAGTTCCCTGGTGTGGAACACCTTGTCCCCAGGCATCATGAGCAGGTAGAACTGGGTCTTCTGCCGGTTGCACAGAAACAGATTCTTGCAGATTGCACTTCCCAGGACACGGCCGGCCTCCTGGCAGGCTTCCATGGTCATCACTGGAGCGTGGTCAACCCTCTGGTACTCCAGGGCCAGGTCATCCAACAGATCGTATACCCGGATCTCTTTTTCCAGCCGGCCTGATTCGTCCCGGGGACGACCTTCCTGCAGCAGAATTCTCCCCTCCTCCCACCCGGCAAAATCCGATTCACCACTCTGTAAGGAAATATCCTTACAGGCAAATTCTGCCAGGATAAAACACTCATTCTGCCCACAGATCTTAACACTGTAGCTATCCCTTTTCCATACTGCCTGCTGTGGTCCCTGGGGGCTGTGGATTCTGCCCCCTATGCTTCCAGGGGAAGCCTCTCTGTCCCTGCCCTGGCCGTCCTTGTCCTGGCCATCGTCCTCTTTTCCCTGGCTGTCATCGCCCTTGTCCTGGCCATCGTCCTCTTTTCCCTGGCTGTCATCGCCCTTGCCCTGGTCATCGTCCCTGCCCTGACCATCGTTCTCCCTGCCTGTATTTTCTACAATCTCAATGGACAGGATCCCTACATCCTGCATTTCCGGCAACAGCGGCCAGGCCTCTCTGAACAGAAAGTGGAAATACCTGTATCCGCTTCTCTCTGTTTCCTCCTCCGGGTACTCTCCCCAGGCCATGCTGTATCCATCCCGGTTCTGGCAGCCGGTGATGATGCCATCATGAAAAATATGTGTACGGAATTCTTCCAGATGAAACATATGTCTACTCCTCTCGTTATATTTTCCATGTAGTTCCGTTCCTATCATCATAGTTCGCCCTGGGCAAACAGGTTATCTTTTCCCATACCGCATACGAAACGATTAGAGTCATAATAATGGCAAAAATCCAAGAAGTCAGAACGCTGCCTTGAATCATTCATAATCTTCACAAGTAATTCCCTGGGAAGCGTTCTTGCATATGCCCCGGGACCTGCCAGCTTAATATTTTTTACACTGTAACTTTTCAATATCTCCTCTAATTCATCCGGCATAAACGTATATGTGATGCACCATGGTGTACCTCCAGCTTCATATTCGGCAATCTCGCTGTCCCCTCCCATAAGGCCGTCCTTGTACAGTTTCATTGCAGCATCCTTGCTGAAACGATATGCTTCGATTGCATTTTCCTTGTTACCAACGCACCATTTTACAAAAGGATCCTCACAGGTTTCATCTAGTATGAATTGGTATTTTTGCATGGGATTTGCCAAATATGGAAGCGAACCCAAACGACTCGATACACTGATCATAATTCGTTTGCGGCATATGCGTACAAGTTCACCAATCACCTTTTTCTGGTTGGGATATGTATACGAAACAGGGGCATCAAAGGAAATCACCATATCGAAGGACTTATCGCTGAAGCCCTTCAAATCCTCCAATGCGCCGTTCACAAAGGTTATTTCGTCAAGGACTCCTTCTTTTGCTGCCAATTCCTTTGCCTTATCAATCATGGGCTGCGATATGTCAAAATGTGTAACTGCACAGCCTTTTTTTGCCAGAAGAATGGAAAACCTTCCACATCCTGCACCGCCGTCAAACACCGTCTTTATTCCATCCAGATGCGAAAGCAGTTCCTTTTCTATATGACTCTTTTGGACAATGTCATCGATAAAGATTTCTTCGCGGTGACTTTCCAATTCGCCTTTATCCGGCATATTCCACAGGCGCTCCGATATTTTTCTGCTGTAGTCCATATATCTGTCCCTTTTTCTGGCTATTATAATTGTGGCCCCGCCATCCAATACTTTTTCAATTACGAATCCTGCATCCTGTAATAACGCTTTTTCATGCTCCAGAGTCATTGGAATATCAAAATGTACATAACAATCCTCCGGTATTGCAGACTGCTTTCTTTTGTTCAAATAAACAGTGCGCAAAAGCTCCTCTTCTTCCTCACAACAGGCAATGTAATCTCCCAATATAAAAAAACCACTTTCTTTCAGGCCGCAATAAATCTTCTGATATAATTTCTTTTTGCGTTCTGGCAGAAAATGGTGCAGGCTTTCAAAAGAAATTACGGCATCCCATTTGTCAGATCCAAAATCATATTGGAAATAATCCTGGCATATTGTGGTAAGAGGCTTGTCATGATGTTTTTCAAGTAATTTTTCCAGCATATTGGCGCATAAATCTACACCTGTTACTTCAATGTCCGGATTTTTCTGCCATATCTTGTCCAATTCTAAGCCGGTTCCACATCCTAAGTCTACAATCTTCTGGCATTCCAAGGGCAACGCTTCTGCAAATACCTGGTAAGATTCCTCCCAGACCGACATATGTTCTTCGTAATCATGCAGACGCTTCGTAAAGAAATCAGACATTTCTTCCATGGGGACATCTGCCGTATCCCGAAGCCATTGTTTCAGATCCTGCATGTATTTTTCAGATGACTGCATACGATTGCTCTCCTTCTCTTCTATATCTTTTAACTTTACTGTAGCCAGATTGTCATTTCCTCTATGGTATAGCATACTTTAACCCCGCGTTCCACCTCACATTTCTTTATAAAAATATGAGCCTCCACCGGGTAACTGCGATATTTTGAGACAGTTTCCATCCAAACAAACTCACCTGTGTTTATATCAACAAATTGTTCCAACTTAATTTCTGAATGAAAGTCCGTACCATATTCTCCTGCTCTTGTTTGATCATCCAGTTTAAAAGAGATATACTATAATTTCCCTGTTTTTGTTTTTCCGCGTCTGTATGTTTTGTTTCTGCACAAATATTTTGTATAATTGCCTCTTCACATATATGTGCTGCAAATTCTTTATTATTTTATAACCGTGTAGTTGGTGTTTCTTGCTTTTCCATTTTGCTTTAGCAGGTTGCTTTTTACCATTTTCCTAATGACTCTGGAAGCAGTAGAGGTACTCACTCCAAGCAATGCGATTACATCATTTCTTGTAACAGTGCCATGAGACCGGGCATATTCCAAAACTTTTTCTTCACTGCTCAGGCTTTTTTCAGCCCCGGCAGCAGAATTTGCGATGAATCCTGCTTTCGGTTCCAAAGCTTTTCCCGTTTCATATTTTGCGTTAATGTTAGGTAATATAATCTTAAAAGTATTTTTTGTCGTTTCAATCAAGGGCTTTTCTTCCAGACCATCGTATGCCTTCATAATCTTGCCCATTCCGGTACCGTAAGCCTCAATTAAGTGCAGCCTGTAGAACACATTCGCAAGATCCTGATTTCTGCATACGGAAATACCTGCCATAATATCTTCCAAGTCAATTCCCGGCATCAATCCACCAATAGATACAAATTCAATCCGGTCAGCATAAATGCTGATAAATGCACTGGCACTAAAGGAATAATCGCGGTGAACCAGCAGATTCAGCAATGCCTCCCTGACAGCAATTTCCGGATAGTCTTTGACATCGATTCTCAACAGTTTTTCTATGGTTGCACGGGTTTGATTGCGGAAGTCAATAAAATCATAGACTTCGTTCATCTGCTGCATCAGAGACCCGGTAAATTCCCGGCGGTCTTTAAAAATTGTTTGATCCGTTCCCTGAAAAACAGCGACTTTAATCGTATGGACACATTGATCAGACAGAAGCAGACCTAAGTTGCTGTAAAGATTATCCTGGTCGGTCAGCTTTAATGTGCGCATTTGCTGTGGCCCAAACTCCACTTCCCGAAGAGCAAATTCTTTTTTTGCGGTTTCAAATGTGAGTTCCTGATTTAAGCAGCGCATAGCCTCAAAGCGGTCTCCATCTGTTTCCTTAATCATACGGCGGATTGCTGTGTCAGTAGCAGGAACAGAAGAATATCCCTGTCTGACATATACGCCCTCCGGACGCATTCCCTTTTTAGCAAGATAATAAGGCCGATCCGTTCCGCGCTGAATATCCACCGCGACAATTTCTTTTTCATCTTCCTTTATTGTTCTATAATGCAGAAACATCGTCACATCGGGTTTAATAGCATCCCTCACCATATTGCTGATCTGCAAAGAAACACCGTCAGGATCATCAAGTCCGACCACTGTGCCGTCATCCCGAACGCCAATATACAGTTTGCCGCCGTCACAATTGGCAAAGGCAATAATTTCCTTTTTTATATCGTCTACAACTACTTCCTTCAGTTCTACAGTTTCACTTTCTTGAAAAAGCATGACACCATCCCCCTACTTCCTTTCGTTTGTCGGGCATATTATATCAAACCGGAGCAATCGTGTCAATCAAATGACCCGATTGTGATCCGATTTGACCCGATATTTTCATTTTGCCCACAAATGAACAAAGTAACTGACTCTACTGCCTTATAATTGTTCGAGTACCTTCCCAATATCTGCATCAATACAGATGGAGCGGTCTTTGATTTCCGTTGGCGCGCTGGCTTCCCCTAAATTGACACAGGCATAGGCTGCCTTTGAATTCCCCTCTGTCATCGTCCAGAAAGAAAATTTCACTATGCCCGGGCATCAAAGAAAATCACCATATCGAAGAACTTATCGCTGAAACCCTTCATATCCTCCAATGCACCGTTCACAAAGGTTACATACGATTGCTCTCCTTCTATAACTTTGAAAAAACAAATTTAAAGTGGTATCTGTGTCTACTGGTGTGGACGGTAGTCCTTCTTCAAGAAGCTGCGGATCTTCTGCATGTTTCTCCTGGTTATGATCCCGATCCCTTCCTCCTCCCCGAACCTATGGGGTTCCTGGGCATGGTTCACATAGGTCAGGAAATTGCCCTCCCTGCCCGTGGCTCCCCGCACAGAGTATCTCCTGTACAGGTTTTCCTTGCTGATATGGCGCCGGTACTTCGTATATCCACCGCTCCTCGCAATGGTCTTCGCCTTGCGCCGCATCCTCTGGTAATACTTGGAGACCGTTTTGTCCCGCAGGCTCACTTTCTCCCCGTCAAAGGTAAACCCAAGGAAATGCAGCTTCCGGTTGGTGACATCTGCCTCCGGATGGATGATCCTGCCGCAGTTTACGATTCTTTGTTCCTGGAAATGGTAATACTGGGTCTTGCCAGGCTGTAATTCCAGGCCTGGATAATCCGGGCTGTTGAATAAAACACTGACCTGCCTCAAAGCCTCTATGGCTGCCCCTTCGTCAAGATGCGGCAGTACAATAATAAAGTCATCGCTGTACCGTATATACAGGCCCTGGTATCTGGACACAAAATCATGGATGGACTGATCCACCTCCAGCATGTACACATTGGCCAACACACCGCTCATGGGAGAACCCTGGGGAATGCCACAGCCTGTATTCTTATGAAAGAGGGAGGCATTCTGCCTTAACCCCTCCGGGGTCAGGACACGTGTCATGGCATTGAGTTCCCGCCGCCCCTTTGCAGTGTCCTTCAGCCCGTGAATGGCCAGCAGATCCGTCAGTTCCATATAGCTGTACCTGGTGATGTTCTTGAATACCGCATAATAGTCCGGCGGGAGCCTGTCTACATGTAACAGGCTGCACCACTGTTTCTTCAAATAGGTGTGATCCAGATTATCGAAAAATTTTGTAAAGTCGCCAATCATCACATAGGCATCGCCGCTGTCCTTCACAAACTGGATGGCCCTTCTGGCAAAGTCAATATTATTCTGCTTGCGCAGGTTCGTCCGGTAGGCAACGGCCACATCCTGTATGCCCAGCCTGACACATTCCGCATTATACTGTTCATTGAGTTGGAAATTGTAAAGCTGGAAAATGCAACGGTCTATGTGGGCTGCATAGCAGATGTCCCTGTGTTTCTCCTTGATCCCGCCTGTCTTCGCAGAATATTTGCTCATATCCTTCTCATAATGGATAAACGGGTAAAAGCCATGCCTGGAAATATGCCCTGGATCACAGATCTGGTTCCAGCATTTGGCCAGATCCGTCCGATAATCAAAATGGGCATAGTACCGCTGGCTCTTCTGGATGGCCGCATCCGACTGGCGCCAGGCCTCTATGTCTATCCTGTCTGTCATAGGTATGTATCCCCCTTTGTGTGCTTTGGCAGTGTTGTATGGCGCGTTGCCTCACTGCCTTAAACGTCTGGGAAGTGGTCCCTGTCAGTCCCACAAATGCAGATACCCGCTGGCACGGAGGATAGCGTTCCTAAGCCAACGGGTACAAAGCCAAACGTGGTATTCACTTTTCACCTCACTGGTGGCTTGTTAAGTTACCAGCTATCCTGTTACTGCAATGCTTAACAGTGGTACAATTAAGCGAGAGACGTATATCAACGTAAGCTTGTTCTTGCTGATGCTTACACTGGCGATCCCAGGCTGCCGCGGCAGTCTGACAGTCGGCCAGACACTCACAACATTCGTGGAGGTGTTGACAACAATCTACTTCCCTTCTACCAGATGTACAAGGTAGGTTCATTGTAGCAGTTTGTACCATTTCTGTCAATTATTGGATTGAAAATATGGTATTGGTTTATAAAATTTTAATTTATTGTCCGTGAAACGGTTCATCCAAAAGCGATTGACAGATTCCTGGCAGAATCCTATGATAGGAATAGCCAAATTCCTATAAAATGCCCCATAAGAAGTGATAACATATCTTGTACTTGAAAGAGGATATCATATGCAACAGGATAATACCCTTGCTTACTACAATAGCCACGCCACTGCATTCTATCAAAGCACAGTTACTGCTGACCTCACCGCAACACAGATCCGCTTTCTGTCAAAGCTGAAAGAAGGCTCCCACATCCTTGATTTTGGCTGCGGATCCGGCCGCGACACAAAATATTTCCTGGAACAGGGCTTTTTCGTAGATGCTGTGGACGGTTCCACGGAACTGTGCAAACTAGCCAGTGAACATGCGGGAATCCAGGTGAAAAAAATGTTCTTCCAGGAACTGTCAGAAGTAAATATGTATGACGGTATCTGGGCCTGCTCCTCCATATTGCATTTACAGGCCAGCGAGCTTGCCGCTGTCATGGATAAGATGGCTATTGCCTTGAAAAACAACGGTATCCTTTATACCTCCTTCAAATATGGAACCTATTCTGGCGAAAGAAATGGACGTTATTTCGTAAGCGCCAAATAATAATGCGGTCAGATATAAAATTACCCCAGCCCTTTGCGAGTTGGAGTAATTCACTAT
>CAJUGH010000021.1 GCA_910586215.1 uncultured Acetatifactor sp. | reverse complement strand
CCCTTCTTCCAGAAAATCTTTTTTATTTTCCTCTTGACATTTCACCAAATTGCTTCAGCCACTGTACATAGAGCCTTACCACACACTCACTGCGGCTCTCGTAGTCCCCACTGCCCAGGCGCTTACCGTTACGTTCATACAGGTAATGGACCTGCCCCAGGCCCAGAATATGCTGCCAGGACTCTTTCTCTGCCTCTGTAAGCTTTCCCTGGCTCCCCATTTCCTTTAAAGCCAGATAATCTGAAAAGGCATTGTGACGCACTTTGCTGGCAGGCTGTTTCAGCATCCGCCTGGTTATGGATTTCAAGTCACAGTCCCAGCCCTGTCTGTTAAAGATCTCTGCCACCTGCTTCCTGGCAGGGAAAGTCTGCTCCACTGAGACCTTGTACCATTCCTTGGGATACTTCATACCCTCCCCGTACTCTTCCCCGGCAAAATGAGGGATCAGGGCATAAGCAATGGCCAGCTCCTGGAGCAGGCCTGCGGGAAGATTATCCCTGGGAAAGACTTCCTGTTCCATGAGATAGACATACAGACCCCCGGCAAATTCCTCCGCATACTGCTCCTCCAGAAAAGCCTCCGTCAAGAAAAACCGTCTCCAGGTGTCGGCCACTTTCGCCTGCCTGGCATCTGTGAAAAGAGTGATAAAATCATGCAGGGCACCGGTTTCCATGCTTTTCTTCACGGCCTGCAGCTGCGCCCCGGCCAGGCGCTCCAGAAGGGATTCCCCTTCTTCCCCGGTGCCTGTCCGGGCAGTTTTCTTCTCCGCAGTCTCTTCCGGCTGGTGGATTTCTTCTCTGCCTTCTACACTTTTTCCGTTTTCTCTGCTTCCTCTGTCATCCCCGCCTTTTCTGCTTCTTTCCTCTCTCCTGTTCCCCTCGCCGCTCTTGTCTTCCCAGTCTGTTCTGCCCTTTCCTTTCCCTTCATCTGTGTACCCTGCCCCGGCTGTATGGGCATGATGGTATGTGGCATCTATTCCCACTTCCTGGATGGATCCGGCCCCAGCTGTACGGGCATGGTCCAGCGCCTGTCTGTAGGCCTGGTTCAGCTTTGCAAAATATTCCGGTTCCTCCTCCGGGTGGTGCAGCCGGGACTGGGCCGCATAAGCACTCCGGATGGCTTTCTTATCTACAGTGGGTCCTATCCCCAGAAGTCCCCATATATCACCTTGCATCGTCATTCTCCTCTTGCTCCTCTTCCAAGCCAGACCGGGATGCTTCCCCATCTTCCTGGTCTTCTTCCTCTTCCTCCCAGTCATAGAAGTCCCGTCCGTCAAACAGCCTCTCCTCCCTGGTGTCCTGGGTCTCCTCCAGCATGGCCAGCCAGGCCCTGGCGTTCTCTATTGCATTTCTGACTGTTTTCTTTCTGCCGCTGCACAGTCCCTGGGTAATATAGTCTATCATGGCCCCGATATGCTCCCGCCGCTCCCCGGTGCTGTTCTCGAAATACGCCAGGAACCGGGCCAGCATCTCCTGGTTCTCAGGCTGTTCCATGGGCGGCCTCATGATCTTTTCCAGCTCTTTCGAATACCGCTCCAGCTCTTCCTCGCTTAGAGCCTGGTTGGCCAGCAGGATCTGCCTGCGCTCCCCCATCTCGTTTTCCACGGATACATGGAGGATGCCGTTGATGTCATAGGTAAACTGCACATCCACCCAGGCCTGCCCCGCCGGTTTCAAGGCCACCTCTATGGCCACCTCCCCCAGGTATACATTGTCGTCTACATAGTACTCTTCCCCCTGGTAAATCTTCACCAGGATCTCCCTCTGGTAATCGCTGGTGGTGACAAAGCGGTTTCTGCAGGAGGCAGGAAGGGTGGAATTGCGCTCAATCATGGGGCTTAGGATATTTTTGTCCTGGCCACTCCGGTTGCGGATCCCGATCCCCAGGGTGAAGGGACACACATCCGTCAGCAGCATGTCCCGGATCTCCTCCCCACGCCTGCGGATTCCGGCATAGATTCCCGCTCCCAGGGCCACCACCCGGTCTGTCTCGTCCAGCACCACAGGTTCTTTTCCCAGAAGCTCCGAAAGGAACCGCTTCACCACCCCCAGCCTGGAGGAACCGCCCACCATGACCAGGTCATCTATCTGGGATACCCTGGAATCCGCATCCTCCAGAAGGTGCAGGAAGAGCTGCTTCATCTTCCCGAAAAGGGGCATACAGATTTCAAAGAGAATATCCTCGTTAAGCTGCGCCCTACACACCCTTCCTCCCACTGTCAGCCCCATATCTGCCTGCCCTGAAGCGGACAGGGCACATTTGGACTGCTCTGCCAGATTCCGGATGCGGGCCAGCTCTTCCAATGACAGCTTCTCCTCCACGAGACCGTTCACTTTACAGAAATGGGACTGGATGGCCCTGTCGATGTCATCCCCGCCCAGATGATTGTCCCCGGCCACAGCCACAATCTCTATCACATTGTCAAAACATTCCACATAGGACAGATCCAGGGTCCCGCCCCCGAAATCGAAGACAATCAGCGTCCGGTCCTCCTCTCCCACGGCCATACGGTAGGCCAGGGCAGCCGCCGATGGCTCATTGATCAAGCGTTCCACCCTGAGCCCTGCCACCTGGGCTGCCTTCTTGGTATCGCTCCTCTGCTTATCGTTAAAATAGGCAGGAACCGTCACGATAGCCTCCTCAACCTCCTCCTGCAACACCCTTTCCGCGTTTCGCTTCAACCGCTCCAGTACCATGGCTGACAGCTCCATGGGGGTATACATCCTGCTGCCCAGTCTGTACTCCTTTGCCGTGCCCATGAAGCATTTGAAGGAAGCCACTGTGTCACCGGGATTGGTCAGGAGCCGCTCCTTGGCAGCAGCCCCCACCAGGAAGCCCTCCCCTTCCACATATCCCACTGCACTGGGAAACAGTACATTCCCGTCTTCACCTGGAATCAGTTCCAGCCTGCCGTCCCTCCAGCAGGCCGCCAGGCTGTTCGTTGTCCCAAGGTCTATACCGATGATTGCCATATTAACACCTCCGTTTATACTTCATGCATCTCCAGATCCCTAAAAAACCGCCGCTATGGTGTTACCCATAATCGGCGGTCTGCATAATGGAAGGCTTCCCGTCCATTTTGTTCACAACTCTCATGTATAGATTTCACAAATTGCAATCCAGATTCTATATTAAGCATAACATTAATATACCTTTTTTTCAAGCAAAGTTTCCTTCATGTATTGCACTTACCTTTTGGCATTGACCCCAAACAGGAACAGTGCTAAAATACGGGAAAGAGCGTGTCGTGCTCCCACACAGAATATCATCCAGAAGCAGAAACCATAAAACCATACAAATCGTAACAGTTCAGACAGGACGCTGAACTGTTACGAGAATGCACACAAAACGCGAAAAGAATGCGTTTTGGCGCCCACAAGTCTCGCAAAATTGCACAGAGCGCAATTTTGACTTCGCGAGAGGGGCTGTCTGAACTGTTACTACAAATCTATATATAGCAGGAGGATAACAACCATGAAACCCTTGAGAAAGACATCTGTTCCGGTATCCCTTCTGCCTGTCAGGAAGAAGTATCCTGTAAACAGGAAAGGCATCTGCCTTTTCCTGGCTGTATTGTCTCTGCTGGCTTGTTTTCTCTTAGGCTGCGCTGTCCGGGGTGGAAGTAGCAGGTCCTTATACGCACATGGACTTGATGTGATCGGACTAATGGAAGAGATGGTGAAGAACAGCAGCTACGGAGAAATGTTCGGCATGGCATCGGGCGAAGTGGAAACACTCCGGGTGGAACTGGCCGCTGGTGATTATACCACTCCCCAGGCAGTATACGAAATCACCGTTCCCGACACGGGTAAATTGCTGGCACTTCTGGGAGAAAACAATCCCCTGGACAGCTTCTCCGATTCCCTTCGGACCTTCTTAAATAGCAGGGCTGCCTCCTCCCTGGCAAACCAGTTGAATGCCAGACAGGGATCCGCTGCCCTGGCCACTGCCTCTGTCTATATGGCATCCAAAACCTTTGTAAGCAGCAGTCTGGATCACAACACCCTGTACCTGTACACCTTCCAGAAGGGGCATTCTGTGATGGTGTCTTTTGTGGCCGGGGAAGACCATTCCGTGACAGCCACAGGAGTCTTCCTTATGGCGGAAGATTTCTCCTCCTCTTCCGTGGAACAGCTGGGTGAATTGCTGAAAGGTATCGGCATCACCGGAGCCATCAAAGAAGTAGAAAAAGCTCCGTGATATTCCGGAGTCTTTTCTACTTCCTTTTTCTCTCTATTATAAAGGAGCCGGTTCTGATTTCACATTTCCAGAAGTGACAGGTATTCCCAGTTAATTCTCATCCAGCATAAGCTGCACTCTTTTCTGGATCTTATTCACTGTCCCCTCCAATGACGCACCTTTTGCAAAATACATCTCTGCCTCCTCCATTACAATCGCCCGGACAGGATCATCTACTGCTCCATAGGTAGTGTCCGGAACAAGGTAATCCAGCATACTCCATATTTTCTGACATGCCTTTTCATATGCCTCCGTTGATTCCGAAAATTCCGATAACCCACCGGAAAATCCCAGAAGTGTCCCGGTACGCTCATTCCATGAAAAAGCCGGCTCTTCATACCTGTCTGCCAGGTACCTCTCAAAGCAGTCTTTCCTGGAAGGAAATGCCCATGTCACCGCCTCCTGGGTCTCCTCTGATACCAGATATTCCAGAAAGTCCCATGCCCCTTCTTTATTTTCCGACCTGCTGTTCATGGCAAACATGCCTTCATTGCACAATGCATATTCTGCTCCCTCCATTCCCGGATATCCCACGAGCCTTTCCGCATAATCCTCATCCAGCCATGATACTGCATTCACAGCATTACGTATACTTACACTGTCATACAGCCACTCTTCTTCCCCTTCATATACGGCAACAGAATTTGGCTCAGACTTCCCATAGGTTCCCATCCGGCTGCATTCCTCCAGAATCTGATGGAACTCGTCACTGTCAAAATTGCACGTCTTACTCTCATAATCCACAAAGACATCCCCATAACGTATTCCCATACAAGTCTCAAAGACACTGCCCGGCCTCTGCACCATAAATACATGTTTTCCCTCCCCCATTTCCAGAAACTTCCATACTGTCCACTCGTTTTCCGGCACGATCACCCCGTCAGCCTCCTGCCTTACCCGTAGGCTGTCAATGAAAAAACACGGCATCACAGCCACATTCTTTCCACTTATGATGCATGCTTCCCTGGCCGGCTCCAGAATGTCCTCCCAGTCCACCAATATACTGGCCTCATAGTAAGGCGTCAGATCCTCAAGCGCCCCCATCTGTACCAGCCCCTTTCCATACAGGCCATTCAACACAATCAAGTCTGATGCTTCTCCTTTTAAAAGTTTCCTCTCCAGTTCCGTATCGTCTGCCTCCTGTACGTATTCTATCCGATATTCCTTACTCTGCCTGTTATACCGTCTTACCAGATATCGAAGCCTGTCATTCAGGTACCAGAAGGACATCGTGACAGTCTGCTTCCCCGGATACTCCCGTACCTCTCTGGAACTCACTACTGCAAATGTCAGAATCTCCCGTTCCCAGTAAAAACGGTCAGTTTGTTCCAGACACAACAATACCATCCCCTGTTCTTCTCCTGCGATCCTGTCTATCTGGTTCCCATCCACCTGTACATATGCGTCATCCCATCCCCACAGATATACTGCCTCCCCTGTCTCCGGTACATATCGCCACAGCCCATCCCCTGTCCGCAGATACAGCCCATCCTCATATCCGTCATACACTCCAAGCGGAACCACTGGCGCCGTATATACATCTGCTTCCTTTCCTTTTCCCAGTTCCATAAATTTTGATTCCACACCAGTGGCACAGTATCCATATACCTTATTCCCTTTCCCGATAACAACCCTGTCCAGACTATCCAGACCCGGCGTATATACTTCATCCAGCCTGCCTCCAGCCCCGAAGGAAAAGACAGTTCCGCCAGTCCCGGATGTGTAGAGGAACACTCTCCCGTCCTCTGTCACCGTCCCCTGTTCAAGATGCATCCCCTTGCCAGATAATTCTTCCGGAGTATACACCGTCTGCCATTGCAATCTCCCATCCGTTCCGTATTTCTCCAGGTAATAATTGCAGTCTGCCCCCTGTTCTCCTTGAGAGGGACCCAGGAACATATAGCAGTTTCCTTCTTTGTCAGCAAGCATTTCAATGACAAATAGCTCCTCCATGCTTTTTTCCAGAACAATATAGTCCTTCTCCTGGCTGCCATCGGAAATATGGTATCTGGCAATGTGGCAATAACATTCCCCATCTCCCCCATGCTCCACCGGCTGCGTATAGTAAAAGTATTCTCCGTTTAAACAATATTCCTGGTCTGCATAGTAGGTGAACAGGGGAATGTCCGGCAAAAAATAAGAAAAATCCGCCACAGCAATCATGCCATCCGTACCTTCCCCTGACCCTGCTTCTCCTTCCATACCCTGCCGGGTACCTTCCCCCTCTTCCGTCCCGTTCACAGCCCCGTCAAAAGCAGGCTCCGATTGATTTCGAAGCCCGCAGGAAGAAAGTACGGAAAGCATCACCAGGCATGCCAAAGTAAAATTTTTTTTTGATGGCTGTCTACATTTCATGATATCTTCCCCTTAATTGTATATCTGTAATAGCTACGTCACACACTCTGTTTAAATACGATCCTTGTGCACTTCCACTTTATATTCTGCAGTATGTCCCTGCACATTGGATCTGCCACAGCCCGGGCACGAAATCACATAATCATTCACATATGTGGCATTAAAAACGTAGCACGTACCGGAATTATGGTTTGGATCTGTACATTTCCTAATCGGTTCGCTTTCCACACTTACCAGCCTGGGAACTTCCGTCACATATACTGCCGTACCACAATGATGGCATACCCATGTCCTTGCAGAAGCTGCTGTTTCAACCTGTGCCGCTTCCACAGGCATCACTGCCTGTGTCCCTATCACCAATGCTATTACCATGGAAAAAACAAAATTCACTATTCTTTTCTTCATTGTACGTCTCCTTTCACAATGGTATATCACCTTAAGCATATGCCCTCTTTCCACCTTATGGACATTTATCAACTCATACCACATCTTCCTTCGTGCTGACTGGCCATTTTCATGAGCTTTCTTCCTATCACTTAACATACCATACATGATCATTCGGAACAATCCTTCTTCCGCAATCTATGGCAGAATCAGCCAGAGTTCTCAATCCCCTGACTATCTATGAAGGATATGCTGCTCATGCAAGGTTCCTGGCATGCACTGCCTAACCTGTACAATGGACCCCCCCTCTCCTTTAAGGTCTCATCCTATTGACCTCTATTATCATGATAGCAATTCCCCCATATAAACACAAGGGACAGATGGGTTGAAAATATCAACCCATCTGTCCCTTGCGTCATGCTTCCCATTCCTTTATACTAAACTCCCATGCAGCCAGCCGCACCACCATACCTGAAAGTCTGGGAGTTTAGGTGATGCACACAAAATGAGCAAGAGAAGCTCATTTTGGCGCACAGCTGTCTCGGTTTTTGCGCATAGGAAGCACAAAAACACTTCGCGGTACCAGACTTTTATAGTAAATTATATACGCCTGGCGATGCACCACCAGGGCATGAAAGTCGATTGCTTATACAAGGAGGCACATGCCATATGTCGCACAACAAAATTAAAAATGCCTTTTTATCTGCCGTGAACTCCGTCATTGCAGACCCGAACCAATTTGCTGTCAATCCGGAAAAAAATTTATTCAAAGCAGGCATTCGCCAATATGCTTAAGTCAATCAGAGATTGTCTTTGCAAGTCTCCATACTCATTCCACATCATATCCGTTTTTTCGATGTTTACAAATTGAATGCCTACACCAACACTTGACAATTATTTGCAATGATGTTACGTTTAAAAACGAAGGAAAAAAGAGGCCCCGGGCCTTTCAAGGCCTGGAAGTCTGAAAGTAAACTTCCGAAATATGGAATGGATGCCGCAAAAAGGTGTGTAAGCACCCTTCTTGAAACAGGCATGGGGTGTAAACATGGACAAATTACTGATAAGCCAAAAAAAATATGGCTTCAAGGACTTTTTAAGGATCCCTTTCACAGTCTGCCCGGTATACGCGGGGATCAAGACGCTCAATCAGATACTGGTGTCTGTCCTGCCGTCACTACAGGTGTTAGCCACGGCGGCCTTTATCGACACCGCCCTGGGCATCTTCTCCGGAAAAACCGGACAGTCGGCCATCTTCCCGCCCCTGTTGTGCCTGGTCGCCATTGTGACCTACAACAACCTGAACTGGCAGCTGATGAGCTACATAAACCTGAAAATGCAAATGCGACTGGAATTCGCATATCGCACCAGAATTGCCGAGAAGCGGGCCGCGCTGGAATACCGGCATGTGGAGGACAATGACACCTGGGAGCTGGTCAACCGGGTGTGTAGTGACCCTGTGGGGAGGCTGACCGGCGGCTTCAACAATATTCTCGGCACAGCGAACATCATCCTGCGGGTGGGCTCCCTGCTTGCCATACTGATGGCCCAGGTGTGGTGGGCCGGACTGGCTATTGTGGTCATCTCCGTTCCCCTGTTCCGGTTGGCTATAAAGGGTGGACAGCAGATCTACGAAGAAAATAAGGAAGCAGAGAAGCACTTGCGCAGGGCAAACTACCTGAAGGGTGTGTTACAGGGACGGGAAAGTGTAGAAGAACGGGCGCTTTTCGGTTATACGGAAAAGGTGAACCAACAGTGGCTGGAAAGATATGAAGCCGCCCGGAAAATTTCCGTGGGAGTGAGCGCCAGGTTCTTCGTGCGCCTGAAAGGTTCCAGCCTGATCACGGTGCTGCTCTCCCTGCTGATCATCAGTGTGCTTCTGTTTCCGCTGACGAAAGGCATCATCACCCCGGGTATGTTCATGGGGCTCATCACCTCCACCCTGAACCTGATCCAGATGATGTCCTGGGAGCTGTCCGACACCATGAACCAGATCGCCCAGAACCTGGAATACTGCAAGGATCTGACTGCCTTCTGCGCCTTGTCTGAAACCCCCGGAGCACTGGATGTGCCTGGCACCGGAGACACATTTGAAAGCCTGGAATTCCGCCAGGTATCTTTCCGGTATCCGGGCACGGAAAAGGACATCTTAAAAGATTTCAGCCTTCGCCTGGAAAGCGGCAGGCATTATGCCTTCGTGGGCATTAACGGAGCCGGAAAAACCACGCTGACAAAGCTCCTGACCGGTCTGTATGATAATTATGAAGGGGAGATCCTGCTAAACGGCAGGGAACTGAAGACCTTCAGCCAGGCACAGCTGAAAGCATTCTTCTCTGTGGTCTATCAGGATTTCGCCAGGTATCAGATATCCCTGGAGGATAATATCGCGCTGGGAAACGTGCTCCAAAGAGACCAGACAAAGATCCGGGAAGCCGCGGAGGCAATAGGCCTCGGCCAGGCGATTGCTGACCTGCCCCAGGGCATGGAGACCCCTTTGGGAAAGATAAAGGAACAGGGCGTGGATCTCTCCGGAGGCCAGTGGCAGCGTCTGGCCATCGCCAGAGCCCTGTATAACCCGGCAGCGGTACAGATTCTGGATGAGCCCACGGCGGCGCTGGATCCGGTGGCAGAAAGCGGCATCTATGAAATGTTCGGCAGAATCAGTGCCGGAAAATCCACGATCTTCATCACCCACAGACTGGGCGCCGCCCGTCTGGCAGATGAGATTATTGTGGTGGACGATGGAAAAGTAGCTGAGAAGGGAAATCATGAAAACCTGCTCTCTCAAAAGGGCATTTATGCCTCTATGTATGAAGCGCAAAGGAGCTGGTATCAATGAAAAAGCAGAGCAAGATGAAAAACAAGAAAACCATGACAGGGGCTTTCGGAAAACTCCTGCCAGTGATGATAAAGGCGGCACCCTTTCTGTTTCTGGTAAACATACTTCTGGGCTTTTTCCATGGCATCTCCTTCGGCGTGGAAACCATGATGCAGCAGCACTTTTTCGACAGCGCGGTGGATGCAGCCAGGGGAAAGACCGGGATTTCCCAGGCCTTTCTTGCGCTGGCGTTCCTGGGCATTGCCAATGTGGCCTGTCAAGTGCTGAACGGTGCCGCTAATTTTCTGCCAGGCGTGGTGGACGGAAAGGCCGGCGCCCATCTGTCCATGGCCATCCAGAAGAAAATCGCCCGGCTGGATCCAGCTGTCTTTGAGGACACGGAAAAACTGGATGACATCAATAAGGCAGAACAGGGGAAAAACAGTGCTTTCTGGTATGTCTATAATGTGCTTGCTATTCTGACTTTTTATATTCCCTATTTCGTTTTCATGGGCTGGTATCTCTTTTCCCTGAAACCGATTCTGGCCAGCGCCATTGTCATCATCTTCCTTCCCACCGCCCTGGCGCAGCTGCTCCGCGTGAAAGTCTTTTCCCATCTGGAAGACGCCTCGGCTCCGGTCCGCAGGGAATATGAATACTATGAGACCTGTATGGCGGGCCGGGAATATTTCAAGGAGACCCGCATTCTGGGAAGTTTCTCCTACTTCAAAAAGCTGTATCAGGAGAGCCTTATCTCCCTACAGAAGCTGAAGTTCAAGGCTACCATGAGATCGAACCTGTTCGAGCTTGCCATGCGCACCGTCACAGTGGGAGGCTACTGCACCATTCTCTGGATGCTGTATGACGCCCTGATGAAACAGGAGGTAACGGTGGGGGCTTTCGCAGCGGTCTTCAATTCCATAGGCATGCTGTACAACGTCATGGAAGAGGTCATCTGCCGCCATATAGGAGAGATGGCCGCGAATGCGGGTTCCATCCGCAATTACCTGAATTTCCTGGCCATGGAGGAACGAATCGGACAGCGCCAGGATGCGCCAGACTGGGGGGATATCGTGCTGGAAAATGTAAGCTTCTCCTACCCGGCTGGAAAAAAGGAGGATGGAACCACAGAACCTGTGAAATATGCTGTAAAAAACGTGAGCCTGACACTACATAAGGGAGAGACCCTGGCAGTGGTAGGGGAAAATGGTTCCGGAAAATCCACCCTGATCCGCCTGATGGCCGGACTCTACCTGCCTGGGGAGGGCACGGTAAAGAAAAATGGCATAGACACCAGGGAGCTTGCCATGGCCGCCCTCACCGGCAAGACCTCCGCGGTATTCCAGAAATTCCAGCGCTATCAGATGACCCTGGCCGAAAATATCGTCATCGGCGATCCCGGAGAGGACTGGGGAAAGAACCATCTAGACAGTGTATGCGCCATGGCGGGAACAGATCCCGATGCATTTCCCAAGGGGTATGATACCATGCTTTCCCGGGAATTTGACGGCATTGACCTGTCCGGAGGCCAGTGGCAGCGCGTTGCAATTGCCAGGGGATTCTTTCGAAGCCATGACTTGATCATTCTGGACGAACCCACGGCTGCCATCGACCCATATGAGGAAACAAGGATTTATAATCGTTTTGCCGAAATCGCCCGGGATAAGTCTGCTGTCATCGTGACCCACCGCCTGGGTTCTGTGAGGCTGGCGGACCGTATTCTGGTCATGAAAGACGGGGAGGCAGTGCAGCTTGGCACCCACGAGGAGCTGCTCACCCAGGAGGGGGAATACAAAAGACTCTATGAGGCACAGGAGCAGTGGTATAAATCGTAAACGGGAGGACGGTCTCCTCCCCGAATTTGTACCTTCTGCTCACATATTCTCCTGCACCAGGGTGCTCACCCTGCCCTGGATGATCTTCGTCACCTCTTCTAAGGGCTTGCTCCCGTCCAGGTAACTGCCTGCCTCCTCGGCAATGATGTCCATCACAGCCGTCTCCAGGCCATCCTCCGGGGAGAAATCCGCCTGGGATATCAGTTCCAGCAGACCATCCACCTCCTCCTTCGTAGCATATTCATAAGATTCCCACACATATTCCCCGTGCAGGTTCCAAAAGCCTGTTGTCCATTTTGGCAGCATGATAGGATTCCCCGCCTTATCCAGGGATATTTCATCGCCAATCTTTACATACCGGGGTGTCATGGCATCCTCCAGCACTTCCTCCAGAAGATCCCTGCGGGTGGGCATATTTGCATAAGCCCCACAATCTGCTTCCTGGTGGCACAGGAAATACTCGATAAACTGCCAGGCCCCTTCCTTGTGCCGGGATTTCGATATGATACCCACCGCCCGGAATGCCCCTGCCTGATACCTGGGACTGCCATCCGGGGACGGATATCCCATGGATATCATGTCATCGCCCAGACGTGATACATTTCCCATGTAGTCCACAATGTTACGCACCATTCCCCGGAAAATCAGCGGATTCTCCACTTCCGCAATGATGGAGGGATCCGTCAGGTTCCCGCAGCTTTCTTCCAGCCATAGCAACAGGCTGCGGAATTCCTCAGTGTCCAGGTGGCACACCCCGTTGTCCCTGTCTATAAAGGTATCCATGATGTAATCCCCACACAGGTTCTTGAGATTCCAGAGAATATAATTGCCGTTCAGCTTCCTGTGGGGGTATTGCTCTGTCAGTGCCATGATATCCTCCAGGCTCCAGCCAGCCTGTGTTCCTGCCGCCGGCCTGTCTGCCACCAGGGTATGGCAGACGAACTCTGAAGGAATCCCCACCAGCCTTCCCTCTATGGTATAGCCTTCCAGGGGGGCAGCCAGGAAATCCTCCCGATCCAGCATACTGCTTTCTACCAGGTAAGGATCCAGATCCTCCAGTATCTGCTTTCCACCATATTTTCTGACATTCAACGGCAACAGAACCAGCATATCCGGCGGGTCAGAAGAGACCAGCTTCGCATCCAGCCAGTCCTCATCCTCATACAGTTGCACAGTAATGTGATACCTGTCACTTTCCCTGTTGAACCGGATCACTGCATCCTCCAGGTCAGCATCCAGGCTATCCCAACAGGCCATAACCAGTTCCTCCCTCTCCGGCAGCTCCTCCACTCTCCTCCTGTCCAGCAGATAGAACTCATTCCTGGAACTGTTATTTTTATATATCTGATAGGATGTGAGCAGCTTTTCCCCCGGGAGCCACAGCACTTCGCTGGCTGCCCGTCCCAGGTTGCTGTCCCCCCAGCGCAGCAGTTCCTGCCAGGCATCCTCCCTGGCACTGTAGCGATACAGGATACCATCTGTGCTACTGTACATCACCCCCTGGCGGGAACCATAGAAATCGAAACCAACACTTCTGCCTTCTGTCTCCAGACCATTCAAGGAACAACTCCGGAGACTGTAGGTGCTGCCGTCTTCCACCAGCTCGTACAGGCTCCTGCGTCCCGCTGAAACCAGGTAATAGACCCTGCCGTCCTCCCCTTCCATCAGCTTCTCCGTCCCCCAGTCCATGCCGGGACGTATGCCGCTGATATCCGCTGCACTGACAATTGTTCCCTCCTGATCCACCACCAGGATGGCATCACCCATCATCAGGAACAGCCGGTTCCCGCTGCCCACCACCAGGGAACCGGGGTTGATGGCCCCGCCGGTGTATACGGCACTCCTGCCTTCCAGGGAAAGGCAGTAATCCTGGCTGCCGTCCTCCCGGTACCGGGTCAGTGTCCCGCCTTTCAGTTCTGTATTACCGGAATCCAATATGTCCATCACAGGACTGTAATAGTATACATTTCCTCCTGCGTCCACTGTGTAGTCATACATTCCCTTCCCGCCTGGCACTTTCTCTCCCCTGGTTCCTTCCGGACTGCCATCTTCCCCCAGAGGGATCCGGTACAGGACACCCTCATCCATGTAATACAGCCCACTGTCACTGTTCTTCACATCCTGCCCCCAGTGCTCTGTACCAGCAAGCTGTTCTGCCACATACACATAGCCGTCAATTCCACGTTCCCGCTCTTCCTTTCCGCAGGCAGGCAGGGAAAGCAGTGCTGCCAGCAGAAGGCACAGGATACCATTTCGATATCCCCACTTTTTCATAAAAACTACTCCTCTGATGTTTTCTAAAATCAGAATACAACTATTCGACCTGGGACAAGTCCCAGGCCGAATATACGCAACCAAGCCACCTGGCATTAAGCAGCCTTTTTACCACGGTGTATTGTGGCGTCCTGTCGTATTGTAATTGCATATGATCCGAATTTCCGGACCACCGCCGCAAGTTCCACATTTCAGTTTGAATGCATGTTCATCCTCGCCTCGGTGTCCTTGGTCATAAGCGTCAGACCAACTATGGGTTCCCTGGTTTTCCCCTGTCCTTATAACGTTTACTTTTCCACAGGTAGGATAATCCTGGCAATATTTTACCACTCTATAAGACTGTTTGTGATAAGTATCGTTTGCATACCAGTATCCACTTGTCGCCTCTGTTTGTTCCGATCCCCAGACACACACATGGCCCGCCCTCTCTTTCGCACTCACAGGCACCACGCTCGCCAACACAGATGCCGCACACACCAGCGCCACAACGATTCTCTTCATCTTCATAAAAATATTCTCCCTTCTTTTGTTCCCGTCCAAGCCTGTCCTTCCCATCTATTGTCTCCCTCAGTCAAAAGGCGGAAAACCACTTTGACGGATTCCTGTCACACAGATGGCTGCCCCACCCTGTGACTATCTTCCAAATCCTGTTGCATCTCCCTTTGTGCTGACTGGCAGTTTCTATGAGCTTTCTTCCTATTTTCTTAGCATACCATACATTATCATCTGGGACAATCCTCCCTTATGCAATATATGCTACAACCGAGGCAAACAACTATAGCAATACAATTGAAATTCCCAGTCTTTCAGTTGTATCTTCAAAAAATATCACTGCTCCTGCAAGGCCCTCCAGTCAGCACTGATGTACTACCTTTACCTGTACAATGGAACCACCCCTTTCCCTTGAAACACCTACTTATTAGCCTTCTATTATCATGATAGCAATTTCCCCATATACACACAAGGGACAGATGGGTTGAAAATATCAACCCATCTGTCCCTTGCGTCATGCTTCCCATTCATTTATACTAAACTATATATACCTGGTGATGCACCACCAGGGCATGAAAGTCGATTGCTCCGCACTGCGGGCCGGTGCCGTTACTGTTTACTCCGTTCACGGCAGCACGAATGAACAGTAACCCGGCACCTACTCTATTACACAGGAGGATACCAATATGAAACGAAATCTTGTAAAACACCTTCTTTCTTTCGCTGCTGCCATGACTCTATGTACAGCCATTCTCCTGGGATCCCCCTCTGGCGGGATCTTCCTTCCGGGTGAACCAGGTGGCAGTCCTACGGTTCTGGGAGAAGAGCCTCAGAACCCTGCAAAGGAAGAGAAACCCGGACAGGAAAAGGGGCAGGAACCTGGAATTGCACCCCTGGATGACCGTCCCCCAAATAGAGATGTAAAAAAGTAACCCCATGTGTTATGCTGGCTGCCCCAGTGAGATTTCCTGGCCAGCCAGCACAGCAGATCATATGTCTTCGCTCATCTGCTTCTTTTCACTCAACTGTCTTAGCTTTTCCTCAAGGAAGGATTCATCGTGTGTCTGTCTGCCCAGCCTGCAAAACCAGATACAGTCTGTCAGTTCTTCCTCCCCATCCAGTTCCCTGTCCGTAGGAATCCCCCTCTTTTTCCGCTGTTCATGATTCCACCAGCGACAATACAAGCCATCTGCAATGGACGTCAGCCTGCGGGAGTACAAATCTTCCTCTATCTTTTTGTCATTATACCAGTCTGACCTGTCATACTCCCCAAGGTTCCCAAGTTCACTGGCCACGTATCCCATGACCAGCCCATATACCATACTCATGGTTCCCAGCAGTTCCCCTTCTGCCACAGGACGGTACATTTCCTCAAAACGCTCCAGACAGATCCGGAATTCCTCCCTTTCTTTGTCCATGCCCTGCATCAGATTCTGAATACAGGCCTGTTCCTCATGGGACAGATGTTTCTCCCCCTCCTGTAGGAAGGCCTGGAAAGGCAGGGTCAGTTCCAGTGCCTCCTGCATCCGCCTGCAGTATGTCTCCCTGTTTATCTTCTGTAGTTCCTCTTGTATATTCACCTCCTGCCGCATCAATGTCTGTCTGTTCCACTTCATGTCCACGGATACCATGTTTTTCACCTGGGCCAGGACAGCCTCTGCCTTCTCTGCCTCACGGTTATTGACATACTGCCCCAGCCTTGTCATCAGGTGCCTGGCTTCCTGGCTCTCAGTGATCAGTTCCGTGCGTGTCAATGTCCCGGCTAGACCCAGACGACGGAACAGTTCTTCCACCTCCCATCTGTGAGGATTGCTTTTCCTGTTCTCCAGGCGCTCCAGTGTCTTCTTGTCACAGATCCCTTCCCGCAGCTCCTTCCTGCTCATGCCCAGCATCCTGCGCCGGATGCGGATTACATCATTGCTACAGAACACGCCTTTTTCCATGTACAGATAACAATAGGAAGATGTCTCCCTGGGTACCTGGTACTGGGCATATACGTTCTCCAGGGCCTTCTTCCACGCTGCGTTTTCCTGGCTCAGACAGACAAGCTCCCCAGATATTCCCCCTTCTCTATCTTCCGCTGCTTTCCCCAGGATCCTTCCCAGATAGTGCTCCCGCAGATCCAAAAGTTCCCACAGGTAATACATCCGGTTCCCTTCCCGCAGGATCTCCACCCCGTGATTGCACAATTCCAGGAGGGTTTCTTCCGGCAACCCATCCCCTGGCACGCTGCACCGGCACAGGAGATACACGGCCTTGGGATAGATCTTGGCCAGTCCCAGAGCATCTGCCCCAGACGCCTCTATATAAGATATAACCTCCCTATAATGCTCCGGCCTGGAACCACCCTCCCGGACCTGCTCTGCCTCCAGCACCAGGTTCAGCTCCTTGAAGGAGAATACCCGGCCCGCCAGGGGCTTTTCCCACAGTCCCGGCATCGTCAGTCCCACTGCGGTCTCCAGAAGGGTGTGCAGTTCCTCCCTGTCTGCCCCTTCCTGGCCGCGGACCTGGGCCAGCATACTGAGATAAAACTGGTATTCCAGCCTGTCTGCCACCTTCCTGCTGCCAGCGGCATCTCCCACATAGCGGCTGTGGTAATCCGCAAGCAACTGCTTCGCCCCTTCCGTCTTCCCACGCTGGATACGGTACAGGATCCGCTGCCGCATCTCCCAGTGGTCGTAATCCTTGTAGTTCAGATAATGCTCATAGTCCTCTGCCCCTGCCCCCAGCCTCTCCAGCAGGGCATCCTGTAGCAGCTTGGATACTGCCTTCTCCCCCCGCTCATACCGGGAAAGCTGCTGTGCTGTACACAGTCCCTCACAGACCTGTTCCAGGGCATATCCCTTCTTCTCCCGCAGGTCACTGATGTAGATGCCTAAATCTTCCCTGGCCTTCCTGTCCCCCATTGCTTCCCCTCCCTGTACCTTGCATTCTTACACCTGCCAGGATTCAAAAGCTTTTATCCGTAGAATCATATAGCAAAATTATATTTTATTTTGCAATAAATGTCAATTATAATTCGACAGGCTTTGACATTCCAAGCAACATCTGCCATAAGGGCCTTTACGGCCTGGATTATGAGAAAAATATTTACCGCCATACGCCAGGGTAAGCTGGAGCCTATTCTCCGAGCCTATTATCAGGAAACTCTTTCATTCTCATTTATCGGGTAGAGGGAACCATCCAGAACGGATGTCCGAAAAGGCCCAGGCAAATGGGCCGCCGGATCAGACTGGCTCTGACAAGCCGTCTGATGGTGTGGTGTGGCAGGGAGCGTCCACATATTGCCCCAGGAAGGCAAAGATCCTGTCCCAGTATACTACAGGTTCTGCCATCTTGGATTCCCCATGGCCTGCATTTTCCACCACGAAACATTCCTTAGGACAGTTTGCCGCCTCATACAGAGGCTGTAGCATCCCAAATGGCACAAAGGTATCTTTTTTGCCATGGATGAACAGCATTGGAACACGACACTTTGTCACCTGTTTTAAAGCACTGGCCTGCAAAAGGCTGAAACCTGCCTTCACCCTGGTATATAACTCCGTTACATGCAGCAGAGGAAAGGCAGGCAGGTGGAACAGCATCTTCAGCTGGTAATGGAACTCGTCCCATGCGGAAGTAAAGCCACAATCTTCCACTATGGCACACACCTGGGCAGGAAGTTCCTCCCCCGATGCCATCATCACCGTTGCACCGCCCATGGAAACACCCAGCAATACAATCTGCCCTGCCTGTTCCTTCCACACCAGGTACTCAGCCCAGCGGACAATATCCCGCCTGTCCGGCCAGCCCATGCCAATGTACTCTCCCTCGCTCTTCCCATGGCCCCTGGCATCCGGCATCAGTACCTGGTAGCCTCTGTCATGGAACCGGCGGGCAAAATCTGCCATATCCTCGGCACGGCCCGTATAGCCATGGCATAGGATCACCCAGGGATCCCCTGGCTGCCTCTTTAGCAGAAGTCCTCTCAGACACAGTCCGTCCTCAGAAAAGAGCAGTCTCTCCTCCGTTGGCTGATCTTTCAGCCATACTCTGTCCCGACCCAGGGTAGAATGGGCCACTCCGGTACCCTGGTTATGGGGTGCGGCAAAAATCTTCGATTTATCCATCTTCTGGGTCAGGCAGAGCCGGTAGAAGAATCCACCTGCGCCCCATGCCGCGCCCATGGCTGCCACAGCAGAAAGGCCTGCCGCAGCCAGAATGGCTTTGGAACCGAAACCGAAACGGGACGGACTGTCTGTATCCCTATATGCCGCATGGAATAAATTCGTTTTCTTCTCTCTCACAGATATCCCCGCCTTTCTGCCCGGATTACAGCACAGCATCTACTGTTGAAACAACACATAATAGTCCCCATACACCCTGCCATCGTGCCCACCCACCAGCTTTTCCTCCGATGCCGCAAAACCCAGGTTCTCCACTGCCGCATCCGCCGCTTCCACAAGCCTAAGGATAAAATTCTCATTCTCAATCACCGGACATGTTTCATAGGGATTCATCGTTTTGATACCTCTTCCTCTCCACAGATGCTCTTGAAGGATACTGCGCACCCTTTCGATACGCGGTATCCTTCTCTCCTGCCAACGGGAACACCTTATTCTACCACAATGCCCCCCATACTTCCATAGACTTTTCTCTTTTTCCTGTAGGACTGGCATATCGCAAGTTACTTTTCCCTGCTCCCTTGCACATAGCGGCATGCTGTACATAAAATGCATTCACATCATAGCGGTAACACGTTCCGCCGAAGCATCCTGTACGCCATCATGACATAGATCCCATAGATCAAAAAGAATATCCCCAATGCCACAGCAGCCAGAGTCCCGGGCCGGTTGGCTCCCATCATGATCCCCGGCTCTACCAGACTCCCCAGATTCAGGATAAAGGAGACGCTAATCAAGACCGGAGGCAAAACCGGCTGTGCTGCATAGATGGCGAACTGTGTCCGCAACGTCCCAGCCATCTCCCCCCTATCCATCCCAAGCTTCTGTAACAGCAAAAACTGTTTCCTGTAACGCCCCATCTCTGCAAGCTGCTGGATAGTGAGGATAGTGGCGGCAGTCATCGCCAGCACCAGGGCCAGGAAATACAGGGGAAACACCGTCATAGCCGTCATGGAAGCCGCCTCCTCCTCTTCCTCTGATCTGGCCTTCAGCGTGTCGTAATCCATCCGGTCCGGCCCATTGCGGATGGCCCGCAGGGCGGCAAACTGTTCCTTCGTCACCGGCTGTGTTGTCATGGCCGCATAAATGCGGTGACTCACTGACTGGGCTTCGGCCAGTTCATCGGGCACCACCAGAATGAAGTTCCCACCATTGCCGTCCCATCCGTACTGACACAGATTTTCCACGTACACCCCCGCAAGCGTCAGTTCCACCCCGTCCACCACCACGGGCCTGTCATATTTTTTCACGGCCTTTTCCAGATAGGGCATACAGTGTACCAGGCAGCTTCCCGGTTCCAGGGCAGCCTCCGGGTACCCCAGCATCCTGCGCAGGGCAGCATAGTCACTGTACCGCAGCACCAGGTCTTCATCATAATAAGGCAGAAGCGCCTCCTTCTCAATCAGATACTCCGATACCCTGTTGTCATCTCCCCGGTAAACCTGGTACTGTAGGTCAGCCTCCACCGGGATGTGCTCCCCGATATAATCCAGATAGGCCTGTGCATCCTGCCGCGTACTGGATATCCCCAGGAATAAGTCGAAGCAGGAATTCTGGATAGCCCTCCCCCAAAACAGGGAACTGAATACCATACCCGTCCCCTCTGCAATCAAGGTGGCTGTAAAAAGCATGGAGATGGTGGCCATGGCGATCCCCATGGTTCCAAGTTTTGCCGTCAGTGTGCGGAACACAAGCAGATTCCGTCCTCTGTATTTCCGGCTGGGCTTCCTGTCAAAAAAAGCCGGTACACCGGAGGCAAAGCTTAGGAAAAAGCCATACAGGAACACAATAATACAGCCCGCGCCAATCAGACCCAGTGTCAGATCCCGCAGCATGATCAGCACCGTTCCCGCTACTCCCAGTACAATAGACAGGACGAATACCCTCTTGCGCAGGGTACTGGTACGGATGACTTCTCCTTCGTTGCGCCTGTCAAAATAGATCAGGTCATAAATCTTCATCTTCCGGATACGCCGGTTGCTTTTTGCCTGGGCCAATAGATAGATGCCTGTAAAATACACACAGGTCAGCACAACCGCCCCTGGCGAAAAGCAAATTGTAAAATGATATGGTGTGCCGAACAGTGCAAAGATAATGGCCCGGAGTATCTGGTACAAAAATCCACCCAGCAGAACGCCTCCTCCCAGAGCAACGGCTCCTACAGCTATGTTTTCCAGGAAAAACAGCCTGGCCACCTGTCTGCCTGTCAGGCCGATGAGCACATAAGTGCCGAACTCCCTGCTTCGTCTGGTAAACATAAATTTCGTGGTATAGGAGACCAGCCAGCCGATGACACACACCACCACGATACTGACCATCACAATCATCATCGGGAGCTGTGCCATCCCAGAGGACAATTCCTGTATCTCCTGTGAGAAGACCAGGCCGTTGAACGCATAGAGCAGGGCGGCCACCATGACGATCGTGACAAAATAGATCAGATAGTCTCCCGCCTGTCTCCTGGCATTGCGCAGGGATAATTTAGATAACGTCACTGACATCACCTCCCAGCAGGGCCAGCACATCCAGGATCTCATGGTAGAACACAGCCCTTGTGCGTTCTCCCCTGACCAGCTCGTTGAAGATTCGTCCGTCCTTGAGGAACAGGATCCGTCCGGCATAGCTTGCACTGTAGGCATCATGCGTCACCATCAGGATAGTGCCTCCCAGCTTACGGTTCATCTGGGACAGGATTTCCAGGAGATTCTTGGAAGCCTTAGAGTCCAGTGCCCCTGTAGGTTCGTCTGCAAGCAGCAGGGTCTGCCCGGCCACCATGGCCCTGGCCACAGCCGCACGCTGCTTCTGTCCGCCGGAGACCTGGTAGGGGAATTTTCCCAGGATGTCCAGGATCCCCAGTTTCCCTGCCATCTCTTCCACCTTCCGCTTCACGGTGTCCGGATCCTGATGGTTCAAGGAAAGAGCCAGCCCTATGTTCTCCTCGATGGTCAAGGTGTCCAGCAGATTGAAATCCTGGAATACGAATCCAAGCTTCTCCCTGCGGAACCTGGCCAGATCAGCCACAGATAATTCCGCGATATTGACCCCGTCCAGCAGGATATCCCCGGCACTAACTGTATCAATAGTGGAAATACAGTTCAACAGCGTGGTCTTGCCGCTGCCCGATGCCCCCATGATGACCAGGAAGTCGCCGTCCTCCACCTGGAAACTGACCCGGTCCAGGGCCTTGGTCACATTGTTCCTGCTGCCATAATATTTCTCGATGTTTTTTACCTCTAACAAGGCGATTCCTCCATTTCCTATTTTCCTATGACAACAGAATACCCCGGGTCCGGCTGCTTTTGTAGCGATCTTATATAGAAGTATCTTACAGTTTTGCAAGATTTCTCTCTGCCTTAGCCATTCCTTTTAGCCTTTCTTTTCCCTTTAGCCACTTTTTTCTTTTTAGCCTTTCTTTTTCATCTTGTCACCTTTGATTCATGTCGCCTTCCCGCTTTCCCTGGCAGGAAAAGTAATTGTTACCCTGGTTCCTTCGCCTTCCCTGGAGTCCGCCTGCAGACCGATCTCCAGACAGTCCGCCAGGCGGCGGACAAGGTACAGTCCCATTCCCGTGGAGCCTCCCCTGGCCCTCCCATTGCTGCCGGTGTAGCCCCGGTCGAAGATCCGGGGCAGTTCATGGGAAGATATCCCCATACCGTTGTCCTGGATCCAGAGCTGTACCTGCCTGCCCAGATGCCTGGCCTGTATGATGAGCACCAGATCCTCCTTTCGATACCGGACAGCGTTCTGCAAAAGCTGCCCCAGTATGAATTCCACCCATTTCACATCCGTATACACAGTCTGCTCCAGATCTATGGTCTCCACCCGTACACCGCTCTGGACCAGCAGGGACTGGTGGCGCTCCAGGGCCTGGGCCACGATCTCTTCCAGACAGGCTTTTCCCACCACGAAATCCTTCTCCGGACTTTCTGCACGGGCATAGAATAAGGCTCTTTCCACATGGGCTTCTATCCGGGCCAGTTCCCCTGTGAGCTTCTGCCGTACCGCAGGATCTACATTCCTGCAGATCAGCCTGGCTGCCGTGATGGGCGCTTTGATCTCATGTACCCAGCTCTCCACATATTCCCTGTACTCACGCTGTGCGGCCTGGGCATCGGATACTGCGCGGATCATGGATTTTCCTGCCTGGCGGGACAGTTCCAGGAGCTTCCTCTCATAGACCGTCCCGGTTCCGGGAACGCACTCGGCAAACAAATATTTCTGATCCAGGCCTTCCATCACAGCCGTAAGCTCCCGTAACCTGGCACGGCTCCCCAGAAAATCCGCCAGGAGTACACACCCTGCCGCCAATAGCCAGAAGATCCCGCACAATACCAGGACTCCCACCTTAGTGCCTGTAACCAGCAGGAAAAGACCAATACACACCGTCAGAACTACCTGGAGCACAAGACGTCCCAGATGGTCAGACAGATATTCCCCAAATGTCATTCTGCTATTCTCCTTTTCCCTCCGTCTGGTATCTCAAACTGATACCCCATCCCCCTCCGTGTCCTTATGGCATTCCCGTATCCCAGCTCTGCCAGCTTACCCCGCAACCTGGTCACATTCACACTGAGGGTATTGTCATCAATATAAATCCGGCTGTTCCACAATGCCTCAATCAAGTCTGCCCGTGGTATGATCTCCCCCGCATGTGCCATCAGATGCGCCAGGATCTGCACCTCATTGCGGGACAGAAGGACAAATCCTTCCGCAGACTGCGCCATTCCTTTTGCCAGATCCAGCCGCAGTCCTCCCGATTCCATTCCCTCCGGGCTTCCCTGTCCGCACCGGCGCAGCACCGCCTTGATCCTGGCCAGCAGCACCGGGATATTGTACGGCTTCGTGATATAATCATCCCCGCCCAGGGACAAGGCCCTGACTTCATCCATGCCGTCCTCCCTGCCAGTGACAAAGATCACAGCCGCTCTGGATGTCTTCTTCAAGCTGGCACACAACGCAAATCCGTCCTGCCCGGGCAGTCCGATGTCCAGCAGGATCAGATCCGGGCACAGTCTGGCCGCCTGGTCGGGAATATCCCTAAAATCCGTGACCCCATAGGGAATATAGCCCTCATTCCCCAACAGCAGCATCAGTTCCTCCCGGATGGCCCCATCATCCTCTACGATCATTATCTTTGTCATCAGCCCTTCCTTCTCCTCCTGCCATCCTCTGCCAGACAAACCAGCTTCCCCACAAGTATATCGCCAACATCTCCACAGGTCAACAGCCCCGCTGCATGACTGACAGTTTCCGTTACAAAACTGTTACTGTTTACGGCTACGCCGCTCTCAGCAACATGATGCACACAAAATGAACGAAGACCGCTCCTTTGGACGCAAGCAGTCTCGGGTTTATCACGCAAAGAACGCGTGAAAACACCTGGCGGCAGTATTGAGTGAACCGTAACACAAAACTACCTGTTTGCACACTTCCGAATCTGTGGTAGAATAGGGAATAGAAAGACTTATCTTGAAGGAGGGCTCGAAATGGAAGGCAATATAATCGGTTTTGCTATTTGGTGCATCATAGGCATCCTGTTTCTGGGACTGTCCATATCCGCGTGGTTCTCCAAAAAA
This sequence comes from uncultured Acetatifactor sp., assembly GCA_910586215.1. Classification (GTDB taxonomy): domain Bacteria; phylum Bacillota; class Clostridia; order Lachnospirales; family Lachnospiraceae; genus Acetatifactor. Next base: position 49,654 of record CAJUGH010000021.1, on the reverse strand, counting down.
CCTGTGGGGTTCTGGGCAAATGTGAAAAGACCTGAAGTCTCCGATGTAAAAAAGTACAACCATGCGCTTTCCAAGCTACTTTTCGTATTCAGCATTGTATACCTTATTCTGGGGATTCCCCTGCTTGCAGGCCAGAACTCTGCATGGATCATACTCTCTATACTGGGCGTCATGGCAGAAAGCATTGCCGCCATGGCTGTCTATTCCCTGGTGATTGAAAAGAAATATAAGCTGTGAGGACGTCCGGAAGCTGTACGCTTGTTGGGGATGGGGCAGGAACGTACAGAATATATTTTCGCCAACTTACTGGATATCAAATGAAAGGCAATGTAAAAATAGCATGGACATGGTAGGGCATAGAAAATGATATACGATATTCACATTCAAGTTCTGCTTGCTTAAGACTCACGGATTTTCCTCCCTCCCGCAAGTCTTCCGTCCACACCAGAAACAAGATGCATTCCTTCCCATTCTGTGGTAAACTTGATCCAGGAGGTGAATCAAATATGGCCTTGTTACATGTAAACTTTTTCTCAAATGTGCTGGGAATGTGCATGGATATGGATGTGATCCTGCCCCAGAAGACCCATGGCCAGATCGGTATGGAAGGACAAGGGGCAGGAGGCAGGTACAAGACGATGTACCTGCTCCACGGCATGAGTGATGACCAGACGATCTGGCAACGCAGGACTTCCATCGAGCGCTATGTGTCAAAACTTGGAATTGCAGTGGTCATGCCCACCACCCACCTGGCTTTCTACACGGATACCACTTATGGTATGAAATACTGGACTTTTCTGTCCAGGGAGCTGCCAGGTATCTGCCGGGAATTCTTCCCACAGATGTCCGATAAGCGCCAGGACACTCTGGCTGCCGGACTATCCATGGGAGGATATGGCGCCTGGAAGCTGGGACTGGGCGCCAGTGACACTTTTGGTGCCGCTGCCTCCCTGTCCGGGGCACTGGACATCGTGGAAGATTACCGCCGCAATATGACAGAGCAGCCGGAAAACGTGCCCCTGTTCGCCGGAATCTTCGGCAGTGTGGAACAACTGGAGGGATCAGACAATGATCTTCTGTCAATGGCAGAGCGCCTGGCAGGCCAGCATACCAATCTGCCCCGCCTGTACGCATGGTGCGGCACAGAAGATTTCCTGTACCAGGGAAATCTAAAAGCCTGGCAACGAGTAAAAAATCTGGGCTTTGACCTGACAAGCAACGCCGCCCCGGGGGACCACCAGTGGAAGTACTGGGATGCCCAGATCAAAGAGGTTCTGGGCTGGTGGCTGGGCACAGACATGGAATTGGATTAGAAAATCCCCAGGATCCCTGTACCTCACCACGGATAGTCGTCCACATCTGTGGTGAGATACAGACGGACAGTAAAGATATCTATACTTTCCGCCACTCCGGGATTCTCCGTGGCCATACTGATGGATACGCTGCTGGTCCTGATGCCCGCATACAGCCCCTGGCTGCTGATGGTATGGTATATCTTCTCTCCAGTCCTGCCCATCCCCTCCGCCACGCTTTCCACAAAGCTATAGGATGCAACTTCGTCTGTTCCAAAAGAGAATGCATACTCCCTAAGCAGAGCCAGAAGGTTCTGTCCATCCTGGTATTCCACCGGACCATACAGCCCAATAGAAGCGATCAGCACCTGTCCGCTGGCTGCATTCAGCGTAAGCCCCACTTCCGCCAGTCCCTGGACTTCAAAATTGATTGTCCAGTAACTGAATATGGGATCTTTCTCCTCTTCCCCCTCTTTCTCCCGAAGAGACCACAGGAAGCAGTCTGCCTTGTACTCTTCCATCCGGTAGTCCGTCTTACCCATATACGGCATGAAAAATGTCTCTATCCATTCCCTGCCGCACGTTATGGCCTGGGACATGGAGAGCTGATCCTGACCCGGTTCATGGGGATATATTTCTCCCCCGCTTTCCATGTCCCTCACCACCCTGATCAGATCCTCTTCTGTCAGATTCACCGGACTGTTCTGCACTACCTCCATCTCCGCAGCCGCGGCAGGCTCTGCCTGGACTGTGATCCCCACAAGCCCGCTTCCCTGTAGCAGGCTCTCCTTCTCCCTGGCCAGGCCATCCTGCACCAGAAACAGTCCGCCCAGGGCAATCCCCACGGCAGACAGCATACCCGCAAGATTGGCAAACCATCCCTTCCAGCCGGTAAACTTCTGCCTTCCAGAGCCTTTCCTTCCAGAGCCTTTCCCTCCAGGGCTTTCCCCTCTAAAAGATTCAAACATTGTCTTCCTCCTGCCCCTTTCCCTGCTCTTGTCTCTTCCCCCTTCCACTGTCCGTTTCTTCCTTCCCCTGCCCGGCCTCCCTTGTCATTTCGATATCCTCTGCCGTACACGTCTCCTTCTCCCAGAGATCCTCCTCACAATCCAGGCAGAATCGTACCCTGGTTCCCTGCCCTTTCCGGCTTTCGAAGAACAGCCTGCTGCCATGGATCCTGGCAATCTGGTCTGCCAGCGTCAGTCCCAGTCCTGCACCATGCTGCTTTCTGGAGCGGGCCTTGTCCACCATATAAAATGCCTCCGTGATGCGGGCAAGTTCCCCCTCCTCCATGCCGCAGCCATTGTCTGCAATGCTGATCCAATATTTTTCCCCTCCGCAGCTTCCAGGCCTCTGTTCTCCCAGATCTATAGGATCCTGTCGTTCCTCACCTGTATATCCTGTGGTCACACCCGCCCGTCCCTTCTGCCCATGGGACACATTTGTCTGCCCTGCTTCCACACGTCCGGTCAGTTCAATCCGGCTTGCCCCTGCTTTACAGGCATTGTCACACAGATTCATGAGAAGTGTCTTCAGCAGGTCATAATCCACTCTCACATAAGCCGGATCCACCTGCAGCCGGAAGCTGATCTGATTCCTGGCAAACAGCGGCTCCAGCCCCTCCGTTACATCCTGTAGCAATTCCTCCGCTGACATTTCCTCCAGAGGAAAATCCTGTCTGCGCAGCACAGTCAGTTCCATCAGTTTCCAGGAAAGCGCTTCCAGGCGCATCCCTTCATTCCAGATATTCCATGATGCCTGCCTGGTTTCCTCCCGGGTAAGTTCCTTCTGGTAGATGGTATCCGCATAACCAATGATGGATGTGAGAGGTGTCTTCAGCTCATGGGCAAAATTCGCCACAAAGTCTTCCTTTTCCCTGGCAGCTTTCTCCAGTTCCCCGATCTTCTCTTCCACCGCGTCAGCCATCTGGTTAAAGCTGCAGGCCAGTTCCCCGATCTCATCCCGGCCAGGCGCCCCGAACCGTTCTTTGTAATTACCACCTGCCATCCGCCGCGCTCCCTTGGCCATCCGCTTCAATGGCCTCGTCAGCAACGCAGACAAAAAGCCCAGCAAAACCATCCCTGCTGCCATGGCCGCCAGATAGCACCGTAAAAAATACTGTCTCAAGGTATCCTGCTGTGCCATGGTCTTGCTGATATCCCACTGTGTCACAAAACGCACGGATGTCCCTTTCCAATCCAGCACACTTCCCACCAGCACCGCGCTTCCTCCTGGTTCTTCCTGGAACCGATAGGCGTGGGCGCCTGCAGACAATCCCTCCAGAAACGATCTGTCCACCCTATCTATCTCCGAGTACAGTGGCTCCATATCCTCCCCGTAGAAAGCCACAGGAACTCCGATCTCCCCTGCAAGAGTCAGCAGCAGGCTTAAGTTCTCCATGTCCTGTGCAGGTGCCTGCGCAGAATCCCCGTCTCCAGATGGAATGGACTGCTGTCCCTTTGCAGTTCCCTCCCTACCCTGTGTATCCCCTTCCTTCCTGGAGGATATTCCTTCGGGGGATACCTGCCACACGGTATAGACATCCCCATCCTTTAAGGCAATTCCTTCCCTTGTATAACTCACCACAACGGACACATCCGAATACGTCAGAAAGGCAGACTGCACCGTGAATTTGTCATACTGGTACTGCATCAAGGCAAAGTCTGCCTCTCTGGCCAGACTGCTCTCCAGGGAATAGTGGAGTAGGAAATACCCCGACACAGAGAATGCCACACCGAGTATCAACATGCCAAACAGAAAAAACTTTGTAAAAAGCCGCACGCTATCCCTCCAGTCTGTAACCTATGCGGAACACTGTCTTGATCTTCTCCTCCCATCCCAGCTTTTTGCGCAGTCTCTGGATGTGGGCATCCAAAGTCCTTGTCTCCCCCGTAAACGGTTCCCGCCATACTTTTTCATAGAGCCAGTCCCGGTACAGGGCCACATTTTTGTTCTGCACCAGTTCCACCAGCAGGTCAAATTCCTTGGCAGTAAGCACCACTGCCTTCCCGTCCTTCATTACTTCCCTGGAGTCCACACGGATAGACACATCCCCAAATGCAAGATGCTTCCCTGTAGCCCCGGTTCTCCTAAGCACGGCTTCCACCCTGGCCAGAAGTTCCCCTACTTGAAAAGGCTTGCCAATGTAGTCATCTGCTCCGGCCTTTAGCCCCCGGATCCTGTCTTCTACACTTCCCCGGGCTGTCAGAAAGATTACCGGTGTCCCGGTGGGCTTGATATAGTCCAGAAGCTCGTAGCCGTCTACCTCTGGCAGCATTATGTCTAACAGGATCAGATCGAACCGCTCCGACTCCACCAGATCTGCCCCTTCCATGCCATCATGGGCACATTTGCAGTGGTAACCCTCCGCACTCAGGTTCAGACAGATCAGATCCGCAATGGACACATCGTCCTCCACAATCAGAATATCCGCCACAACATCATCCCTCCCTTTCCTGGAACCTTAGCCAGGTGCCTGCCCTCTGTGCTTCCGCAAAAAAAGATTCCTGGATTACTTTATTTATTATAGAATGCAAATGTGTCCAAATTGTAAATTTCCCTTCCCTATTTCCCGGGTTTTTCGTTCCTGTCCACGGCTTTTCCACAGTGAACCATATGGTTCATATCATGGAAAAGCGGATAGCTATGAAATCAGATTGCATTTCAGCATATGCCATGATAAAAGAAACAAAAAACAGTTGAACTGCTCCCGGTCAAGTAGGCAATTAAAAACAAACTTCTTTTAGACACAAATCATGCTCCCTCCTAGAGCGTGTTTGAAAATTCATTCCCACCATCTGCACGCCCTACTTTGCGGTATATTGGGCCCTCATTTGGGTCAAATCTCCCACAAATTGTGACGCACATCTGACAGAAAGCAATTTTCAAACACGCTCTAGAAGGGAGCATATCAAAGAGGCAGGGCATATGATAGGATTTCCACCAGCAATCTTTATAACCGGATTTTCATCCGCATACTTCTCTACTGTTCCCTTTACATCTGCTTCTGGCCCCTTTTGCTGACAGTGTATTTACAGTCGTCCTCCTGTTAACAGAAAACCTCCTCGGGTTCCTCATGTTGCCCTCACTTCACGTTTTCCTTTGCTGCCTCAGATGCCATCTGGCGGTATTTCTCTTTCTCCACCGCCATCTCTTCCACAGTCTTCTCCTGTAAGGTAAATCCCTTTACCGGACGATAGGGCAGAAGTTCACCCTGCATACGCTGCTTCGCCCCCTGGATCTCCTCTGCATACTGGGGCAGCCATTTCTCCTGGGCGATGAGCATCTCGTCAACCATCTGGCAGATCTCTCCCGGGGTACAGACTGCCCCGGTTAGCGGATCCATCATACCTGCCTGGTACAGCAGACGGATATCCCCTTGCACAGCCGCTTCCACTGCCAGCTTCTGTACCCACACAGACTGGGAGCAGACAGCCGCACAGCCCAGCGGCAGGTCTCCTACCCTGGGGATGCTGATGCCATTTGCGTCCACATAGCAGGGTACCTCCACCACACACTCATCGGGCAGATTGGTGATCGTCCCATTGTTCATCACATTGAAATGTCCCCTGTAGGTGCGCCCTGTCTCCAGGGATTCTATGATATAGGAACCATGCTCCTCAGAGCGTTTCTCCGGCACATACCGCAGGGGATCCTCCTTCATCCAGTTGGGAAAATCCGTCTCGAACCAGTTCCTGGACTCCTTGCACACCCGCAGGTACCCGGCTGTCTCGCCCTGGATCCAGGAGGAATAGTTGATCCACTGCTCCATCTCCTCCGGCCTCTTCCTGTACCACATGAGATATTCGGACAGATGGCCGTTGGATTCCGTGGAATAATATCCAAAATGCTTCATCACGTCCAGGCGGATATTCTCATCCCTGGCGAATTCTGCCTGACACATCAACGGGTACAATTCCCCTGTCCGCTCCACACCCTCCGTCTTCACACTGATATACCAGGTCTGGTGGTTCAGCCCCGCACAGATGATGTCCACGTCCTTCTTGTCCCTTCCCAGAGCCTGTGCAATCTGGGCATGGCCATGCTGGACCCCATGGCAAAGGCCGTAGGTCTCCACCTGGCCGTATTTGTTGGCCGCCCAGGTCATCATGGCATTGGGATTGGAATAGTTTAACAGGATACAGCCCGGTGCCGCCACCTCCCGGATGTCCTTACAGAAGTCCAGGATGGCCGCCACTCCCCGCTGGCCATACATGATACCGCCGATACACAGGGTGTCGCCCACACACTGGTCCACTCCGTACTTCAAGGGAATCTCCACATCTGTGGCAAAAGCCTCCAGCATACCGATACGCACACAGTTTATCACATATTTTGCATCACGGAAGGCCTCCCGCCTGTCCAGGGTTGCCTGGATCTGGATGTCCAGGCCATTTGCCTCGATATCCCGCTGGCAGAGCGATGTCACCATCCGCAGATTATCCTCATTGATGTCTGTGAAAGCTACCTCCATGTGGCTAAATTCCGGTACTGTCAGAAGATCTGACAAAAGCTTCCTCGTAAAACCAATACTCCCTGCCCCGATAAAGGCTATCTTGCATCCCATTTTCCTGTTCCCCCTTGTCCGCGTCATGATTCCATCCAAAAGTCAACACCCCCGCGGGAGTCATATTGGCCTTTGCCTGCACTTCGCTACTGTTCACTCCGTTCACAGCAATTATGCACATAAAACGCCAAATGCAGGCTTTTTGGCGCACAGCAGTCTCGAGTTTGTCACGCAAATAGCACGTGACAACACCTCGTATTGGCACGAGTGAACAGTAACTGCACTTGGCCTTTCCCAGGGTCAATGTCCTCTTCCTAAATTACTTTTATGGCTGCGTTCCCTACAGTTTATAGAGCTTGGTCCCATGGGCAGGAACAGGCTGGCTGATCTTTCCCTGTTCCAGATCCACCCAGGTTTCACTCCACAGCTCTTTCACCTTCCCGTCTAAGCTTCCTGGTCTCCTGGCAAACTGCTCCACCTCGTCCAAATCGCAGGAGAGTACCTGTTCCTCCTCCCTTAGGTTGAACAGCGCCAGGTATCTCTCTCCCGTCTCCCGGTTCAAGCAGCTCCACACCGCATGTTGCCCATCCCGCTCCACCTGTCTGCCCACATAGGCATTGCCTGTAAGCTTTAGGATCTCTTTCCTGGTCAGAAGCCATCTGGTCCATTCATCCAGCTTCGTCAATTCGGCCCCCACCATCAGAGGGGAGCCAAAGATACACCACAGTGTCAGCATGGTCTTCTGCTCTTCTTTCGTGAAATTGCAGTCCCTCTCCCCATGTCCGAAGCCTTTGCCCAGCCTGCCCAGAGGCAGCATGTCACAGTCCGGATAGGAGCCTTGCGCCACATGGTTCTGCCACAGCTCACAGCGTGCGAACATGGGCAGCAACAGCTCCCACCGATCCCAGAAATCATCTGTGATCCGCCACATATTGGCATATTTTTCATACTGCCAGGCACGGTCAATATGGGCCGGGCCCGGGGAGAGGCTTAAGACAATATTCCTTCCGGTCTTCCCGATGGCTTCCTGGAGCATCCTGGTCTCATGCCAGCCACTGAAACTGTCATTCCGGTACATCCAGCTGTCACAGATATCATCACATTTGATGTAATCCACACCCCAGTCCGCATACATCTGAACCAGGGAATCGTAGTAGGCCTGCCCGGCTGCATTGTCCCGGACACCGTACATGTCCGGATTCCAGCCACAGATGGACGCGGGATCCGCCGTGTCTGCCGCCGTGTAGGCCGTTCCCTCCACAGGCAGGTGCCTGTGGGCCGCCAGTCTGGGAATCCCTCGCATGATATGGATGCCGAATCGCAGTCCCAGGTCATGAATATAGGCTGCCAGCGGCCCGAAACCCTTTCCCCCTGCGGAGGAGGGAAACCTGTTGACAGCCGGCTGGTATCTGCCATATCCGTCCATCTCCATGTCCCCAAAGGGTATGTACTGGAACTGGTCCCTGCGGCTTCCCGCATCCCTGGCATACCACTGGATGTCCACCACCACATACTCCCAGCCATATTCCTTCAGATGCGCCGCCAGGTAGTCGGCATTTTTCTTCACCTGCTCCTCCGTCACGGTGGTGTCATAATAGTCGTAACTGTTCCAGCCCATGGGGGCTTTGTCCATTGTGGGTTTCATGGTGTATATCCTCCCTTACCTGCTTTTCCTGTATGCACAGTCCTACCTCTTTTCATGCCACCTTGATCCGCAGTACCACAAAGGACAGCGGTGGCAGCGCAATCCCTTCCAGGGAATCACATGTCTGTTCTACCGGAACTATTTTTTCCGGCTCCCCAATGCTGTTATACAGATCCTTCCCTGTGCCAGCCAGTACCTGCATGCGGATCCCGCCTTTGTTTCCAGACTCTGCCGCCTTCTGCCATTCTTCCGGCAGTTCCAGGACGATATGCTGTGCCATCTCCCTGGAATTGACCACCTTCACGATCACTTCCCCGCTTTTCTCACAGAAACTGGCAGAATAGTAGAGTCCCTCCCCGGCAGCCTGCTTTTCCTGGCCGAAGGTCTCCAGGGTCGCATTCCCCATGTTGTGGGCATAGAGCTTCTGCACATAGTAGCTGGGACTTCCATAGCAGGAAGTACTGTCGAACCAGATCATATCCGGAGACCACTGGGCATAGCCAACCCTGGCAAACAGGGGCGCATAGGATGCCAGCACTACCACATCTCCGTTCCGCTCCACCCCGGTGAGGAAGGCTGCTTCTGCCAGCGCTCCCTCCAGGGTATTGGCATAAGGCTGGTTAAAACCGCTGGAAGGATGGGCCGCATACTCCCCGGAGAACACCTTCACCTTTCTGTCATATCCGTCATAAAAATCCGTATGGTCATAGAGCCACTGGGGCTTTACATAGTAATGTTCATCCACGGCATACACAAAATTCTCCTGCTCCTGATGGGCATGGTAGAATGCCCAGGCCTTCTCATACCGTTCCGAGGTGATGTCGGGACCTGCGGAACCGATAAGCTGGATGGATGGCGCCACGGCATGGATGGTTTTCTCAAATATTTCATAGCGCTGGAAGAAATCCACTTTTTCAGTCTGCCACTGCTCATTGCCCACCCCCAGCATGGTAAGGCCGAAGGCTTCAGGATGCCCCATTTTCGCACGGACGGCTCCCCATGTGGTATCCGTGCTGCCGTTGGCGAACTCAATCAGATCCAGGGCATCCTGCACAAATTCCTGAAACAGGGGATCCTCCATCCCCACCAGCTCATGGGACTGGTACTGGCAGGCCAGACCTACGTTCAGCACTGGCAGGGGCTTTGCTCCGATCATCTCACAGAGCAGGAAATATTCGTAATATCCAAGACCAAGGGTCTGGTTGTAATGGCTGTAGATGCCTTCATAGCCGTTCTCTTCACAATTGCCATGCACTGCCCAACGGTTCCAGTTGTTCTTCCTGGCCCACACCGGCTTCAGACTATCCTTGTAACGGTACCGGTTGGCAAGGGTATTCCCTTCCACGATGCAACCGCCAGGAAAACGGATGAATCCGGGCCGCAGTTCCTTCAGCATGTCAAAGAGATCTCTCCTGAAGATCCCACAGACCGCATCCTGGGGCATCAGGGAGATAAAGTCCAGTTCCACGATGCCAGCTTCTGACAGGCACAGGGCGAACACCGCCTGGTTCACATCTCCTGTGGCCTGGAGAATCCCTTCATATTTGCGGAAGTAATTGTAGGTCTCCTCTTTTCCCTCTGCGGCCTGTATCCTGGCCTGGGCATACACTACACCGTCCTTCTCTACCACAGCCAGAAAGGTGCCATCAAATCTCACACACCTGGCCCAGAAAGTAAGCCGGTACTCCATGTCTTTCTTCAGGCAGATACCTTCATAAGCCTTGTTCTGTAGCCCTTCTCCAGGCACTGCCGTCTCAAGCCGCATATAATGTGGATTCTCCTCACAGTGGGGGCTGCCCATGACACACCTGCACTGCCCCTTTGCCCCTGCCGGATACATCTCCCAGCCATAGCTGCCATCGTATTCCACCTGGTAATCCCTGGCATCCCCTGTAGCCTTCAGAAACTCAAAGGACCGGTTCTCCAGCAGCTCCGCATACAGGCCCCCGTCTGCCGCGTAATTGATGTCCTCGAAAAACAGACCAATCATGCCCTCCTGCAGACGTGCCTTTTTCCCTGTACCGATCTTGATCTTCATTGTATATTCCTCTCTTTCCCTTCTTTCCCGCCATCGGAGGGATCCTGTATCCCTTCCTCTTCCCGGCAAAACTCATTGGTGAAACAGTATATCCTTTACGGTTTACAGCTTCCGCAGGGTTCATACCCCTGGCCGATCAGTTCCTCCCTGGTGGCCGTGACGGTCAGCTTGTTCTTCTCGCTCATCTGCTCCACACTGGAACAGTCCGGATAATGGAATTTCCTGCTGCCCACATTACAGATATACAGCATAGCCTCCCCCTGGCTGTCTCCTTCCATCTCCTGTGTGCCGTCTGCAGGCCCTGCTTCCTGGGATTCCCCGGAGGATCCTCCTGCCCCGGTTCCACCGGTAGGCTCCCCGGCCTGCCAGGTATCAGAAGGACTACAGTTCCAGGTAAGTTCCTTCCCATTGCTGGTCACCATCACTGTTCCCTGCTCATCGGTCCGGAATATCTGCACTCCCATGGCCCGGAACCGGTTCATGGACTCTGCGTGGGGATGCCCATAGGAATTATCCACACCGCAGCTGATGACCACATAGGCAGGCTGCACCGCATCCAGGAATTCCTGACAGGAGGATGTACTGCTGCCATGATGTCCCGCCTTGTACACATCTGCCGACAAGGGAGTGTCCCCGAAAAGCATGTCCAGTTCTTCCTCCTCTTCAGCATCCCCGGTGAACAGGAAGGTATTCTCCCCATGGGCAAGCAGGATGGCAATGGAGTTGTTGTTGCCCGTCTCATCCTCCCGGTACGGACCTACCATGGTAAATGTGGCATCTCCCAGGGTATACTGGTCTCCCACCACAGGCAGGGTCTTCTGGCAGCCCTTTTCCTTCATCACCTCTGCCACGTCCCGGTAGGTCTTGGTATCCCTCTCCTCCCCGGTCATGAAAAGGGTGCCACAGTCAAACTTATACAGTACGACATCGATCCCACCGATGTGATCCGCATCGGGATGGGTACACAACACATAGTCCAGGAAATCAATCCCCTGCTTCTGCAGATAGTTCTGTACCTTGATACCCTGTTCATTGTCCCCTGCATCGATCAGCAGGGATTCCCCGCCGCAGGTGACCAGGGTACAGTCCCCCTGACCCACATCCAGGAAATGAATCTCCAGTTCCTGCAGGGCAGAATCCATCCCGGCATCCTCCGGGTCTTCGCCCTGTCCTTCCCCACACATATCCTGGCCGTTTCCTTCCGGCACCAGGCCTGGCTGTTCTGCTCCCCGGGCCATGGCTGGCGGGGCCTGGGTATCTGCCCCTGGTACGTCACCGGTTTTCCCGGCACACCCTGCGAGCAACAGGAGCAGACCCAGAAAAAGAACTGCATCTTTCCACGGTTCCTTCTTCCGGTGAATGTGCCCTTCACGTGCATGCTCCTGGCAGTCCCTTTTGTTGCACATCTTATTTCTGTTTCTTCCTTCCATCTCCCTTGTCCTCTTCCAGAATCTTCCGGTAGGGCGCCAGCATCCCTTCCGTCAACTGATTCCCTATCTTCTTCTGGACGGCCGGAGAAGCCATCAGCGTCCCCACCAGATACATTTTCAAGATCGTGCCCGGCTGCTTCTGCGGGAAATCATACTGCCCGTTTTCCTTGAAAAAGCGGTGGTCTGCCCTCATCATCCCCTGCATGAGGAAGATCAAGTCCCTAAAGATTTTCATGCCTCCTACTCCATAGAAATTCTTCGGCTGGGCATAATGATGTCTCAAGGCATAGGCAAGCGTGCGGGAAAGTCTGTCGATATCACCGTCCGGGTCGTGTTCATCCGTGGCCACACCGGCCAGGAAATTGCCGCCCACCTCGCTGCGTCCCTCCAGGATCATCCTAAGGTTCTCCTCTTCGCTGTAGTTGCCGCTGACCAGATAGCCCACCGGGCTCCCCATGGTGACGGTACGGTGCCCGTTGCAGAACTGGCGGTCATCATACTTTTTGAAAACAGCGCCCATGGAATGATCCTGGATGGAGAACGCATACACCGTTCCATCTGCACTCTGGATATCCCCCCGCAGGAATTCGTCAAATCCATCCCTGTAGATACATTTGCCAGTGGCGGCGCAGTGAAAACAGCCAAGGCATCCACCTGCAAGAGGATATTCCCGGATATTCACGATCCGGCTCTCATAGGGAAACACCGCCTGGAAACGGGCAATCATGCGCCGTAACTGCGTATCCTCCTCACGCGCATCTGTGACAATCACCACCTTGTATGCCTTCCGGCTTCCTGCTTTCTGGTCTTTCTTGTCCCTTGACCGCTCTGTGCCCTCCTCCTGCTGCATGACCTTTGGCACCTGCACGGGCTTGTGGACAGGAAGGGACCTGGGGGCCAAAGGAGGTTCGAAGCTTTCCGTCTTCCTGCACCAGAGCACATAGCGGAAGAACGCAATGGCCTCCTTTTGACCCTGGGACCTCAGCAGATCCTCCATGTCCGCGGAAAACCCCTTGATCATGCGCATTCCCAGATCCTGGCAGTTCTCCTGGATATAGCGATGGGCTGTCACATCGTAGAAATGCTTGGACGTGGTGATCTGGGTGGCATATTTCCCAGCCAGGCTGATGCCGGATTCCTTGACCAGCTCCAGGAACCGGTGCAGCTGGCTGGGCGCAAGGAACGTGTAGACGGGATAAGAGAACAGGATCAGCTCCACCTTCTCCAGGGCTTGCACAGCGGGCGTGAAATCCTTCTCCAGCATACGGATCTGCTGCCCGGCATGCAGATACTGAAAGGTATGCTGTGGAAAACATTTCTGCAGATACAGCACCGTCTGGAGTGTAATGCTGGCACTTCCCTTTGGACTGCCATTGACTACCAATATATTCATGAAAAGCGCCTCCGTTTCTTTCTATTTTTCCATTTCATAGCATCTATTCTAATACATACGTAAACATAAATCTATTCTTTTTTATTTCTGAAGGGAAAAGAAATGGATTTATTCATGGCCCTATGCTATACTTTAACAAAACAGGCTGGAAGCCAGACTGCCATTCTGGCTGGTACATCGGTGCATTCATTCCTGGAATGTGTCACTGGTACCACCGCCCTATCTGTAATGCCACTAACTTTAAAGGAGAAAAGACATGAACAGCAGAGAACGCTTTTTTGCAACCGTTGAACGCAGACCCGTGGACCGGCCTGCCGCCTGGCTGGGCATGCCAGACATCAAGGCACAGCCCGCCCTTTTCGCCCATTACGGAGTGAAGGACATGCATGAACTGAAGCTTGCTGTGGGGGATGATTTCTACGCCGTGGAAGTACCCTACCAGTCCCCTACGTCCACTGCCATTTACGCCGCCTTCGACTGGTATATGGACAACAATGTGGATGCCGAGGAACGCACCCTAACCGCTGATGGCTGTTTCAAGGATGCAGAGGAAGAGGAGGACCTGGCCTTCTTCCAATGGCCGGATCCCGCCGAATATATTGATGTGGAGGAATGCCGCAGGCGTGTGGCCATGGCCCCTGCGGACAAAGTACGCCTGGCTATGTGCTGGTCTGCCCACTTCCAGGATACCTGTGCTTCCTTTGGCATGGAGACCGCCCTGATGAATATGCTCTCCAACCCGGAGATCTACCAGGCCGTGGACAGGAAAATCGTGAATTTCTACCTGAAGGCCAATGAGATCTTCTATGAAGCCACTAAGGGACAACTGGATGCAGTGCTCATCGGCAATGACATGGGCAGCCAGCGGGGACTGATGCTCTCCCCCCAGTGTGTACGGGATTTCGTCATCCCTGGCAGCCGTAAGCTCATCGAGCAGGCTCACTCCTACGGCTTAAAAGTCATCTACCATTCCTGCGGCTCCATTGTGGATGTGATTCCCGATCTGATCGAGGCAGGCGTGGATGTGATCCATCCCATCCAGGCCCTGGCTGCCGGAATGGAACCGGCAAACCTGAAGGAGAAATTCGGCGGGAAGGTGTCCTTCTGCGGCGGCGTGGACACCCAGGACCTGCTGGTGAACGGCACCCCCGAAATGGTACGGGCCAAAGTGCGGGAACTGCGCACCCTCTTCCCCACCGGTCTGATTATATCCCCCAGCCATGAAGCCATTATGCCGGATGTGCCTCCTGCCAATATCCATGCCCTGTTTGAAGAGGCCCAGGCTGTCTATTGAGACCTTACGGAACGTGAAAAGGGCCGGAACAATGTTCCGGTCCCTTTCACATATCTCTTATTTCAGTCCATACTATGTATGCAGTTTTTCTACAGATTTTCGTTCATTCTGCATCTTCATCAAAAAACATGGCATCCATGTAAAATGTCTGGAAGTCCTTGTCTGCGGCCAGCCCGATCTCCTGGGATATGCGCCGGATTCCTTCCATCCTTTCCCTGCCATTCCCCTCCTGAAGGAATTTCATGGCACCAGCCAGGGAACTGTTCCCCACCCCCTGGATCCTGCCAAGCAGTTCCCGGGGTAACATGCCTATGGCCACCGCTGCTTCCGGATCCAGCTTATGCCCAAACCCTCCTGCCAGATACACTTCCTGTATGTCTGCCGCCGTGACCCCATAGCGCAGGAGCAAGGTCTCGATGCCTGCCCGGATGGCTGCCTTGGCAAGCTGGATCTCCCTGACATCCGGCCCGGTAAACACGATCTGTCGGCCATCCGGTGTCCTGGCCAGGGGAAAACCCTCTTCAAAATATTCCTCCTGCAGCATTCCCGTCTCGTCCACGATTCCTGTGCGCACCAGTTCCCGCACCGTCTCCACCACCCCTGTGCCACAGATCCCTGTGGGCAGAGCATTGCGAATGGTGACAATCTGCGCCTTCCCTTCTCTGTCCAGATGTACGGAACAGATGGCCCCTGCCACACTGCCCGTCCCCCAGGTGATATTACCACCCTCAAAAGCCGGTCCCGCTGCAGCGGAAGTCACCAGGATCTTCTCCCCGTTGCCCAGGGCCATCTCCCCGTTGGTCCCCAGGTCCACCAGCAGGCAGATTCCTTCCTTCCGGTCAAAATCCAGTGCATAGAGTCCGGACACAATGTCCCCTCCCACAAAAGTGGAGATACCCGGCAACACCATCAGGGCAGGACCGTTTCCTCCTGCCTCTTCCAAAGGCAAGGCAGGCCGGATACTCCTGCCTCTCTCTGTCCCTGGTTCATGCCCCTGGGTCAGTTCCCGGAATCCTCCCTGCACAATGTCAATACAAACTGGCGTAAAGGGATAGACCCCCAGCCCCTGACAGGGATATCCCAGGAGCAGATGCCCCATGGTGGTGTTCCCGCTTATGACCACCTGTCGGATCTGGGAAAAGAAAATCCCAGCCTCTTTGGCCAGCTTTTTCATTCCCTCCCACAGATCCTCCCGGATACATTCCTGTAACTCACCCTGTTTTCCATCCACGGAAGCCTGGATCCGGGCAATCACATCGGCGCCATACTGCCGCTGCCGGTTCACAAAGGACACCGTCTGGAGCGGCTCCGCGCCTCCTTCCTCCAGAAGCACCATGGCAATGGTAGTGGTTCCCAGGTCTACCGCCACACAGTATCCGGTCTCCTGGCCACAGGTGCAGGATGCCTGACCCTGCCCAGGAGATGCCTGGTCCTGCCCCGATTCCGCTATCTTCCCTGCGGGATGGCTGGAACCAGCATCCACATCTGCCAAAAGAATCTCGAAATCCCTGTCCATGTCCTCCGGCAGCAGGATCTTCACATCCTCCTTTGGAAATGCCCGACAGGCCAGTCTCCACCCTTCTGCCAGTTCAGACTCTGAAAATGCCATCCTGTCCTGTCCGGTGACTGGCAGGTCTCCCTCCAGCACCTTCACCCTGCACTTGCCGCAGCGCCCCAGGCCCCCACAGGGCGCCTGGATGCGGTACCGGTTCCGCACCAGCCCTTCCAGAAGGGATTCCCCTTCCTGTAACAGGAAGCTGCCATACAGTGCCCTAGTCTGGGCCTGTGTTCCCTGGACCTGTGGATTGCCAGCTGCCACCCTCCCAGCCACATCCCCTGTTACGATATGTACCATTGCTGCTCTATCCATTCGTCCACTCCCTGTCTGGATTTTGCTGATTCCCAGGTCTCCCCGCCGGGCTTTTTGGTCAGCCTGCCCGGCGCCGTTCCACAGCCGCCTTGGCCACTTCTGCTGCGGAAGTGGCATCTGCAGTATAATAGTCTGCCCCGATTTCCTCAGCAAACTGCTCATTTACAGGGGCACCGCCAATCATGACAATATATTTCTCCCTTAGTCCCCTCTCCTGCAGCACATCCACCACCGTCTTCATGTTAGGCATGGTGGTGGTCAGAAGGGCTGACATGCCGATCACATCGGCGCCTACTTCCTCGGCCTTGTCCACAAAGGTCTCTGCATCCACATCTGTGCCCAGGTCATAGATTTCAAAGCCCGCACCTTTCATCATCATGATCACCAGGTTCTTCCCGATATCGTGGAGATCCCCCTTGACGGTTCCCACCACCGCCTTGCCCAGAGGTTCATTTCCCATCTCCACCAGTCTCGGCTCTAACACCGACATACCGGCGTTCATGGCCCTGGCGGCCACCAGTACCTCCGGGACAAACACTTCATTGCGCTTGAACTTCCCGCCAATGATCATCATGCCGGACAACAGGCCGTCATTCAGGATCTCTTTGGGATCCAGGCCTTCCTCCAGGGCCTGTTCCACCAACTGTTTCACATTCTTTGCCCTGCCCTTCTGGAGAAACTGTGAAATCTCTTCAATCAATGCTGCTGCCATAATACCCTCCTTCTAAATCATATTTGATTATACTATTTGTAATTTATTTTTTGCTTCTATTTTTGCTTTTCTTTGTTTGGTAATTTTTTTGGATTTGTCTGTCTTTTTTCTGTTTTCCATGGTAAACTATACTATGATACCAGGGTCAAAAGGTCAATAAATCCGATTTTTCCGTGATACACCAGGAGGATTCCCTATGCAGGCTCCCTTATACACCATCCTTGACAGCCATTATCTGCACCAGATGCTGGAGACCTTCCACCAGTGCATCGGCCTGTCCCTCCAGGTACTGGACCAGGACGGCAATGTGCTGGACCAGTTGGGAGAGGTACATCCTTACTGTAGGATCTTCAAAAGGCATCTGCCCAGGGATGAGTCCTGCGCGAAGCTCCACGCCAATGCCAGCAAACTGGCCATGAGCCTGGGGGAAGCCTATATCTTCTCCTGTCATTCCAACCTGAACCACATTGTGTTCCCCCTGGTGAACCAGGATACCCTCTTAGGCTCCATCCTGGCAGGTCCTTTCCTCATGGACAAACCGGATTCCTTGATGTTCGCGGATATCGGGCCAAAATACCAGATCCTGGCGACCCATCTGCTGGAAATGTACGAGGAAGCCGCCAGTCTTCCCGTGATCGAGCCAGCCAGGGTTACGCACATCAGCCGCCTGCTCTATTACATGTGTTCCGGCCTGGTGGCTGATGGCAAGAACCAGATCGTCATGCGGCACAATATGCTCAGCCAGCAGTCAGCCATCAATGAATCTATTCAGACCTACAAGGTCTCTGCCCGGGAACAGGCCGCAGACTACCCTTATGAGAAGGAAAAGGCTCTGGTCACACGGCTGAAAACCGGGGATTCCCAGGGTGCCAAGGCATTGCTCAACGACCTTCTAGGCTATGTGCTGTTCGCCGAAGGCAGCAATCTGGAAATCGTGAAAAACCGTACCCTGGAACTGATCTCCCTGCTGTCCCGGGCCGCCATAGAAGGCGGTGCCACCAGCGACAGCGTCCTCAAGATCAACAACCAGCTTCTGATGTCCCTGCGGGACATCCAGACCCTGGAGGAACTGTGTTTCAAGCTCCAGGAAGCCGTGGATGTCTTCACGGACTGCATGTTCAACTATATTCCGGACAAGAACAGCGAAGTGATCAAAAATGCCATCCGGTATATCTCCCGGAACTTCTCCTTGGGCCTGACGCTGGAAGAGACAGCCGCCTATGTCCACCTGAACCCTGCCTATTTTTCCACTCTGTTCAAGCGTTCTACCGGCTCTTCCTTCAAGGAATACCTGAACATGGTGCGGATCGAGGAGAGCAAACGCCTGCTGGCCTCCACGGAACTGTCCATCCTGGATGTGTCCCTGGCCGCCGGTTTCCAGGACCAGAGTTACTTCTCCAAGGTCTTCCGGAAGTACACCGGACTCACCCCGAAACAGTACCGATAGTCCCCTGCAGCAGGGGCCGTCTGAGGAACACAATCTGCTACCTGCTATCTCCTGCCGTAAAAGGTCTCCACCGCATCAAAAAATGCCTGGATATTGTCTAATGGTGCCATGGCCGGAATGTCACAGCCACTGGAAATCACAAAGTTGGGATACCTGCCACAGCGCTCCAACAGCATAAGGGTCTCTGCATACACCTGCTTCGGATCCCCGTTCCGGATGGTTCCCGCCGGATCAATGTTCCCCAGCACCATGCGGTCTGCAGGCAGCACCTTCAGCGCCTCCTCTATGTCAATGGCATTGCCGAAGCTGTAGGCACTGGCATCAATGGCACTCATGTTCTCCATCAGAGGAACCACATTCCCACAGTTATGGTACATCACCAGGAAATTCTCATCTTCCACAGCCTGGCGGATCCGCTGTACATAGGGGGTGGAGAATTCGTCAATCAAGGCGGGGGACAGCAGCCCTGCCGCAGGCTCTGCCATACAGATGCCGTCAGCTCCCGCCTCCTTGAAGGCCTTGGCATAGGCAATCTGGAACCGTGTGACCTTCTCCAGCACTGTCTCCACCATCTCCGGCTCCTCATAGCAGAGAATCATGATCTCCGTCATATCCAGAAGCCTGCCTGCCAGGGAATAAGGTCCGATGATTCCTGCCAGCACCGGCCTGTCCGTGATCCACTCACTGGCCAGACGGATTCCCCTGACACACTCCCCGGTCCTTCCGTCACCTACCCGGGGCACCTGCAGGGCATCGGCTTCTGCCTCCTCGTGGATCAAGGCCTCCTGCACCGTTGGCACCTCATTATCACTGTAATGGATGGAACTGCCGAAAGCCTCGGCCTCCACTGACAGATCCATCAGGCTGAAGGCTGCCCCTGTGTCAAAGCGGTCTGCCACTGCCTTCATACACTGTGCCTGGAACTCCCCGCTCTTTACCAGTTCCTCCACGGTATACCCCAGAAGCTGTGTCCCGGGAAAGGATAGCACAGGCATCCCTTTTTTCTTTGGATTGGCAATCGTCTCAGCCATCCACTGTTGCATATTCCTCTTCATAAGTCAGATACCCCCATCTGCCTGCCATGGCAGGCAGCTTCCACATTGTTCATAGGCGACCCCGCAAAGCGCTTACCCGCGCGGATCCCCAGATACAGACTGTATCCTATCCCAGGCAGGAGAATTCCCGCCCTGACAGGTGCTTCTATCTGTAGTATAGAAGGCATCTGAAATTTTTACTATAAGAAATTATGAAAAATTAGTAGAAATTTTGGAATTGTACCCTGCATGGATCCTACAATGCCCCCACTGCGGCCCGAAGGGCCTGCACAATGACAGAAAGGGGCAGGCTGGGAGCACGGCCACCCGCCTGCCCGGGCAGATAAGGCACATGAAGGAATCCCACCCTGGTGGCACTTCCCTCATAGTGGTGCCGCAGGGTGTAAAACAAATCATTGCACACATAGGTGCCCGCCGTGTAGGAGAGGGCACAGGGGATATCACAGGCCTTCACCGCCTCCACCATCCGGCGGCAGGGCAGGGTGGAAAAATAGGCGGCAGGACCTCCTGTCACCACCGGCTCCTCCTGTGGCATATATCCAACATTGTCTGCCATGGAAGCCTCCCGCAGGTTCAGGGCCACCCACTCCGGCGTCACTGCGCACCGCCCTCCGGCCTGTCCCACACTGAGTATCACATCCGGGGCATATGCCTCTGCTGCCTGCAGGACGACCTCTGCAGCAGCCCCAAATACCGTTGGCACCTGCAGCTTTTTCAGTTTCCAGTCCCCGATGGCATCCTCCAGCCTCTTTACAGCCTCCCAGGAAGGGTTGATGGTCTCCCTTCCAAAAGGTTCAAACCCTGTTATCAGCAGTCTCTGTTTCATCTATACTTCTCCGCTCCTTTTCTCTGCAGCAGGGATTCCGTTTCATGTTCATCCTGATATGTCCCTGCCGTTTTCCAGTGGGCCTAACGCTTTTCTCCCTTCCCCGCAGGATAGAGCACAGTTCGCATCTTCCCCATGACCAGCGGCACATAGTAAGTCCGACAGCAGGTTTCATTGGGATGAGAGCCCGCACCGTCTATGATCATGTCCCGCATCTGGTCAGGATCCCTGGTGTCCAGGGCACAGTCCGCAAAGACATCTGCCACCTGCACCCCCCATTTATCACACATGGCAAGAGCCAGTTCCCGCAGTCTGCACTGGATCTTATAGTCCCTTCCCCCGGATCTGTGGATGGTCACATACAGGATGGGTACCCCCGGCCACTTCTGATGCATCGTGTATAGAATCTTCTCGAATCCACCGCAGAAGGTAGCATCATCAAAGTCTACTGCCCCTTCCGGCGCTATCCCCCCCAGCACACCCAGATTCCGCGCATAGGCATCATTGGTATATCCGTCCAGCAGGACCAGATCCGGTGCCTCACAGGGCGCACCCTCCACCTGGGTCTGGATGGCATTCTCACTTCTGATCACCGTGGCCCCGTTCACGGCATACATTCCTAAGCCTATCCCCGTCTCCTGTTCGATCAGCCGCATGAATGATTTGTCCGGCATGGTGTGCCCATACACGATACTGTCCCCAAAAGCATATACTTTCTTTCCCTGCATTTTCCTGCCTCCCTCTGGCCTGTTCCTTTATTCTGTTCCATCACCTAAAAATCTCTCCGGGAATTTCCCTTATTGGTAGCATACCAGATATCCGGCCTTCTGCCAAGACACAGATGCCATGCCGAGATACTAGTTCATTCGGTGTTACTGTTCACCCGGTATCCATCCCTGTCTGCATACAGACAGATACTTCCTGATTACATGTGTCTGAAACAATCTCTCCATTTTGCTGCCCTTCCTCTCCCTGGTTTCTTTAGTAATGGTTTTTCAGAATGTTGTTGACAATCTTATTTCCCCACAAAAAATGGTCAGATGATGCCCGGGCGACTGGAGCACTGAAGAACGGTGAACGCTATGTTTGTTACCGGCAAAAAATACGAATGGCTGGACATCCTGGAAACCAAAGGATGCCAAGACGCTGCATAATTTTTAGAGGATAAAGAATAAAACCCAAACGGAGGTGTTCCTATGAGCGACTACAAACCACCATTTCACATGACGGATAAAATGACATTTTTGATTGCAGAGATCAGCGAACAGGTGGGTCGGATTACCGTGTTGCAGGAAGGAAGCATCAGCCCGCACCTGCGGCGCGAGAACCGCATCCGAACAATCCACTCCTCACTTGCGATCTAACATAACTCCCTGTCACCGGAACAAGTAACTGCAATTCTGGACGGCAAACGTATCCTCGGTAATCCGAATGAAATAAAAGAGGTTCAGAATGCCTATCAAACCTACGATCTGATGCTGCGGTTAGACCCGGCATCCGTTGGCGATCTCCTCAAGGCACATAAACTGATGATGAACGGCCTTGTGCCGGAAAATGGAAAGTTCCGCTCCGGCGGCGGGGCGTTTTTGATGGAGAAGTGTTGATTCACATGGCTCCTCCGGCAGAATTCGTGCCGGAACATATCCACAACCTGTTTGCATGGTATCAGCAGTCAGAACTTCATCCGCTGATTAAGAGTGCCGTATTCCATTACGAATTTGAATTCATCCATCCCTTTGCGGACGGAAACGGTCGCATGGGAAGAATGTGGCACAGCCTCCTGCTTGGCAAGTGGAAGGAACTGTTTTTCTGGCTACCTATGGAAGAATTGATTCAGTCGCGTCAGAAGGAATACTATGATGCTCTCGTTGCCGCCGACAAGGAGGCAGACAGCGCAGGATTCGTGGAACTGATGCTTGAAATCATCCGCGACAGCCTAACAGAGATTTCGGTTGTTGGTCGTAGCACCGATCAAGATAGCGACCAAGTAACCGACCAAGATCGAACGCCCACCGAGCGGCTTCTCTCCGCTCTCGGTGATGAGACACTATCGGCTACAGAACTTATGGAACGGCTCGGACTTTCGCACAGACCGACTTTCCGCAGGAATTATCTGAATCCCGCCCTGGAGCAGCGTTTCATTGAGCGCACGATTCCCAATAAGCCGAACAGCAGGAACCAGAAATACAGAAAATCCAAGTAATTTCAAGGCGAACCCATTTCCCCTCAGCCCCTTAACCGGTTCAGTATCCCATCCACGTCAATCCCCGGATGGGTCAGGTACATCCGGCTGATTTCCTCCGTAAGCGCCAGGGAAATGTGGTAACTCCCTGCGATCCCCTCTGTGGTCAGTCCCTTATGGATCCCTTTGACAACGGTGCGCACCATCTGTTCCCTGTCTGTCTCCGAATCCGGGATCTTTCTGTTTTCGTCCCCCTGGGAGAGCAGGACCTGCCGGATCTGGAAAGAGCCTTCCTGTGGCACTTCCAGGATGGCCATGGAGATGTCCAGATGGAACCGCCTTGGGCCGCAGCTTCCCGGATTACAGAAGCGGATTCCCTGTTCATAGGTATCGGCATATCTGTGGGAATGTCCATACACCACCAGTTGCACGCCATCCCGTGGCTGTATGGCCGGAATATCCTTCCTCCTGTGGCACAGAAGGATCCGTACCCCATGGAAGTCCACGGTATCCGTGAGGGGCAGTTTCCCGATCCATTTGCCGTCATTGTTCCCCCTAACGGCCCGGACCGGCGCCAGCCGGACCAGCCGGTCCAGAATCTCATGCCCGCCGATATCCCCACCGTGGAGGATAAGACTGCAGTCCCTTAGCTGCTCCACCACCTCCGGGCGCAGAAGACCATGTGTATCAGATAGGATTCCTGCCTTGGCATACATGGAAGATACCCTCCTTTCCCTTCCGAACCAGTTGTCCCCTTATGGCACTAATCGTAACAGTTCAGACAGGGCACTGAACCGTTACGCTGATGCACACAAAATGCAAAGAAAATGCGTTTTGGCGCTTTAGGTGGCGTCCTATGCCTTAGAAAATCTTCACTCCGTTCACACTTCCCGTCATGCCAGCAAAGCTGGCACAAACCAATCCCACGGAATCTTCGATTCCGGGAAGAACGCTGTCCTTGCGTTCTTCTGTGTGAAGCTTGAAATCACTTAGCAAGGTCTTTTTCGAGCTTAGTGATTTCCTTCACACTAACGCCGCACCCATTTCCCGAAAAGTGTCTTCTTATATTTCCGCAGTTCTTCCTTCACCTCCGGATGGTCTCCTGCCTTCTGCAGGTAGGCTACCCCCATGGCAATGTCTTCCCGTGTCCCTATCCCCTGGAGGCAGATCAGCCCCCTCAAGTAGTCAGCCTCCCAGTAGTTCCAGTTTACCTGGTCCAGGAACCGAAGGGCCTTCCCATGATCCTGGGGAGTGCCCCATCCATAGAAATGACATTTTGCCAGGTAGAACACTCCCCAGCGGCTGCCCTTCTCATAGGCATGGTTCAGCAGTTGGAACGCCTTCTCATGGTCTACAGGAACACCCAGTCCCAGAAGGTATGCCTTACCTAGGCGGTTATAGCCATCCAGGTTGCCGGAGGGAATCTCCTTCTCGAAGCACTTCACCGCATAAGCTTCATCCTTGGGGGTACCTATCCCCTCTGCATAGCAGCGCCCCACATCGGCCCAGGCACCGGGATGTCCCCCTTCTGCCGCCTCCTTGTACCAGTGGAGGGCCTCCTCCTTCCGGCCAGCCTTCTCCAGTTCTTCCGCATAGATGGACTGGTGGACAGGGTACCCGTACTCTGCCCCCATCTTCCAGAGATCCTTTGCCTTCTCAGGCTGGGGCAGGATAATGTCCTCATCCCCCTGGGTGTAATAGCGGTTCAAATTGTTGGCCGCAAAATACATACCACCCCGGAAAGCTTTCCAGAACCAGTCCTCACACTTGGAGATATTCTCCTTCAGATATGCCCGGAAGGCAGCCGGATCGGAAAAGCTGCTGCCGTCCTTGCCCTGGATCCGCAGGAAATCCCACCAGAAATAGACATTTCCCACCACATACTGGCAGAAGGCATCCCCGGATCCCGCCAGTTCCAATGCCTGGTCAAAGACCTCCTGGAGACTGGCAAAAGGCATCTTCTCCTCCACCTCAGGGGTCAGTTCCCCGCAGCGCATGGATACCAGCACTCCCAGGGCACTTCCCTGCTCCACCGATTTGTGCAGCAGCTTTGATGCCCTGTCATCGTCCTCCGGGAAGCCGTGCCCGCTCCACACATACTGGTAACCGCACAGGCACCTGGCCAGCACACAGCTTGCATCCCCGTCCCCTGCGGCAGAAGCCTTCTCCAGCATGGCAAAGGCCTCTTTGCCCCGTCCGGTCCTGGACTTGTAATAAATGTCTTCCAATGCCTGTTTTACTTCTGTGCTCAGTTCCTTGCCCATTTTGTTCTACTCCCTTTCCTCTTAGATATGTCCGCTAATGTACTGTCCCATTCAGTTTGATAATGCAGAATATTTACAGCCTGCAAGACAGGTTTCCAACAGCGTAACGGTAACTGCGTCCAGGATCGTCCCATGTCAATCGTCTGCTGCCAGGATTCATAGGATTCCCGGATATTCCAAGGACCGCTTTTTACCTATTCGATATAAATATCGGCTCAAATGGCAGATTATTGAAGGTTAAGCGGTGTCAGTTCCCACTGGCACTCCCCTCTGCACCGTCACACATCCCACCTGCCAGCAGCGGTGTCAGTTCCCCTTCACACAGCACCACCAGCCGGTGCAGCGCCCTGGTGCATGCCACATACAGGATCTGCCCGTCCTCTTTTGTGGTATAATTCCCTGCATCTGCATCACAGAGGATCACGGCATCGAATTCCAATCCTTTGGCCAGATAGGAGGGCATCAGCAGGTTCCCCTGTATACGCTCTGCCCCACTGCCTTCCACCAACTCCAGGTCCATGCGGGCCTGGAGCCCTGTACAGAGGCTTCTGGCGCCTTGGGCTGTCTTGGTAAACAGGCACACGGTCTCCATGCCCCTATCCCGGCATTCCTGTACCTTACTGGCAATCCTGTCCAGATATGCCCCATGGGCAGCCACAGCCTCTACCTCCACCGGATCTCCCGGACGGTTAAAGCACTGGATTCTTTGTGTGTGACTGACAAACTGCAGACTGAAATGCAGGATCTCTTCCGTACAACGGAAGCTTTTCTCCAGGTTCACCAGGGATACCTTCTGCTTCCCCAGAAGCTTCTGGACCTGCCCATAGAAGGATATATCCTCCTGCTTGGCCAGTGTCTGGTTGATGTCTCCAAGGACAGTATATTTTGCACCTGGAAAAAGCATCCTCAGGATCCCGAACTGCAGGGGATAGTAGTCCTGGGCCTCGTCCAGAATCACCTGGCGGATATTCCGATAGGTGCTGCTGCCGTACAGCCGCAGATGAAGGTAGAGGACTGCTATGGCATCGTCATAGCCCAGACGGCCAGTATCCAACATATCCAGGGTATCCCTTCTGATCCCGACCATGTCTACCCCGGCCCAGGCCCTGCAAATAGCCTGGAAGTACCCGTCCTCTGCCCACAGCTTCCGATACAGGCCGCACACATCCAGACTGGCCATGGCTTCCAGTTCCTGCAGAACCAGGTTCCGCTCCTCCTTATATTTCCCCTTCCCGGTTCCGAAGGTCTCCTCCAGGACCCAGTCTTTCAGTTGTGCCAGGCGCATCGCCAGGGGAACTTCCGGCCGCTGGCACAGTCTCCGTCTCAGTTCCTCTCCTGTGACCACCAGCCTTCCCTCATAAGAAATGTCCTGGCAGGGGATCTCCTGGCGGGGAATGTCTGCAATGAACTGGTCCAGTACCTTCCGGAACACCTCCGATGTCTTCCCCTCCATGCCAGCCCTGGCATAGGCCCCCCGCCTGCCACCTCCCATGACATCTTCCAGGAACACCTCCCGGGGCTGTATCTCCCAGTCCTTCAGAAAAGCATGCAGGATATCCCCGAACACCATGGAAACTACATGTTCCTCCCCCAGTTCCGGCAGTACATTTGCAATATACTGCTCAAACGTGGCATTTGGAGACAGAATGAGGATATTGTTGGCTCCCAGGGCAGACTGCAGGCCCTGGTACATCAGATAGGCTGCCCGGTGCAATGCGATGGAGGTCTTGCCGCTGCCAGCCACCCCCTGGATCAGCAGCAGGTCACTGTCCATATTCCGTATGACCACATCCTGCTCCTTCTGGATGGTCTCCACAATGGTCTTCATCTGGGGAGAAGTATTCCTGGACAGAAGCTGCTTCAATATCTCATCCTGGATATTCACATCCGTGTCAAAAAAATACTGCAGACGGCTGTCTTTGATCTCATACTGGCGCTTCCGTTCCACCCGCCCTGTAATCCTGCCCTCAGGAGCCTCATAGTAAGCCTCCCCTGTCATAAAACGGTAGAACACACTGGCAATGGGGGAACGCCAGTCATAGACATAGATCCTGGCCGCCCGCTTCTCCATCAGGGATGTCCTTCCGATATAGACAGGTTCCGGGAGCTCCTCCCCTTCAAAGAGAAAATCTATCCGGCCAAAATAAGGGGACTGGATCATCTGTTCCAGACGCCTGGCCTTCCGATGCATCTCCTCATAGTCTGCTGCCATGTCCGTGATCACGGCTGCCTCCTGGCTCAGTTCCACCAGGGCCTCGAAGTCTGCCGCACTGTTTAGGTTCCCGCTGCCAACCCCGTGTTCCGTATTCTCCCGGATCTCCTCTTTCGCTGCCCTTATCTCCGATTCCCGATTTTCCATGGCCTGGCGTGTCTGTGCAAGCTGCCTTTCTGCCGCCTCTATTGTCTCTGCCAAATAGGCTTCCTCCAATGCAGCTTCCGGCTGTATGTTTTCCCGCTCCCTATTCTCCATCCTGGCTGCTTCCCCTTTCCCTTTTTGTGGAACTGGTAACTTTAAGCGGCAAGGCCCTGTTTTCCTGCATGGATTCCCGCCATCACCTGTCCTGGATCAGTCCATGGAGCTTCTGCAGGGAATGCACCTCGCCGCCACCGGTCTTCTGCACCTGGAGGATTCCCTCCGCGGTGGCCCTGGCTGCAGCGATCGTGGTCATATACGGAATCTTGGCCTTGATAGCCGCCTTTCTGAGATAACTGTCATCATACTCGCTGTCATCCCCCACAGGCGAATTGACGATCAAGTCAATCTCCCCGTTGGTGATCAGATCCAGCAGATTGGGCCTGCCCTCATAGAGCTTTTTCACCAGAGTCACCTCAATGCCTGCTTCCTGCAACAAGGCACAGGTGCTGCCGGTAGCCAGGATCTTGAACCCTGCCTCCTGGAAAGCCTGCCCCACTTCCACCACCTCCGCCTTGTCCCTGCGGTTGACACTGATCAGCACCGTGCCTCCCAGGGGAAGCTTTGTCTGGGTAGCCTCCTGGGCCTTGAAAAAGGCTTCTCCCACGGACGTGGACAGGCCCAGCACCTCGCCGGTGGAACGCATCTCCGGTCCCAGAACCGGATCTACCTCCGGAAACATATTGAAGGGGAACACCGCTTCTTTTACCCCATAATAGGGAATCTGTTGCTCCTTTAGGTCGGGTACCGGGGAAGGTCTCCCCGTGATCTGGGCTGTGATGATCTCCGTGGCCAGGGGCACCATGCGGATATTGCAGACCTTGGACACCAGGGGCACCGTACGGGATGCCCTGGGGTTGGCCTCCAGCACATACACCTTGCCGTTCTCAATGGCGTACTGCATGTTCATGAGACCCTGTACATGCATCTCCTCGGCAATCTTCCGGGTATACTCCTTGATGGTAGCCACATTTTCTTCCGATATATGCCTGGAAGGAATGATACAGGCGGAATCCCCCGAATGGATTCCTGCCAGTTCAATATGCTCCATCACTGCAGGCACAAAGGCATGGGTGCCGTCACTGATGGCATCTGCCTCGCACTCAGTGGCATGGTTCAGAAACCGGTCAATGAGGATCGGCCGATCCGGTGTCACCCCCACCGCCGCCTTCATGTAATCCGTAAGGCTCTCGTCATGGTACACCACTTCCATGCCCCGGCCTCCCAGCACATAGGAGGGACGCACCATCACAGGATAACCGATCCTGTGGGCGATCTCCAGGGCCTCCTCCACTGTGGTGGCCATACCGGACTCCGGCATGGGAATCTGAAGCTTGTCCATCATGGCCCGGAACAGATCCCTGTCCTCTGCCAGGTCAATGACGGAAGGGGCCGTACCCAGGATCCGCACGCCGTTTTTCTCCAGGTCTGCCGCCAGGTTCAAGGGGGTCTGTCCGCCAAACTGGGCGATGACCCCTACAGGCTGTTCCTTCTTATAGATGCTCAGCACATCCTCCAGGGTCAAGGG
The DNA here is from genome assembly GCA_910586215.1 of uncultured Acetatifactor sp. GTDB lineage: Bacteria > Bacillota > Clostridia > Lachnospirales > Lachnospiraceae > Acetatifactor. The sequence continues at coordinate 20,759 of CAJUGH010000021.1, read as the reverse complement.
CTCAAAATACAGCTTGTCCGAAGTGTCATAGTCTGTGGATACCGTCTCCGGGTTACAGTTGACGATAATGGTCTCAAATCCCAGCTTTTTCAATGCCAGGGAGGCATGGACACAGCAATAGTCGAATTCAATACCCTGGCCAATGCGGTTAGGACCGCCTCCCAGGATCATGACCTTGGGCCTGCCCGTCCGGACAGGATTTTTGTCCGGGGCATTATAGGTGGAATAATAATAGGCACTGTCCTGGGTACCGCTTACATGGACGCCCTCCCAGGCTTCCTCCACTCCCAGAAGGGTCCTGCGTTCCCGGATCTCCTGCTCCGGAAGTCCCAGCAGGATACTTAGGTACTTATCTGAGAATCCGTCCTTTTTGGCCTTTGTCAGCTGTTCATCCGAGGGAAGCGTCCCCCTGCACCCGGACAGGGCCAGTTCCTCCTCCACCAGTTCCTTCATCTGCTGGATAAACCATTTTTTCACATGGGTGATCTCGTGCAGTTCCTCCACAGTGGCACCCTTCTTCAGTGCCTCATACATGATAAAATGGCGTTCGCTGGAAGGGGTGAGCAGCATCCTAAGAAGCTGCTGTCTGGACTGCCCCTCCAGCTTCGGGACCTGCCCCAGGCCATAACGCCCCGTCTCCAGGGAACGGATGGCCTTCTGGAACGCCTCCTTGTAATTCTTACCGATGCTCATGACTTCGCCCACAGCACGCATCTGGGTGCCCAGCTTATCTTCCACGCCTTTGAATTTCTCGAAGGCCCAGCGGGCGAACTTGATCACCACATAGTCGCCGTCCGGTACATACTGATCCAGCGTGCCGTATTTCCCACAGGGGATGTCCTTCAAGGTCAGCCCCGCTGCCAGCATGGCACTCACCAGGGCGATGGGAAAGCCTGTGGCCTTGGAAGCCAGTGCCGAAGAACGGGATGTCCTGGGATTGATCTCTATAACAATGATCCGGTCACTGACAGGGTCATGGGCAAACTGCACGTTGGTGCCGCCGATGACCTGCACGGACTCCACGATCCGGTAGGCCTGGTCCTGCAGCCTCTTCTGCAGGTCCTCTGAAATGGTAAGCATGGGAGCTGCACAGAAGGAATCCCCTGTATGTACCCCCAGGGGGTCTATATTCTCTATGAAGCAGACTGTGATCATATTGCCGTCTGCATCCCGCACCACTTCCAGTTCCAGTTCCTCCCAGCCCAGGATGGACTCCTCCACCAGGACCTGGCCTACCAGGGAAGCCTGCAGGCCCCTGGCACAGACAGTGCGCAGTTCGTCCCGGTTATACACCAGTCCGCCCCCGGCGCCGCCCATGGTGTAGGCCGGGCGCAGCACCACCGGATATCCCAGCCTGTCCGCAATCCCCAGGGCATCCTCCACTGTGTAGGCCACTTCACTCCTGGCCATCTCTATTCCTAAGGCGTTCATGGCCTTCTTGAACTCGATCCGGTCCTCTCCCCGCTCTATGGCATCCACCTGCACCCCGATGACCTTCACCTGGTATTTCTCCAGGATCCCTGCGCCTGCCAGTTCCGCGCACAGGTTTAAGCCCGACTGGCCACCCAGGTTGGGCAGCAGCGCATCCGGCCTCTCCTTGGCAATGATCTGCTCCAGCCGCTCCTTGTTCAGCGGCTCGATATAGGTGACATCTGCCATCTCCGGATCCGTCATGATGGTGGCCGGGTTGGAATTCACCAGTACAATCTCATATCCCAGCTTCTTCAGTGCCTTACAGGCCTGGGTACCTGAATAGTCGAATTCGCAGGCCTGGCCGATAATGATTGGACCGGAGCCTATGATCAACACTTTATGGATGTCCGTTCTCTGTGGCATATTGTAACCTCCTCATTCCGTGTCACTCGCCCTATGGTATAAAGGCTGCAAACATTCGTTTTAACGCATACAGAAATCCAGGATATCAGATTCCCTTTTCTTTGCCTCAACAATTATACCATGACTTTTTCTGTTTTACAAATACTGTTACAATAAGTTTCCAATGTGTCTTACCATTTCGGGTTCTATGTGCAAAGTTCGCACAAAAATACTTCGCGGCACCACCCCGTAAAAAGTAACACCAATTTTTCCAGAAACATGTTATAATAGAGGAAAACAAATCTGAATCCACCCTTAAAAAGGAGACACCTATGAACCTACAAGAACTCACAGACCTGCTGGTCACATCCAGCCAGCAGGTAAACCGAAGCAAATTTATCCCCTGGTGGGAAGATTCCTTTGAAGACAGCACCTACCGGTATGACATTCTGGGGCCCGAAGCCGTACAGGAGGCAGAAGCCTGTCTGGCCACATGCAGCAGGGATATGCTGCTGGCACCCGTGGGCAGCTATGGCCTTACCCTCCTGCATCTGCTGGTGTGGCATAATTTCCATGACATCCTGGAGGAGATCTTCCAGAGGGGCACCCTCACCTGGGAGGATGTGAACCAGCCGGACCACAAGGGATACGGCCTCACCCCCTTCCTGCTCTCCTGCTGCCGTGGGAACCTGTCCATGGCCACGCTCCTGCTGGACCAGGGGGCCGACCCTGCCCGCCGTGACAGCCACGGTAGGAATGCCTACCATTTCCTGGCTGGCGCCAGGATTCCGGAACTGGCGACTTCCTACTCCTGTACCACCAAAAGTATGGCCCAGAGGGCTTCCATTGCCCGTCTGCTGGATATAGATGTGAACCAGAAGGACGAGGAAGGCTTCACGCCCCTGGCACGTATGCTCTGTTCTTCCAGCCATTCCAGCTATTCCTACACCTTGACAGAACTTTTCCTGGAAAAAAGGTCAGATACCAGCTATGTGGACGATAATGGCAACACCTTGCTCCTGCTTGCCCTCAAAAACAATCATATCACTGCTGCCCTGCAGCTGATGGCACACTGCCCGGAACTGGTAAATGTGCCGGACCGGGAAGGCACCACTCCCTTCCAGCAGGTCTCAGGCTGGAACAATGAGGGACTGTGCATGGCTCTGGCAGACCACGGGGCCTCCTCCCCGGACACCAGGCCCCTGCCCCTGTCGGAACTGAGCCGCATCACCAGCAATGCTTTTGGCATGGCCTCAGAGGAGGAGCCGGACGGTATCACTCTGGCACTGTACCTGACGGAAAAGCTGATCCGGCAGATAGATCCGGATGATGATGACGAACTGGGGTATATCACTGGCATTCTGCACAATGCCCTGGTGTCCGACAAGACCTGCCGGGTGCTGGATATCTGTCAGAAGGAAGGATTGGATTTCACTGCCCCCATCCATTTCCACGGCAGCGCAACCTGCCTGCGGGACGAGTGTCTGGGCATCAGCTACGGCACCGGAGCCATCCGCAGGATGCTGACCCTGGGAGTGGACATGGATACCAGCGTCATCAAGGGACGTACCCCAGCCTACCTGGTTGCCTCCAGGGAAAGACCCAATGCCATATTCCGGAAATATAACAGTTTCTTCGAAGAAGCTGCCAGGCTTTTCTCCCGGGAGTCCATGGAACAGACTGACCAGGGCGGCAAGGCCGCCATACATATGGCTGCCATACACGGCCACACCGATATGTTGCGTGTCATGCTGGAGAAAGGCGTGAACATCAACCTGACGGAAGACATGCCCGCGGAGGCAGGCACCACGCCCCTTCATGAAGCCTGTATCCACGGCCATGGGGATGTGGTAAAGCTGCTTATGGAAGCAGGCGCAGACGACACCCTGCGGAATGCCGCCGGGGAGACCCCTGCCCACGTGGCACTGCGGAAGACGACCTACAGTAAGTCCCTGGAGCCAGCCAGGCGGGCCGAAATCCTACAAGCCCTAAAGCATCTGGACCTGGCCCGGGAGGACGGAAAGACACCCTTGATGTTGCTCCAGTACCTGGACATCAACACAGTCATAGGACTGCTCCCCCTGTTCCTGGACAGGGGAGTGCATGTCAATGCCACCGACCAGGGTGGCCGCTCTGCCCTGCTGCTCCATACAGACCTCATCTGTTATAAGGATACCGTCAAGGAACTGCTCAAGGCTGGTGCCGATGTGAACCTGGCAGATAACCAGGGAAACACGGCCCTGCACTATAGCCTCCTATACGGCAGCGCTGACGTGGCCCGCTTCCTGATCCGGAAAGGCGCTGACTACAACCGCCCTGACAACCAAGGCAGAACTCCTGTGCAGATCGCCGTGGAGAAAGGGTATGACACGGTACTGGAACTAATGACGGATATCCAGTAGGGTGAAATGGAACATAGGAAAAGGCCTCCTCACGCCTTCTGGTTCAGCGCATAGTACAACCCCTTCTTCTCCATCAGTTCCTCATGGCTGCCCTGCTCCGCAATCCCCTTGTTGGAGATATACAGGATGCGGTCTGCACTGCGGATGGTGGATAGTCTGTGGGCCACCATGAACGCTGTCTTCTCCTTCAGGATCACGGCCAGGGCCTGCTGGATCAGTGCCTCTGTCTCTGTGTCAATGGAACTGGTAGCCTCATCCAGGATAATCACAGAAGGATTCTTCAGGATAATCCTGGCAAAGCTCAGAAGCTGCCTCTCCCCTGCGGAAAGCCCCAGGCCCCGCTCCTCCAGCACATGCCCGTATCCGTCCGGGAGCTTCTGGATAAACTCGTCCGCGAAAATGGTCTTCGCTGCGGCGATACACTCCTCGTCAGTGGCATCTATCCTGCCATAGCGGATGTTTTCCAGAATCGTTCCTTTGAAGATGAAAGGTTCCTGCATCAGCACACCCACTTCCCTGCGCAGGGAAGACAGGGATACCTCCTTCACATTGGTTCCATCTATGGTAACACTTCCTGCTTTCACATCATAGAAGCGGGTCAGCATGTTGATCACCGTTGTCTTGCCCGCCCCTGTGGGGCCTACCAGGGCAATGGTCTCCCCAGGCTTCACATGCAGATCGAAATGCTCCAGGATGTTCACTCCCTCGTCATAGGCAAAGGTCACATCATTGAAATCAACCGCCCCTTCGACATGTTCCAGTTCCTTACAGTCTGCCTGATCCTGGATGGAGACAGGATAGTCAATGGTGTCGAAGACACGCTCCAGGTTCGAACTGACCTGGGCCAGCTGCTGGATGATCTGGGCCAGCTGGGTCAGGGGACCGCTGAACTGGGTCATATAACTGGTAAAAGCCACCACGATTCCCGCATTCATGGTGGAACTGCCATTTAGGATCAGATACAGTGCTGTACCATAGAGGGCTGTTGTCCCGATATTCCAAAAAGTCTCCACAATGGGCGTATTCAGTTCCCCCCGGTGCACAATCTTCATGAACTGGTCCACACTGGCCTGGTGTACCTCCTGGTAGATCTTCTCACTACTCTCCTTACGGTTGTAACTCTTAACAATCTTCTCCCCCATGATGGTCTCGATCAAGAAAGCCGTTCGGTTGGAAACCTTGGCCCTGTGGGCAGAGAATAGCTTCCTGATGGAGTATCGCAGCAGGAAGATGATCGTCACCATGGGCAGCACAATGGCATACACCACCCCTGTGAGTTGTGGGCTTAAACCCAGCATGAAAAAGGTGACAATCAGCAGTTTCGCCGCATAAGACAGAAGCATCAGCAGATGGTTGGTGAAAAAGTTCGCCAGGTCATTCACATATTCCGTCACCCGCACCACTACCTTGCCATTGGGTCTGGAATCAAAATAGTCAAAGGGCAGTTCCTGAAGCTTATAGAACACATCCCTCCTCACATTGGCAATGATGTCATGTCCCACCCTTCCCATGATGCGCTGGTGGGCAAAATTGATGCCGATTTCCGTCAAGGCCAATGCCGCCATACCCGCAATTAGGAATGCCAGCAGCTTGAAATCTTCCGAGGGTACCGCCACATTGATGACCTGCTTCAACAGCAGGGGCGTTACCATGGCAAGCAGGGAAGCCAGTACCATCAAGGCCGCCACCAGGAAGAAAAACTGCCTGTAGGGAAACGCATACCTGACCACCCGGGCCAACTGCTTGATATCAATCTTCCGTTCAATTACCTCATCTTGAAAATAGGTATTCCTCTTGGCCATATCTACACTCCCACGCCCGCTTTCGCTTCCTTCTCTGCCTCTGCCAGTGCATCAAAATTCACCGCACCCTCCTGGGTCTCCTGGATCCGGTAGATCGCTGCAAAGTGCCCGTCCAGGGCCATCAGTTCTTCAAAGCTTCCCCGCTCCAGGATCATGCCGTCCTGCATGTAGAGGATCTCATCACAGTCCACCACCGAAGACATGCGATGGGCAGAGATTAACAGGGTCTTTTCCGGATAATGCTCCTTGATATCCCTAAGCAGCTTCCGCTCCGTATTCACATCCAGGGCCGATGTGGAATCATCCAGCACCAGGATGGGCGCCTCCCGAAGCAGCGCCCTGGCAATGGATACACGCTGTTTCTGCCCTCCGGAGATCCCCAGTCCCCGCTCCCCCACAATGGTGTCATAGCCGTCCATAAGATGCTGGATAAAGCCATGGGCCTGGGCATGCATGGCCGCCCGGTACACCTGCTGTCTGCCGATATCCGGCTGGGCATATGCAATGTTGGAATCTATGGTATTGGAGAAGAGGAACACATCCTGGAATACACAGGAGAATTTCTCCCTTAGGGAATCCAGGTCATATTCCCGGATATCCTTGCCATTTAAGGTGATGCTGCCCCCTGTCAGGTCATGGACCCGGATCAGGGATTCCAGCAACACACTCTTGCCGCAGCCGGTCCCGCCCACGATCCCCACCTTCTTGCCGTAAGGGATATCCAGGGTAATGTCCCGCAGCACTGTCTTCCCCTGGATACACATGGTGCCACGCTCTATCTTCAGATGTACCTTCTCAATGGGACGGGCAGACAGTTCCCCGCTTGGAATCCTGGTCTCGCAGGCCATGAAATCCATCATCTTCCGTCCTGACACAAGCTGTTGCTGCATCTGGAACATACAGTTGTTGATCTGGGTCACAAACTGCATGATCTTCATCACATAATCGGCGCAGGCCACCAGATAACCCACCATCAGGTACCCCCTCATCACCAGGACAGCCCCCACTGCAATACTGCCAATGTAAGCCGTCTGCCTAATGAGACCGAACACGGCCTCGAAGGAGGACGACAGTTTCACCTGCTTCACATAGGACTCTTTTACCTGCTCGTTTGCCCCGTTGAATTTCTCCTTCTCCAGGCCCTCGTTGGTAAAAGAGCGTACCAGGCGCACCGCCTCAATGTTTTCCTGGACCAGCAGGCTCATACTGCTGTTGTTGGCCCGGATCAAGGTAAAATTCTGCCTGGCCAGCTTGCGGAACCGCAGCAGTGCCATCGCAAAAAAAGGAGTCAGCAGCAGGGGAATAATCAGCAGATAGGGGCTGATCCCTGCCAGCAGGATAATGGCCACCACCAGCACAAACAGGGCATCAAACATGTGCGGGATAATCCGGCCGAACAGATCCTTGAACATGATGGTATCCGAGTTCAGGATAGTCAGCAGTTCCCCTGTGTTATACCGGGATATGGTGTCGCTGTCCAGTTCCATCAGCTTGTGGAAGGTGGCCACACGCAGATCTGTCTCCAGCCCGATGCCCAGCTTCTGGTTGATGATATTCCGGATATAAACCGTAATCTCCTTCAGCAGGATCAGCCCCACGAACAGAATGGCCAAGGTCCAGAACAGTTCCATGGAATGGATGGCCCCATACTTTCCACTTAACAGAAAGGCAAATATGTTGTCCCCTGCAGGCTCATTGTCCTGCATCACATAATTGATAAACATAGAAGTGATGAGCGGCAGCATCAGGTCTGCCCCCAATGCCACACAACTCATCACCTTCGTGAGAATCCCTCCCAGCGCATACTTTTTCCAATATCGAAGTCCGAATTTCAATACATCCATCTTCTCTTCTCCATTCTGTTCTCCCTAATGCCTAATATAAACCTGTCCCAGAGAAAAGTAAATGTAGAATATTGCCGTTGGGAGGTAGAATATTGGTTATTCTGCTTTCTCCTCCCGGTGGAAATATTTATCCAGTTCCTTCCGGGTCTCCTCAGGCATGCCCTTCTTCACAGGGAGCAGGGCCGCATTAGCCACATCCCCGATCATGCGGACTGCAAATGCCACGTTCCTGTCCATGGCCTTCCCACTGAGGGCGGGCAGCAGATCATGGATGGTATGCAGCTCCGCTGTGGTGGTCTCCCGACTCAGTCCCAGGGCCGGAATCTCCTTATCGCAGAAAGGAGCAGAGTCACTGGAATGGACACCCACCCCTATATCTGCAGAATACCCTGTGATCTTACAGTATTGATCAACAAAGGTCTGCAGTTCCTTGGCTCCTGTCACACAGATCTTATTTGCGCCCAGGGCCGTTCCACACATATCGAAGTTAAAGCAGAACCCGATCTTATCAAGCAGTTCCTCCTTCTGTTCCACATAAGCCTTGGACCCCAGCAGTCCCAGTTCCTCGCTGCCACACCAGACAAAGCGCAGGGTCCTCCGGACAGGATGGGAAGCAAAATGCCGGAAGATTCCAAGAAGCGCCACTGCACCGGTGGCATTGTCCCAGGAACCAGTGCCCACAGGCACAGAGTCATAATGGGCCGTGAGCACGATACTCTCCTCCTTCAGATCCGTTCCTTCAATCACTGCCAGGATATTCCGGCTCTCCGGCTCCGTGTCCTCCTGGTCTAGAGACAGATGTACGCTCTCCACCTCTTCTTTGACCAGCCAAAGGGCCTCTGCAGCCGGGATCATGAATCCCGGAATCACCCCGTTCCTGGTAAAATGCTCCCGCAGCCTTCTTGCATAGAGGGAAGCTTCCTCCTCCGAAAAATAGTACTTGCCCTGCATCACCAGAAACGCAGAGGCCTTGTGTTCTACCAGACGCTTGTAGACTTCCTCATCGGTGAGCCGGTTCAGCAGCACTGCCTTGCCTTCCAGGTTCCCGATCCCGGCAAAATCAATCTCAGATGCCCCGTCCAGATAGACCAGTTCACACTCCCTGTCAATGTTACCGGAACGCAGGAAAGGCCTACAGGGAATCTCCCGCCCTGCCGCCTGCACAGAACACTTTCTGACCTTGGCATCCGGGATCCGGAAGGTCATATACTCTCCCCGGATATCCTCCCGGCCTGCCTCTTCTGCTGTGCGGTTGACCTCCCCCAGAATCATCTGCGCTGCCTTCTTCTCTTCCTCACTTCCGGCTACCCGGACAAAGCTCAGTTCCTCTACCAGTTCCATCAGTTCCTTCATTTTCTGTCCTCCTCGCATCTGCCTGCATTAGATACATCCATTATACATAGGAGCCAGATAAATTACAACCGATTATAACAAGATATCTACTTCGATACTATTTCTGTAAGAACTGAATGCCATACATCATGATATCTTCAGCCATCTTCGCGATTTCCTCTGCTGTGCTGCTCATTCCATCTGCCAGCCACTTCTCCAGCAGGCCGATACAGCCACTGCTTACGAAAGCATAATAGTATTCGATTTGTTTCCGGTCTGCATTCAAAAAATACTTTGAATAGCTCTGTACACACTCCTCCCTTCCCATTCCGATCAATTCTGCAGCAAATTCCTTATCCCCAAATGGCCCCAGGGTGACGGAACATACATCTGCATTTTCCTGCAGGCATTTAAAAATCTCTGTGGTAATCTTTAGTGGTGTAATGTCTTCCGGGTTCAATTCCAGTAAAGGTTTCAATGCATCTTGAAAATCGCACTTCATTTCATACTCAATTTTCTCCAGGAGATCATAAATATCCACATAGTGGGTATAAAATGTCCCTCTGTTGATCCCGGCACTTTCACACAATTCCTTAATGGTAATACTTTGTATTGGTTTTCTGCCCAGCAATTCGGTAAATGCCTTTCTGATCAGCATCTTGGTTATCCGTGTGCGATGGTCTGTCTGCTTCATATCTGCCTCCCCCATTTTGATGGATCCCACTAGACAATATTTAGTACTTTTGTTCAATAACCTCACTTTCTCCCCAAAATTGACCATTGAACCTGTACGTCTTATTTATTATAATACACTTAACAACTTATTTCAACACATTGTTCAATTAGGAGGTTGCTTATGAAAAACCTGTATATCATTACCGGTGCCCATGGTCATCTCGGAAACACCTTGATACGTCTGTTGGAAAAAGAAAATGCAGAAATCCGGGGACTGATCCTCCCTGATGAACCCGAACAGAATCATGACAATGTCACTTATATAAAGGGGGATGTACGTTCTGCCGACTCTCTCCGTCCCTTGTTTGAGAACACACAAGACCGGAAAGTCTATGTCATTCACACAGCCGGTATCATTAGCATTGCTGCATCTGCCAGTCCCCTGTTATACGATGTAAATGTAAAAGGGACACAGAATATTATCTCCCTCTGTCAGGAATATTCTGTGGAAAGACTCATTTATGTAAGTTCCGTCCATGCCATACCTGAAAAAGATAAATATGCCGTTTTAAAAGAGATTGATTCCTTCTCCCCGGAAACCGTTGAAGGCGGATATGCAAAGACAAAAGCCCTGGCTTCCCAACTGGTCATGGATGCAGCAGCCCAAGGCCTGGACGCGGTAATCCTGCATCCCTCAGGAATCATCGGCCCCTATGACCGCTCCGGGAATCATCTTGTCCAGATGATCACCGACTATATAAGTGGCTCCCTGCCTGCTTGTGTAAAAGGCGGATATGATTTCGTGGATGTCCGGGACGTTGCAGAAGGCTGTCTGCTGGCGGCCCAGAAGGGAAAGGCCGGCGAATGCTATATCCTGTCAAACCGCCATTATGAGATCAAGGAAGTCCTCGCCATGGTGAGAAAACACTGGAGAAGCGCCAGGAGACTCCCCGTCCTCCCTGTCTGGTTCGCCAGGATGGCCGTGCCTTTTATGCAGGCACATGCAAAAAGGAAGAAGAGCCGCCCGCTGTATACAGCCTATTCCCTGCATACCCTTGAGAGCAACGATAAGTTCTCACATGATAAGGCAACAAAAGAACTGGGATATTCCCCCAGGGATCTGGAACAGACTATCATCGACACAATACGGTGGTACCGGCAGACTGCCGTTTTGCTTCCGGGGAGGGTCTCCTAAGAGCTTACCTCTCCCTGGGCTTAATAGGCAGCATCAAGTCGATCTGTCCAGGGAGACCGTCTTCCTTCCACCCGTTATGGGCCGCATACACCCAGTTCAAGTGATCCTCCAGGCAGCCGCCCATGATCTCCTCTCCCAGTTCGCTGTAATCCGGCTGGAAATCCGGACTTTCATTCACCCATCTGGTCAGATTCTCCCAGAGCTGAAATTCCGGGAAGGGAATGGTCATCACAGCATATAGACCGCCTGCAAACTTCTTTTTCTCCAGGGGAGCCTTCACTTCCATGTCCTCCGGAATAGTCACCCAATCCTCATAGCCGTGGATCCCGTTTTCCAGGACACCTGGGTTGGGGTGGTTGAAGCCATACATTCTTGCATCCGGCTTCTTTTCATATAGCCCGCTTTCCTGCACGAACCTGGTCATCACCTCCCCCACCGCTTCCTCCGGGTTCTCCCCGATGTAGTGGTAGGACGCCACGGTGCAGGGCGGCAGGCGCAGGATCCTTACCTGCAGGGATCTGTCCAGAATTTCTCCGGCTCTGTTCAGTTCTTCCATACTCGCATTCTCCTTTATGTTTGTTTTAGGAAAGGCGAGCACACGGGCAACCTCTGCCAGTTCTGCATCCTCCAGCAGATCAAATTGGGTCTGCCGTCTCCGGCATTCCCCCAGACGCCCGGCCAGCTGTTTTAAGAGCTTGCGGATTAGCGTGAGGGACTCGATTTCATCGTCCAACTCTGCCAGCCTGCCCTGCAATAGCCGCAGGGATTCGCCCTGCTCCGTATCCCCAAGGAGGATGGCTATTTCTTTCAGAGAAAGCCGCAGTTTTCTGAGTACAATGATCTGCTGCAGACGCCGGACTGCTTCCTCATCGTACATCCGATAGGCGTAGTCCTGGCGTCGTCCGGCCTTGATCAAGCCCAGCTTCTCGTAATGCCTGAGCATCCGCGGGGTAACATCATACATTCGGGATACCTGGCTGATGGTTAGATTTTCCATGGCAGCTCTCCTTTCCTTGTCTGCCAGTATAGAGGATAACACCGTGTCAAAGTCAAGGGGGATTTTTCATCTATTTTCAGAAGATTCCGGAAAGATTGAAGATCCCCCCTTATATTTTCTGAGACACTTTTGCCAGTGTCTATGTGCCGGACACCGTCCGGCAGGCCGTGGGTGGCGCCGGTGTGGCCGCCCCCGTTCTACTCCACCAGCACTTCCACGTATTCCCGGTTCACGTCATTGACGTACTCGATGAGTTCATACCTGCTGTCCAGCACTGCGCCTGCGGGGGCGATGAGACGGATCGGTTCCTCCTCCGTGGGGCTGACCTCGCCCCCTGCCCTCAGCCGGATGCCGGTGCCGTCATAGTCGCAGTTGTTGCGGGAGCCATAGTAGCAGGTGAAATCTTCGTCCTTCTCCGGGTTGTAGTTCACCTGGTAGACCCGGTTGCCGTCCCCGTCATAGGTGGCCGCCATCTGCAGGTTGCGGTTGTAGGCATTGCCGCAGGCTCCTAAAAAAGCCAGCCAGAATACCTTTCCCTAATATCTGGCTGGCTTCCCGTTTATTTCATTTTTCTGTCAAAGTTCAGCCGCTACTTTTCACTGAGGGAATGCCCGTCTATGAAAAAAAAGACTGCATAAGCCGAAGAGTACCGAAAGGACGATTTTGCAAATAGACATAGGCTGAGCATAACTTCTGAGTGACATAAATAACCTGCATTCCAAAATACATGCTCATCTGATAAGCGGCTGGATCTTCTTCCTGTCCCCCTCGGAGACATCCAGTACATCCATGGAATACTCAACCGTCCATCCGGCCTTTTCCACCAGATTTTTGATGTTTTTCACCAAAGTGGACATCCTGTCTTTCTCCGCTGCAATCCGATCTTTCTCTGCTGCTTCTGCTGCTGCTTCTGCTGCTGCTTTCTCCGCTGCCCTACGTTTCATTTCCTCTATGGCCAAACACACATTAATCGCCTCCTCGCCTTTTTCCATCTCTATCTTTGCGCCTACACAAGCGTTCAGCACGTCAACCTCTGCCCGCCCCAGATGCCGGAACCCTTCGTCTGCCTCCACGACTTCCCCAAGCCTGTCGGCATCCTGCGAATACTTGATGAATGACAGCACTTCTTTCAGGGATGTCTGGAATTTATCAAAGTCGCTGTCCTTTATGGTTGCCGGGGCAACCAGGTTGATCTTATAGTCCGGCACCAACGCAAGAATCCTGGTATCCTGCTCCCCGAACATCTCATGAAGGGACATGGGTCCGTCCCATTCCCTGGCATCAAAAAAGACCACCAGGGTCACTACAGGCAGGAGCCTGTCCTGCTTCATGAACCCGGACAGGTACTCCTCCCCATCGGCCCCCTTGTAATCGCCCGAACGCTTATGGGATGCCGCTGCACTGGACACCTGCTTTGCATACTGGAGCGCATCATATACCATGTTCTTTACCGGCATTGCATGGTGGATATGTGACTGCGCCTCCACTGCCAGGATCAAGTATGCCGTGTGCCTGTCCATCATGGCTACCAACGACTTTATCACGTCCCTTGTCCTCTGCACTGGCTGTCCGGCCCCGTCCTTTCCTCCATAGGGGACGTCCACCTCACGGGTGTCCAGCTCCTCCAGACTGTCCGGGTCTATGACCTGCTCGCCGCCATATATAAAATAGTTAAACACATCGGCAAAGATATGGTTCTGCCCCATGTATTTTGTCGTGACAGTATCTTTATAGCCCAAGGCTTTCACCCCCTATCCTATGCTGCACCGTTGATATATATTCTTTTCCACTATAAATATCATACCATGGATGCCCTTCTTTTTCAATCGCGTTTCTTTGCGTCTACTCTTTTCCTCATCCACTTGTTACTATTTACTCCGTTCACAGCAACATATGCACACAAAACACTAAATACAGGCGTTTTGGCGCAGGTTGTCTCGGGTTTGTCACGCATAAAGCGCGTAACAACACCTCGCGGTGGCACCTGTGAACAGAAACCCATTTTGTCACTTTTCAAGGCCTTGCCTTGCCCAGCCCAGCCTATTGTATGGATACCCTGTCTCAATTATCATTCATCAGATAATGTGTCAGCTTATATAATTGTTCTTTTGCCGGCTTAACGAACGGTGTTAATAAAGCATTCAGTTCCTCCAGATTCTTCCCTCCTTTTGCCCTGTCTATTATATCTCTTGTTTTTTGAGAACCTCTTCCTTGATATCCATTAGAATCATCATCTTCATCACTAAGCCTATACAGCAGTTCCTCTAAGCCCATCCGTCCTTCCAGGTACATCATATAATAGTATCCAACGATTACATCCTGTTCTGAATAGCTGGTTTCCTCATCAAATACCACCTGTACCTGGGCAATGGCCAGGAGCAGTTCGTCCTTGTCCTTTGCAAATGCCACATCATAAACCCAGTACTCCAGTTCACTGTTGTGTAATATCAGTTCATCTGCCCAGGACTGCCAATGTTCTTCTGTCCAGTATCCGCTTAACACTATTGTGTGTAAATAACTTACCTCTATCATCGCCTTCCTCCTGATCATTTTTTCGGTGTATCTGGATGCAGACCCGCTTCTGCAGGCCCGTGTTTTTGGAAATCTACGGATAGATTTAAACGAACTGCACAATGCTTTATTGTTCTTTCGGCAAGTCGATACCAAACGGTATTACGGAAGGTATAAAATCATACCCGTATCGGTATAAATCAACCCCAAATTCAACCTGCATAAAACCATTTCCAGTCCCATTACAGTAATACGTAATCCCCTTTCCTCTTTCCCTTACAATCTTCAGATATTCCTTTGTCCCCCCTCGGTAATCAGAGTACATACGGAATATCCTCGTGTCCCCGGATACTAATCATTAAGCAGGGGCAAAACTTTACTATCTTTCATCCCCCTATCCTACCGACAGTGCCAGCTTTATATGTAGAAATTCATCTCACCCCAAGTCGGCACCCCGCAGCAAGTTGACGGGCATCAACATACTATTCTCTTCATCATTTTTTACCTGCTTCCTTAATTTGTAAGCTTTCACCCAAACCTTATTCATGCCAGCTAATTATGTATACATATCAAATAATCATACCAGGCCTTCACATTCTGTACCCTTTCCAAATACTACCCATTTACCAGCACCAGTCCTACAATGCAGCCAAGGACCAGTCCCACAAGACCCACAAGCAGGCATATAACCCGCTTTACTTTCCGTTTCCCTGCCTGCTTATCAAAAACTTCTTCGTTTTTCTTTTCCACACTTCTTTCCAGGCTCTCCTTGAACTCTTCTGCTGTCTGGAAACGCTTTCTGCTATCCAGTGAAAGAGCCTTCATGATAATATTACTGAATTGAACTGTGAGCTGACTATTGGCCATTACTGGTGGTACCAGCATGTCTTCCTCCAGACGCTTTACAGATTCATAAACTTTGCTTTTAGTAACCATCTCATACAAAACAGCCCCGGCTGCATATACGTCCGTCCAGGATCCTAGTTCACTATTACTTGTATATTGTTCCGGAGGCGCATATCCTGGGCGAAGAATAATAGAAGGCCTATCCTGTCCATCCATATCTACCATGGCCCCATAGTCAATCACCTTTATGGTTCCTGACGTCATAAGATAAATATTGTTACAGCAAATATCCCTGTGAATCAACCTCCGTTTGTGCAGGTATGCCAGGGCATCCATGACATTTACCGCTATATGGGATGCCTCCTCCTGGGCCAGGGGCTTCTCCCGGCTGTCCAGATATGCATTCAAGGCCATTCCGTCCAGTATTTCTGCCACATAATAATAGGTATTGTTCTCCTCAAAGAAATCCGTGGATGCAAGCAGGTTCGGACAGTCGGAAAAGCCGGACATCGTATCAGCCTCCAGCAGAAAATGCTTCTTCCAATCCTGGTACTGCAAAATGGCATTTTTCGAAAAGAGTTCCACGTTTTTCCCGTCTATGCCACGCTTACAGCAGGTCTCCGGATAAAGTTCCTTAACCGCAGTATCTGTTCCCTGTACCGTATCCCAGGTGCGGTATACAATTCCCATGCCCCCAGATCCAACAACGTACCTTATCTCATATCGGCCATGGAGCATTGTACCTGGAGGCAATTCTTCTGTCCTGGATAACCACCTGCTCATAACGGCTCCCCTGTTTCATCCTGGATTAGTTCCACAGAAAAGGAAGTACTTCCCAGCGCTATGACTGCCCCATCCAGAACAGGAACTTTCATTTTAGGCAGGATCCTCATTCCGTTAAGGATTATCCCATTCTCAGAATTCGGATCCTCAATCCAGAGCATATGGTTCTCCCACAATAATACTGCATGCTGCCTGGATATGGTCTTATCATCTATCATAATATCCGCATTTATATCCCTACCGATTGTAGTTATCTCCTTTACCAGAAATTCCACAATCCTGGTCGGTTGCCCCATATACTTTTGAAAACACAGCCTGGCAAACGGGTGCCCCGCTGTTGCCCCCAGGTCAAGAAGTATCGTTTCTTCCCCTCTGCTATCTCTTGTGAAATCATTCCCATTCCCCGTTAAATCTTTCAACGTGTGGAAAGTCACGTCCACAATTCTGTCTGTATGGCCTGGCATTTCCTTTTCTTTTTGTGCCTTCACCAGACTAACCAGCCTTACTGTCAAATACCCGATTGCCACCGTTCCAAGCATAATTACAATCCATAAAACAATACTAATAAGCCTAATCACCCTGTATTCCCCCAATAACCTGTAGTAGAAGAGCAATCACGAAATGAACCACGCCAATCACCAACACTGCCAGATACATATTATCTAAGACTTCCTGTTTTATCGGGACGTTTATTTCAAAGCTGAATGATATTACCCCGTAGATCGCAACAAATATAATCAATAGTACCAGAAATGCCGGGAAAACAATTTCTTTGATGCCAGAATCTTTATATTTCTTTTTCGCCAGTTCCATTGCCGTTGATGAAGAAATCACTAAAGTAAACGTACTTATTTCAGAGATGCAGCGATGGGACATGTCCTCTTTTATCTGGAACATCCAATGCACCAGCAAATACAGGGCCAGCGGTATCAAGGAAAACAGGACCGTCTGGATACTCCATCTGGATAGATTTCTAAAAACCCTTTTAGCTGCTTTAGGAACATGTGTGTTCTTTTTATTTCTGTATTGAATATTCTGATTCATAGTTCTATATGACCGTATGTCATTTCCTTTCCCATGACTGTATATCCTTTATTCAGCATCATCTGGATCCGCAGTCAACAACCCCGTAGCAAGCTGACAGGGTATGTGTTCTCCGCTTTGGTCGGTGCTGGGCATGTGCCACTAGCACTACACATCCCGCGCAGCATTCGCCAAATGTCTGCTTCACAGCCGCTTGGGTCTCTGCTTCGCTTCGGTCTGTCCTAAACAAGCGCCACTGGCGCTAAGGATCATTGCCCGCGGGAATCAAAACATATATTCTGTTTTTACATAGGCTATTAATCCAGCCCTTTTAAAGCGCCTCATACTATTCGGAATATCTCACACTCCCCTTCCTCTACTAGTTTATGTCCCGGCACGGCAAAATCTGGCTCTTCCAAAGTCTTCACAAAAAGGCACCCATCCTGAAGGAATACCCTGTCAATTGGCTTGCTGAACTTCATCCTCTCCTCGTTTCCAGTACGCAGGTCCATGCACTTCAATGTCTTTTTTCCCAATACGAAATAGGCCTTCCCAGATACAATTGCCTCTACTACCCAGTTCCTCCTGTATATGGATGGCAAGGTTCTCCTGGCCGGTTCCTGCTTTCCCTGGCAGTCTATCTCCAGGCACTCCCTGTTCTCCAAAAAGACATATAGCTTTTTCTCGTTCCCGTCTATCTCCCACATGTCAATCGGCTCATAGATACAGGGTTTATACTGCAGCTTTCCATTGCTGTCATAAAAATAGAAGGTTGTCCCCGTCCCACGGTCTGCTTCCATGTACAGGTTCTCTGAAACCTTCCTAATAATCTGGGAACTTGCCACAACAGCCTTCCTGTCCGTGGACAGCACACATAGCTTTTCTATGTCCACCGTAACGTAATACCAGAATCGGCAGCACCATCCAGGCTCTGCCAGGATCAGTACCCTAATATGTTCCTCTGGCTCCAGTATAATAAGGACATCCCTGTATTCTTCCCATCCGAGATCCAGCACCCTGGAACAGTCTGCCAAGGAATATATGGCATTTCCGCAGAAAAAGAAATCTGCCGATAGGACTGCTGTCTGTCTGGCAACATTTTCCCCTATTCCCAGTTCATTTTCTATGAGTAGCTGTCTCTTTCCCCCTAAACCTGTAAGCAATGTTTTTTTACCCCAGGTTTCTATCTTTATATAATCATGGTCTGTTCCATGTACCAGCCACCCGTCTTTATCTACCCCATGACAGCTTAACTTCTTTTCCCGGTCTATATAATAGACTTTTTTCTGATGCGCCCTGTCCACGACTAGGAAGGGGTGTGCGCCTTCTGATGTATATTCTTCCAGGCACACTTTTCCCATTGTGTATTTTTCCATAATTATATACCGCCTTTCTGCGAAAATAACTAATAGAATCATGAACCCATACCAGAAATACCTTTTCCTTGAAAGCAGCAGCCTGCATTTCAACCTCTATTTCCTCTTGGAGGAATCCTGTCCCCTCTGCATAATCCGGACATATGTAAGATGGCACCTGCGATAATTTTCCACTTGTATGAATATATTGTTCATTTTCCGATCGTACAGGTTAAAAATAGTCAGCATAAACCTCCAAATGCTTTTTAACCTGCACTCTCGAAAAATCATCCCCATAAATATGCATATAAACTTCGGATGCTTAGTACTAAAGTAGTGATATAGGCAGGGGAATTGGTATCGGCCACCACACAGGAATAGAGTGGTGCTCGAATAACCTGCTCGGATCGGACGGGCAAATCTTTATATCACCAAATATAGTAGGTATTACATATCCTATATCTTTATATTCACCTTGATATATGGCCAGTTGAATTTCCGCTTTTACTTCCTTCAGTTTTACTTCTTTTTTATCCCCTTCCTTTGTTTTCTTGTAAAACGAATATCTTATGATTTCTCCCTTTGCACTTAATAAATCACTATACACCATCATATAGTAATCCTTAATTATATGAATATCCTCAACTGCATTTATACGATATCCTGCCTGTGTCAAGGGGGCTGTTGCTTTAATATACGCATCTATTTGTTTCTTCTTTTTCCTAAGAGATTGTCCAATTGAAGCAACCTCCCATACATAAATACCCCTCGCTGTATATTGTGCTATATCAATCTCCTTATTCCCTATCAAACATTTTTCAATAAATGCCAATTCTGCAATTTCCTTAACTTTTTGTTCCAAATATATCATTCCACCAATAGAAGTGGCTGCATGGATTTGTGCCAATTCATGCATAGCTGTATCTATACCAAATCCATTTAGCCCTATAACCATTTTTGTCAACATTTCATCTGATATTAATCCTGCACTATACTCATTATATAGTTGATTTAAAACACGTACCCCCATGTTCCCACTTGGATCCACATAATTTAGGTAACTGCCCACACAGTAATTATACCGGTTCAGCGTCAGCGGTTCCCGGATATTCCCCAGGTAGCTGTCCTCGGTGAGGAAACTGGCCGTCACCACGCTGTAGTACCTTGCACGCAGGTACTGGCTGTGGATGTTAGGGTTGTAGGACTCGCCGTTGTAGGTGTACTCGTTCTCGTAGGTGGCCGCGCCGTGGACCAGTTCCCCGGTGACGGTGTACTGGTAGGTCTTCGTGAGGTGGCCCCTGGTGTCTGCCAGGCCTGCCACGCTGCCCCTGGGATCAAAGGGTGAAAGACTTCACCCGGTGAAAAGATTTTCTAAGGCATCACAGTACGCTGCCCAAGAAAATCTAAGTTTCACCCGGGTAGTAGGAGGTCTTCGCCGTCTGGTTGAAAAGCTCCCTGCTGATCCTGTCCACCCCGTAGGTATAGGTGGTGTCGGTGCGGCCGTTTATGTTCTCCCCAGGTCCTCCAATTCACCTCCACCTCTGCTGAGAGATTCAGACTATTTCATTAAGTTTATTTCGGTGCTCAATGGCTGCCTTACTGTTTACGCTTAAAGGTCAAGGTCTCGTTTCCGATGGCGTAGCGGTGCCTTACCGAACAGTATTTTTGTCCGCATAAAACAATTTCGTGGATAAACTTTTCTTGTCCATTTTTAATGCCTCCTGTTTTCTAAATTTGGCTTGTGGCACCTTATTTATTGGCAAATTTATTTGCCAACTATCACAGGGGACTTTTTTATGATATCCTTACCGCTTCCACTTATTCTATTCTCTCCAGCATAGCCGAGGGATTGGGGGCATTTACCCTTCATTCTATATAATTTACAATATTTAGCGAACGCACTTAATTAATCGTTTTCCTGCTTTATAATCGCCATAGCCAAATTCCGTTTCTATTTTCTTTTATTTATACGCTATGAAAAATATCGTTTTTATGTAGTTATTTATTGCTTTTCTTTTAAATTTTATTGTGCACTACATGCCTATATTTTAAAACAGTAATTCTTCAGATTTAAATCGTGATTTTCATTCAAGCGGAACATTATTTCTAATTATCCCCCGATAAAGTAACCGGTAGATAGTGCGTACCTCGACTGCGGGGGGAAAATGTGTGACAATAG
>CAJUGH010000020.1 GCA_910586215.1 uncultured Acetatifactor sp. | reverse complement strand
CAAATACCCCGCTGCTCTGCAGCGCTACAAATTTGATGCCCCGTTGCTTGCAGCGGGGTCTTTGACTGTGCCCTATAACATATAATAATTGGTTTTTATATCTGCCGTATTTATGGTTGCATATTTATGCGCTAAAAAATAATAGATATGAAAACACAATTTTAATGTGTAAAGCGATTGAAATATGCGAGAGAGAGTTGACAAACTTAATGTTAGGATGTATAATAAATATGTGCCGCAAGAAGGTATTGCATATATGGTGATATTTCAAATACCATAAACCAATTAAGTATAGCTTGATAAAATGGAATCTAAAAGTCTAAAACAAAAAATGGCGGCAAAAACAAAAGTAGGAATGAATAATGAAGAAACCTATGACAAAAACACTTTCTGCACTTTGCGTAACCTTGTTGATTTTTATGTGTAATTCGATGCTTGTATCTGCGGCTGTATGCAGTGGTTCTTCAGATGGGGTACATCATTTTGGATCTCATGCAGATACAGGTGCAGGACAATTAAAGGTGGGCGGGACACATCAGTATTTATATGGATACGACAATCAAAACAATCCGATTTACAGAAATGATTGCCAAATCGCGTATTATTTTAAGTACTGTGAGTACTCCTGTAATTATTGCGGTACCAGGCAAGAAGGTAGCCAGCATGAACATTTAACTGGAACTATACATAGCGTTAAACATAACTAAACAAAAGGACGAAATAGATTCCATGAAGAAGACAATCAGCTATATTTTATTGACAGTTATCTTTGTCCTGGCCCTTGGCGGGTGCGGCACAAAAGAAACACAGAACTATGACAGGACGGACGGCACAGAAGGAACCGGGAACCCCCAGGGCGCAGGGGATGACAAGAATCCTGGCAGGCAGGACAATTCCCTGGATGCCTATTCTGCGGTAGTCCGCAGGCCGCTACAGGTAGAAGCTCCGGCCAATGCCCTGGCAGGGGGAGGAAGCAGGATATTCCTGGGGGATACCGGGGCATATTATTTTAAGAAGCATCTCTTTGAAAATGTGGAGGAATGCTGGGACGAGCTTTCCTGTGTGACTGTGGAGGGTCAGAAGGTTTCGCAAAGGTTTGACCGGGAGAACCAGGTCTGGGACGTAGGACCGGTAGCAGGCCTGGATCATTATGTAACCTTTGAGGCAGAGACCCTGGAGGGTGAGGAGTATCGGTACTTTCTGATGGAGAGAGACGGGAACCATGAGCCGTTGGGAGAGTTTCCCTTGAATTTCCCAGGGGAAAGCGACTTCTCCCAGGTGATCATGAGTCTTTCCTGTTTTGCGGTGGATCATTCCGGGGTGGTGCATCTGGTGCGGCATACACAGGAGGCGTGGCAGTATCTGCTGGTCTCTAAGGATGGGGAGATCCTGGTGGAATATGTCATGGAAGAGGGCAATATAGGAGGACTGGTTCCCCTGTATGACGGCCGTGTGGCTTTCTGGACAACAAATGGAAATGGCATAGGGGCAAGCCTACAGATGTCCCTGCAGTATATGGATGCAGAGACTGGCAGGCCGGTGTTGCTGGCCGCTCCCGAAGAGGATGTCTATTGTCTTACGCTTCTTGACGAAAATACCTTGCTGTACGCGGATCCGGAGGGCGTATACCACAGTGGACTGTCTGGAAAGAATCCGGAGCTTCTTTACCGGTGGATCGATCATGGGATTGCAGTGCAGGAAGTACCTGCCATACAGGCAGACGAAGAAGGGAAGATTTCTCTCCTTTACAAGGACGCTGAAAAGTATCATTATCTTCGTCTGGAGCCTACCACCGAAGAGGTGGAGATCTGTGAGATTACAATGGCAGTATCTCCCATGAGAATGTCGTCCTACCAGCCGCTTGTGGTGGCATTTAACAAACAGTATCCAGGCTATCATATTACACTGAAGAGTGACTATGAGCAGACTGCACTG
Source organism: uncultured Acetatifactor sp. (assembly GCA_910586215.1). Classification (GTDB taxonomy): domain Bacteria; phylum Bacillota; class Clostridia; order Lachnospirales; family Lachnospiraceae; genus Acetatifactor. Next base: position 77,573 of record CAJUGH010000020.1, on the reverse strand, counting down.
CTGACAGAGCTGATCGCAGGAAATGGCCCGGTATTGCTGGATACTAGGCTCACAGGCTTTGAGGAACAGGAAAAGCTGTGGGAGCCTCTGGATACCATTATGGAGCAATCGGGTATGATGGAAGAATTACAGACATCTGTCCTGGAGATGGGGAAGATCAATGGAACTCTGTATGGCATTGTGACGGACTTTAGGCTGCGGACCCTGGTTACAGGGGATCCGGATCTGAAGGACTGGGATTATGCTGCATTTTTACAGTGTATAGAGGACAGGCCTGAGCTGGAAGCCATTTTTAACTTTTATGGCGGAGACTACGGGGGCTACTTCATCATGAGCATTCTCAGCCATGGGTTAGAGGATGCGTATTTCCTGGATGGGGAAACGGGCACAACGGATTTTGATAGCAGGGAATTCCGCAGGGTCCTGGAACTGGCTAAGAGATATTGTGTCAGGGAGGAAGGGGTCAGCCCTGGCCGCTCCCTGCTGGAGGGGAAGGTGCTCTGCAATGAATTGAATATCAACAAGCCGGAGGATCTGGCTCTGTATCGTGTCTGCTACGGCCAGGATGCCAATTATATCGGGTATCCCACGAAAGATGGATCCACCCATTTCCTGGAGAGCGGCGGCAGCCCACTGGCGGTCCGCAGGACGGCTACCCAGGAGGAGAAGGAGGTGGCGTTTGCATTCATCAGTCTGTGTCTCTCCTATGAGGGACAGTCCCAGGCCGCGAAGGATTTGAACTTTGGCCTGAGCGTGCGCAGGGATGTGCTGGAGGAGCAGATTGCCGCCATGAATGAGGATACGATGGTTTATGTATCGGGTTTCGATGGCATCACCCTTGGGAACGACCTGGATATAGAACGGGACAGGAAGACCCTGCTGGATATGGTTGCCACAGCCAGGCCATTGAAATATTTCCCGGTGGAACTGAGGAGCATTATGTTCGAAGAACTGGAGCAGTATTTCTCTGGTGCCATCTCACAGGACATGGTAATCGACCATCTGGAGAGCCGTGTGGGGGTGTATCTGGGGGAGAGGAACTATAAGCAGTGATGAAATTCTGGCTATATATAGAGACAGAACAGCAAAGCGAAGTGCAAGCTGAACTGGCAGAAATTCGTCAAAGACAGATTATTTTGCATTATCTAGATACAAATAAGGAAATAAATAGCTCTATCGCAGCAAAATTATTGAGTGTCAGATCTGGCGGTCTGCCATTAGAGGGCAGATATTGATTGATACGTCCGCAAGAGGGTGTATAAACACCCCTCTTTAAGCGGGCAGGAGGTATAAGTGTGAGAAGAAGTTCTAAGCGTTCAAAATGCGTACGCTAAGAACTTCTACGGCGCCAAAGAGCGCCTATCTCACACGTAAAGAACGCAAGAGCAGAGTTCTTCATCCATTGTTTGTGCCGCTGAAGCGGGATGTCTGTAAGTTTGAAAGTAAACTTTCAAATTTTGACTGGTATGCCCACTGAAGCGGGCTTGGGGTATAAAGGTGAAAGTAAAAATAAAAGACATAATCGAAGCAATGGTGTGAAAGACAGAAGATTGATCTTGTTGAATAAAAGAAAGAGGGGATACCCCCAGGTTTGTCAACCCCTCCAATATTGTTTTACCATTTCGCTGGATTCATTTTCAGTCAACTGAAACCTCTCTGCGATCCGTTTTATTGTCTCTGCCAAAGAGATGCCTAAATCTTTATATGTCTCTACCGCACCTTCTATTTTGCTTTCTTCTCGCATTTGTTGAATCGCCAGACACATATTCACCTCTCCTTTCCCTTCGGGATATTTCAACTTGGATCCCGTAACAACATTTATTAATTCAGCTGCCTGTCTTTCCATGCTTTGAAATTTTATGTCTTCTGCTACGACCTCATTCAGAGTTTGTTTATCTTTAGAATACTTAATGTATAGCATTACTTCTCGCAGGTTTGAGTGGAATTCATTGATTTCATCATCCGACATCTCCTTTGGTGCGATCAGATTCACGTGGTAGTCCGGCGCATGTGCTAAAATTGCGCTGTCAGTGTTGGAATACATTTCTTTTAGGGAGAGTGGTGCATCCCAGCTGTCTGATCCGAAATATATTACAAGGGTGATCACAGGGATAAGGCGATCTGTCTTCCAAAAGCCACTTAGAAATTCACCATCTGTTGGAGCCTCTTTTTCTTGCGGATTATCTGAGCGTTCCGATTTCTTCTCTTTCATGGCATGCCTATGGGCATTGGCGGCCTTACTGACCTGGTGGGACAGCTGGAGGAAATCATAAATACCGTTTTTGACTGGAAGGGCATAATGGATTTCTGCCTGGTTCTCGATTCCCACAACGCAGTATGCCGTCCTGCCGTCCGTCATGGCATACAGAAGTTTCAGCACATCTCAATATTTCTGCTCCGGCACACCGGCACCGTTGGACCCGTATGGAATTACAATTTCCGTTGTATCTAATTCCGTCAGCTGAGCAGAGTCGATTTTCTGATCCCCATGGTATAAAAACTGGTTAAATGCGTCCGCAAAGACTATCGGGTTCTCCATATATTCTTTGGTTATAGTATCTATTTTTCCCATGATAAAAATTCCTTTCTTCCACTGATAATAGTATACGCTGAAAAAGAGTTTTTCTCAATAGTCTTTTAAAATCCTTCGGGTTTTCTGTCTGCTTGCTTGTTACTTTTCATGTGCATCACGTTGCTTTGAACTGCAAAGTCGGAAAAGTGTTGCTGTTCACTCCGTTCACAGCAACAGATGAGCAGAAATCGCAAGAACAGCGACTTCGCGTACGCAGTCTCCTGGTTTGCCACGCAAAGAACACGTGAAAACACCTGGCGGCAGTATTGAGTGAACAGTAACATGCAATCTTACTTCTGCCACGCTGCTATAAATAGGAATTGCAGGAGGTAGGCATATGCTTTATAATTCGGGTATATAAAAACAGAATTTACGGAGGTACCGGGATGGATGAAATTATTTTAATAGAGCCTCAAAAGAAGTATGTGGATGAAGTATGCCGGGTATTTGTTGCTGTATGGGGACAAGGGAAATGAACAAATTAGAGATTCGTTTTGGTGAAGTGAAAACCGCAATTTCAGTGATGCGCGAGGTTGCAGCCTGGGGACGGGAACAAGGATACCGGGTTTGGCCCGATGAATGGCTGACAATGGAAGAACTGATTACACTTGATGCGCAACCGGAGAATTTCTGCATTGGAACGATTGACGGCGAAATTGCCTGTGCCTTTATTCTCCAATGGACAGATGCAGACTACTGGCCCAATGCACAAAAATATGAAGCCGCTTATTTACATAAATTCTGTGTGCGCCGCAACTTTGCCGGGATGGGTATGACAAAGCTTGTCACAGAGGCAATCAAGTCAGAGTGCCGCAAGCGTGGCATCCGGTATATACGTCTGGACACAGGACTGGATGAAGAAGTGGTGAAGGAGATTTATCTGGACGCTGGCTATAAAATCGTGGACATCCTGGATTATGACAATGGAAGATCTATGGCTTTATATTCAATGGAGGTATGACGTTTGGTATGAAAAGAAAGAAGACTGAAGGATGGAGCCACCCATTTTCTGGAGAGCGGCGGCAGCCCCCTGGCGGTCCGCAGGACGGCCACAGAGCAGGAGAAGGAAGTGGCGGCTGCTTTTATCAGTCTGTGTCTCTCCTATGAGGGACAGTCCCAGGCCGCGAAGGATTTGAACTTTGGCCTGAGTGTGCGCAGGGATGTGCTGGAGGAGCAGATTGCTGCCATGAATGCAGATACAATGGTTCATGTGGCAGGCTTCGATGGCATCACCCTTGGGGATGACCTGGATATAGAACGGGACAGGAAGACCCTGCTGGATATGATTGCCACAGCCAGGCCGTTGAAATATTTCCCGGTGGAACTAAGGAGCATTATGTTCGAAGAACTGGAGCAGTATTTCTCTGGCGCCATTACAGAGGACATGGTAATCGACCATCTGGAGAGCCGTGTGGGGGTCTATCTGGGGGAGAGGAACTGAGGAGACAGGAAAAGAATGGGGAAGGTAACATGAAGAAAAGAAAACAGGGACCGGGGCTAAATGAAATGCTTTACATACCTACGACACCATGCGGCCTGGGTTGACGCGCCTACAGGAAGAGGATTATAATGATGGAATAGTGGGCGCCTACAGGCGTCCAGGGAGGTATCAAATGAAATCATCAGCAGAATTACAGACCCTGCTTCGGCAGATTGACCACAAAAGTTACCCGGCTTACAAGGACACCCGGGGCAAATACCAGTTTGGACAATACATTTTATCCATTGACCATGTCCAGGGGGATCCTTTTGCGGCGCCCTCCAAGGTCAGCATCCTGGTGGCAGGCCGGACGGCAGCCTTTGACAAGGGATGCTATGAGACGAAACACAGGCGCATTGCCTTCCAGGACTATCTGCTAAGGCGCATGGCGGCCAAGGTCAAGGATTATTCCTTCAAGGCCAAAGGCTCTGGCAAGAGTGGTCTACTGGGAGTGAGCCAGCCCGGACAGGAGATCTTAGAGCGCAGTGCCTGTACAGTGGAACCTGCAAGTGGGGACATTACCATCCGCATGGAAGTGGGATTCCCGGCCAACGGCAGGACCATCAATTCCGGGGAGCTGGTGAAGATCCTGTTTGACTTCCTGCCAGTGTGTGTGCGGCAGACCCTGCTGGCATCCTCCTGTAAGAAGGAGGTTCTGGAGGGAGTGTTGTATCTGGCAGACGACCAACAGTATATCCGGGAGCAGCTTCCCACAAGGGGACTGGCTGCCTTTGTGGCAGATGGCGCCATTCTGCCCAGGAAATCCGGTGTCTCCTCTCTGCCCATGCGGGAAGGGATTCCATTCCGCACCCCGGCATCCATGGAAGTGACCCTGGATCTCCCTCATCATGGACCTTTGAAAGGGATGGGCATCCAAAAGGGCATAACCTTGATCGTAGGCGGCGGCTACCACGGGAAATCCACCCTGCTGGAAGCCCTGGAACTGGGGGTTTATAACCACATTGCCGGTGACGGCAGGGAATATGTGATCACGGATGACAGTGCCATGAAACTGCGGGCCGAGGACGGACGCAGCATCCAGGGCACGGATATCTCCATGTTCATCCGCAACCTGCCGAATGGCAGGGACACCTCCTGCTTCTCCACTGAGGACGCCAGCGGCAGTACTTCCCAGGCAGCAGCCACCGTGGAGGCCATGGAGATGGGAGCCGGGGTGCTGCTGATTGACGAGGATACCAGTGCCACCAATTTCATGATCCGGGACGAACTGATGCAACGGGTGGTCAGCAGGGATGTGGAGCCGATCATTCCTTTTATTGACAGGGTACGGGAACTCTACGACACATGGGGGATCTCCACCATCCTGGTGGCAGGCAGCTCCGGATCCTATTTCCACAAGGCCGACTGCGTGGTGCAGATGAACAAGTACCAGCCCGTGGAGATCACAGAACTGGCGAAAAAGGAGGCAGAACGTTTCCCCCTGGTGCTGGAGGAGGCCCGGAAGGCACAGGCTCCCAACTGGAAGCGGGTGGTGCGCCGGGATGCCGCTTTTGCCAGAGATGACCGGATCAAGATGAAGACCATGGGCAGGGACGGCTTCTCCATCAACCGGGAGACCGTGGACCTGCGGTATGTGGAGCAGCTCGCAGATTCCGAGCAGCTGACAGCCTTGTCACATATCTTGAAACATATGAAATTACAGGTGTTTGACGGAAGACGTACCCTGCAGGAGGCAGTGGAGTACCTGGTGCGGGGAATGGGAGAGAAGGGATTTGCCGCGTTCTGTGGAGGGGATATTCCCGGCAACCTGGCCATGCCCCGGAAGCAGGAGATCTATGCCACACTGAACCGGTGCCGGGAACTGGTGAAGGTGGAGGTGTCCCGGTAGATGGGATGCTGACTGGAAGGGCAGCCAAAGACATGTAAAAGGGGTATAAAACCATAGGACGGGAATCAGAATACAGGATTGGGCAGGAGGAAATGGCATGTATCCGGATTTTCAATATGAAGAGATCACATACAGGGAAGCAGCCTCTGGCTGGCGGGAGGGTGTGTACTATCCCAGGACAGCCCGGATCTGTCCGGCTGGGGAACCGGAAGCAGACGAAAGCGGGAAGTACCTGTCCCTTCACAGCCGGGTCTGGCGGGAGATCGAGGAGACCGGCTTCGGCATCTATGACTATGAAGAGACCACCCGGTTTGTGACCACGCTGCCTGGCAGCAACTACCAGGTAAAGGTGGTTCTGTGCAATCCCACACAGGCTGTCTACAGCTGTCATATCCGTGTCAATGGGGTGGTGAAAAAAGATGGCATCACAGTGGCACCCGGGGAAGAGCGGGAGGAGCGCTTTACGGCCTGCATGACAGACGGACTCTTTGTCCTGACATTTTCCCTGGGGAAGATGGAGGAAATGGACAGCCAGGTAAAGGAAGGGAATATCTATGTGAGGGATGTCTCCCTGGCACTCCTGCCGGAGAAGGAAAAGGGAGAGAAGCCTACCATTTACCTGGTATCTGACTCCACCGTACAGAGCTATGAGCGGCAGTTTTATCCCCAGACAGGATGGGGACAGGTACTGTATGAATGCTTCCAGGGGGCGGAGGCATACCGGGAATATCCTGCCAGGCAGTGTACATACCCCAATATTGCCCGCACCTACGAACTGCCAGGGCTGGTGATCGAAAACCGGGCCATTGGCGGCAGAAGTGCCCGCTCCTTTTATGATGAGGGGAAGCTGGACCAGGTACTGGAACAGATCCGGCCTGGGGATTATATGTTTATCCAGTTTGCCCACAATGATGCCACGGCTATCCGCCCTAACCGCTACATTGACCCGGAGGAATTCCCCTGGTTCCTACAGCGGTATCTGGATGCCTGCCGCCGCCGGAAGGTCCAGTGTGTGCTGGTCACGCCAGTGGCCATGCGTGTGCCGGATGAAAAGGGTGTGATCCCCATGAGCTTTGCTCCTTACAGGGAGCAGATGTGCCAGGTGGCCAGGACCCAGGGGATCCCGCTGCTGGATCTGGGAGCCAGAAGTACGGCTTATCTGAATGAGGTGGGCCTGGAGGAGAGCAAAGGGATCTATCTGTGGCTGGAGGAAGGGGAGTACCCGGAGGGGACTTACAGCGGTGGCGTGTCGGACAAGGCCCATCTCCAGGAGTATGGGGCAAAGGTTTATGCCAACATGGTGGCGCAGCTGATTGCAGAGTACAGGGTAGATGATGCACTGGCAGGATTGCAGGAACTGGTGGCGCCCAGGCCTGTGGAGCAGATTCCAAAGCCGGCAAAGTTCCTGGACGAAAGCGGCAGGACCAGGGTGAAGGCGGCAGACAGTGTGACAGGATTTGTGGCCCAGGAGGTTTCTGTGGAAAATGGCCAGGGCAGCTTTCTGCTGAACTGGAATCCGGTGACCGGGGCAGATCATTACCATATCTATGCCAAGAGGGAAACAGATCTGACTTATGAGCTGGTGCGGGAAGTGACCAGGGAAGAGAAAGAGAGATTTGCAACCCTGCCGTTTACTGCCAGGGAAGGGAGCCTGTGGCAGTATTATGTGACGGCTGTGTATGGAAATGGCAGGGAGAGCCATGCCAGCAAGGTAGTGGAGGTGGATCTGAGGGAATGAACAGATATCTGTATGAGACACATGTACATACCAGCGAGGGCAGTGCCTGCGCCCATGCCACTGGTGCCCGGATGGCCAGGGCCTACGCGGCAGGGGGTTATACGGGCATGATCGTATCGGATCATTTTTACTATGGGAATACGACAGTGGACAGGAATCTGCCCTGGGAGGACTGGGTAGAACAATTCTGCCTGGGCTATGAACATGCCAGGGCAGAGGGAGAAAAACTGGGACTCCAGGTGTTTTTCGCCTGGGAATCTACCTACCAGGGGAATGATTTCCTGGTGTATGGCCTGGATAAGGAGTGGCTGCTGGCCCATCCGGAGATCCGGGATGCGTCCATTGCGGAACAGTATGCGCTGGTACGCGCAGATGGCGGGATGGTCATACATGCCCATCCCTACAGGCAGGCCCATTATATTGAGAAAGTGCGCCTGTTTCCGGAGTACGTGGACGGCGTGGAATCTATCAATGTAAGCAACGCCGATACAAAGATCCACTGTCTGGGGCACCCGGAGTATAACAGGATGGCAGAGGACTATGCTAGGGAATATCACCTTCCTGTTACATCCGGTTCCGACCAGCATCTGACCTGTATGCTCTATGGCGGCATGGTATTTTCCCGGAAACTGACAGATATCCATGATTTCATCCAGGCGGTGCAAAACAGGGAAGCAGTGGCATTGCTCAACGGAGGCGATGACAGGCAGGATGCCTTAAGCAGGGCGGTTCCCATCATGGTGGATCTGTAATTCATACAGCTTTTTGTAGATACCATCCTGGGCCAGCAGTTCCTGGTGGTTGCCCTGCTCCCGGATCTTGCCTTTGTGCATGACCATGATACAGTCTGCATGCTGGATGGTGGAGAGACGATGGGCCACCATGATGGTGGTACGGCCTTTCATCAGTTTCTCTAAAGCTTCCTGGATCAGCAGTTCTGTCTCCGTATCAATATTGGCCGTGGCCTCATCCATTACCAGGATGCTGGGTTTGTGGGCCAGGGTCCTGGCAAAGGACAGAAGCTGGCGTTCCCCTGCGGAGAAGGTGGAGCCGCGTTCAGATACCGGTTCCTGGTAGCCGTGAGGGAGTCTCTCAATGAAATGGGAAGCATTCACATACTCGGCGGCTTCCTGGATCTCTTCCAGGGTGATCTCTTCGTTGTAGAGACGGATATTGCTCTCTATGGTTCCCTCGAAAATAAACACATCTTGCTGCATCTGCCCAATGGCACTGCGGAGCTGCCTCTTGCTGATCTGCCGGATATCCACTCCGTCTATGTAGATATTTCCTTTCTGAATGTCGTAATAACGTCCGATTAAGTTCAATATGGAAGATTTTCCTGCACCTGTGGCTCCTACGAAAGCCACTTTCTGTCCCGGTTCGATTACAAAGGACACATCCCGGAGCACATAGTTCTCCTCATCATAAGCAAACCACACATGGGAGAATTCAATCCGTCCCAGGATCCGGGGCAACACTACTGGCTCTGCTGCCTCCTTCACCAGAGGCTCCTCGTCCATGATGGTGAAGATCTTCTCTGCCGAGGCCAGGGAGGACTGAAGAGTGGAGAACTGTTCCGCCAGCTCCTGGATGGGTTCGAAGAAGGATTTGATGTACTGGGAGAAGATGTAAAGGGTTCCGATGGAGATCACATTGCCCAGTACATCCTGGCTGCCCACACCCAGCACGATCATCAAGGAGATGGTGCTAAGGAGGAATATCAAGGGGCGGAAGATGGCAAATACCAGCATCTCCCGGTACAAGGCCCGGTAGAGCTTGTGGTTCTTGTCGTTGAATTCCTCGAATTTACGCTTTTCCCGTCCGAAGATCTGGATGATGCGCATACCGGAGATATTCTCCGACAGGAAAGTATTGATATCCGTAAGCCTGGTCCTGGAGATCCGGTAGGTCTTCCGGGCTATTTTGCGGAAGACCACAGTGAGTACGGCCACCAGGGGCAACAGGATGAAGGAGACCAGGGCCAGCCGCCAGTCCAGCATCAGCATTACCCCTGCCAGCCCGATGATCATCACGATATTGCGGAAGAGACGCACCAGGATACCGGAATACATCTCGTCCAGGGCTTCCACATCATTGGTGATCCGTGTCACAAGCTTTCCTACCGGGGTCAGGTCGAAATACCGGCTGCTCAGGCTCTGGACATGGAGATACAATTCCTTGCGCACAGTGAGGATGATGCGCTGGCCGGTCTTCTGCAGCAGCCAGGTCTGGGACACATTGAACACCAGGCTGAACACCAGGACAATGGCATATTTGATGGCGGTGTCCGTGATCACGCTGTAATCGCCATTTTCCTTGAACAGGTCGATGGCATCACCGATCAGGATGGGCCGGTATAAGTCAAAGCCGGTCAAGGCCAGCACCAGGAACAGGCAAAGGGCCATCTGGGGCCAGTAGGGTTTCATATAGGAAAGGAGATGCAGCAGGGCACTTCCCTTGTAGCTGGATTCTATCTTGTCATCAGTCAATGCACTCATATTGCCTCACAATCTGCCTGTCATAGGCGTGATCCCCACAAACTAAATGTTCGCCAGTTCCTGTTCCAACTGCTGCTTCTCATAGATATGGGCGTAGAAGCCTTCCTTCGCCAGCAGTTCCTCATGGGTGCCATATTCGGTGAGTACACCCTCGGACAGTACCGCTACATGGTCTGCCTCCTGCAGGGTAGAAATGCGGTGGGCGATGATAATGGTGGTCTTGCCCTTGCGCAGGCGCATCAGGTTTGCCAGGATCTGCTCCTCTGTGTCCGTGTCCACCGCAGAGAGGGAGTCATCCAGGATCAGGATAGGGGAATCCATCAGCAGGGCCCTGGCAATGGAACTGCGCTGCTTCTGGCCGCCGGAGAGGGTCACCCCCCTCTCTCCCACCAGGGTCTGGTACTGGTCCGGAAAATCCATGATATTGTCGTGGATACAGGCATCCTTGCAGGCCTGTTCAATTCTCCCATGCAATTCCGGATGATCGCTGATGCGTTCCTCCAGGCCGAAGGCGATATTTTCCTCCAGGGTGTCGGAGAACAGGAAATTCTCCTGGGGCACATAGGCCACATCCCGGTGGAGCAGGGCCAGGGGATATTCCGTGATGGACTTCCCGTCCAACAGTAGCATTCCGTCCTCGCAGTCGTAGACCCTGAGGAGCAGGTCTGCCAGGGTGGATTTCCCGCTGCCTGTCCGGGCCAAGATCCCCAGCATCTCCCCCTGCTTCACCTGGAGGTTCACATGGGAGAGCACAGGCAGTTCCCCGTCCGGATAGGTGAAGGTCAGATCCCGGATGGAGATCTCTCCCCGGATATGACCGTCATAGGATTCCAGGTCTGCGGACAGTTCGGGGTACCGATCCACAATATCGGCCTTTTCCTGGAAGATAAGGGAGATCCGCTGGAAGGCCGCAGAGGCCTGGCTGAAGGTGTTGATACAGTCACCACAGGCGATCATGGGCCACACCAGCATGCCGATATAGGAATTGAAAGCCACGAACTGTCCGATGGAGATCTGCCCTTCCAGTACCATGCGTCCGCCGAACAGCAGGGTCAGCAGAAGGCTGATGCCAGTGACTGCATCCAGGGCAGGGCCGAAGACAGCCCGCAGTTTTACCACGGCAAGGTTCTTCTCCATGCTGTTTACACTGGCTGCCTCGAAGGCTTTGAAGTCAGCTTCCTCCTGGACGAAAGCCTTCAGCAACCGGACACCGGCCAGGCTCTCCTGGACCTTGTCTGACAGGCCGGAGAAAGCAGCCTGGCGCCTGGTCTGGCGCTTCTTGGATTCTATGCCATAGAAATAACACCCCACTGCTACCAGGGTCAGGGGAATGAAAGCCAGCAGGGTCAGCTTAAAATCCACATAAAATACCATTTTGACCAGCACCATCACGGTCATGACCACTGCGTCAAAGGTGGTGATCACAGCCATGCCTACAGCCATGCGGACGGCCTGGAGGTCATTGGTGAAATGTGCCATCAGGTCACCGGTCTTGTGGCTGTTGAAGTACCGGGCAGACAGGGTCTCCAGGTGCCGGAACATGTCGTTGCGCATACGGTATTCAATGCCCCTGGAGGCGCCGATGATAAAGTAGCGCCAGCCAAAGCGCCCCAGGGTCATTACCAGGCCGGCCGCCAGGAGTTTTAACAGGATGGACATAACCCCGGAGGCATCCAGCAGTCCCAGGGACAGCCCGTCTATGACTTCCCCTGTGTACTGGGGGATGTAGAGGTTGGCCAGATCTACCAGCAGCAGGACGACAATGCCCAGCAGATAGTGCCATTTGTAGGCTAAAAGATACGGAACCAGGGAAAATTTTGTCTGTTTCATTTCGGATACCCCCGTGGCGCTGCAGAAGGGACATATGCCTTCCTGCGGGCAATGCATTCAGATTCCGTTACTGTTCACTCCGTTCACAGCAACATATGCACACAAAACGTCAAATGCAGGCGTTTTGGCGCACTTTCCATCAAACGTCTTTTTGCAAAAGGATACAGGTATTCTGCACACAAGAGCAGAACAGGTCTATTTTATCACAGTGTGGGAGGGAAAGGAAGTGGTATTTTCTCTTATGACCCTTCCGATGGCCTGCAAAAGGCTTCTATCCGCATCCGTTGTGTCCTGGGTCAGTTCCCAGACCATGATACCGCCAAGATGTTCCATGGCATACAGGGTCTTATGGGCAATGGTATCTGGCCCATTGTAATAGACCTCCATACCATTATAGGAAACATGATCCTCCCTACAGGCATCAGGTACTGCTGCCAGGATGGTACCGTAATCGGCCCAACTGGGCCGGGCATAGAAAGGGACACCAAGTACGACTTTGTGGGCGGGAAGTCCCCTGGTCAAGTCTTAGGTTTGTTACGCAAAAAGCGCGTGAAAACACCTCGCGGTGGCACCTGTAAACAGTAACGTAACGGATACAGTGCAAATGTCATTGAAATAATGTAAGAATTGTATTAGAATAAATATCAATGTGCGATAACCTGCAGGAACAGGAACCTGGGGAACGGAAGGGAAGATCCGCAGAGACGGATAGGAGGGAACGGCAATGAACCAGACAGAACATACACAGGCCCAGGAGGCCGCCCGGCAGTTTCTGCCAGATGACGGGATCCAGGCCATTACGCCTTTTGGGAACGGCCATATCAATGATACATTCCGGGTGGAATACCAGGATGGGAGGGGGATCCGGAAGACCATCCTCCAGAGGATCAACCATGATATCTTCAAGCATCCGGAAGAGGTCATGGAGAACATACTGAAGATTACGGATCACCTTCGGAAACGGATTGTGGCAGAGGGAGGGGATCCTGCCAGGGAGACCTTGAACGTCATCTGTACCAGGGACGGCATGCCTTATTATAAGAACCAGGCAGGAGAGTACTACCGCATGTACGGATTCGTGGAGCGGACAGTGAGCTATGACGCTGTGAGCAGTGTGGAGGATTTCTATGCCAGCGCAGTGGCCTTCGGGCATTTCCAGTGTATGCTGTCTGACTTCCCGGCCCGGGAACTGCATGAGACCATTCCGGCCTTCCATGACACAAAAGCACGTTTTTCCAGATTCCTGGAGGTGTTAAAGGAGGATAAGCTGGGCCGTGCAGCGGGGGTGCAGCCGGAGATCCAGTTTGTGCTGGACCGGGAGGGGCTGGCAGGGGAACTATTGGATCTACAGGCCAGGGGGGAACTGCCCCTGCGTGTCACCCACAATGATACCAAGCTGAACAATATTCTCATGGATGAGGACACAGGTGCTCCTATCTGTGTGGTGGATCTGGACACTGTGATGCCAGGCCTGGCGGTGAATGATTTTGGGGATTCCATCCGGTTCGGGGCCAGCACCGGTGCGGAGGATGAGCGGGACCTGGATAAGGTGGAGTGCAGCATGGAACTGTTTGATGCCTACACCAGGGGATTCCTCCAGGGCTGCGAGGGCAGGCTGACCCAGGCCGAGTGCAAGGCCCTGCCCCTGGGAGCCAAGACCATGACTTTTGAGTGTGGCATGCGTTTCCTGACAGACTACCTGGAGGGGGATGTATACTTCAAGATAAGCCGGGAAGGGCACAACCTGGATCGCTGCAGGACACAGTTCAAGCTGGTGGCAGATATGGAAAAAAAGTGGGCACAAATGCAACGGATAGTGGAAAAATACCAGGATCTGTGATATAAATGTGATTTAAAGAAGAAGGCCACACAGGAAGAAACCATATAGGAGGAGACAGCCGCCGGGAAATATATCTGGCGGCTGCCCGCTTAGTTAGGAGATGCCATGAAAGATTTGCTGGGAAGATTGCAGGAGCAGGCCCTGGCCCTGGGGGCATACAAGGCTGGGGTGGTGAAGGTGGCTGACATATCTGTGGATGCTTCCTTCCGCAGCCTCTGTGAAGCCAATTCCTGCGGGAATTACGGGAAGAACTATATGTGTCCGCCGGATATCGGGGATATTGGGGAACTGATGGCAGAGCTGAAGACCTATGAACTGGCTATGGTATATCAGACCGTGGAGAAACTGGAGGACAGCTATGACTTCGAGGGCATGATGGATGCGGGGAAGAAGCATAATGATCTGGCCCAGAAGCTGCGGGAGTGGGCAAATGCGGCAGTGGAGGAGGCATTAGGCCAGGGAGACAGGATGCAGATCCTGCACCTGGGAGCAGGAGGCTGCCGGGTATGTCCGGTCTGCGGCAGACGGACAGGAGAACCCTGCCGTTTTCCGGAGAAGGCCATCGGTTCCCTGGAGGCATATGGTGTGAATGTATCCCTTCTGGCAGAAGCGGCAGGGATGCGTTACATCAATGGCCAGGATACTGTGACCTATTTTGGTGCCATACTCTGCCGTAAGGGATGAAGCCTGGTCTGTGAAGGATGGCAGAACGGTTCCTCTGCGCGAAAACCTGGGAACAGGAAGGCCCGGGAATAAGAAACTGCGGGAGCAGGAAGCCGTATGAAACAGGAGATCGTGCAGGGAAATCATAAGGCATACAAAGGCGCAGCAGGTGACAGGAAAATGCAGGTAACAGGAAGACAGGAGGAGACATGGGATACGAAGTAAGTGAACAGGATCGACAGATTTTGCGGGAACTGGCGAAAAAGCAGCTTTTTTATGCCAACCAGGAATGCAATTTGAGGCGGCGGGAAGAATGGTACCGCCACAATGAATTGCAGGGGCAGCGTCCCATGATCCATCTGGAGGTGGGCACTTTTGAACAGGAGATTCTGCCGGACCGGATGCGGTGTACCGGGGAGTTTGCCCGACAGATGGAGCGGACGCTGTACTGTAATTTCTTAAATCAGGAACTGTTTGACGATGACAGGGTGACGCCGGACTACTACGGGGTGGGGTATGACAGCTATTTTACCTTGTTCGGACTTCCGGTGAAGGTGCAGGGGACTAAGGATGCAGAGGGGAACGCAAGCGTGGGGCACCATTTTGTCTCCCAGATCCAGGACCTGGAGGAGGACTGGGAGAAGCTGGGGAAGACACAGTTCGGGGTGAATCCGGCAGCTTCCCTGGAGAGGAAGGCCGCCATAGAAGAGATCATAGGGGATATCCTGCCAGTGCGTCTGGAAGGGGATTGCCTATATTCCGTGCCCACCCAGATGCTGGTGCATCTGATGAGTATGGAGGACATGATGTTCTCCTTGTATGACTATCCGGACCTGTTCAAAGAGATGATGGAACGGATCGCCGATGATACGGTAGCGTATTACAGGCTGCTGGAGAGGGAAGGGCTGATTCTCCCCACTACGGGAGGCGGTTTCCTGGGACAGGGGAGCTGGTGTTACAATCACACCCTGCCAGATGGAAAGGCGCCAGGCAGTTATACCACAAAGGACGTGTGGGGATTTATGGATTCCCAGGAGACAGTGGGCATCTCGCCGGAGATGTTTGAGGAATTCATTTTCCCTTGTTACAAGAAGATATCAGAGAACTTCGGCCTGCTTTCCTACGGGTGCTGCGAGCCGGTGGATCCTGTATGGGAGAACTGCATCTCAAAGCTGGAGAACCTGCGGAAGGTGTCCATATCCCCCTGGTGCAACGAGGAGTACATGGGAGAACAGCTACGGGGCAGCAGGGTAATCTACCACCGCAAACCCAGCCCCAATTACCTGGGGACAGGAACGGCGCTGGATGAGGAGGCTTTCCGGGCACATATCCGGAAGAGCCTGCAGGCGGCAAAAGGCTGCAAGATGGAGATTACCCAGAGGGATGTCTATACGATCAACAGGGATATCCCCAAGGCCAAGAGGTATGTGGATATCATCAAGGAAGAGATCGTAAATTGCTGGTAGCTGTTCACTGGTGGCATAAAGTTCCCTTTACGAACGGCATGAAATGTGATACACTGGTAAAGAGGGAATGTCAACCGATTGACACATATCCGGCCAGAGAAAATCATAGAGAGGGAGTGAAGGGGAATGGCAACGCTAAAAGATGTTGCAAGAGAATCAGGACTTACGGTGGGGACCGTGTCCAGGGTGCTGAATAACAGGGGCTATATCAGCGACAAGGCCAGGGAGAAGGTGGACGCGGCCATGAAGAAACTGAATTACCGCCCTAATGAGGTGGCGCGTTCCCTGTCTAAGAGCAGTACCAACACCATAGGGGTCATCGTGCCCCATATCCGGCATCCGTATTTTACGGAGATGATCAGCAACCTGGAGAACCAGGCTTATAAAAAGGGATATAAGATCCTGCTGTGCAACTCCAGGAGCATACAGGAGAAGGAACGGGAATATATAGAGATCTGTACCAGCAACAAGGTGGCTGGGATCATTCTGTGCAGTGGTACCGTGCCGGTGGAGGTGTTCGATGAGATCGGGATATCGGTGGTGACCATTGAACGTTTCCTGGATAACGGTACTGCAGCAGTGGAGTGCGACAACAGACAGGGGGGTGCCCTGGCGGCAGAGCGGCTGATTGCCTGCGGGTGCAGGCACCTGCTCCATGTGGGGAATATCGGCGGCCAGTTCATGCCTGCGGATATGCGGACGGAAGGCTTCCGGGAGGTATGTGAGCGGGAGAATGTTCCCTTTGTGGAACTGCTCACCGAGGAGATACAGTACAACAGCATGAAGTACGGGGAACTGATAGAGGATGCACTGCAGAAATATCCGGAGACGGACGGGCTGTTTGCCAACAGTGATGTGATTGCTGCCCAGACCCTGCAGACCTGCCGGAAGCTTCAGATTGCAGTGCCGGAGCGGCTGAAGGTGATCGGGTTCGATGACGTGTTCCTGGCCACCCTCACCACACCGCAGCTTACCACTGTCCACCAGCCCATCAAGGAGATGGCTGAGATCGCCATTAACCTGCTGCATGACTCTGCTTCGGGAAAGCTGGTTCCCAAGCGGACGGTGCTTCCCGTGTGCCTGACGGCGCGGGAGACCGCATGAGACGCGTTTATTAGAGAAAAAAGGGCCTTATGTTCGGAACGGAACAGGAGGCCCTTTTTGTGTGCCCTGAAGGGGTTTTCAGCAACAGTTCTGTTTCCTGCCGGTTTCAATTATATATCAAGGGGTTAACATTTTGCGTGAACATAAAAAACAACGGAAATATAGTAATTATAGACAAAATGCAGGGTATAAAACCTGTAAAAATGCCTTTAAATTTTGCTATTATGACGAAAAATATGTTAATCGGTTGACATGTATGTTAACAGGTGATATGATCAGATCATGAAAGAAAGAAACAAGGAACGGAAAACAAAAAGAGAAAACGGCTACCCTTCCTGCTGACAGAAAGTTGGAAGGCCAGTAACAAAGGAAACTCAAAATAGGAAAAGGCGCAGGAAGCGCCATAAAGGAGGAAATGTATCATGAAGAAGAAACTACTTGCACTGACACTTGCAGCGGCCATGGGCCTGTCTCTTACGGCCTGCGGTGGAGAAGGTGGCAATGGGGGATCCGGGAAAGACGGAGTATCCATCACCATCTTCAACTCAAAGGTAGAGGTCCAGAGCCAGTTTGAGGAGATGGCCAAGGAGTACAGCAAAGCCACAGGTGTGAACGTGGAGGTCTACTACTCCGGGGATACGGTAGCGGCCCATATGGCTACCAAGTATTCCTCCAATGACCCCTACACCATTTCCATGGTGGATGCCAAGGACATCTATTCCCTGGCAGGGGAACATGCCACTGACCTAAGCAGTGAGAAATGGGTGGAAAACACGGATTATGCCATTTCGGTAGATGGCAAGGTGGTAGGTTTTCCGGTCTGCATCGAAGCCCGGGGCGTGATCTACAATGCAGAGGCCATTGAGGGGATCACCGGCAGGGAGTTCAAACCGGAGGAGTACAAGACACTGGATGCTTTCAAGGGCCTGCTGGAAGAACTGGCAGCAGGCGGCATGGAGACGCCTACTGGTATCATGAAAGAAGACTGGTCCCTGGGTGCCCATTACCTGTGTGAGATCTATGAGGAACAGGAGGATGTGGAAGGCTACATCAGCGCCCTGCACGCAGGAAGTGCCGACCTGGCGAACAATGCAAAATGGAATGCCAAGATGGATACCTTCGATGCCTTGAAACAGTATAACTACGCGGCAGCCTCCCCCATTGCAGCAGAGCGCGAGGTCACAGAGCAGAAATTGGCAGAAGGCGAGATCGCCTTTATGTTCGGCGGCAACTGGGACTGGTCCGTGATCAATGCCTATGACTACTCCGAGAAGATGGGGATGATGCCGGTTCCCCAGAACACTTCTGACGGCACCAACGAGAAGCTGGTGGGCGGTGGCTCCAAGTACATGTTCATCGATTCCTCCGAGAACACTTCTGAGGAGCAGAGGCAGGCAGCTAAGGATTTCCTGAACTGGATCGTGTTCGAGGCAGATGGCAATGCTTTCCTGACGAAAGAATGTGCCCTGGTACCCGCATTCAGCAACATGGATGCCGCAGCCCTGGATCCCCTGTCAGTTTCCGTGAAGAAATACGCGGATGAGGGCAGGCTGATCGACAACTACAATTACTTCCCTGATGACCATCTCTCCCGCTGCGGCGCTTCCTTCCAGAAGTACCTGGCAGGCCAGATCGACAGGGCCGGATTTGCCGCTGAGATTGAGAGTTACTGGTCTTCCACCACACCTGTGGAGCACTGAGGCTGCACAAATCATTTCCAGACAGTTCTGAAACCTCAATTATCGATTGGAATGTGCGCAGGAGGGTGTGTGCCTCCCCTCCTGCGGCGCACAGAAAGGTATCCTTATGAAAACAAATACCATTTCCTACAAATGCAGACAATTTATGATGTTTGCCGGGGTGGCAACCTTCATCTTCGCAGCGGTTGTCATTATCCCCTTTGTCTATGGTGTCTATCTGACCTTTACGAGTTGGGACGGTGTGTCCTCCCAGAAGCCCTTTGTGGGGATATCTAATTACCTGTCCACCTTTTCGGATGCCGCCTACTGGCAGGCCCTGGGCAGGACCATCCTCTACTCCTTCATTGCGGTGATCCTGGTGAACGTGGTGGCTTTCCTTCTGGCCTTCCTGGTAACCAGCGGCGTGAAGGGCCAGAACTTCTTCCGGGCAGGTTTCTTCATACCGAACCTGATCGGTGGCATCGTCCTTGGCTATGTGTGGAAGTTCGTGTTCAACCGTGCGTTTGTGGCCCTGGGCAATGCCCTGTCCATAGGCGCCCTGTCCACCTCCTGGCTGGCCACCACAAACGGCGCCATGCTCTGCCTGATTATCGTATCCGTATGGCAGTATGCAGGGTACATGATGCTGATCTATGTGGCGGGCTTCATGAGTGTGTCGGCAGACGTGTTGGAGGCGGCCCGGATAGACGGCTGCACCAATACCCAGTCCATCGTGCGGATCTCTGTACCCCTTATGGCCTCTTCCTTTGTACAGTGCCTGTTCCTGACCATCACCAGATGCTTCATGGTGTATGACGTGAACCTGTCCTTGACAAACGGCGAACCCTTTAACAGCTCGGTTATGGCGGCCATGCATGTGTATAACCAGGCGTTTACATACAAAAATTACGGTACCGGCCAGGCAGAGGCCTTGATCCTGTTCGTGGTATGCGCGGTGGTAGGCGTGCTCCAGGTGAGTATCGGTAAGAAAGCGGAGGTGTCAGCATAATGGATGATTTAAATGCAAGAGCAGCCCGGAACCGGAAAATCAAACATGCCGTTTCCATTGTGATACTATTTATCCTGTTTTTCTGCTTCATTTTCCCGTTCCTGTTGGTGCTGATCAACGTGTTCAAGGTGAAGGCAGATATTAACTCCAATCCCCTGGCCCTGGTGGGTGCCCATGGCTTCACACTGAAGAACTTTCCGGAGGCCATGGAGAAGATGAATTTCTGGAGGTCCTTCGGGAATTCCATGGTGATCACAGTCTCTTCCACCATCCTTACGATCCTGCTGGCCTCCATGACGGCCTATGTGATCGTGCGCAACAAGTGGAAGGTATGCGGTGCCCTGTTCGGGCTGATGATCGCTTCCATGGTCATTCCCTTCCAGGTGCTGATGATTCCCCTGGTGTCCCTCTATGGCGGGGTGCTGGGGATCCTAAACCACAGACTGACGCTGATCTTCATGCATGTGGGATTCTCCCTGTCCATGGCCACTTTTATGTTCCATGGGGCCATACACACCAATGTGCCCATGGCCCTGGAGGAGGCAGCCAAGATTGACGGCTGTACACGCTGGCAGACCTACTGGCAGATCGTGTTCCCTCTGTTGAAGCCCACTATTGCAACGGTGGCAATCATCGATGCCATGGCTTTCTGGAATGACTACCTGCTGCCCAGTCTGGTACTGGCCAGGAAGGAGCTTTATACCATTCCCATTGCCACACAGGTATTCTACGGGACTTATTCCACGGATATCGGCCTGGTGATGGCAGCCCTGCTGCTGGCCATGCTGCCGATCCTGATCCTGTATGTGTTCTTGCAGCGCTATATCGTGGAAGGTGTGACTTCCGGTGCTGTGAAATAGGATAAGAGGGATGATTCTGGTTACGGTTCACGGTGCCGTGAACCGTAACGGATTCTGAGCAGGCAGGGAGGTAAGCTATGGGAGAGATGCTGAAAAAAACGTGGGAAGGGGATTCCCCGTTCCAGGTACGTGGGACGGGAAAGGAGAAGGCTGGAAGGGGCAGGGAAGGTGCAAGGAAGGTGGGCGGGGGTACGGTGACAGACCTGCCTGTAAGAGCCAACCAGGCTTTTGCGGCACGGCTTGCAAGACACCATGACGAATTGCGCTGGCTCTACATGGAACTGTATGACAATGGGGACATGTTTGCCGAACTGTGCGATAACATGGGCCGCTTTTACCGGGAGCGGAACCGGGACCTGAAGGCCATGGACCTGTGCCGGGAGGCCGGCCCGGACTGGTACAAAAGTAACGACATGCTGGGTATGATGTTCTACATTGACAATTTTGCCGGCACCATGAAGGGTGTGGAGGAGAGGCTGGACTATATTGAACGGTGCAATGTGAATTACATCCATCTCATGCCTTTCCTGGATACCCCGGCAGGCAGGTCCGATGGCGGCTATGCGGTCTCGGATTTCAGAAAGGTGCAGGAGCGTCTTGGCTCCATGGAGGATCTGGAAAGCCTTACGGCTGCCTGCCACAGGAAGGGCATCAATGTGTGTATGGATTTTGTCATGAACCATACTTCGGAGGACCATGAGTGGGCCAGAAGGGCACGCCAGGGAGACGGGGAGTATATGGGCCGGTACTTTTTCTATGACAATGGCCACATTCCGGCCCAGTATGAGCAGACAGTGCCCCAGGTATTTCCCACCACAGCCCCGGGGAATTTCACATGGCTGCCGGACTGCGGCCACTATGTGATGACCACCTTTTATCCCTACCAGTGGGACTTGAACTACAAAAATCCCCGGGTGTTCAACGAAATGATGTATAATTTCCTGTATCTGGCTAACAGGGGAATTGACATCATCCGCATTGATGCGGTACCGTATATCTGGAAGGAACTGCACACAAGCTGCCGTAACCTGCCCCAGGTACACACCATTGTGCGTATGATGCGCATGATCAGTGAAATCGTCTGTCCGGGAGTCCTGCTGCTGGGGGAAGTGGTCATGGAACCAGAGAAGGTACTGCCTTACTTTGGCACTGTGGAGAAGCCGGAATGCCATATGCTGTACAATGTGACTACCATGGCCACCACCTGGCATACGGTGGCCACCAGGGATGTGAGGCTGCTGAAACGGCAGCTGGATATCGTGAACGCCCTGCCCAAAGACTATGTGTTCCTGAACTACCTGCGCTGCCATGATGACATTGGCTGGGGACTGGACTACGGGATCCTGCAAGGGGAAGGAATGGAAGAGCGCCCCCACAAAAAGTACCTCAACGACTATTTCCAGGGCTATGCCGGGGAGAGCAACAGCCGGGGAGAACTGTACAATGCGGACCCGGTCACAGGGGATGCCAGGTTCTGCGGCACCACTGCTTCCATGTGCGGCATCGAGAAGGCAGGGTTCGAGCAGGATGACGAAGCCATGGAAAAGGCCATCCGTCTGGACGTAATGCTCCACGCCTATATGTTTATGCAGTCGGGCATCCCGGTGCTCTATGGCGGTGATGAGATTGGCCAGGTCAATGATTATACCTACAAGGATAACCCGGACAAGGCGGCAGACTCCCGCTATATCCACAGGGGACCCATGAACTGGGAACTGGCAGGGAACATTGACAGGCCGGATACCGTGGAGGGCAGGCTGTTTGGAAGGCTGAAGGAACTGGAAGGGATCCGGAAGCGGGAAAAGGTATTCGTGTCGGGGGCGGACACCTGGACCATAGAGACAGGGGAGAAGGCCATACTGTGTATCGGCAGGTATTATGAGGGCGAGAAACTGATCGGGCTGTTTAATTTCAGTGAGCACGAGAAGACCGCCTGGATCCATGAGGCAGACGGAAGGTATGCGGATCTTTTGTCGGGGGAGGACGTGAGACCAGAGGAAGTCCGGATGCCGGCGTATGGATTCTGTTACATGAAAAAAGTAGGAACGCAGTGAAAATCATTCCGGGAAGACATCCATGCGCTTCCTGGGGAAAGGCAGGCACGGATAGCGGTATGGCAAGTGAGACATTGCGCGAGGCAAGAAAATACGAGGAAATGACACAGGTACAGATCACACAGGAGGAACGGCCTGCCTTCCATCTGTCCCCCCGGGTGGGATGGATGAATGATCCCAACGGTTTTTCCTATTACCAGGGAATGTACCATATGTTCTACCAGTACCATCCCTACAGTTCCTACTGGGGTCCCATGCACTGGGGCCATGCGGTAAGCAGGGACCTGCTTCACTGGGAGTACCTGCCTGCAGCCCTGGCTCCGGATATGCCCTATGACAAGGACGGCTGTTTCTCCGGAAGCGCGGTGACGCTGCCGGACGGTTCCCAGATGCTGCTGTACACAGGCGTGCTCCATGAACCCCAGCCGGATGGCTCCTTCCGGGAGGCCCAGACCCAGTGTATTGCTATCGGGGACGGCAGGGACTATGAGAAACTGCCGGGGAACCCTGTACTGACGGAAAATGACCTGCCGGAAGGGGGCAGCAGGTATGACTTCAGGGACCCTAAGGTATGGACCATGCAGGACGGGCGCTATTACTGCGTGGCCGGCAACTGCACGGCAGACAAGGACGGCCAGATCCTGCTCTACAGCAGCGCCGATGGCCTGCACTGGCAGTATGAGAATATCCTGGCGAAGAATAACGGGCGTTTTGGCAGAATGTGGGAGTGCCCGGATTTCTTCGAACTAGATGGAAAGTGGGTGCTTCTTACCAGCCCCCAGGACATGCTGCCCCGGGGCTTCGAGTATCATAACGGGAATGGCACCTTGTGCCTGGTGGGGACCTATGACAGGGAGCATCATGCCTTTGTGGAAGAGGCAGACCAGGCCATTGACTACGGCATCGATTTCTATGCCCCCCAGACGGTGCTTGCGCCGGACGGCAGGCGGATCATGATCGGCTGGATGCAGAACTGGGATACCTGCAACATGCGTTCCCAGCCCAAGAAATGGTTTGGCCAGATGTCCCTGCCCAGGGAACTGTCCATAAGGGACGGCAGGCTGTACCAGTGGCCTATCCGGGAACTGGAGCAGCTGCGCTGCAACAAGGCAGAGTACCGCGGGGTGAAGGTGGCAGACGGTATTGTCCGGCTGGAGGGTGTGGCAGGCCGCCAGGTGGACCTGGAACTGGAGATCCGGCCTGCAGGCCTGGAGGAGACAGACAGGGCACCTGGTGCAGAGAGTCTGGCCGAAGCAGGCAGGGCAGACCGGCAGGCCGGCACAGACATGTACCGGAAATTCGCCGTGCGCTTTGCCCAGGATACGGAACATCACACAGCGGTGAGTTTCCGTCCCCATGAATCCATCTTGAAAATAGACCGGAAATTTTCCGGTTCCCGCAGGGCCATCATCCACCAGCGCCGGAGCCTGGTGTCTCATGACCGGGGAAGGCTGAGACTACGGATCATCCTGGACCGCTTCAGCGCGGAGATCTTCGTAGGGGACGGGGAACAGGTTCTCACAGCTACCATAGACACGCCCCTGGGTGCGGAGGGTATCTCCTTCTATGCGGACGGGGAAGTGGTGCTGGATGTGGTGAAGTACGACTTGCAATAACGACCTGCAATAACGGCTTGCCATAGTTCACTGGCTATTTGGGCCGGCAGCATCGGGATGAATGGGAGGCGGTTCTTCTGGAAAGGTGCAAAAGGACTGCATGAAATCTGACCGGCGGTCTGAGCAAAGGGCGGCATGGAAAACGGAAAAAGGACAGGGAGAGATAAGACAATGAAAGCATATGACGTAGTGGCACTTGGAGAACTTCTGATTGACTTCACGGAAAATGGAAAGAGTACCCAGGGCAACCCTCTGTTTGAGGCCAACCCCGGCGGTGCGCCTTGTAATGTGCTGGCCATGCTGTCGAAGCTGGGACACCGGACGGCGTTCATCGGGAAAGTGGGCCGGGACTTTTTCGGGGAACAGTTAAAAGGAGCCATCCAGGAGGTGGGAATCGATGCCACATACCTTTGCATGGATAAGCAGGTACACACCACCCTGGCCCTGGTACACACTTATCCGGACGGGGACAGGGATTTCTCCTTCTACCGGGATCCTGGCGCGGACATGATGCTCACCCAGGAGGAAGTACCTCTGGAACTGGTGGAGGACACGAAAGTGTTCCACTTTGGCACCTTGTCCATGACCCACGAAGGGGTACGGCAGGCCACGAAGAAGGCCGTGGAGGCGGCCGGGCAGGCAGGGGCGCTGGTTTCCTTCGACCCTAACCTGCGCCCGCCCCTGTGGAAGAGCCTGGAGGAAGCCAGGGAGCAGGTGCTCTACGGTCTGGGACAGTGTGATATCTTGAAAATCTCCGACAACGAGATCCAGTGGCTCACCGGGGAGGAGGACTACAGCGCCGGAGTGGCCTGGATCCTGGAGAGATACCAGATCCCCCTGGTCCTGGTATCCATGGGAAAGGAGGGCAGCCGTGCCTACTATCAAGGGAGGATGGTGGAAGTGGCTGCCTACCGGCGGGAGGATACGGTAGAGACCACCGGGGCGGGGGATACTTTCTGCGGCTGCGTACTGCACTATGTGGTGGAGCACGGCCTGGAGGGACTGACGAAGGAAGACCTGGAGCAGATGCTGGACTTTGCCAACTGTGCCGCCTCCATTGTCACCACCCGCAAAGGGGCCCTGCGGGTGATGCCTAAGAGGGAGGAAGTGGAGGCCGGAAGACGGTGCTAATGGGCTGCCCAGGCTGCCCGGGACAATGGGAAGGCGCAATTTCAGACAGGCGTTTCCTGGAAGGAGGGGGCCCTGGATGTTGTCAAGGGAGGATTTCCAGGTCATCCCCGCCGCTGACAATGAAGCCAATATTGCTGACAGAGCCGCCAGCCGGGATATCGCCATTATAGTCCTTGCTCGTAATGCGCAGGATGCTGTTGTCTGTGCCGGAGACAGAATATTCCCCGTTCCAGCCGTCTGAAAGGGCAATGCTCCCACTGAAGGAGAGGGTGACGGCCCACTGGGTATAGTCCGTACCGGAGTTATTCTGCAGGGCAAGCTCATACTGGTAGAAGGATTTTCCATCGGATTCCCAGGTGTTTACCAGGGTGGCCGAGGGGGTGGGGCATCCGGCTGTGGCTGTGGAAGGGGCAGTGGTGGCTGGTGCCGTCTCCCCGGTGGGAGGGTTCCCGGCGGCAGAAGAGGCGGTGCTATTTCCGGCAGTAGTGTTGTCTGCCGGGGAATTTCCAGTGGTTCTGGGAACGTTTGTGGCGGTGGCACTGTTTCTGGAAGGATTTGCAGTTGCCTTAGGATCCGTTGCCACGGAGTTGCTATTTTCCGGCGTATCCGCACCTGGGGTGGGAAATGTTGCCGCCAGCATCTGATACAGCCATTTCCCGGCAGGACTTAAGTCCTCCTCAGAGAAGCCGGAAGTTTTTTGGCAGTCACTTTTCAAGATGGCAGAAGTCTCATTTTTGTTGGAAAGATTCCAGGCCACATAACTGACCTGGTGCTCATCCATGGTGCGCACCCACTGGTCAGCCTGATCCTGGTCAATGGCACCGCTCCCGCTGGCATCGCAGATGCCGTATTCGGACACGAAAATGGGCAGCCCCGCATCTATGGCAGCAGCCATGGTGTCCCGCAGGGATTCCTTGTGGGTGGCTGCATAGAAATGCAGGGTATACATGATGTTGTCGTAGCCTGTGATGGGATCTGCCGCTGCCTGGTCCACGTACTGGCTCCAGTTGGGGGTGCCCACCAGGATGATGCCTTCCGGATCCAGGGAGCGGATGGCAGGGATGATTTCTTCCGCATAGGCCCTGATATCGCTCCAGGAGGTACCACCGTTGGGTTCGTTGCAGATCTCATACAGTACATTGTTGTATGTTCCATATAGACCTGCCATTTCCGTGAAGAAATCCTTTGCTTCCGACAGGTGCCGGTTGGGATTGCCATCGGAAAGGATGTGCCAGTCGATGACCACATACATGTCCAGGGCCGTGGCATATTCCACGCCATCTTTCACCAGGGCCTTCAGGGCCTCCTGGTCGCCGCCGCTGCAATAGCCGCCAGATTCCTCCGTGTACATGGCCAGCCGGATCACATTGGCATGCCAGTCCTCCCTTAGCTGCCGGAAACAGTCTTCATTCACGTAGTCCGGGTACCAGGCCAGCCCGTGGGTGCTGATTCCTTTCAGTTGGACAACCTGGCCATTCTCATCTACCAGGCGGGTACCGTCCACATGGAGGGTGCCGGAGGTGGCAGGGCTGGCGGGGCCGGAGGGGGTGTCTGGACTGGCAGGAGAACCGGCCTGGGAAGGGGAGCCGGAACCATGGGAAGCGTCTGGGCTGTCAGAAGTATCCTGGCTGCAGGAAGCATCCAGGCTGTCAGAAGCGCCTGGATGGCTGGCACCGCCAGTTTCAAATGCATCCGAAGATTCTCCCTGACTGCCCTGGCAGGCAGACAAAGCCAGGACACAGAGGAAGACAAAGAGTAAAGTCAGCAGATATACCAGGTATTTTTTCAAGGGAGACCTCCAATCTGGTAAACAGTAACGGCAATAGCCCGTATCGGATCAGTGACCTGACTGAACAATTGCAATAGTCCAGGCAATCCGGATAAAGCCGCTATCACCGCTTCCGGGTATACCGGCACATGGGATACCCGGTACATCCCCAGAAGGTGCCATACCGGCCCTTGCGCTGTACCAGGGGCCGTCCGCATTCCGGGCAGCAGTTGTCTGGTGCATGTTCCTGGCTTCCTGGAAGGGACTGCTTCTGTGCGGCCAGCTTCTGCACATACAGCTTTCCCAGTTCCACATAACACAGATAATTCATGTGGCAGTCTGCCATGGCCCTGTGTGCCCCGTCTGTGTCAATGTCAAAATAGGCGGCAATGTCCGTCAGTTTATGCTGGTGCAGCTGTGGCAGGCAGTTTCTGGACAGATATAGGGTATCTACATAGTCATTCTGGAATTTCCGGCCCAGGTCCAGGAGGGCACTGTCATACACGAAATTGGTGTCGAAGGTATGTATGTTGTGGCCCACCAGAACCAGATCCCCGGTAAATTTCAGGAAATCTGCCAGGGCTTCCTGTATGGAGGGGGCATCCCGTACCATTTTATCCGTGATCCCGTTCACGCGGGTAGCGGCATAAGGGATATGCATGCCAGGGTTGACCAGGGTAGAAAATGTTTCTGATACATTGTCCCCCAGTACCTTGATGCCTGAAATCTCGATAATCTGGTCTGTGCCGGGCACCAGCCCTGTGGTCTCCAGGTCGAAGACCACGTAGTTTTCTGGGCAGAAGTCTATTCTTTTCCCTTTTTCCCTTGTCATTTATATACTCCTCCGGATGAATGGTAAGTGGATTCTGAACAGTTCCTTAGCCTGTGAATTCTGCATTCTTAACTGCAGGTTATGGCAAAATAACGGAACTGCAGGCAGTCCGCATGTGCTTTCTATCTAGAATAACAATGTAATGTGTGATACGTGTCTAATATAGCACAAGTTTTTTTCTGCTGCAAGGGGAATTATCGGCATGTGAAATGTGCTTTCGCTACTTGACTGGTATACTCCGGTTGGCTAAAATGATGCAAGTAGGGAGTATATTATGTTGCTGTGAACGGAGTGAACAGTAACTATATTATTCCAAAAGCAGGGAAGGGGAATGTATCCCCGGGTATCACAGGAGAAGGAGAGGCTATCAGTTATGAAAGGATTAAAAAAGGGAAGCGTAAGGAGTGCGGCAGTGGCTCTGTCTGCTGCTTTGATGTTGGCGGCCGGTGCTGGCGGCTGTGGAAAAGCAGAAGAGGAGGGCGGCACGGATCTGGAGAACAGGGTTCCGGGCAGCGGATATGCGAACCATGTACAGGGGGAGGCCGCAGACTTCGGTGGTGAGGGCACCACGGTGCTGTCCGATAACGGCGGGGAGGCGTACTTTGACAACAGTACTACCATAGTGCTGGACGGCAAGTCCTACGACATGACGCAGCGGGAGGAAGGGGTGAATGCCATCACCAACATCCGTGCCGTGGAAGGTTACTGGATTGTCACAGGACACATCAGTCCCGACATTTCTTACTATGGATTTTATAATACACAGACCCTGCAGTGGGAGAAGGAGATCCTGGGTTCGGGACTTACCTGGTACGGGGCAGAGGAGGGAGAGGAGGATATCCCCTTTTCCATGGACACGGTGGTCTATACAGTGGCAGACGAACTGTATGACAGTGACGGCAGGATGGTAGGGAAAGTTGACCTGGATGAGAAAGAGCATGAATACATCTACGGGCTGGAACGCAGCAGCGAAGGTGTGGAGGTGTGCATTCTGAATGATGCAGTGGAAGAGCGACAGGTGATGGTTCAGATGCAGCTGCCGGACAGGGGTTGAAGCCAGGGACAGGTTAAGGCATGCACTTATGCCGTTCTCAAGGCGTACTTGTGGTGTATAATTCATGATATTTCCTTGTATCCCTATTTTAGATATGATAAAATAGGTCTTACGTGAGGAAGGGATGGCTGGTGGCTGTCCCGGACAGGATCCATGGCCGGCGGGCGGGAGGAGGATTTAGGATGAATTTAGTGATTACAATGAGTCGCAGGTTCGGGACGGGTGCCAGCATGATCGCCCGGGAATTGTCGGAGAAGCTGGAGGTTCCTGTGTATGACAAGGCATACATTGAGAATGAACTCCACGACAATAATTTTTCCAATGAAGCGGAAGTCATCAAGGAGCTGGCAGGACATTCCTGCATTATCCTGGGCCGCTGTGCATCCGAGATTCTGAAGGACCAGCCAAATGTGTTCAATGTATACATATGTGCGGACAAGGAAGACCGGATCAGCAGGATCATGAAGAAGAATACCCTCTCCTACCAGGAGGCCAAGGCCCTGCTTGAGAAAAATGACAGGGAGCGTGCGGATTACTATTATGAACACACAGGAAAGGTCTGGGGGGATGTGAACAATTATCACATGATACTGGATACCAGTACCCTGGGGGCCGAGAACTGTGCCGATATCCTGCTCAAGTATTTTGAGAGGATTGAGATTATATAAGGATTCCTTTTATTAAGAAATACCGTTGCCAGAACGATTTCTGCAACGGTACTTTTTAAAAAGTGTCATCTTGAAAAAGTGGGGATCCCGGTCACAGGCAGAAAACAGCCACAGCCGCACCCAGGCAGAGAAAGGGACCAAAGGGGATGCGGGACCGGCGGTGTATCTTTCCCGCGGCCAGCATTACCACACAATAGCACCCGGCGGCAAATATGGCAAAGGCTGTGCCCCACAGGTTCATGCGCCAACCCAGGAACAGGCCGCAGACGGCAGCCAGCTTACAATCGCCGCCACCAAAACCACCGGGGACCAGCAGGTTTATGAGTATCATGGGCACACTGACCACACAGATTCCCAGAAGGCGGTCCGGAATGTGCAGGCTGGGAAAAAAGGGAATGGCGGCCAGGGACACTACACCGGCTGCCAGGACAAAGGCATTGGGGATCCGCATGGTATCCAGGTCAGTGAGGGCAATCAAGGCAAGGACAGACAGGAAGGCATATGCCACCAGGGCCTGTCTGCCAGGCCCGAACCAGTGGATGCAGAAAACTGCCATGGCGCCCCCGGCAGCTTCCGCCAGGGGATGCCGGGGGGAGAGCCTGGTGTGGCAGTAACGGCACCTGCCTTTTAACAGGATCCAGCCAAATACAGGAACCAGGTCCCATGCGGCAAGCAAGTGCCCACATGCCAGGCAATGGCTGCGTGCCTTCACCCAGTCTTCTCCCAGTGGAAAGCGGTGCGCCACTACAGTTACAAAAGAAAATATGCTGGCTCCTGCAAAGAAGACCAGCACAATTTCAAGTATATGCCATACAGCAGACATCTGAAGACACCTGCTTATATAAGGTCCTGATACTGGCAGTAGGAGGTCAGCGCCCTGGCCACGCTTTCATCCTGCTTCCCACAGCTCCGCACATTGATAATGACCACAATGAGGATCACGATCAGAAACAGTACAATGATTAATTCCACCAGGCTGAATCCACCCTGGTCATCCTTCCGGTCCTTGAGAAAATCCATACCCATACCCTCCGCATTTTCTGTCTGGAAAAATCCCGTTCCTTCGGCTGCAGGCGTGACTGCTGCCGGTCTGTCATGGGATATTTTGTCAGCTGGCTATCTATTTTACAATAACATGGAGTGTTGCATCATGTCAAGGACAACTTCACTCCCACATAAAGCTGTCTACCATGGCCTGGGCTGCCTGGTCGGCATCTTCTGCCCCGGAGAAATTGGTGAGATGGATCAGGCAATACCGGTAGTCATCCACAATGTAATACTGCCTGGTGACCACATCTCCCTCGTCAATGGTGAATATATACACCATATATTCCTGCTCCGTGAAGGTACCGTCCCCCAGCAGTTCGGCGTCAACTCCCTGCAATTGTCTTAGAAGCTGCCTTACAATGGCTTCCCTAAACTGTGCATGGTTTTCCGCGCTGTATTTGTTGGTTTCCACGCTAATGGCGATATTGTCGGGCTGGGCATCCTCCTCATGGCCTTCCTGCACATAGAAGACCTGGGAAGAGGTGGAATACTTCTCTGACTTGACCCAGCCTTCCGGTACGGTATAGCTGCCTGGGATGACGGAATCGGCAGCAGAATCCGTCTCTCCTTCTGCGGAGGCATCGGTTCCAGCATCCTGGGCATCCCGCGGGGACTGGTCCGTGGCCCCGGCTTCCTGGCGATGGTCATCCTGCTCCTGGGAAGACACTGCCGGGTCATTGGAAGCTGTGCCACGCCCGCCGTCCGTGGGAAGGCGGCTGTCCCTGCCTGTTTATGTGCATCAGCGTAACAGTTCAGACAGTGTATTGAACTGTTACGCTGATGTGAACGGTAACCAACGCAAAAAATTCTTTAAAAGGGAATGGGAAAAGAAGAAGGGATAGCGAAAAAACCACTGGAATTTTGTGGGTACTTATGTATAATGGAGATAGAAGCCAGGGTGGCCTTGCAGGCTGTCCCTTGCTATTCCCTGACAATATGCCGATTGGAGGAAGATGAAAATGAGAAAGAAAATCATTGCTGGTTTTTGTATCATGTTGTTCGGCCTGCATACCATGGTCATTCCCACACAGGCGGCTCCGGCCTTTGATCCGGGATATTATGCAGCCACTTACCCGGACGTGGTAGCGGCGCTGGGAACAGGGCAGGACGTCCTGCTGCAGCATTACCTTACATATGGGATGAAAGAAATGCGCCTTCCTTACCAGGGGGCGGAGCCTGGTGCGGCTGTGGACACCTCAAAGGCGGGAGCGGCCGGGGCAGGGATCCAGTTTGATGCGGTATATTATGCGGCCACCTACCCGGATGTGAAGGCAGCCCTGGGCACAGATCCCCAGAAACTGCTGGACCACTATCTGGCCTATGGGATGGCAGAGGGCCGTACCCCCTATGCAGGGGCCGTACCCGGCAGTGCAGTGGGCACAGGGGCAGGTACGGCGACGGGTTCCGGGAATGCTGCCGCGAAGTTTGACCCCAATTATTATGCCAATACGTATCCCGATGTGGTGGCTGCCTTAGGCACCGATCCTGGTGTCCTGCTGAACCATTACCTGTCACATGGAAAGGCAGAGGGTCGTACTCCCTATGCAGGGGCCGCGCCCGGGGCGGCGGTAGAGGGTATACAGGACACTGTGGTGAATGTCCAGGGTACATCGCAGTTTGTGCCAGTGGACCAGTTGGCAAACCTGAAGAGTCTGCGCAAGAAAATGACGGATGAGGAACTGAATGCAGCATATAATGTGGCACTGGAGATTGTGAAGCCCTATGCGGAACTTACCAGGGAGGAACAGCTCCAGGGGATAGCCTATTCCATGCGTATGGTGTTTGAGTATGGAGGGACTTATTCCATGTCGGAACCCCATTACAATGACCCCTATGGCTATCTGATCCTGGGCAGCGCATCCTGCGCCGGGTGTGCCCGCGCCACGGGGCTGTGCCTGAACATCCTGGGGATACCTTACGAACATGTGAATGAGAATCAGTATTCCCACCAGTGGTGCCGTGTGGAGATTAACGGGACGTACTGGATCTGCGATGCCTTTGGGCTTTACTGCGGGCCTGAACCGGCGCCTTATGCGCATCCGTACCTGTAGTAGTTGAAAGCTGGAGTAAAGTGCAATACTATTTAGCTGATCATGAATTGCATAGGGAGGTGGAAAGTGGGGACAATACGCGAGGATGTCTTTTTGGGAACCACAGAAAAATATAACCAAAAGCTCGAAATACTCTCCAAAATGGCACAGCCGGAAAAGTGGACTTATAAGAAAATCCAAGATAAAGATCCATACAGGATTTTAAGGAATTATATCCAGTTTACCTACAATAGGGTTGATGAAGAGAAAAAATTCATTGTTTCGCTTGATAAAAAGTATCGGTGTATGAATACTGGCCTGTTAACTGTATATAACCAAGAAATTGTTGCTATATTTGTAGAAAATGAGCGAGAGGGAATGCAGCCATGGTTTTTTAACGGTTTTTTTAAGGAAACAGACAAGTTTTTTACAACAAATTTCTCAGTATTACCACCGCTGGCAGATTACTGTGATAATGCAAAAGATCTAATATATGATAACAAGCTTGAATTAAGTTTAAGAAAAGAGCATATAATAGATGATAACTTCGAGAGATTTGTTGAGGCAGGTTATTCAAGCAAGGAATTAATAAATGTGTTGTTGGATTCAGCAAAAGGAACCTTGGAGAAGAAACTTAGAAGAAATTTTAAGCTGGCATTGCCGTTTTACTACCGTAATACAGATACTGGTGAATGTAAGATACAACTCCTGGCACCATTATATTTTCCGGGGGCACCTGTTCGGCTGGCGCTTGTCTTGAATAAAGTACAGAGTGATGCGAAAGAATACTATGAAGGAGTAACAGTCCTGCCTGTGGAATGGGCCTATATGAATGCAAGGCTTATTGTAAAGCCGGATGAAGAATGGGCTAAAATAATGGATGAAATCGATACTGTCAGTGAGGATGATTCTATCCAGATGGGTATTGACAAAATTGGTTAAGTAAAGTATTATTAAGAAAATTACAAATACGGTTAGATTTTCTTTTACAATTTTTCAAGTTACAAATACAAAAATTATGAGGAGATGGATTACATCTCCTCATTTTATGCTGTTCTTTATTCCAAAGCTGCATTCATTCCCCTTCTCCCAGCCGCTCCTCCAGGGACAGGAAATCAGCGGGCCCATTATCCAGGTAAAAGCAGTGGAACCGGTAATCGGAGTATTCCGTGCCCCAGAGTAGTCTGGCCTTTTCCTGCAGGGAGAGGATCTCCAGGTATCCCAGGTAATATTTTAGGTAATTGCATGGCTCCTGGGCTATGTAGGTATAAATAGAGGCAGAGGCCCTGGTGTCAGAGATGCCGAATTTTTCCAGTACCTGGGCAATTTCGTTGTAGGAAAGGCCTTCATAGTGGATCATTACATCCAGCATGGCGTATAGACAGAGCTGCACGCTGCGGTTATGCTTCAAGGCCTGGGTGGTGAGGGCCTCCCTGTCCCGGCCCTGTTCCTGGAATAACTGTGTGGCATAGTCATAGGAGAGGAATTCCACATAGAGTGCCCAGCCTTCCAGGTAGCCGCCGTACCAGACCAGTTCCCAGGCCGGGTTAGCGCCGTCTGCCAGGGCTGTGCGGTTGTGGTAGACTGTCTGGTACAGGTGGCCAGGGTAGCCCTCGTGGGCCAGGGTGGTATACAGTTCCAGCCCGCCAGGGGTCTTCTGGCTGTTGATGTAGATTCCATTGCGGGAAGTGTCATCCAGAGGGGCAGTCAGGTAAAAGGCCGGGGCACAGTAATCTTCCAGGCTGGGGGAGACGGGCTTCACGGCCAGGGAAGTATGTTCCCCTGGAAGGGCCGGGAAGGCGCCTTCCATGCGGCCCTGGAGGTCAGCCAGCATCTGGGATGGCGTGGTGTAGGGGAAAGGAGAGGACTCCAGCCCCAGATAGCCGTTTACAGTCTCGGGATGACTGGAAAGCAGTTCCTGCAGGGATTTGTAGTCTTCTGCAAAACGGGAGGAGAGAAGCTTCAACACTTCCTCCGGGGGACGATGGGAGCCGGTCTGGGAGAGGAGGAGCGCCTCATAATATGCCTTTCCCTCCGGCCTGGAAGCCAGGCCTGTCAGGGGAATGCTTTCATCTTCCAGCAGGAGCAGTCCGTCCCCCAGGGCCGTGTAGGCGGGCAGCAGGACAGTCTTTAACAGCCGGTCATTCTGGGAGAGGTAGTACTGGGCCTCTTCCAGGGAGAGGATATTATCCTGGCAGAGACCTTCCAGACGTTCCCTGAAAGTGACCTGCAGGAAATGACCACCGGATTCCAGGGATTCCTTTGTGACGATAGTGTCACATTGTTCCCGGACTTCCCGGAGGGAGGAGGCAGGCATGAGAAGCCCGGCGGCTGCCTTTTCCTGTTCATAGACAAGCAGGGAGGCAAAATATTCGTCTGTCTGGTCCAGCAGGGCCAGATAATCTTCTACATCCCGCCTGGTCCGGAAAGCATACTCTGCCAGCAGGATGGGAAGCTGCCCCTGTGCGCCGGAGGATGGGGAAAGGGGTTCATCATAATAGGGATACTGTGACAGCGCAAGAGAGTTTTCCAGGCTGCGTACAAGAAGCTTGCACAGATAGGCAGTATCGTCTTTCAGGTGATCGGTCCTAAGGGCAGAAAGGGCAGCCAGGGTGTTTTCTGTGTTCATCTGTGTCTGGGCGGCATCCCGGGCACTGTAGCCAGGCAGTACGGGAGTGTAATCGTAGATTCCAAAATTGGCCGGATAGGCCAGGGAATAGTGCATGTTTAACGTATTGGAAGTCATCTCGCCCACAAAGAGTCTTGCTGTGATATTGGAAAAGAGCTTTTCGTCTTTCTGGAAGGTGAACAGGAACAATGTCAGACCGCTGAAAGACAGCAAAAGTGCGGCCATGAGCAGCAGTTGCCGTAGGGAAAGTGCGTTGCGTTTTTTCAAGGGGAAACCGCCTTTATATTGCATTACTACAGTATATGAAGTTTCGGCCGGGATATGAAGGCGGCAGGAGCGAGTCGTGGATGCCGCGGACAACTCCACGCTTTGGGTCCCGCAATCATGGAATGTAGTGCCTCACAACCGATTTTTATGGATGCACGGGAAAAAGTATGGTATAATGCAACCACAGAAGGACATTGAGTCAACTTCTGATTCCATGTGCGCGGGGCGGATGCCCTGCTTCTGGAACTGAAGGTGGACAGCACCCTGGAGACAGCGCTTAGGCAGATCAGGGACAGGCAGTATGCGCTGCGGCTTTAGGGGAAGTTGGAGGAAAAGCCGTATACAGGGAGGATCCTGGCCGTGGGAATCAGCTGTGACAGGAGGACCAAGGAACATGCCTGCAAGGTAGAAGTGCTTTGACAGATGAGGGTAATCCGCACCTTTTGGTGCAGTTTTCAAGCCGGATAAACAGGCGGGCCGGGCTTTGATAAAAGGGTGCGCACCGCACGCACAGATGGGAGCAGGATGAACGAACAAATGAAACAGGCAGTGACAGGCGGCCGGACAGCCCTGGGAATCGAATTCGGATCCACACGGATCAAGGCAGTGCTGGTAGATGAGACCCATCAGCCCATTGCCATGGGAACCCATGACTGGGAGAACCGTCTGGAGAACAATATCTGGACCTACAGTCTGGAGGACATCTGGAATGGGCTGCAGGATTGCTACAGGAGCCTGGCCGGGGATGTGAGGGAAAAATGCGGCCAGGAACTGACCACCATCGGCAGCATTGGCTTTTCCGGTATGATGCACGGGTATATGGCCTTTGACAGGAATGGGGAACTGCTGGTGCCCTTCCGCACCTGGAGAAACACCATGACAGGGGAAGCCTGCAGGGAACTGACCCCCCTGTTCCAGTTCAACATTCCCCAGAGATGGAGCATTGCCCATCTGTACCAGGCCATTTTGAGCGGGGAGGAACATGTGGAGGATATTGCCTTCCTGACCACCCTGGCGGGATATATCCACTGGAAGCTGTCGGGGGAGAAGGTGCTGGGGATCGGTGAGGCTTCCGGCATGTTTCCCATTGATTCTGATGCAAAGGATTTCCATGCAGGAATGATAGAACAATTTGACAAACTGACTGCATCCAGGGGCTATGCCTGGAAGCTGGGACAGATCCTGCCCAGGGTGCTGTGTGCCGGGGAAGGGGCAGGCATCCTTACGGAAGAAGGGGCGAAGCTTCTGGATCCCACAGGGACGCTCCAGGCCGGGATCCCCATGTGCCCGCCGGAAGGGGACGCAGGCACGGGCATGGTGGCCACTAACAGCGTGAAGGTGCGCACTGGCAACATCTCTGCGGGAACCTCCATTTTCTCCATGGTGGTCACGGAGCATGCCCTCTCCAAAGTCCATGAGGAGATTGACATGGTGACTACCCCGGACGGATACCCTGTGGCCATGGTCCACTGCAACAACTGTACTTCGGACCTGAATGCCTGGGTGAACCTCTTCGGGGAGTTTGCCCACAGGGCGGGCATGGAGATAGATAGGAATGACCTGTACGGCATCCTGTACAGGGAGGCCCTGGAG
This sequence comes from uncultured Acetatifactor sp., assembly GCA_910586215.1. Lineage (GTDB taxonomy): Bacteria > Bacillota > Clostridia > Lachnospirales > Lachnospiraceae > Acetatifactor. The sequence goes on along the minus strand of CAJUGH010000020.1, from coordinate 40,296 downwards.
GGTGATCCGGACTGTGGTGGCCTGGTGGCCTTCAACTATTTCTCCGGGGAACCTGTGACAGGCCTGAATGAGGGACGGCCCCTCTTCGTCCGGGTGCCGGATGCAAAGTTCTCCCTGTCTAACTTCATGCGGTGTCACCTTTACAGTGCCATGGCTACCTTGAAGATCGGCAATGACATCCTCTTGAAGGAGGAGCAGGTGCAGGTGGATTCCCTGATGGGGCATGGGGGGCTGTTCAAGACCCCTGTGGTGGGACAGCGGCTCATGGCGGCAGCCTTCAATTCCCCTGTGACGGTGATGGATACAGCCAGCGAAGGCGGTGCCTGGGGCATGGCTGTGCTGGCGGCCTACATGGCAGAGAAGGAGGAAGGGGAGACACTGCCCGACTATCTGAATAACCGGATCTTTGCAGGGCAGACTGGCACTACCATTGCACCCCTGCCGGAAGATGTGGCGGGATTTGATGCCTTTGTGGAGAGGTATAAGGCGGCACTGCCTGTAGAAGAGGCGGCCTGTCGGGAGATATAATAGGAAAGGGAAAGGACAGGATACAATGTTAGAAGCGTTAAAGCAACTGGTATATGAAGCCAATATGGATCTGCCCAGGTATGGCCTGGTCACGTTCACCTGGGGCAATGTGAGTGCCATTGACAGGGAGAGCGGGCTCTTTGTGATCAAGCCCAGCGGGGTGGAATACGACAGGCTCACTCCGGAAGACATGGTGGTGGTGGACCTGGAAGGGAAAAAGGTGGAAGGCCGTTACAACCCTTCCTCAGATACGGCTACCCACGTGGAACTGTACAAGGCATTTTCCCAGATCGGCGGGATTGTCCATACCCATTCCTCCTATGCCACAAGCTGGGCACAGGCAGGCCGCAGCATTCCCTGTTATGGGACAACCCATGCAGATTATATCTACGGGGAAGTCCCCTGCGTCAGGTGCCTGACTGCGGAAGAGATTGCGGAGGCCTACGAGGAGAACACAGGGCACTTGATTGTCAATGCTTTCAAGCGGATGGGCAAGGACCCGGTGGCGGTACCGGCGGTGCTGTGCAAGAACCATGGGCCTTTTGCCTGGGGCAAGGATGCCAAAGAGGCGGTACATAATGCGGTAGTCCTGGAAGAGGTGGCCAAGATGGCTTACCGGGCAGAGACGATCAACGCCAGGATTCAGCCGGCCCCCCAGGAACTGCAGGACAAACACTACTTCCGGAAGCATGGCGCCAATGCCTATTACGGACAGAAATAGAGTGTGTGGCAAAAGCACTGGACGAGGTGCAGGGATTGTGTTACCATAACCATAAGATTTACGCCTCCTTCCAGGTTCCTGGGGCCTGTAACCGGAACCGGAAGGAGATAGGGAAATGACAGGTATATGCTATGCCGGGGGGACACAGGATTCCCCATAGCCAAGGGAAGGACCTGTCACAGGCCAATATGGCAGAACGGAGGAGACAATGAACAATTTAGAACTGCAAAAACATGCAAATGACGTGCGCAAAGGCATTGTCACGGCAGTTCACAGCGCCAAGGCGGGGCATCCCGGAGGATCCCTTTCTGCGGCAGATGTGTTTACTTTTTTGTATTTTGAAGAGATGAATATCGATCCGGCAGATCCCCACAAGGCAGACAGGGACCGTTTCGTATTGTCCAAGGGCCATACGGCCCCGGGACTTTACTCTGCCCTGGCCAACAGGGGCTTTTTTCCGGTGGAGGATCTGACTACCCTGCGGAAACTGGGTTCCTACCTGCAGGGACATCCCTGTATCCACATTCCCGGCGTGGACATGTCTTCCGGTTCCCTGGGACAGGGTATCTCTGCTGCTGTGGGCATGGCCCTGGGGGCGAAGATGAACGGCCAGGATTTCCGGGTATACACCATGCTGGGGGATGGTGAACTGGAGGAGGGCCAGGTGTGGGAGGCTTCCATGTTCGCTGGTTTCCGCAAGCTGGACAATCTCTGTGTGATCGTGGATAACAACGGGCTGCAGATTGACGGGCCTGTTGACCAGGTGTGTTCCCCTTATCCCATAGACAAGAAGTTTGAGGCCTTCAACTTCCATGTGATCAATGTGGATGCCCACGATTTCGATGCCATCCGGGCGGCATTTAAGGAGGCAAGGGAGACGAAGGGCATGCCCACCTGCATCGTCCTGCACAGTCTGAAGGGGAAGGGTGTCTCCTTCATGGAGAACAGTGTGGACTGGCATGGCAAGGCACCCAATGATGAGGAATATGCGGTGGCGATGGCTGACCTGGAGAAAATAGGGGCAGAATTAGAGAAAGCAGGTGAAGTGTAATGGCAGATACAAATGCGAGCACAGCAGTGAAAAAAATTGCAACCCGTGAAAGCTATGGCAATGCATTGAAGGAACTGGCAGAAGAGTTTCCCGATCTGGTGGTACTGGATGCCGACCTGGCAGCAGCTACCAAGACCAGCGTTTTCAGGAAGGCTTACCCGGACCGGCATATTGACTGTGGGATTGCCGAGAGCAATATGATGGGTGTGGCGGCAGGCCTGTCCCTGGTGGGGAAGATTCCCTTTGTCAGTTCGTTTGCCATGTTTGCGGCAGGACGTGCCTTTGAGCAGGTGCGGAATTCCATCGGCTACCCCCACTTGAATGTGAAGATCGGGGCTACCCACGCAGGTATCACCGTTGGTGAGGACGGTGCCACCCACCAGTGCAATGAGGACATAGCCTTGATGAGAACGATTCCCGGCATGGTGGTCATGTGCCCGGCGGACGATGTGGAGGCCAAAGCCGCAGTCCGGGCCGCCCTGGAATATGAAGGCCCTGTGTATATCCGCTTTGGCCGTGCGGCGGTGCCCGTGATCAATGACAGGCCGGATTACAAATTTGAGATCGGCAAGGGAAGCGTGGTAAGGGAGGGCACGGATGTGACCATCGTGGCCACCGGTATCTGTGTGGATTCTGCCCTGGGTGCGGCTAAGAAGCTGGCTGGAGAAGGGATCAGCGCCGAGGTGGTGAGCATCTGTACCATCAAGCCCCTGGACGAGGAGGTCATTGTGAACAGTGCCCGCAAGACCGGCAAGGTAGTGACCGTGGAGGAACACTCTGTCATCGGCGGCCTGGGAAGTGCTGTCTGCGACTGCCTGTGTGCAAAACTGCCCACACCCGTGAAGAAGCTGGGGATGCAGGACGTGTTCGGGGAATCCGGTTCCGCGGCAGCCCTGGTACAGAAGTATGGCCTGGATGCGGAGGGCGTGTACGCTTCCGTGAAGGAGTTCCTGTAAGAGGTGAAGGACATCATACAAAGGATGAGGGGGAGTGTGCTGTCTTCCTTATATAGGTGGGATAAGGTGCGTGACATGGGGCGTCAAATGCCCCGCCCCTTGAGGCGCTTCAAGCTTGATGCCAGCGCACTTTAGTGCGCTTTGCTTTGTGGCGGGGTATTTGACTGAGAAATAGGGATTGGAAGTGTGAAGGGCGGTTTCCGGTTGACGGGGAGCCGCCCTTTGCATTGCAACTGTCATATCTCTCGCGGGCAATGAGTCAAGTGCTGTTCTTTGTAACCGTTTGGCGTAAGGGTTATGTTTTCTCCAATTTGTTTGTCCTATGGCTTTGCTTTTCCTACTATATAGAATGAGGAGCCAACCAGGATGGATGCGCTTGGACATCCATCTGCGCAGGTGGAAATTTTCTGGGATTGTTACAAAACCTTAAGAAATAAATAAACAAAAATGATACATTTCATGTTTACATTATAGATGGGTAAAACAAAAAGGGAAACAAAGATTTACATATAGGAATACATGCAGGGGGTACAATGATGGCACAGAGCAGTACAAAGGAATATCAGGCGATACCGAAATTGATTGATGTGAAGAGGAACCCGTATCTGTTGGACTATGAAGAGCAGAGAAGACTGCGGGAGGTTACAGGACAGGCTACGGGAAGACGCCGGGTCAGCAGTCAGGGAAGAACCGGGATTCCCCATCTGGAAGAGGACGTGGCAATACATAGAAGAAGCGGAGAGGCCGTAGGGGAAGGCCGCAACAGATATAGGCAGGAAAATACAGGCAGAAGGCCGGTCCGGGAAGCACAGCCTATGTACACCGACAGACCGGACAGATCCGTTCCGGGAAGGAGCCAGGGCCAGTCTGTCCGGCCCATATACAACGGAAGGCCGTCCAGGCATGCCCCGGAAAGGGGCCGGACCAGTGCCAGGCAGTCCGTATACATGGAAGACCGGGTCCGGGGCAGGCAGTCCGGGCCAGCCAGGTATCCAGAACAGCCAGATATCCCTGTGCAGGCCAGAAGACCCGTACAGACAAGGCGGCGACAACCGGAACAGATCCCCGTCCGTGCAGACCGTGGCCAGGGGAATCCCTACCGGGATCATGCCAGGGCGGCCGTGGCCTCCAGGCAGCGGCGGAAGAAAAAAGTGATGTACCAGAGGCTTGCCGTGGGAATCTGGACCATGTGTATCTGCCTGCTGGCGGTAGTATTCTTCTTCTGGAACGGCAATGCTTCTGCTGCAGAGCCGGGAAACCAGAAAGTACAAGACAATCCACCGGTGCAGGAACCTGCCGGAGAGCCAGAATCGGAGATAATGGTACAGGGACTGCCCGCAACGGAATTTGCGAAACACCCGGACTGGACGGAGAATTTCCTGACACCCAATGAGTATTCCAGGCCAGGGGATCCGCTGACCAAGGTGACGAACATCTTCGTCCACTATACTGCCAATCCTGGCACCAGCGCAGCCCAGAACCGCAGCTATTTTGAGCAGCAGAAGGATACCCATGAGAGAAGCGTCAGTTCCCACTTTATTATCGGTTATGAAGGGGAAGTGCTCCAGTGTGTCCCACTGGACGAGATCGCCTATGCGGTGGCTACCCGGAATGAGGATTCTATCTCCATTGAGTGTTGTTTTACGGCAGAGGACGGTTCCTTTACCCAGGAAACCTACGATTCCTTGATCTCCTTGCTGGCATGGCTCACGGAAGTCTATGACCTGGAGCCGGAAGACATTCTGCGGCATTATGACTGTGGTGGGAAGAAATGTCCCCTGTACTACACCAACCACCCCGATTCCTGGGAGAAGCTGAAAGAGGATGTGGCGCAGGCCAGGGGACTGTAGGCGGGATTACAAGGGATATAAGCCGCCCCATGAGAGGGCGGCTTTTTTGAATGTTTTTTGTTGCGGCAGGGTAGCATATTTGGTAAAATGAAGTAAGGGAAAGCAAAGTGTGAAAATAAATTTTCAATGCCAGACCTGGCGGTCTGTCATCAAAAGGCAAATATTGATTGGAATGCCCGTAAGAGGGTGTGTAAACACCCCTCCTTAAGCGGGCTAGGGGTATAAGAATGAATATACTATCGCCATCAATCCTGGCTGCGGATTTTTGTAAGCTTGGGGAACAGATAAAGGAAGCGGAAGCTGCAGGGGCCAGGTATCTACACATTGATGTCATGGACGGTGTGTTTGTGCCGTCCATTTCCTATGGAATGCCGGTGATGGCTTCTGTTCGGAAATGTACGGACCTGTTTTTTGACGTGCACCTGATGATCCAGAAGCCGGAACGGTATATACGGGAATTCGCGGAGTGCGGGGCGGATCTCATCAATTTCCACCTGGAGGCAGATGTGGATGCCAGGAGTATTATCTATGGCATCCGGGATCTGGGGAAGAAGGTGGGTGTCACCATCAAGCCGGGAACGGCGGCAAGATCAGTACGGCCATACCTGGGACTGGTGGACATGGTGCTGGTCATGACCGTGGAACCTGGCTTCGGGGGCCAGAAGATCATGCCCCATTGCCTGGAGAAGGTAGGGGAGATCCGCGGTATGGCACAGGAGATGGGATACAACCCGGATATTGAGGTGGATGGCGGTATCACGCAGGAGAACGTAGGAGAAGCCATAGCCGCAGGGGCCAACGTGATTGTGGCAGGCTCTGCCGTGTTCCGGGGGGACATTGCGGCAAATGTAAGGAAGCTGCTTACAGGCATGCAGGGGCAGGGGAGTGTGTAAGGAACTTCTAAGCAGCCAATAGGGGGCATGCCCACCTCTTTAAGACGTCCGCTAAGAAGTTCTAAGTGACACACTGGAATCGTAAGATTCCGTGTGACCGGTTTGTGTCGGCTGCGCCGACATGACGGGAAGCGGGAATCAGGCTGGGCAGCACAGCAGGAAGCAAAACAGGAGGAAAAGCATGCAGCTAGGCAGAATCAGCGGGCACAGCACGGAGATGCATCATGTGACAAACTGCATCCACCCCCATGCAGGACAGCGGCAGGAGGTGGGAGGCCCGGAGGCATCCATGACGAATATTGCCCTACAGACCCTGCAGAATAAGGAAGAACAGCAGACGGCACAGTTTTCCCTCCAGGATATCCTGAGGAAGGCCCTGGGAGGGGGGAAGCGCCTGCTGGGGAAGCTGTGGGGAAGCAGTGATACAGGAGTATCCGGACAGTCCGGAAGGGAGGGGCAGTCCCAGATGCTTTCCATGGTGTTGGGGAGTGAGGACACAGCCCGGGAAGACCGCACAGGCAATGTGACAGGTGACCAGCCATCCCGGCCGGATCCCACCCATGGTGCCCATGCGGCCAGGGTGACGGCGGCAGCCTCTGCCGTGGTACAGCCCCATTCCCTGCATTCGAACCCCTACTTTTCGGCAGTACAGGATGTGGGCAGACAGCAGGAGACCCTGTGGGAAAAGGTGCGGGTCAAGCTGAAGAGCGCGGCAGGCCGGCTGGCGGGACATCTGCCAGGGAGATTTTTCAGCAAATTCAGTGCCCAGACCAAGAGTTCCTTCCAGGCCGGGCAGGAGAAGCCCAGAGAAGATCTGCGCAAGAAAAGCAAATACCGCAAGGATGAACTGGAAATTGACTGCGTGCTCACAGACGAAAGCTATCTCCTGGATTCCTATGACAGAAAAGGGGAATATAGTAAACTGACGACGGAAAAATAAGGGGAAGATCTTGTGTTGGAATGGGAAAGGAGGTGTTGTGATATGAAGCATATGATTCTGGCAGACACAGTAGGCGGGAGGGCCTGCATGGGATAAGGCAACTGCCCTCCCGGCATTTGATACCAGGCCCTGGATGGTCAAGGGTATCTGGTCACAGGAGGACGTTATGTCAGTCAATTGGATTCGGGTAGAAGAATATTCATTTAACAGCTTTTTGATGATGGAGCGGTTCCAACTCCGGATTCTCTTAAAGGCGGTGGAAAAGGACGAGGTGCTTGCCAGGCAGGCCGGGATTGCCCTTGGGGCCAATCCGGCAGTCCGGTGGTACTTCCTGCACAAATGTCCGGAGTGCAGGGCGGTTGTGGAAGCATTGGGGGAGAAGGCAGCAGGGGAAACGGATGAAAAGGAAATCCGTGCAGCAGAACTGTATGTGCTCTCCTATGTGGAAGATTTTGTCACCTACACCACACCGGAAGTCATGGGCAGCAAGTGTGACTTTATATACGCATGGAGGAAGGAGCGGCTTCTGGAACTGGCAGATTTCCGGGGAAAAGTCGTCCTGGATGTGGGAAGCGGTTCGGGAAGACTTGCCTTCGCCGCAGCTGGGACTGCAAAGGAGGTCTATGCCAGCGAGCCGGTGGACTGCCTGCGCGAATACCTGCGGGATAAGATCCGCCGGGAGAAAATCAAAAATATCAAGGTGGTGGACGGGATGGCAGACAGCCTGCCATATCCTGATGACACTTTCGATATTGTCATGTCCGGTCACGTGGTGGGGGATGACTATGAGAGGGAACTTGCTGAGATTTTCCGCGTGGTGAAGTCAGGGGGCCTTGTGCTTGACTGTCCTGGGGAGGAGAGCCGTAAATGTGAGCCGGACAGGGAACTTGTAAGGCGGGGATTTGAAGAATTCCACTACAAGAGCTGCCTGGGCGGGGATGTGTACCGCTATAGGAAGCAGGTCTTTAAAGACGGGGCTAAAGACGGGTATGGCAAAGTGCCCTTAGAAAACCATTGACAGGTTCCTGGAAAATGTGTTATCGTAATCCATACAGATACTGCCCGTCCGCAAGGGCTGGCAGAAAGTGAATAAGTGTAAAACGCAGTGATGAAGAGAGTACATTTCTGCCCCTGCCTTACAGAGAAGATCCCCGCAGGAGACTGCATGGCTGAGAGGGAGACGGGATGCAATGCATTTCCAGGCAGAAGGAAATGGAAGATGGCTTCTGAGCAGCGCACCGAACCTGGGGAGGACTGCGCGGACAGTGGTATACACTCCAGGTAAGGCTGCGACAGGTTCCGCCTGTTACAGCGGATAGGGTTCTGCATCCGGGGACCCGAAGAGGCCCATTTTGTGAGGAATGGGTGAAAAGAAGTGGTATCACGGGCATATTGGCCCGTCTTCTGGTGCATCTTATGATGCAGGGAAGACGGGCCTTTTTTGATTCCCGCGGGCTAATGTCTCACCTGCATTGCCATAAATGGAATGCAGGCAGACCATTGAATTGCAATCGCACAGGTGGAAAAATATGCTATTTAAGAAGAAAGGAGAATGCAGTATGGAGAACAAGGGAAAGTACTATCTCACCACAGCCATTGCCTATACATCCGGCAAGCCCCATATCGGGAATAACTACGAGATTGTGATGGCAGACTGTATCGCCCGTTTTAAGCGGAAGGAAGGCTATGAGGTCTTCTTCCAGACAGGCACCGATGAGCATGGGCAGAAGATTGAACTGAAGGCAGAAGAGGCAGGGGTCACACCCCAGACGTTCGTGGACGGAGTGGCAGGCACCATCCAGGGACTGTGCGACCTGCTGGACACCTCCTACGACAAGTTTATCCGCACCACGGACAAGGACCATGAGCGCCAGGTGCAGAAGATTTTCAGGCGCCTTTATGACCAGGGGGATATCTATAAAGGGGCATATGAGGGCATGTACTGCACGCCCTGCGAGTCTTTCTGGACAGAATCCCAGCTTGTAGATGGCAAATGTCCTGACTGTGGGAGGGAGGTGAAGCCTGCCAGGGAGGAGGCATATTTCTTCCGTATGAGCAAATACGCGGACAGGCTGATCCAGCATATCAATGACCACCCGGAGTTCATCCAGCCGGTATCCAGGAAGAATGAGATGATGAACAACTTTCTGCTGCCGGGTCTTCAGGACCTGTGTGTGTCCCGGACTTCCTTCAAGTGGGGGATACCGGTGGATTTTGACGACAAACATGTGGTGTATGTATGGCTGGATGCCTTGACCAACTATATCACGGGGATCGGCTATGATGCAGAAGGGAACAGCACGGACCAGTACAGGAAGCTCTGGCCGGCTGACCTTCACTTGATTGGAAAGGACATCATCCGCTTTCACACCATCTACTGGCCCATTTTCCTGATGGCCCTGGGGGAGCCGCTGCCAAAGCAGGTGTTCGGCCATCCCTGGCTGATGATGAACGGGGGCAAGATGAGTAAGTCCAAGGGAAATGTGATCTACGTGGATGACCTGGTAGACTTTTTCGGAGTGGATGCCGTGCGGTATTACATGCTCCACGAGATGCCCTATGACAATGACGGGAATGCTACCTGGGAACTGATTGCAGAGCGGAACAATTCCGACCTGGCCAATACCCTGGGGAACCTGGTAAACCGGACGATTGCCATGAGCAACAAATATTTTGGAGGCGTGGTGTCCGATAAGGGCGTGGCCCTGACAGGACAGGATACCGAAGCAGACCGCGACCTGAAGCAGACGGCTACCAGTGGTTATGCCAAGGTGGCCGGGAAGATGGAGGAACTTAAGATATCGGATGCGCTGACGGAGATCTTCGCCATTTTCAAACGCTGCAACAAATATATAGACGAGACAGAACCATGGGTGCTGGCCAAGGATCCGGGGAAGGCAGACCGGCTGTCCACAGTGCTTTACAACCTGGTGGAGGGTATCTGCATCGGTGCTTCCCTGCTGGAACCCTTTATGCCCCGGACTGCCGGGAAGATTGCGGCACAGTTAGGCACCTCCCTGAGGGCGTTTGACCAGCTGGGCAATTTTGGACGCTACCCGGATGGAAACAAGGTCACGGACAAGCCCGAGATCCTCTTTGCAAGGCTGGACATGAAGGAAGTGGAGAGACGGGAGGAAGAACTGACGGCGGCCATGGTGGCAGCTGCCAGGAAAGCAGGGACAGGAAGTGACAGTGGTGTCACAGAAGAAAAACAGGAAGAGAAAGACCCCCGGCAGGAGGGTAGGAACGGCAAAAGCAATGGCGCCCAGGCAGGCGCAGGCCGCGGTCTGGAGAATAACGGCACCCAGGCAGACGGCATAGATGTGGAAGCCAAGCCCGAGATCACATATGATGACTTTGCAAGGCTCCAGTTCCAGGTGGGGGAGATCATTGCCTGTGAAGCAGTGCCAAAGTCCAAGAAACTGCTGTGCAGCCAGGTACGGATCGGCAGCCAGGTGAAGCAGATTGTATCCGGAATCAAGGCACACTATACCCCGGAGGAGATGGTAGGTAAGAAAGTGATGGTGCTGGTGAACCTGAAACCTGCCACCCTGGCAGGGGTTCTCTCCCAGGGAATGCTGCTGTGCGCTGAGGATGAAACGGGAAGCCTGTCCCTGGTGGTGCCAGAGAGGCAGATGCCTTCTGGCGCGGAGATTGCATAGACAATGGCGCATCGCTTCGAAGAAAAAGGTAATATTTTTATAAACTTTTTGATTTGGACTTAAAATATACAGAGAAATGCGTTATACTGGTATACTGAACGGCAACATAACAGGCACAGGCGGGACGGGGTATGGTGAAGGAAGAATTCTATTTTGATTCCCGTGATGGGAAGAGCAGACTGCACGCAGTCAGGTATATGCCGGATGCAGGGAAGGAAGTCCGCTGCGTCCTGCAGATTGTACATGGCATGGCAGAGTACGTGGAGCGTTATGAGGAATTTGCAGGATACCTTACACAGAGAGGCTTCGTTGTCACCGGGGAGGATCACCTGGGACATGGGAAATCTGTGGGGGAAGGCGGCAGGTATGGGTATTTCTGTGAGCAGGATCCTGCTACCGTGCTGGTGCGGGATGCCCACAGGCTGAAGAAGATGACCCAGGCCCTTTACCCCGATGTGCCCTATGTAATCATGGGACACAGCATGGGTTCCTTCATCACCCGCAATTACCTGTGCCGCTATGGCACCGGGGTGGCAGCTGCAGTGATCATGGGGACAGGGATGCAGCCCAGAGGCCTGATTGCCTGTTCCAGGTGCCTGGCAGGACTCCAGAAGCTATTCTTTGGACCCCGCCATGTGAGCAAATGGATGGACAAACTGGCCTTTGGCAGCTATAACAGTAAGACCGGGGAGCATAGGACGGATTTCGACTGGCTGTCCCGGGATCCGGAGCGGGTAGACCAGTATGTGACAGATCCCTTGTGCGGGTTTACGTTTACCACAAATGGGTTCGCCACACTTTTTGAACTGATCTGGAGGCTGTACAAGCCGGAGAACCTGGCGAAGGTGCCAGAGACGCTTCCGGTATTCCTGGTGTCCGGGACAGCAGACCCGGTAGGGGATTATGGCAAAGGCGTCAGGAGGGCCTATGAGTCCCTGGTTACAGCGGGGCTTAGGCATGTGACACTGAAATTGTATGAGGGCGGCAGGCATGAACTGCTGAATGAAACCAACCGCAGCCAGGTCATGGAAGATGTCTGCAGGTGGGTGGAAGAGACTGTCCTGGCACCGCATCCTAAGGAGGGGCGGGATCCGGTATGAAGGATGACTATGGCTTTGAACTTCGGTGGGCCAGGGAGAGTGAATGGGCTGCCGCCATGGGGATGGTCTGGCGTACCTTCCTGAAGTTCGAAGGGAACGATTACACGGAGGAAGGTATCCAGAATTTCTATGAGTTCCTTACGGACGGCAGGCTCTACATGTCTTTCCTTAAGGGGGAATATCCCATGATGGTAGCCCTTGACAATGGCAGGATCATAGGGGTTGGGACCATCCGGAACCAGAACCGCCTGTCTTTGCTGTTCGTGGAGGAAGCCTATCACCACATGGGAGTGGGGAGTGCCATACTCTGCGGACTGTGTGCTTATCTGAAGACGGAAGCAGGAGAGGACAGCATGTGGGTGATGGCCGCGCCCTATGCGGTGGAATTCTACAGAAAGCTGGGATTTAGCCAGGATGGCCCGGAGCAGGAAGTCGGCGGCATCCGGGTGACGATGATGGAGAAGGCATTCTAAGGGGTTCGGATAATTGCTGTGAACGGAGTGAACAGTAACGAAATCTTCGTGGAAGCAGGAGCAGCCAGGGAATATCCGGGGAACGGGGATTTCAAGGAATGAAGGTTCCAGGGAACAGATACGCCTTGAAGGAAAAGGAAATTCCTGTGGAAAAAGGAAAATACGAGGAGGATTAAAATGAAACTATTTGATTTGGACAGCCCGCTGATGCAGGCCCTGGGCAAGATGGCAGACCTTATGTGGCTAAACATACTCACGTTTATCTGCTGTATTCCTATCATTACCATCGGCCCTGCACTGACAGCCATGCACTATATGGCACTGAAGATGGCCAGGAACGAGGAATGCTATATCACCAGGGGCTACTTCAAGTCCTTCAAACAGAACTTCAGACAGGCCACCTTGATCTGGCTGATCCTGCTGTTTGTGATCCTGGTCATAATCGGGGATTTTTATATCATGCGAAGTTCCGGGATCTCCTTCCATATTGTGTTGCAGGTGGTCATTACAGTGGTGGCAGTGCTGGTGCTGTTCACAGGCATGTTCGTATTCCCTGTCCTGGCAAAATTCGATAATACCATCTGGCGCACCTTCAAAAATGCCTTTTTGATGAGCATCATGCAGTTTCCCAAGACGATCCTGATGATAATCCTCAGTGTATTACCCGTGGTGCTGTTCTTCGTGTCAATGCGCCTTACACCCATTGTGTTCCTGTTCGGCATGAGCGTGCCGGCCTGGCTTTCTGCCAAGCTCTACAACAAATTCTTTAAAAGGCTGGAGGATCAGATCAGCGGGGCCGCAGCCGGGGAAGAAGGAGAGGGTACTTCCGGGGAGGAGCCGGAGGAAGACGAGAGGATATTTAAGGATGAACTGGATGAGAGCCTGGTGGAGGATGCGACCAGGAACGGATGATCGTTGTTCAAATTGTCTAAAAAAGACAAGGATAATTTAGCAAAGTGACAAGTATTGATGAAAAAATTGTTGTCTATAAGCAAATCTCACAAACCGAAAAAAAAACTTTGTGAATTAATGGTATGGCGTTAAATTCTGTTTTTCGTTATACTATCTCTAAAGCCAATGACGAAAGTCAATAAAAAGAGGGCGTTACAATTGTCAACAGTGAAAGGAGTTTATTAGTTATGGCAAGTTTATCTTTGACAAATGTCTGCAAGGTATATCCCAATGGTTTCGAGGCTGTTAAGGATTTCAACCTGCAGATCGCAGACAAGGAGTTCATCATCTTCGTAGGACCTTCAGGCTGTGGTAAGTCCACCACACTGCGTATGATTGCTGGTCTGGAAGATATCTCCTCTGGTGAGTTGAAGATCGGTGACAGGGTTGTGAACGATGTGGAACCCAAGGACCGTGACATCGCAATGGTATTCCAGAACTATGCTCTGTATCCCCATATGTCCGTGTATGACAACATGGCATTTGGTCTGAAGCTGAGGAAGGTTCCCAAGGATCAGATCGACAAGATGGTGAAAGAAGCTGCCAAGATTCTTGACTTGACTCCTCTCCTTGACCGTAAGCCGAAGGCTCTGTCCGGTGGTCAGAGACAGCGTGTGGCTATGGGCCGTGCTATCGTGCGTAACCCTAAGGTGTTCCTAATGGATGAGCCTCTGTCCAACCTGGATGCTAAGCTGCGTGTACAGATGCGTGTTGAGATTTCCAAGCTGCATCAGAGACTGGGTACCACCATTATCTACGTTACACATGACCAGACCGAGGCCATGACCCTGGGTACCAGGATCGTTGTTATGAAGGACGGCGTGATCCAGCAGGTGGATACCCCTCAGAACCTGTATCAGAAGCCCCAGAACCTGTTCGTTGCAGGATTCATGGGATCCCCGCAGATGAACTTCCTGGATGCAGCCGTGAAGGTATCCGGTTCCGTGGCGAACCTGGAGATTGCAGGCCACAGCATTCCGCTGCCTCCTGCAAAGTCCAAGAAGCTGATTGATGGCGGCTATGATGGAAAGGTGGTTACCTTTGGTATCCGTCCTGAGGATATTTATGATTCCGAGGCATTCATTGCTTCCTCTCCTCAGAGCGTATTCGAGTCTACCGTAAGAGTGTACGAGCTGCTTGGTGCTGAAGTGTACCTGTACTTTGATCTGGAAGAGTTCCCGATCACTGCAAGGGTTGATCCCCGTACCACTTCCAGGCCTGGTGACAGCATTAAGTTCGCCTTTGACATTGATAAGATTCATGTATTCGATAAGGAGACCGAGCAGGTTATCACTAACTAGTAGGAATTTATTTCAAGGGGGTGCTGGTGACAGCACCCCCTATTCTCTTTCAACGTAAAACGAAGTGCAGTATATTTTTCATTTTGATTTGTATGCCTGCAGGAGGGTGTGTAAGTCCTCTTAAAGCGGGCGCGGGGTATATATATGATATCAAGTCAGACAATCCAGACAAGTATAGAGGAGTTGAAGGCAATCACGAAGGTGGACCTGTGTGTGTATGACCTGATGGGATCCCTTGTGGCATCCACCACAGAAGACACAGAGATTACACCGAACCTGGTGGTAGGCTTCGTGAATTCTCCTGCAGACAGCCAGGTAATGGGTCTCCACCATCTGCTGAAGATCATCAGTGAGGGAGAACTTCTATATGTACTGATGGCCAAGGGGACCAGCGATGATGTATATATGGTAGGGAGGATTGCTGCATGCCAGATCCGGAACCTTGCCATCGCGTACAAAGAGCGCTTTGACAGGAACAATTTTTTCCAGAACCTTCTGCTGGACAACCTGCTGCTGGTGGATATCTACAACAGGGCCAAGAAGCTCCATATCGAGGTAGCGGCGCCAAGGACGGTATTCCTGGTGGAGACCAGACTGGAGAAGGATGGGATTGTCACAGAGTTACTGAAGGGAATGTTCTCCAGCCAGGCAGGGGATTATATCACTGCAGTGGACGAGAGCAGTGTGATCCTGATCAAGTCCCTGGAGCCGAACTATACTCAGGAGGATATGGAAGCAGTGGCAGATACTATTGTGGCCATGATGAATGCTGAGGCCATGATGAATGTGAGGGTGTCTTTCGGCACCGTGGTCCAGGAACTGAAGGATGTCTCCAAGTCCTACAAGGAAGCCAAGATGGCCCTGGATGTGGGAAAGATCTTCTATGCAGAGAAAAATGTAATCGCCTACAGTGCCCTGGGCATCGGACGCCTGATCTACCAGCTTCCCATCAACCTCTGCCGGATCTTCATTGAGGAGATTTTCGGGGAGAATGTGCCCAATGACCTGGATGAGGAGACCTTGACAACTATCAATAAGTTTTTCGAGAATAACTTAAACGTGTCCGAGACATCAAGACAGTTGTTCGTCCACAGGAACACCCTGGTATACCGGATCGAGAAGATCCAGAAGAGTACTGGCCTGGATCTGCGCAGGTTTGATGATGCACTGACATTCAAGATTGCGCTGATGGTGGTAAGCTATATGAAGTACCTGGATGAGGTGGCGTATTAGCGCAGCAGGTGCGCTAATACGTCTGCATGCACATCCGCGTCTTGCCTATTTGGGAAGGGAGTGTCAATCTAACGTCTCGCCGCATTGCCATAAATGGCATGCAGATTAGCCATTGGATTGCAACCATACAGGTAGAAAAAATTCCATATGAGGTCATAACTGAGACAACCCCCCGAATATACTTAAGCGAAAGCGGGTACGGTGTAGCAGGCAGCAGGGCAGGTTCCAGGACTGCCCATGTATGCCGCGCTGTGCCAGAGTATATCTGGGGGTGTTCTATGCTATATGACAGGAAAATAAAGTATCTTGACTACATGGAAAATGGCATCAAGGTAGGTGGAGGTGGTTTCGCGAAACTGGAACTGCGGAATGGGAAGTTCCGGTTGCACCTGCAGGTAAGTGGTCTGCATGGCACAGACTCTTTCCTGCGGGACGTGATCCTGCTGACTGATACCGGGGAGTCAGGGCTGGGGCAGATGGAACTGAAGGAGGGAGCTGGCAGTTTCCGGTATGAAGGCAGCCTGGAGAAAGGAATCGGACAGACTGATGCCAGGTATGAGGAATTACAGGGAATCAAGATTCCCATCAGCAATACCAGGGAAATACGCTGTATCTGGGGAAAGGAACCTGGCAGGGCGGAGCGTGATCAGACAGGACAGGACAGACATAGGGAAAAAGCCGGAACAGATCAACGCACAGGGACTGAAGCCGGGGCCATGCCTGACCGGCAGGCGCAGCTGGTGCCTGAGAGGGAGCCGGCAGTACAAGGCACATCGGATACGGGGAGTCTGTTTACCAGGAAGAAAAAACGGGAGCCAGATTCTGATAGAACGCCAGATACCAGGCCGGCAATAGGCTGGGAACTGGGGTCCGGCAAAGGAATTGCGCCAGGCATGCAGCCAGCAGCAGATTCCCGGGGGGAAAAGGGAACGGAGGAAGCAGCCATATCCGGGCCAGAGGAAGAGGCCCAGGAGGCAAGAGGCCCCCGGTCTGCAGCCGAATCCAGGCCGGCGGAAGAACCACAGCCGGCACAGGATCTACAGATGGTGACACATGCACGTACGGCGGAAAATATACAGAAAAGGCAGGATCAACGGATGGTGCCGAGCCCACAGACAGAGCAGGGAAAAAAATCTCCACGCCCCGTGAAGCTGCTGGAAGACAAATGGCAGCAACTGTCAGCTATATATCCTCATGTGCAGCCCTTTAAGGATGAAAGGGATTATCTCTCCATACGGCCCAGTGATTTTGTGCTCCTGCCCGCCAAAAGTTACCAGGCAGCCAACAATAGTTTCCTGTTGCACGGCTACTATAATTACCATCACTTGATCCTGGCCAGGATGGAAAAGAGGGGGGAAGTTACCTACTACCTGGGTGTGCCGGGAAATTATTATCCCAAGGAAAAGCAGGTGGCTGTGATGTTCGGGTTTGAAAGCTTTGAGAGTGGTCAGGAACCTGCCCAGGCAGGGGATTTTGGATACTATATGATGCGGACGGACCTGTGAGAGCAGGTGGAACTGTAGGGGGGATAGCACTGGGGACATGTTTGGATGTTCAGATCCCCTGGTAGCCAAAAGGAGGGATAAAACTTTCGCTGCAGGTCTCCCCGGTCTGCCAGAATCCCTTTTCAATACCGATCCTTTCTGCAAAATCCAGTACACGTGCATATTCTGCGTCCGATACAGGACGGTCAAGTCCCGGGATTTTGGCTGCCTGTGCCAGTGGTGTATACTGGTTCATGATGCTGATATATATATCGTCACCATATGTATCATGGAGATATCGCAGGATCCGCTTGGAATCTCCGGTCTGACCTGGCAGGAGCAGGTGACGGACAATGACGCCGCGTTTCATCATGCCAGTGTCTGGTGCAAATACAGGAGTTCCCACCTGCCGGTACATTTCCGCAACAGCGGCAGCGGCTTTCCCAAAGTAATCCGGTGCCTTGGCATACCGGGCAGAAAGTTCCGGGGAGTGGTATTTGAGGTCTGGCAGGTAGATATCCACAAGGCCATCCAGCAGCTTTAAGGTGGATACAGACTCATAACCGCCTGTGTTGTAGACCACAGGGATGGCCAGTCCCTGCATGCGTGCCAGTTCCAGGCTGTATGCCACCTGGGGCAGGAAGTGTCCGGCAGTCACCAGGTTAATATTGGCAGCCCCTTGGTCCTGGAGTTCCAGATAGATCTGGCACAGCCGTTCCAGGGAGATTATCCGGCCGGTTTCGCCCAGGGCAATGGAATGATTCTGGCAGAACACACATTGCAGGCTGCAGCCGGAGAAAAATACAGTTCCGGAGCCACAGTCCCCTGAGATACATGGCTCTTCCCAGAAATGCAGGGCGGCCCTAGCGGCCTTGACCTGCGCACCCTGCCTGCAGAAACCAGTCTGTCCCAGGCTCCGGCCTGCATGGCACTGTCTGGGACAGAGAGTGCAGTCTTTCATATAGGATTCAATTGTCTCAAGGGTCATCTTCATGGGAACACTCCGTGGCCATACAGGCATGGTGTTACTTGTCATGGCTTTGCCGCTCAAATCAACAACCCCGCAGCATACCTTAGGGTACTCATATTTTTGGCATACAAAGGCCGTACACCTGGGGTGACACAACTCCACCCGGCTGCCTTGCGGCACATGGAAGGTTCTGCTTAGTGCTGCTTTGTTCCCAACCTGACACGGTTCGCAGACTCGCATTGCGCAAGACCGAATTTCATCATTGTATCACACACCAAGATGTACGGCTCTATTAGTGTAGCGTTTTCCTGGGATTTTGTCAAGCAAAAAGAAAAGCGCTAATAAGCGTTAATAAGGCAATAAAAAAATGTCAATAATGCAGCTATAACAGAACCCTCCAATTTTTCCTTGACAGTGTGGGCGTGGACGTGATATTATATGAACCAATACCAGACAGCCGTGCTGAATGTGGATGTCCTGTTAAGAATCTTCCCATTAAGGATATCCCTT
Source organism: uncultured Acetatifactor sp. (assembly GCA_910586215.1). GTDB lineage: Bacteria > Bacillota > Clostridia > Lachnospirales > Lachnospiraceae > Acetatifactor. Next base: position 21,673 of record CAJUGH010000020.1, on the reverse strand, counting down.
TTCCAGGAGTGTTAGGCAGGCAGGTCTATGTATCATTTTTTTGAAGGAGGATTATATGTTAAGCATTGTGGGTAAAGAGGATACTGCCAGCTAAATAGTTGCAGGAGCAGGTTGTCCGTGTAGCAGTCTGCCCTTATACCGGTAGAGGATTACCGGTGTATCTGCCTTACAAGGTGCTTAACAGGTATTGAGAGAATAGATTCCGTATGGATTTTCTGTCCGGGACATGTATGGCTGTATGGCCATATTTTTGTTTCCGGGGATACATTTCCAGCCATGGTGAAGCATGCCTGAGAGGGTAGTTTCGCCATGGTTTTTTTCATATAGGAAAGTTCATACTATATGCTAAAACCTTCCGAAGCAATGCACACAGGAGAACCTTTTCTGCCTGGCTTTGGAGGCACCGGGGCATCGCACGGTGTTACTGTTTACTCCGTTTACAGCAACTATGCACACAAAACGCCAACGAAAACAAAATGGCAGTGATCAGAATATGATTGTGATCATAATATGACTGCCACTATATGGAGGATGGAACATGAGACAGATTCAGAAAATGTCAGCGGTATATTTACAGAGATCCCTGGACTTTGTGGAACAGGTATTTACGGAATATTACAACGAGAAAGAAGGGAAAATGGTTCGGGCGCTGGTGGAAGAGATCCGCAGCAAGAAATACTACCTGCCGGAACTGGAACTGATTATGGTAGAAGGGGATACCGAAGAGATCATTGGTTATGCCATGTTCTCCAGGTTTCAGCTGGCGGGATGCCAGGAGGACGGGATGCTGATACTCACACCTGTAGCTGTGAAGACAGCTCTCCAGAGACGGCATATTTCCAAGGAATTGCTGGAATATGGCTTTGAACGGTCGGTGGAACTGGGGTATAAAGCTGTCCTGGTGGAGGGAAACCCCAGGAACTACCATGCCCGGGGCTTTGAGACAGCGTCGGACCACGGTATCTTAGCCGGACATTCGGTTCATCTGCCTAGTCCGGAATGCTTGATGGTCAAAGAGCTGGTACCAGGAGCGCTGGAAGACATACAGGGCTACGTGGAATATGAGATGTATGACACACTAATGGAGGAATAATTGCCTTTTTGGATGAAACAGGAGGAAGAAAATGGATCAGACGGATAAAGACAGGAATAGAAAGGAGAGCATCTGCCAGCCGGCCTGCGCCAGCAAGCTGGAGTTTGATAAAGTAAAACAGCTGTGGGCTGCCTGTGCAGTTACAGAATATGCCAGGAAAGCCATACAGGAAGTACAGCCCTTTCTACGGGAGGCGGAACTGGCAGCCGCCCTTAGGGAGACTACCCAGGCACGTTTCATGATAGAGAAGTGTGGTACACCACCGCTTTCGGCCCTGGCGGGAATCCAGGAACTGCTGGACTATGGGGAGAAAGGACAATGTCTTGCCCCTGTGCAGCTGGAAGCTGTTGCCCAGACCCTTACGGCGGTAAAACGGATGAAAGAATACCTGGACAGGGGCAGGGGGTATGAGATCTCCCTGGCGTATTATGGGGAGAACCTGGATCCCCTGGAAGACCTGCGGCAGGAGATTGTGTCCCAGGTGTGGAATGAACAGGTCACAGACAATGCCTCCCGGCTGTTGAAAGATCTGCGGAGCGATATCCTCCGGGCAGAAGAGAAGATGCGGGAGAAAGCAGATGCCTGTATCCGTGCCCACAAGGAATGCATGTCAGACAGCTTCAGCACCATCCGGAATGGCCATGTGTGCATTCCGGTGAAAAAGGAATACAAGTTCAAGGTCAGCGGCACAGTGATTGATAAGTCTGCTACAGGCAGCACCTTGTTCATAGAACCGGCGGCCTCGGCAAAACACTACCAGGAACTACAGGAACTGCGCATAGACGAAGAGAACGAGGTGCGCCGGATCCTGTACCAGCTTACGGTCCTGGTGGGAGAATACCGGGAGACCATGCTCCAGAACATGAAGACCATGGAAAAAATGGACTTCTGTTTCTCCAAGGGCAAGCTTTCCCTGGAATACCAGGGTGTGGAGCCTGCCATCACCTGGGAGAGACGGATCTGCCTGCAGGAAGCCAGACATCCCTTGATGGAGAGGGAGACCTGCGTCCCCCTGGAATTTACCATGGGAGAAGACATCCGGGGCGTGGTGATCACCGGGCCGAATACCGGCGGCAAGACCGTGGCTTTGAAAACCGTGGCCCTAAACTGTATGATGGCCCAGTGCGGACTCCACGTGTCCTGTAAAAAGGCCATACTGTGCATGCATAGCAATTTTCTCTGTGATATCGGGGACGGACAGAACCTGTCAGAGAACCTGTCCACCTTTTCAGCCCATATTGTGAATGTGCTGGATATTCTGAAAAAGGTGAACAGGGATAGCCTTGTGGTCATGGATGAACTGGGTTCCGGCACCGATCCTGCGGAAGGCATGGGAATTGCCATTGCCATACTGGAAGAACTGAAGAAAAGCGGCGCCCATTTCCTGGTCACGACCCATTACCCAGAGGTGAAAACCTATGCCCAGAAAGAAGAAGGCATTGTCAATGCCAGGATGAGCTTTGACAAGGAAAACTTAAAACCCCTCTATCAGATGGTCATCGGCGAAGCCGGGGAGAGTTGCGCCTTTTATATAGCAGGCAGACTGGGCATGCCTGGATCCATGCTGCGCCGTGCCGCCATGGAGGCTTATGGGGCAGAAGGGGGCGGGAAGATGAATCCCTGGAAGGCGGGTTCTAGATCAACAGAGCCCGGGGAAGCAGGATTAAGGATGGCAGTGTCCGGAGAAACAAAAACGCCCCGGCTCATAAAGAAGAAGACGGTAAAGATTGCTTCTGAAATCCCTTACCAGCGCGGCGACAGCGTGATGGTGCTGCCGGACCGCAAGATCGGCATCGTATGCCAGAAGGCCAATGAAAAAGGTGTCCTCCTGGTACAGCTGCCTGGTAAGAAGATCTGGATCAGCCACAAAAGGGTAAAACTCCTGGTGGCAGCAGAAAAGCTGTACCCACCTGACTACGACTTTTCCATTGTGTTTGATACAGTGGAACACCGTAAGCTGCGCCACGACATGGATCGGAAGTATGTGGAGGGAAAGATGCTGGAAGCAGAAGATGTGTAGATGGAAGGCTGTTTCTTGTAAGAAAATGAAAAAAGTATTTGCATTTTTCGGCCAGTGTGGTATACTACGTCTATGGGGTATTGGCGCAGTTGGGAGCGCGCCACACTGGCAGTGTGGAGGTCACGGGTTCGAATCCCGTATGCTCCATTTGAAGAGATAAGAAAGCGGTGGAAATAATTGTATTGTCAATACAATCCATCGTTTTTTATTTATACAATATTTCGAGAGACCAAACAACTGTTCTAAATTGCAAATAATACTTCTAAAAAAGTAATAATGTTTCCCATGTTCAAAGGAGGAAGAATGAACAAGGACAGTGAGCTTGTTTTAGGTATTATTCAAACAGTAGGTACAAATTCTGAAGATATCATCAAGTGTATAGAAGACAGCTTGAAGAAGTTCCATTACAAAGTCGAAAGAATTAAAGTATCCCAGAAAATTTTGGTAGAGTTTTCAGAAGAAGATATGTCTTTTGAAAATGAATTTGATAGAATTAGTTACTTTATGGATTTGGGGAATAAGATTCGCAGGGAAACAAGAGATGGTGCCATTCTGATGAAGGGAGTATGTGCCTATATTTATAGAAATTGTAGGGAGCATAATGGTGGAGGTCCCTGCCCTAGAATGGCCTATATTATTGATTCGATAAAACATCCAGATGAGGTGGATTTTTTACGCGGAACATATGGAGATGGTTTTCACCTAATAGGAATATCAGCAGATTTTGAAGATAGGAAACGATATTTAATAAATCGCAAGAATTTGTCAGAAGAACAGGCGGTTCAGATATTAAATAGGGATGATAATGAAGAAGAAAAAAATGGACAGCATACGAGAGATTCCTACCAGCAGGCAGATTATTTTGTAAACGCAAATGATAATCCGGCAAGGTGTGAGGAAAGTGTTTTTCGATTACTAGATTTATTGTTTGGAAATTCCTTCATATCGCCAACATTTAATGAATATGCAATGTTTCGGGCGTATGTTGCGGCATTGCGCTCTACAGACTTATCAAGGCAAGTTGGTGCAATTATTGCAAAAGGAAATGAAATCATAGCAGAAGGAGTAAATGATTGTCCCAGGGCATTTGGAGGCGTTTACTGGCCCATCGATAAAGATGGGAAGATTGTAGATGAGGAGGATGGGAGAGACTATACCCGCGGATACGATTCGAATAAACGAGAACAGCAAAAGATAATTGAAAGTATTTTGAAAAATTTAGGATTAGAGAATTCAGAGGAAAATAAGAAAAAGATAAAGGCAGCAGGGATAGGTGGACTTACAGAGTATGGCAGGGTGGTGCACTCGGAGATGGAAGCATTGATGATGTGCGCCAGGAACCATGTATCAACAAAAGGGTGCAGCATGTATGTGACTACATTTCCATGTCATGGTTGTGCAAAACATATTATTGCGGCTGGCATTAAGGAAGTAGTGTACATAGAACCCTATCCTAAAAGCAAGACGCTGGAATTCTACAAAAAAGAAATTTCCCAGGATCCAAAAGATGCAGAAGAAAAAGTGCTATTCACCCCTTTTAAAGGGGTAGGTCCACATAGATTTATAGATTTATTTTCTATGAAATCTATAAAATGGTATACCCGGACGCGAAAGGACGAGAATGGAAATGTAATAGAATGGGAAAGAAATAAAGCTAATTTAAGAAACCCGATGTCCATTTTAAATTATATGGATATGGAAAAAGGGGCATATAAACAATATATGGAAGAAATAGTAACAATCAAGAAAGGAAGCAGAACAGATGAATAATGTAATTGGTATGAATGTAATGAAAGAGATGCAGGAAAAAGAAAGAATATATAAAAAAGTAAATGATGAAATAAATAACAAATGGCCGGAATGGAAAAAGAAAGTATACAATGAAATATTCGCTGTATCTGCCCATGCAGAAAAACTAAATATTTGCAATTAATCATTATTTAAGCCCCAATCCCACCGAAACCCTAGGGTAGAAGCCGCTGGTCTGCAGAAGACAGAGCGGCTTTTACTTATTTATGGGAACAGGAATAAAAAACAGGAAGACAAAGGCAATTTGTTCCTGCACCCCGCCAGATCCACATTAGATTTGATCCAGGCTTGAGGAGACATGCCATCACGGTGCCCTCTTGGCCTCTTTTTCCGCCTTGTTACGGATCCGCAGTTCTGTAAAAAAGCGCTTTAACAGTTCCCCGCATTCTGTCTCCAGAATCCCCCTGGTCACAGCCACCTGGTGGTTGAACTGGGGCATCTCCAGGATATTCAAGATGGAACCGGCGCAGCCTGCCTTAGGGTTCATACAGCCTAAGACTACTTCCGGGATCCGGGCCTGGACAATGGCCCCGGCACACATCTGGCAGGGTTCCAGGGTCACGTAAAGGGTGCATTCTTCCAGGCGCCAGTCCCCGATGACCTTGCTGGCCTTGCGGATGGCGGTGATCTCCGCATGGGCCAGGGTACTTTTGTCCGTGTTGCGCCGGTTATAACCCCGCCCGATGATCCTGCCCTGGTAGACAATGACACAGCCGATGGGGACTTCCCCCAGGCAGTAGGCTTTTCTGGCCTGTTTCAAGGCCTCGCGCATATAGTGTTCCGGGATGTTTTTTATGACGGCCATGTGGGTTCCTTTCCGTGAGTGGAGGCAGTAATAATGCCTTACCGGCTGCCCCGGTAAGCATATTATGTATGTTACATTATACAGCAAAAATGACACATTGCAACCGCACACATGGAGAAATCATCATGTAAGCAGTCTCGGATTTGTCACGCGGAAAGCGCGTGAAAACACCTCGCGGCGGCACCTGTGAACAGTAACCTGTAACGAAACATATTGTAACGGCAGATGAAATAGGCCTTGACGTATCCATCCGGCTTTGTGCTATACTAATCCTGCACCACCATCCATTCTGTAGGAAAGGCATTCATATGGTATCCATAAGAGAAGTGGCAAACTACGCGGGAGTAGCCATCTCCACCGTGTCCAAGGTACTGAACGGCTATCCCAATATCAGTGAGAAGACAAAGGAAAAAGTAAACGACGCCATTCGGGAACTGAATTATATCCCCAACTCCATTGCATCGGCCCTGTCCTCCAAGCAGTTCGGGCGCATTGCCTTGATCCTGGATCCCAAGCGCCAGACCCAGGCCATTGACCAGATCTGTATGCAATACCTGCTGGGGGCGCTGGACAAGGCCAAGGAACTGCATCTGGAAGTGGTGACCATCTTCGCCTCCATGATCGCGGGGATGACGGTGGAGGAGACGGCCAGGTATTTCCAGTCCCAGAGCATAGCAGGTGTGGTGGTCTACGGCCTGTCCAAGAATGACAGGGTGTTGCAGCAGCTTATGGACAGGCAGATTTTTGCCTGTGTGGTGGTGGATGCTCCCCTGGTAAACGGCAGGACTACCGCCATCGGTGTGGATCACGCCCAGGCCCAGTACGATGTGGCGAAGAAAGTGGTGCAGGAGGACAGGTGTAAGAGTATCCTGTATATAGCCGGGCGTAAGGACGGTTATGTGACAGAACAGCGTCTGGAAGGCATAAAGCGCCTGGTCCGGGAACGGGACCTGGGGCTTCTGGTGCGGCAGGGGGAGTTCAGTGAACTGACAGCCAGGAATATTACCATGAAATATGCGAAAAATAAGGATGCGGTGGTATGTGCTTCCGACTTGATGGCCATCGGTGCCATGAATGCACTGATAGACATGGATATCTTCCGCCCGGTCTGCGGGTTTGACGGCATCACCTTGATGGGATATGTGGGAAAACAGATGAATACGGTATACCAGGATTTCTACGGGATTTCCAGCAGGGCACTGGAAGAGGTGAAGCAGCTTCTGGATGGCCAGGACGGACACCAGGTGGTCATGCCCCACCGTATTGTCAAAATGTACTATCAAGACATCATTTGTTAAGCTATTTTGCACAAAAATGATTGAAATTGGATTTGGGCATTGCGGAAAACGTTTTCCTGTGCTATCCTACAGAAGGACTTGAGAAAAGGAAAGATCTGGAAGGCCTGTGAGATGCATTTTTGCAAACACCAGGCCAGTAAATAGGGCAATCTTGAAAATGGAGGATGGCAACGATGAATTTGGAACAGCGGTTAGGGAAGCTGACAGACAAAAGGTATGGCAGGAGCATTGCGGAATGTACAGATGCACAGTTGTACAACTGTGTACTCCAGATGACCAAGGAGATGATGGCTGACAAGCCCGTCATATCAGGGAAGAAAAAGGTATATTATATTTCCATGGAGTTCCTGATTGGCAAGCTTCTGTCCAATAACCTTATCAACTTAGGGGTTTATGAGGAACTGGCCGGGATCCTGGCAAAGAATGGGAAGGACTTAAGCATCATTGAGGAGGTGGAAGCCGAGCCCTCCCTGGGCAATGGCGGTCTGGGCCGTCTGGCTGCCTGTTTCCTGGACTCCATTGCCACCCTGGGGCTGCCCGGTGACGGCATCGGCCTGAATTACCACTATGGACTTTTCAAGCAGGTCTTCCACGACATGCGCCAGAGTGCGCAGAAAAATGACTGGATCACCGGGGATTCCTGGCTGAACCCTACAGGCACTTCCTTCCAGGTATGTTTTGGGGACAGAAAAGTGACATCTGTGCTTTATGACATTGATGTCATAGGATATGAGAACGGCTGCAACAAGCTGCATTTATTTGATGTGGCCACAGTAGATGAGAGCCTGGTGAAGGATGGCATACATTTTGATAAGACAGCTATTGAGAAGAACCTGACCCTGTTCCTGTACCCGGATGATTCCGATGAGGCCGGCAACCTGCTGCGGATCTACCAGGAATATTTTATGGTCAGCAACGGTGCCCAGCTTATCATAAAAGAACTGAAGGAAAAAGGCTGTGACCTGTACCATATGGATGAGTATGTGGCTGTCCAGATCAATGACACCCATCCCACCATGGTGATCCCGGAGTTGATCCGCATTCTCACCTGGGAAGAAGGATTTACCATGGAGGATGCCGTGGATGTGGTGAGCAGGACATGTGCCTATACCAACCACACCATCCTGGCGGAAGCCCTGGAAAAGTGGCCGCTCTCCTATATGGAGAAGGTGGTGCCCCAGCTGGTGCCTATCATGAAGGAACTCAGTGCCCGGGTGGCGAAGAAATACAAGAACCCCAAGGTCCAGATCATTGATTCTGACAAAAGGGTACACATGGCCCATATTGATATCCACTATGGCTATAGTGTGAACGGCGTGGCAGCTATCCACACAGACATCTTGAAGGACACAGAACTTCATGATTTTTATGAACTTTACCCGGAGAAATTCAATAACAAGACCAACGGCATTACCTTCCGCCGGTGGCTGCTTTCCTGCAACCGGGAACTGGCCGCCCTGCTCGCCAGCCTTATCGGGGACGGGTACAAGAAGGACGCAGACCAGCTGGAGAAGCTGCTGGACAAGGCAGGGGACAAGGCCGTGCTGGATGCCCTGGAAGGAATCAAGAAGCAGAAGAAGGAAGAACTGGCGGCCTATATCCAGGAGAAAGAGGGCGTCAGGCTGGATACGGATTCCATCTTTGACATCCAGGTGAAACGCCTCCATGAATACAAGCGCCAGCAGATGAATGCCCTGTATATTATCCACAAATACCTGGAGATCAAAGGTGGGAAGAAGCCCGTCAGACCTATGACTTTTCTCTTCGGTGCCAAGGCGGCCCCGGCCTACGTGATTGCCCAGGACATCATCCACCTGCTGCTGGTGCTGGAGAAGATCGTGAACCATGACCCGGATGTGAGTCCTTACATGAAGGTGGTCATGGTGGAGAACTACAATGTAAGTTATGCGGAGAAGCTGATCCCGGCCTGTGATGTATCCGAGCAGATCTCCCTGGCTTCCAAGGAAGCCTCCGGCACTGGCAACATGAAGTTCATGCTAAATGGTGCGGTGACCTTAGGCACCAGCGATGGGGCCAACGTGGAGATCCATGAACTGGTGGGGGATGACAATATCTATATCTTCGGGGAAAAGAGCGACACAGTTATCGGACATTATAAGAAGGCAGATTATGTGTCCAGGGAATACTATAAGAAGAGTCCCGTGATCAGAAAGGCAGTGGACTTCATCGTCAGCAAGGAAGCACTGGCTGTGGGACATAAGGAGAACCTGGAGCGGCTCCACAAGGAACTTCTGAACAAGGACTGGTTCATGACGCTGCTGGACCTGGAGGATTATATTAAGGTCAAGGACCAGATGTTCGCGGACTATGAGGACAGGGACAGGTGGAAGAGAATGATGCTGGTGAACATTGCCAAGGCCGGGTTCTTCTCCTCAGACAGGACAATTGCGGAGTACAACCGGGATATCTGGAAACTGTAACGGGGCAGGCAGGGAAGTTCCGGGACGGCTGGGATATCCAATCATCCTGGCAGGATAGGGACATTGTAACAAGAGGGAACTTGGGACAACCGGGACATCCCGGAGACAATAGAAGAGAGGGCATAGAAAACAATGCGGGAGAGTGGCGTATTGCTGCCGGTGGCGAGCCTGCCGTCAGCCTATGGGATCGGCTGTTTTTCAAGAGAAGCATATGCATTTGTAGACCGGCTGAAGGAGGCGGGACAATCCTACTGGCAGATTCTGCCCCTGGGGCCTACCAGTTATGGGGACTCCCCTTACCAGTCCTTCTCCACCTTTGCGGGGAATCCCTATTTTATCGACCCGGAAGACCTGGTGGAGAGGGGATGGATCACTGATGGGCAGTGCGAGGCATATGATTTTGGCAGGGATGCCACTTGCGTGGACTATGGGAAAATCTATGAGAACCGTTTCCTGCTGCTTAGGGAAGCCTGGCAGAACAGCCATATTGGGCAGGATCCTGCATTTCAGCGTTTTGTGGAGGAGAATTACTACTGGCTGGAGGATTATGCCCTTTACATGGCGGTGAAGACCTCCTTCGGCGGGGTATCCTGGGAAAAATGGGATGAGGATATCCGGGTGCGCAGGCAGGAAGCCCTGGATGCATACCGGAGAAAGTATGCGGCAGAGATCGAATTCTACCAGTTCCAGCAGTACCTGTTCCGGGAACAGTGGGAGAAGCTAAAGGGGTACGCCAACAGCCAGGGGATCCAGATCATCGGGGATATTCCCATCTATGTGGCCTTTGACAGTTCCGATGCCTGGGCAGAGCCGGAACTGTTCCGTTTTGACAAGGACCGGAAGCCCACGGCTGTGGCGGGCTGCCCACCAGATGCCTTCTCTGCCACGGGACAACTCTGGGGCAATCCCCTCTATGACTGGGAGTATCACAAGAAGACAGGCTATGCGTGGTGGATGAAGCGCCTGGCAGCCTGCTACCAGCTTTACGATGTGGTACGGATCGACCATTTCCGGGCTTTTGACGCCTATTATGCCATACCGGCAGATGCTGACACAGCCGTGGTGGGCGAGTGGGAGCCGGGTCCCGGCTATGGATTCTTCCAGGTGATGCAGGAAACCCTGGGGGAGCGGCGGGTGATCGCGGAAGATCTGGGCTTCCTGACCCCTTCCGTGCTGGAACTGGTGGCACGCACCGGGTATCCTGGCATGAAAGTGCTGCAGTTTGCCTTTGACTCCAGGGAGGACAGCGACTACCTGCCTCACAATTATTCCCACAATTGTGTAGTGTATACGGGAACCCATGACAATGATACCCTGGTGGGCTGGTACACCAAGCTGCCCCCTAAGGACCGGGAGATCTGTGACGAATACCTGAACTTGGGAAAATGCAGCAATGCAGGGGAAGTCTGCTGGGAATTCATCCGGGCAGCCCTTTCCTCCGTGGCGGACCTGGCCGTGATCCCCATGCAGGACTACCTGGAACTGGGCGGCGAAGCCCGGATCAACACCCCCTCCACCCTGGGAGGCAACTGGGAATGGCGCATGGGGAAGGAGGATTTCACGGAGGAGCTGGCGCTGCGGATGCGGAACATGGCCAGGCTGTATGGCCGGGTGCACGGGTAAACATCCTGTCAGCTTTGCCCCATCAGTTCCTGCCATTTTTCCAAGGCAGCGTCAAGTTCCTTCTGATGCTTTTCCGAGGGGGATTCTGCCAGGATCTCCCTGCGGAGGCAGATCACCTGCTGCTGGATGTCCAGGGCGGCTTTCCGGGAACCCGTGACGGGTTCCCTAGGATCCATGCCAGATCCCTCCGCATTGGGGACGGGCCAGGCTTCTTCTGCCAGCCTGGCCCGGATCAGGCTGCTGCACAGGTCGCGCCTGCGTCTGACAGAAGGGTCTGCAGCCAGGAGTTCCCCTGTAAGCCGTACATCCAGGCTGCTATATTGTCTGGCTTCCAATGCGTGGATCTCGCCGCCCAGGCCACGGCACAGGCCGCTTAACCGATAAGCACACAGGGCGGTGCTTTCTTTGTCATCCGGATCCGCTGTTGCTTCCATAATCTGCAGCCGCAGGGCCAGTTCTTCCTGGTGGCAGCGGATGGCCTCCTTCGTGTTCTCCGGATGGGGCTGTTCCAGCTTCCCATAGAGCAGGCCCAGCTGGGCCAGACTGTCCGCCAGGCTGGCGGCGGTGTCTTGATCCGGTGTTCTGGCCCAGGCTTTTCTGCTTAGGGCGATATCCCGTTTTTCATAGAGGATGGCTTCCCTTATGCTTTCCTGGCTGCCCAGCTTCTTTAGCCTGCTGGCTACACGGTAGCAGGCAGAGCTGATATCACCCTCCAGGTCAGCGGCTTGTCCTGGGTCAGGGGGATTATCCTGCTGTCCCTTCCCGGCTTCAGCCAGTGCCAGCAGGCGTTCCCCGGCCCAGGCCTCCAGCTTGTAACAGCGGATGACCTGTAAAGGATCCGGGGTGTCTTCTTCCTCATATCTGGCTCCCAGGTCATAACTCCAGCGGTTCAGTTCCTGTAGCCTTTCCGGGGTTTCCCAGCCTTCACACAGCTTCTCCAGGCCGTGGACATAGACGGCTTCGAAGTATAATCTCTCCGGGCCTGATTCTCCTTCCCGGAGGACACAAAGAGGCAGTGCCTGGAGACAGATCTTTCCCAGCAGGTCATATCCGGCTTCCTCCAGCCCATTGTTTTGTGTCCCCTGTGCCCCGCCTGCTCCGGTCTCCTGCACCAGGACAGATACAGCCTGGTGCATGCTCTGCAAGGCATGGGACAGGTGGTCTGATCCGCCCATTTTCACATAAAGAGTCCCCATGTTGTGGAAGGCCGCTGCCAGGAGCATTCTCTGCTCCCTGGTGCGCTGTTCCGCAGGAATCTCCAGGTAGGGAGCCATTCCCCTCTGGTAAAGGGCCAGTGACCTGGCAGTGGCGTCTGCCGGTGCCTCCTGTCCCAGACGCTGGATCAATGCCATACATGCGTTGTATAGTCTGGAGAGGCTGGCCTGTAATTCCCTGTCATCCTGTGTTTCTGCATCATTTGCAGAGGCTATGCCCCTGCAAAGCTGGTAATACTGCTCGTACAAGTCCACGGCCTGGTACAGGTGGCTTTCGTCCCCATAAGCTTCCATCAGATCCCCCATCCAGAAGAAGCTGTTGCGGACTTCCCGCCTGGACGGAAGGGTATCCTCTTCCAGTTCCCGGGTCAGGCGGGCATATTCTTCATAGTAGGAAAAGGCTTTATCCAGGTTCCCGGTTCCTTCTGTTTCCCTGTAGTAACGCCCCATCCGGTGCAGGGAAAGGGACAGTTCCCGCCTGTTTTCCTGTGTGGCGGCATTCTCTGCCAACAAACGGCTGTAGTGGAGGGCATCTTTATAATATGCGCCGGCCTCTGACGCATTGCCCTGGGTGCCGGGAGACCTGAGGGTATCTCCCAGAATCCGGGATCTGTGTCCCAGGAAAGCAAGAAGGGAGTACCACAGCTCCTGGTGGAGGGTATTTGGAATTTCCCTGGCCAGGGACGCAGCCAATGCCTCCCCCTGCCTTGCATATTGCAGGGCTGTCTGACGGTCCTCCAGGGAGGAGGCGTTCCAGCAGGCCCTGGCCAGATGGTCATAACTGCCCGCCAGACTGTATCTGGATGCGGGGGTTCCCAGTTCTTTTTCCAGTGCCTGGTAGAACTGTGTGGATTTCTGCAGGCAGGCAACGGCTTCCCTGTTATGGGATGCGCCCTTGAAACGGCGGTGGGCATTCCCCAGCACATACCAGGCGCTGGCCAGGCCATTCCTGGTCTCTGGCGTGTTCCGGTACCGCATGCGTTCTTCCAGCAGGTCCCGTGCACGTATGGCGTGGGTGAGGGCTTCTTCATCCAGGTTTTCCCCACAGATATCGGTGATATTCTGGCAGAGGCCCACCAGGCAGGTATCAATCCGCCCCAGCATATCCAGATATGTCTGGCTGTGATCCTCTGCCAGCAGGTTTTCCAGTTCCTGGGTACAACTCAGGGTATGGGAGTAAGCCAGGTGCAGACTGTCGGGAGTACGGGTTACAGTACAGACTTGGGCTATTGCCATATGGGAATTGAGCCGCATCCGCAGCTTATAAGCCGCATCGGCATCCTCCGGGGCATTCTCCTGGCATTGCAGGGCAGCTTCGCCATATTCCTTTGCCCGTTGCAGACTGTTTTCATCCTTGCGGAGGCAATAAATTTCAGATAATATGACATTGACCTCCGCAAGCCGCAGATAATCATTGGGTGCCGGATTCCTGTGCAGGCGCTGGGACATAAGCCGGCGGCCCTGCTCCAGAAGCGGTACCGCCTGATCCCTCTCTGCAGGCTGGTCGGATTTCAAATAATATCCGGCCAGGACACGGCAGCTTTCGCTCAATGTCAACAGGTTCAGTTCAGAGGGATTTTCCTGTGCCAGGCGCTCCATATTGGACACGGCAGCTTTCCCGATCTGGATCTTCGTCCGGTTCTCCTGCAGGGAATCCCCGAACCTGGAGCAGACCTGTACTGCCAGGAAATGGGCACCCATCACGAGCATCTGGTTCCGGTCTCGTTCAGTATAGTCCATTTCCCAGAGACCTTCCATGCAGCCTGCTATCCACAGACCTTCGTCTTCCCGGCATTTTTCAGCGATATCCCTGGCCGCCGCCGCTTTTTCATCTCCGGTACAGGACCAGATATGGGACAACCAGTGATAAAAGGAGCAAGGATCATCCGCCTGCATGCTTTCCCAGGTGATTTCCTGGATCTGTATGATATCGTCATCGGGCAGGGATTCCAGGTGGGATACGATTTTTTCGTGACCCTCTGTGAGATTCATGCCCGTGGCAGTCATGTGCCTTAAGAGTCCCTGGCGGAGGCTTTTATGCAGGAAATCATACCGGCCGTCTGCACGGAGCAGAAACAGTTCGTTCATGTAATTGACAAATTGGGCAAATTCCAGGGTCTGGAAAGTGATCTGCTCTGTTTCCAGAAGGCTTTCCAGGTCCGTCAGGCGTAGCCCCAGCCGGGACAATGCCAGATAGGAAACCGCCCTCTGGCACATGGAAGGGTTTATCCGCTCTCCAACTGCCTCTACCAGGGCCGCACACATTTCTTCCAGTCCTTCCGGCATGTCTTCCACCAGTTCAAGCTGTCTTGCCGTGATGCCTTCTATGCCATCGCCCCGGTTCCGGATATTCTGGAAATCAGCCGCGTTCATCAAGGTCAGCCTGGATACTGCCAGGTATAGGTACAGCGGGGTACTGTCCGGGTTCTTCCGTATCAGGGCCTCTGTCACGGGGGCAGTCAGTTCTTTGCCGATGGCGGCCAGGATTCCCTTGATCACCATATGCCGTTGTACTTCGTCCATCCGGGGCATGGAAACGGGGGTAAGGCTGCCAGGCAGGGCATAGTCCTCCAGGCAGGTAAGGAAGAGATGCAGCCCCTGGGGACGTACCGAAGGGAGAAACTGTAGCAGATCCCGTATCTCCCCGCCCTGGAGCTGGTCCAGGGCATCCACCGCGATGAGAATCTGCCCGGAGGAGACGGCTTTGAGACAGAGTTCATCCAGGCGGTTCCTCCACTGGGACATGGACAGGGGGACAGCGCCGGCAGCAGTATGCCCGCCTTCTGCAAAGGATTCCTCCGAAGGGGACTCTTCTATATGGGCTTCCCCCAGGAAGTCTTCCAGCTGCCACACCAGGCTTTGCAGGATGCCGAAGGCATCTGTGGTGAGGGAAGTGTTCCCGCAGACGAAGGGAAATATCCGGGTTCCTTTTGTGCGCAGATCCAGGCATACCTTGGCGAAAAGGGTACTCTTGCCGCTGCCGGAACACCCTGTGACCACGGTTACAGGTTCAGATCCCTCCAGACGCTTGATGATCCCGGCGGCAAAGTCAGAGAACACGGAGAAGGAGCGGCATTTTTCTGTCATGTAATTCCACTGGCTCAGGGAATCCTTCTCATAAGGATCCAGCCGTTCATAAGTCTCCCACTCTGTCCGAAGCTGGTCCGTCACGTCTGCTTCCACCTGGGTGATGAAATCTTCCAGGCCGGTGACATGACCGTTCTCCCAGTGGGCTTTGTAGAAGCGGATCCGGTCTCCTGCCAGAAGGTGGATCCGTTCTTTTAGATGGGAGAGTTTTCTCTCATGCTCCCTGCTTTCCGGCAGGAATTCGGGAGGCAGGGTACCTTCGCTGGATAATTCCCGAAAGTAGAACCAGGTGTTGGACAGGGTGGCAGGATCTGACAGGGCGCCGTATTCCACCTCCAGGGCGGTGACGCTGATTTCCAGCTGTTCCAGTTCCATGTCCTTGCGGACGGCCTCGTGCCCGATGGCGGCTTCCCCTGGCATGAAGCCATAGCGCTCTCCCAGGAGTACCAGCATGTAGGGCCTGGAGCGGTCAATCTCATTCATACAGACAGAGAGCACCTTGGCGGAACTTTCTTCCTCATCCTTCTCATTGGAGGTATCCACACCCCAGCGCAGGTCGCAGAAGCTAACCTCTTCCCCGTAGCGCCGGCTTTGGGCATTCAGTACAGGCAGTATCTTGTCGTGGAGGGCATCCCTCTCCTGCTGGAAATCGCGGAAGGTGCTGGATACAAAGATGGTTTTCATGGGCAGGGTCTCCTTTTTGGCGGGTTAATACGGCATGCTGGACGGGAATGGGACAGATGCCATGGAAAGTCTATAGGATAACTATACACCACAGGAAAGGAAAAAGCCATAGAAAGAGCGGCAAGAGTTCAGACAGATCACGGAGTAAATCGCAACCGATACTACGGTAACATGGACAAGAAAATACATAGACAAACAGAAAAGGGCAGTGTAAAATAAACAATGCTGCTCTTATTTCGGGCAGCAGAATGCCAGGCAGCTCCTGGAACCAGGAATGGGAAGGCAGGATCCGTCATTTGGCGTGGTAGTATGTATAGGAGCGGCTGGAGTAAGGCCCGGAGGCAGACAGATGAATATCAGAAGAAAATTAATTGGCGACAAGGCATTTTACAAAATGGTACTGGGAGTTGCGGTACCCATGATCATCCAGAATGGCATCACCAATTTTGTGAGCCTCCTGGATAATATTATGGTGGGGCGGATCGGCACGGAGCAGATGTCCGGCATCGCCATAGTCAACCAGCTTCTCATGGTATTCAACCTGGCCATCTTCGGTGCCATCTCCGGCGTGGGGATCTTCGGCGCCCAGTACTTCGGCTGCAAGAATTACAAGGGGGTCCAGCATACGGTCCGGTTCAAGCTCTATGTGTGTGCCGGAATCCTGCTGCTGGGAATCCTGCTGCTGCTCTCTTCCGGGGACAGGCTGATATTGCTGTACCTCCATGGGGAGGGCAATGACCTGGCCCTGGAGGCTACCCTGGAACATGGCAGGCAGTACCTGGGGGTGATGCTCACTGGCCTGCTCCCCTTTGTGATAGAGGAGATCTACGCCAGCACCCTGCGGGAGTGCGGAGAGACGAAACTGCCCATGCTGGCCGGCGTTGTGGCCGTGCTGGTGAACCTGGTACTGAACTACCTGCTGATCTTTGGGAAGTTCGGTTTTCCGGAATTGGGCGTGGTGGGTGCCGCCATTGCCACTGTAATCTCCCGGTATGTGCAGGCGGCCATCGTGGTCATCTGGACCCACAGGCATACGGACAGGATGCCTTTTATCGTGGGAGTCTACAGGGAATGGCGTATTCCCGGCCAGCTCTCCATAAACATTGTGAAAAAGGGAACTCCCCTGATGATAAACGAGATCCTCTGGGCAGCAGGCACTGCCATGATGACCCAGTGCTATTCCATGCGGGGGCTGGATGCGGTGGCGGCCATGAATATTTCCACTACCATCTCCAACCTGTTTAATGTGGTATTCGTGGCCATGGGAAGCGCCCTGTCCATTATCGTGGGGCAGCTTCTCGGTGCAGGGAAAATGGAGGAAGCCAGGGATACAGACAGGAAACTCATCGCCTTTGCTGTCATGAGTTGTCTGGTGTTGGGAACACTGATGGTCCTGCTGGCACCCCTGTTTCCCATGCTCTACAATACCACGGATCAGATCAAGGCCCTGGCCACGGTGCTGCTCCGAATGGCAGCCCTGTGTATGCCCATGTGGGCTTTCATGCACACCACTTATTTTACCCTGCGCTCAGGGGGCAAGACCATCGTCACCTTCCTCTTCGACAGCGTTTTCCTGTGGTGCGCCAGCATTCCGGTGGCCTATGTCTTAAGCCGTTACACGGCGCTGCCCATTGCACCCCTGTACCTGTGCTGCCAGCTCCTGGACCTGATCAAATGCGTGATCGGGTTTGTACTGGTGAAGAAGGGAGTGTGGATCCACAATATTGTGGGGGAGAGGTAAGACATTGCCGTACCTCTCTAAAACTGCAACAGAATTTCATTTTAACTCTTGCCGCTGCGTAAGGGGTTTGGTACAATAACCGCATAAGGAACTGTTTAGAAAAAAGCAGTGCAGAAAAAAGCAGTGCAGAAAGAAGGTATGACATGATCAAAGGTTTTAAGATGAAACTGTATCCCGGACAGGAGGCAGAATATGAGAAGCGCCACAACGAACTGTGGCCGGAGATGCAGGACATGATCCATGAGCACGGTGGGAAGAATTACACCATTTTCCTGGACCGGGAGACATTGACCCTCTTCGGCTATATTGAGATCGAGGATGAGGAACTGTGGGCCAGGGGGGCCGATACCGCCATCAACCGCAAGTGGTGGGATTTCATGGCAGATATCATGGAGACCAACCCGGACAACAGCCCTGTGAGCATTGACCTGCAGACCGTGTTCCATCTGGATTAGTTTACGGTTTCGTTCCTGTTTTGGTTTATGTAGAAGAGATTAAGACATCGGGAATTCCGCCATTGCCAGCATGAAAGGTGGGGTTCCTGGTGTCTGGTCTTGCAGCAGATACGGTTAGGGGACGGCCGAAAATCTGATATTTTTGGAGTGTCTGGCGTTAACGGGAGTTGTTTGGACAGATTCAATAGCATACATTACACATTGACTTTCATAGAAAAAAATGATATCCTACCGCTAGGATAAAATTTTGATATACGCGAGTAGGAGTAAAAATATGGCATTTAAAAGCGGGGTACCTTTTGATCTAAATAGGATACAAAAAGAACTTGGCATAAATGAAAAAAGAATTCGGTTTTGCAAATTATCGGAAGGTGAATTAAAGGAAATATATGATAACTATACGCGGAATATTCCGACACTGCAAAAAATCAAAGCAGATATTCTGTCAGTTTTAAATGAAAGATTGACAGACAAAGTACATTCTGTTAGGGGGAGGATTAAAGCACCGGATCATCTTATTGAAAAAATAATCAGAAATAAATCAGAAAAACCAAGCAAGTATGAAAAACTGAACATTGATAATTATAACAAGATAATAACGGACTTAATAGGTTTTCGGATTATAATTTTGAGGAAAACAGAATGGCGTGCAGTTCATGACACATTACTCACGATCTTTCGGAACATTCCCGATAGATATGCCGCTGAGGGTGAGGACATTGTTAAGAAATTTGATGAATATGCGAATGAGGTCAAGGAGAACAATAAGTATTTAGAAAATAGCTATCATGCAGAGAAACCAGTGGCATATCTGACAAGCCTTGATGACCGGGAGTTGTACAAAGATCCTTATTTGCGTGTGGATTCCTCTAAATTGCATTACAGGTCTATACATTATGTTATCCGATATAGTGATTTATATTTTGAGATTCAAGTCAGAACCCTTTTCGAGGAAGGCTGGTTAGAATTTGACCATCAGATAAAATATCCGTATGACCAGAAAAATATGAGAAAGCAAGAATTTCTTGCTATTTTAAACAGCATTGTGACGGCAGCAGATCGCCTCATTACATTTTATGATGAAGATCTGTTTCTGAATATTCAAAAAGAACCACTTGACTGTAAAAAGGAAGAAGCTCATACAGAAGAAAACACAGGCGCAAGTCTCAGTGGAGGAAGTTTTAACGATAGGTTGTTTTCAGAGTTTGATGGGAGATGATGCTGATGAGTAGGAAGAATTATTATGGGGATACAGGTATCTTGCATTCGCAAAAGGCTGAGGAAGGTGCTCGTCAGCTCTTTGAAAAAATCGAAAGTGATACGTTGAGGATGGATATTTTACCAAACCAATATGAACGATTTTCGGGTGCATTGGAAGAGGAAGATTATATTGCGTATAATAGATTTCTTCAATCTGTCAATGGACAAATGGTGTTAAAGATGCTGGAGGAAGAAAATGCAGGAAACTTCATTAAGCTATGACGAGATAGTTGCATATTTTGGCAAGGAAACCATAGAAGACAGGTATAAATTTCTTTACGACAAAATGCAGGATTATATTGATGCAACAAAGCAGAATGACGGGTTATATGTGAACAAGAGCCTTTTACAACAAGCAATACTGGATTATTTTGTAGATATCTATAGGTTAAAGATATTTCATAAAATAGAACACATTAATATTACAAAAATAGTTGCATACGAAGTCTTTTGGATATTGCGCAGAAAACCTATCCAAATGAAAGAAGCGGGAAATGTTGTATTTCCAAACGAAGGATTTTTAACTATTTTTGTTGCACATGAACTATTAGCTCCAGAAGAAACAGAACCATTAAGTAAGAAGCAGGAGGATATTTTCTTAAAATATCTGTCGCATTTTAATTATCATTTGAAATATAGAAATGTGGATAAACAAAACCTGGAGATTATGTTGTTATCTTTTGAGACAGCCCGGGATATGCGCAAGGACTGACTGTCGCAAACAATGCACCAAGTACTGACCGGGCAGGCTGGTGGATGCGGTCAACAGAAAAACGGATGCGGTGACAAGGGGATCGCCGCATCCGTTTTCGTTGGTTCTCTTTTTATGTGCGGTTCCTTTTTACGGCCTTACATCATTTGGCCCCTCTTTCCCATTCTCATAATCCACCGCATTCTGCAGGGTAGTGGAAGCGATGGCTTCCAGGGCCTCCCTGGTGAAAAAGCCCTGGTGGGAGGTGATCATCACATTGGGGAAGGACAGCAGCCTTGCGGTGGTGGAATGCTCCAGGATCTCGTCAGACCGGTCCTCGAACACGTTGTTGGTCTCTTCCTCATACACATCCAGACCCACACCGGCGAACTTGTGCATGCGGATTCCCTCGATGAGGTCATCGGTCTTCACCAGCGCTCCCCGGGAAGTATTCACCAGGATCACGCCATCCTTCATCTGCCGGATGGTGTCTATATTGATTAAATGATAAGTGGAATCCATCAAAGGACAGTGAAGGGATATGACATCACTGTCGGAAAGCAACTTTTCCAGGGAAACATATTCCACGAAATCCTTAAGGGATGCATTCTCGTATACATCATAGGCCAGTACCTTCATGCCAAAACCCCGGCAGATCCGGCACATGGCGGCACCGATCTTCCCGGTACCGATGATTCCGGCCGTTTTCTGGTAAAAATTGAAACCCATCAAGCCGCTTAAGCTGAAATCATTTTCCCGGACCTTGTTGTAGGCTTTGTAGAGGCGGCGGTTGCTGGCCAGGGCCAGGGCTATGGCATGCTCTGCCACGGCTTCCGGGGAATATCCGGGCACACGCATGACGCGCATGTCATATTTTTTTGTTGTCTCCAGGTCTACATTGTTGAAGCCGGCACAGCGCATGAGAATCAGCCGGATTCCTTTGCTGTGCAGGATCTCCACGGTCTGGGTACCTACATCGGAACTGACGAAGGCGCAGACGGCATCAAAGCCTTCTGCCAGGGCAGCTGTCCTGGGATCCAGGTCAGATTTCGTATATTCAATGGTAATTCCCGGGAATCTGGCCAGGATATTCTGGAAAGAATCCTTATCATAGCTTTTCGTGTCGTAGAATAATATTTTCATGAGCCTACCTCCATGCATGCCTTGGCAGTCTGTCAAATCATATGCGAGTATCTGCCCGGTTATCTCTCTTTTTCAGTATAGCCTTTTTCTGGCATTTAAGTCAATGTTTTCGGAATCTTTTCTGAGTGTAAATGATAGTTCGGCTATTTTGATGGAATAAACGATAAAGCGTTTAAAAAGGCGCAAAATTACTATTGACAACAAAATATGAAGGTGGTATCTTAAATGTAAGCATCTTGTAAAGCTTATGAACTACATCAAATATTTCTTTCATCAGAATTTCAGGCTTTTTCGCCAGAATTCAAGTAA
>CAJUGH010000019.1 GCA_910586215.1 uncultured Acetatifactor sp. | reverse complement strand
TGTATGCCCATGCCACAAGGGAGGCAAAGCGGACTTCCGCAAGGCTCTTGGATAAAGTGGCAGGCAACGATTAGATACATTCAGAAAAACTTTCCCTTGTAAACTGCCCATAAGGGCAAAAACAAGGGAAAATACATAGCAATTCACTGTATGAGGCTCTAAAAGCCTTGAAAAATAGGGAAAATTCTATAAATTCATCTGCAAATCCCGATTGATATATTTATATAAAATCAGCAGCACAGCAGCATGGGCATCCCGAAGCCGCCCCCGCAGCACATGAAATTGAAGCACAGGATACCACACAGCCGCATGCACATGCCCCCGTCTCCCATGGTAGGGTACCCGTATGCCGCCTGTCTGCGCTCATACCAGCTTCCGCCGCTTTCCAGCTGCTGCACCAGGCTACGGTATCCTGTATTGTCAGGTTCCAGGGATGCTGCCCGCCTCGCATGATCTAAGGCAGACACATTGTTGCCCAGGCCAGAATGGGCAACGGCACTGTAATAGTACCATCTGGCATTCCTGGCGTTTTGTTCCATGCCGTCCAGGGTATTGCGTGCTTCCCTGTAGTAGCCGTTGCGGATGTAATTCCCAGCTGCCCTCAGGTAGGTGTCGTCCTCATACCCGGTCTCCTGCTGGCCCTGGCCGAAACCGCCGAACCCAAAAGGTCCATAGCCAAAACCGCCAAATGGCCCGTAGCCCTGGCCCGCGGCACTCCCGTACCCGCTGCCGCCCTGGCTGCTTCCCCCATACCCTCCGGCACCACCATATCCGGAGGTCTTCTCCTTCATGATCTGCTGGTAAGCTGCCTGGATCTCCTTGAACTTCTCTTCTGCCTTGTCCTTGTTGGGATTGTTGATATTGGCATCCGGATGGTACTTCCGGCTCAATGTCTTATATGCTTTTTTGATCTCCTCCTCGGTGGCATTCCTGCCTACACCCAGCACACTGTATGGATCGTACATAATATCCTCATTCCTGCAGCAGCCCAGCGGGCCTGGCCACTTGTCCCAGACCAGCCCATGTCCTTCCTGCTACCCTTTTCCTTCCCTTCTTCCACGGATCCTCTTTTCACCATCCCAAAACTGCCCTCTTACTGTCCGGGCCATCTTTTTTCCTCTTCCCAGGTCTCTTACCTTACAGTCCCTTCTGTTCTCGCGCCCTCTTTTCCTGCCCCTCCGGGGTTGTCCTTCTTACGGCCTGCCTCCTGATCCCTCCTGCGCTTCTCCCGGATAGCCTCATAGCGGCACCAGACTCCGGAATACAGCACATTGCGCAGGATCTCCACATTCTCCAGGATGGGCAGGGTCTCGAATTCCTTGCAACACTCTGACATCATCATGGTCAGGATCGTCCTGCATTCCTCCTCAAAATCCGGGGTCCCATACCTCTTCTTCAAGGGATTCGGGGTCCCCTTTTTCATGTCATTCTCTATATCCTCATAGGCATCCATCAGGTAGATGAACTTGCCCAGGAAGAAACCCAGCCGCTTCAGGTTCTCTTCCCATTCATCCTTCCGCACGGCCACGATCTCAGCCATGACCTGTCCAAACAGCCCGGCCAGCACATCAATGTCCGCATCAGGGTTCTCCTCTGTCTCTGTGAAGTCCTGCATCAGCTTCCCCACACGGTCCAGCTTCTCCCTATATAGCTTCTTCATCCTCTCCGTCCGGCCTTCCAGGATCTTCCCATAGAGCAGGTGGCCCACCTTCCTCTCATCTGCCCAGTCATCCCGGCACTTGTAATAGGCGAACAGGGCATTCATGTCTGCGGCATATTCCGTAAAAATATTATTCCGGGTGGCATGCCTCTCAAAAGGGTGGACCAGGCACTTGCAGCTTCCATCCTTAGTCTCCGGCTCATAGAGACCTGTCAGCAGCATGGCCAGGAACGTCATGTCATAACTCAGGGAGATCTGTCCCGGGGCACCGTACCGCCGCTTCAGATCACGGCAGATACCGCAGTAATAGGCATGGTACAGGTCAAACTCTTTGAACTTCATCTCCGCTTTATTAATAATAATATAACCAAACATAAATCTGTCAATCCCTTTCTGCCAGGAAATGGTACACCTGGCAAAGCCATGAAAAGGAACTTGTCCTAACTGTTCCTGACAAACTCGTGACCGCATTTCCTGCATCGGATGGCAATATGGCCCTTTCCCCTGGGAACCCTGAGCTTCTGCCTGCAGTTGGGACATTTATAGATCCGGTACTCCCTGTGCTGTCCGAACTCCCGCTTCTTCCTCTGGAACAGTCCCCTGACTTTCATCTCTTTTCTTAGGTACCACTGGTTCTCTGCAGCCCTCTTGCCTATATTCCGGCTGAACATGCGGAAATAGGCGTAGACCATCAGGCCAACGGACACCAGGTAGCAGAACGGAACCCCGAAAAAGGAGAGCACGACCCCCAACATGGCACATATAAACAGAAACTGGTTCAGACGGTCATTGCCATAACGGCCATAAAAGAGACGTTGTAACTTATTCCACATGTTGAACCTCCCGGCATTTCTTATCATTGCCGCTATCATACGCCTAATCTGTACAAATTACAATTAAATAAGTATAAACAAATAGGAAAGAAAACACCACACCCCGCAGGATGTGGTGTTGCTTCCCGTCATGCCGGCGCTGCCAGCACAAATAATCCGTGAAATCCCCTCACACAGAATCCTGTACCAGGGATCTGTATATGGCGGCTATGTCTTCTGCATCAAGTTCCTTTCTGGTGTTGGCCGGGGAACCGGAAGCCAGGGCATCTTCTGTCATCTTGGGAATCTTCTCCAGGAATGCCTCCCTGTCTATACCGTATGCCTCCGGGGTGGGGATGCGGCAGTCCTGACACAGCTTCCTGCAGGCACTGATGAACTTCCCTGCTGCCTCCAGGTCTGTATCCGACCCATCTGCTGCCCCGATAGCCCTGCCCAGATCTGCAAAACGGTCTGCCGCTTCCCGGTATACATATTCGAAACAGGCAGACAGCAGCATGGCGTTGCTGACCCCGTGGGGCACATGGAACAGGGCGCCGATGGGACGGCTCATGCCGTGGATCACCGTGACGGAGGCATTGTTGAACGCGATCCCCGCCTCCAGGGCCGCCAGGCTCATCTCCATCCTGGCCGCCTGGGCCGGGATCCGGGGATCCGGCCCAAATCCTGCTCCCTGGCTGTCTGCCGGAATCTGTGCTCCCTGCACAGCTTCCCGGCTGTCCTGCCCTGTCTCCCGGAAACACACTGGCAGATACCGGAAGATCCTCCTCACGGCGCTGACTGCCAGGGTATCTGTCATGGGCTGTGCCTTCCGGGAGGTGTAGGCCTCCGCCGCATGGCACAGGGCGTCCAGGCCAGTGGCCGCTGTCACGGCAGGAGGTGCTGTCTGCGTGAACCTGGGATCCACCACCGCGATCCGGGGCATCAGTGGCCTGCCCTTTAACAGCATTTTGATGTCTGCCCCCGTGTTCGTGATTATGGTGAACTGGGTGGCCTCGGAACCTGTGCCGCTGGTAGTAGGAATGGCAACCATAGGCGGCAGGATGCCCGTGATCTCCCTGCCATACCAGTCGTTGATGGAGCCTCCTTTTGCCGCCACCACCCCGATGGCCTTCATGGTGTCAATGGGAGAACCTCCCCCCACGGCAACCAGGAAATCACACTGCTCCCTGTTCCAGACTTCCCAACCGGCCTCCACCATCTTGTCTGTAGGTTCCCCTGTAACCCCCTGGAAAATGACATACCCTACACCAGCCTGCCCCAGCTTTGCTGTTACAGTTTCCAGGCTCCCCAGCTTTGTCATCACGGGATCCGTGACTACCAGTGCCCTGCTGCCGCAGCCTGCTATGGCCGGGACTGCCTGCTCCAGGGCACCCTCCCCGTAAAAAATCCGTTCCGGCATGATAAAAGTATAAGCCATGTCCCTCTTCCTCCCTTCTGGTCCATGCGCCCAGGCCTCAAAGCTCCGCAAGCTTCACAGGCCTGTGCTCTTCTACGGATCTTCTGGCTGCCAGACCGATCTTCACGGCCTGCATACCTGCGTGTATCCCCACTGGTACTGGTGTGCCGTTCTCACAGGCAGACACAAACTGCCGCATCTCCTCTGCGAAGGATTCCATATATCGCTCCAGGAAGAAATACAAAGGTTTCTCCCCTGTGATCCCCTCCCCATTGGAAAGGATGACCGTGGATGGCGTATCATTCGCCGTGGCTGCCATGCCCTTGGAGCCAAACAGTTCTGCCCTCTGGTCATAGCCGTAGACAGCCCGCCTGGAATTGTCAATGACTGCCAGGGCACCGTTTGTCATCTTCATGGTAATGATGGCCGTGTCCACATCCCCCTGCTCCCCAATGGCCGGATCCACCAGCACCGCGGACTGTACATAGACCTCCTCCACATCACTGTCTGTCAGGAAACATGCCATGTCAAAATCATGGATGGTCATATCCAGGAACATGCCGCCGGACACCTTGATGTAGGCGGGATTGGGCGGTTCCGGATCCCTGGAGGTAATCTTCAGGATATGCGCCTGGCCGATCTTCCCCTGGTCATAGGCCTTCCTCACCGCCGCAAAATTGTGGTCAAAGCGACGGTTAAAGCCCACCTGGAATTTACAGCCGGGATGTGCTGCCAGGGCCTCTTCCACAGCCTCTATCCGGTCCAGGGCATGATCCACAGGTTTCTCACAGAACACATGCTTCCCGGCTTCTATGGCTTCTATGGAGATAGCCGCATGGGTATCCGTGGAAGAACACACCAGTACTGCATCAATCCCGGGATCTGCCAGTAGTTCCCTGTAATCCCTGCATATCTTTTCCACTCCCATACCCCGGACAAATATTTCTGTGTCCTCCTTCATACAGGGATCAGCCACCGCTTTCACGCAGGCGTTTTTCACATGCATGGTAATGGACTGCAAATGTACCTTGCCAATGCGCCCTGCCCCTATGATGCCGATATTGATCATCTCTTCCTCCGTTCTGCCGGCTTAACGGCTTATCTTTTTCATCAGAGTCCCTTCGCAAGGCCCCCTCAGAGCCCCGCCTTCTCTGCAATATACTTCCTGGCTTTTATGGCATATTCCAGGGGATTGGCCACCGCAGGATCCTGTTCTGCCTCCACCAGCACATATCCCTCATAACCTGTGTCTTCCAGTATCTGAAAGACAGGCCCAAAATCCAGGCAGCCATCCCCGGGTACCGTAAAAGTCCCCAGCCTCACTCCCTGAAGGAAGCTTAAGTTCTCTGCCTTCACCTTAGCCACCACCTCCGGCCTGATGTCCTTCAGATGGACATGCCGGACCCTGGACGCATACTTTTTCAGCACTGCCAGATAATCCTCCCCGCAGTAGGCCAGGTGGCCGCTGTCGAAGAGAAGCCCCACCAGTTCAGGGTCTGTGTGTTCCATCATCCTGTCAATCTCTGCCGCTGTCTGGACCACGGTACCCATGTGGTGATGGAAGGTCAGTGCCACCCCCAGGTCCCTTGCCACCTGGCCCAGGCGGTTTAAGCCCGTACACAACAGTTCCCACTCCCTGTTGTCACATACATACTTATCCCGGAAAATGGCCTTTTCCGTCCCCTGTATGGAATGTCCCTGCTCGGAGACACCTACCACCTTCGCCCCCATTTCCTTTAAGAAAGTGACATGTTCGATAAATCCCTTCTGTGTCTCTTCGTAGGGAGCCGTAGTAAGGAAGGTGGAATACCAGGCATTGCAGATCTGCATCCCCCTGAGTTCCAGGGCCTTCTTCAGCACTGCCACATCCCTGGGGTATTTGTTCCCCACCTCACAGCCGGTAAAACCTGCCAGGGCCATCTCCGATATACATTGTTCGAAGGTGTTCCCTGCCCCCAGGTCCGGCATGTCATCATTGGTCCACGCGATGGGCGCTATGCCCAGATGTACCTTTTCCTTGTTCAGCATCAATACTTCCTCGCCTTCTCCAGATTTTCCTGCCTGTCAGCATAGGCCTTACATACCTCCGGATTCCCGGAAGTTCCTGCCACCCCCACATGCCACCAGGCCCCATAGCCATCCGTCATGGTCTTGGGGATAACCTTGATATCGATCAAGGTGGATACCTGCTGCCTTAGGGCATCCTCCAGGGCGGCATCCAGTTCCTCCATGTTCTTCACCCTGTAAGTTTTTGCACCATACCCTGCGGCAGTGGCCGCATAATCTATGGGCATCAAGTCTCCCAAAAGCTCCCCTGTCTCATTCCGGAAGCGGAACTCCGTGGCCAGGTTGCCGATGCCATTTGACATCTGTAGGTTGTTGATACAGCCAAAACCACTGTTGTCAAAGAGCAGTACATTGATCTTCCTGTGCTCCTGGAGGGAAGTCACCAGTTCCGAATGCAGCATCAGGAAACTTCCGTCCCCGCACATGGCATACACCTCCTGTTCCGGACAGGCCAGCTTGGATCCAAGTGCCCCTGCGATCTCATAGCCCATGCAGGAGTAGCCGTATTCCATGTTGTAGGAATACCGGGTGTCCGAGATCCACATGCGCTGCAGATCCCCGGGAAGGGAGCCTGCAGCCCCCACACAGATGGCATCTGCCGGGATCTTCTCCCGCACCCGGGCCACCACCGCCGTCTGGGTGAGCACACTGCCCGTCATCCGGCAAAACTCCGGGATGGTCCTGGGATCCCCCGCCTGGATCAGCGGCCTAAAGTCCTCTCCGTAGGAATAGGACGACAGCCTTTCCATCTCCTGCTGCCAGTCCCCCCTGGCTTTCTGGATCTCCTCCCCATATCCGGAACGATACCCTGCCTCTTCCAGGAACCGGCCAAACTCCCGGATAGCCAGCTTCGCATCTGCCACTACTTTCACGGCATCCAGCTTGTAGGCATCAAAGCGGGAAGTATTCACCGCCACCACCCGGGCCTCTTTCCCAAAAAGAGATTTGGAGGCGGTGGTGAAGTCGGAAAACCGGGTGCCAATCCCTAAGATCACATCTGCCCTTGCGGCAATGGCATTTGCGGCACTGTTCCCTGTGACACCCAGGCCGCCCAGGTTGTAAGGATGGGAGGAAAGGCAGGCTGTCTTGCCACTCTGGGTCTCCGCAAAAGGAATCCCAAAGGTCTCACAGAAGCGCTCCAGTTCTTCTCCCGCTTCCGAGTAGCGCACCCCTCCGCCGCAGATCACCAGGGGCCTCCTGGCCCCTGCCAGCACCTGGACTGCTTCGTCCAGTTCTTCCCGGACCGGCACACCCCTCACGATACGATGCACCCTCTTCCGGAAGAATTCTTCCGGGAACTCATAACATTCTCCCCCCACATCCTGGGGCAGACAGATGCACACCGCACCGGTCTCTCCCGTGTCTGTGAGCACGCGCATGGCATGGATCATGGCAGACATGAGTTGTTCCGGCCTGGCAATCCTGTCCCAGTACCGGCACACTGCCCGGTAGGCATCGTTGGTGGTGGTGGCCAGGGAATGCACCTGTTCAAACTGCTGCAGCACCGGATCCGGCTGCCTGGTAGAGAAGGCATCCGCCGGGAAGAGCAGCAGGGGCACATGGTTCACCGTGGCCGTGGCGGCTGCGGTAATCATGTTGGCCGCCCCCGGCCCGATGGAGGAGGCACAGGCTATGATCTTCCTCCGGTTGTTCTGTTTGGCAAAAGCCGTGGCGGCATGGGCCATGCCCTGTTCATTTTTCCCCTGGTAGACCTTCAGTCCGCCAGGACAGCTATCCAGGGCTTCCCCCAGGCCACAGACAATGCCGTGGCCGAATATAGTGAAGAACCCTTCCACAAATTTGTTTTCCTGCCCGTCAAAAGACACATACTGGTTATCCAGAAAACGAACCAGTGCCTGGGCAGTGGTCATATACGCCATGTGATATCCACCTTTCTATATTTTCTATTTTCCCATCATGTCGCTTCAGCGGCACAATCCAATCCCGCGGCATCTTTCCATTCCCAGAAGAATGCCTGTCCTTGACACCTCTGATTCCGGGAAGAACGCTGACCTTGTGTTCTTCGGTGTGAGAAAGGCGCTATTTTGCGCCGTAGAATTTCTTAGACGACATACTAAAGAGGT
This sequence comes from uncultured Acetatifactor sp., assembly GCA_910586215.1. Taxonomy (GTDB): domain Bacteria; phylum Bacillota; class Clostridia; order Lachnospirales; family Lachnospiraceae; genus Acetatifactor. The sequence goes on along the minus strand of CAJUGH010000019.1, from coordinate 76,591 downwards.
GGGCTATGCCCCCTCTTGGCGTCTTAGAAATTCTTCTCACACTAACCAGGCATGATCCGGCACCACGATCCGGGTCTTTTTCCAGGGATCCCCCTCCAGGTGCCGGATCAGCCACGCATAGTACATCCGATAGCCGGGAGCCGCCACCTGCTGATGGGCGCACATAGGGGCAATGGTAAGGCATCCCTGGTCCTCCACCCGGTAACAGCCCTCCCCTTCAAAGCCCACGCCAAAGCCCTGGGGCTTGTCAAACTCATAATAATACAGTTCCGGCTGGGGATGGCAGTGGGGCGGATAACTGGACCAGCACCCCGGCTTGTGGAGCACCTCCCCCAGCACCAGGTTGGAGTAAGGGGCACTCTCATAGTCGAACACAGTCAGCACCTGGCGGTGGGCAGTGCCGTCCCACTGGCTGCTGCCGAACTCCTGCAGGATACAGTCTTCCGGAGTGTAGCACATTGTGTCAAAGTCCCTGGAATTGGTAGTCTGCTGGATCAGCAGCCTGGACTCCTCTATAGCTGTTATGTTCATCTCCATCCCCCGGCAGCCGTGCAGGCAGTATGGCTTATCCAGGAACACACTGCGCCTGGAGGCCTCCTGTGTCCTTCCCCCGAAGGCGAAGACCACCTTTCCCGCCAGCAGCAGCACCGCCGTCTCCTTCTCCTGGTCCAGCAGCATGACCTGCTGTCCGGCCTCCAGGCGCTGTATGCGCACATCCATCCTCATGTGGCTGTTTTTCCCGGATTCCTCACAGAGGATTTTCTCTCCTCTTTCGTTATATGGCAGATTCTCGTACATAGCTATCCTTCCCCTTTCCTTCATGATCCTGTATTGTGCCCCGGATAAATTCTTCCACCTGGTCCAGGGTAGGCATGGACGCCGAACAGCTATGGGCAGAGACCAGTATGGACGCCGCAGCGGAACCGTACTCCAACGCCCGGGGCAGGCTGCATCCGTCCAGCAGTGCCCGGATAAAGGAGGCGGCATAGCCGTCCCCTCCCCCGAAGCCTTTCATGGCATTGGTGGGAAAGGGCTTCACCGTATACTGGTGGCCGTCACAGGTATAGGCCGTGGATCCTGCTTTGCCATGCTTGATCACCACGATCCTGCATCCACAGCCCAGCCAGCGCCTGGCACTCTCCCCGTCATCCCCGCAGGCTCCCAGAATACGCTCTGCCAGGTCGAATTCCTCCCTGGAGCCAAGGATCAGGTCGCTCTGGCTGGCCACAAGGGAATAATATACGGATATTTCATCCAGGCTCTTCCAGGTATAAGCCCGGTAATCAATGTCAAATATCACTGCCACGCCATGTTTCCTGGCCAGCATCACTGCCTTCAGCGCCGCCTCCCGGGAAGGACTGGCCGCCAGGGCCGTGCCGGAGATCAAGAGGGCCTTGGCCTTTTGGATATAGGACTCTTCCACGTCCCCAGGTTCCAGCATAAGGTCTGCCACACCCTCCCGGTACATCAGGATCCGGCTCTCGGCAGGACTTAGGATCTCCGTAAAAGTCAGCCCCAGGTTCTCTCCTCCCAGGCACCGGGATATATGACTGGTATCAATTCCCTCCTTCTGGAAATAGTGGGTGACATAATCCCCGAACTGGTCGTCAGATACCCTGCCGATGAACCCCACCTTCTTGCCCAGCCTGGCCATCCCCACCGCAATGTTGGCAGGAGATCCCCCCAGGTATTTGTTGAAATGACTGCTCTCCTCCAGGGGACGGTTCAAGTCTACCGGATTAAAATCAATGGCCACCCTGCCCAGTAAAATCAAGTCATACTCCCTGGATGAGTCAAACATTATGTACTGCATATCCTTTCCTCCCTGTGTGATGGTGTGCTGCACTGCACCTACCTTTTGCGGCGGATCTCTATCTTGCGGTCAAATGGCGTATAGGCAGTCAGGTAGAGGGTAGCTGCCCCCGGCGTCTTCCCCTCGCTGTCCTCCTTGCCCTCGGTAAAATGGTGTTCCCCGAAGCAGGGACCAGCCACCAGGGCATCCTTCCCATTGCCTACCTGGGTGTATCCCTGCTTCATCACCAGTACCTCACTGCCTGTAAGAGGCATATCCATATAGTCATTGGTAAGGAAATCCACCCCTGAAAAAGCCAGTTCAATCCTCCAGGGGGCACCCTCCACGCCGGAAGTCTTCACCCGCACATCCAGACCTCCTTCCACTGCCTTCACCCACACATCTACCTGCATGTCCGGTCCCAGCTTTTTCTCCCTGGAGGCATGGTCCATCTTCCACCAGTCGCTGGTAGGCGGCTTCCTGGCAAAAGGCAGGTAATACCACCCATGCATGGTCTGTCCCAGATGGTATTCGCCCTGGGAGATTCTCTCCATATACTCACTTTTGAAGGCCCGGTGCTCACAGAAGCTTCCTGCCACCTTCATCTCCAGCTTCATGGTCTTGTTGTGTACATACAGGAAACTGGATTTCCCGTTCATCACCGTGTAGGTGAAGCCTTCCCTCTGTCCCCTGGCGATCCCGGACTCCTGGTAGAACCCTTCAAAGTCCGAACGTCTGTAACCGCCCTGTATCTCCAGCTTCCGATACTCCGGATGCAGCATAAACCAGATCAAAAAGTCCGGGGAAGTAATCTGCTGTCTGTCCACAATGTCAAAAATGGTGTTACACATCTGCAGGAATTCTGGTATATTATACTTCATGCCCATTTTCAGATATTCCATGTAGTAATCTTTGGGATAGATCAGCCGGTCCTTGTCAAAACGGGTGGAATTGGCCGTAAAGATACTGCCGTCCGGCTCCCAGTAAGTCAGCATCAAACGCAGGTTACGGATAGCCGCCTGCTCATAGGCCGGATCCCCCGTGGCCTCTGACAACAGTATCATGGCATCGTTGTTGATCCTGTTGTAATTGCCTGCAGACTTCTCCGCGAACTCACCGTCCTCATTACAGTCAATCCCCTCGTTCAGGTAGGTGTACGCCGCCTGTTCCATCCTGCCGCTGTCAAACAGCCTGCTGCAGGCCATCAGCAGGGAGGCAATGGCCCAGCGGTGGTTCGGGGTATGGAACCCTCCAAGGAGCAGGCCCTGGGCCCCCCGGCGGACAGTGGAATCCACCTTGTGCAGGATCTGTTCCTCCCCACAGGTCAGCCCTTCCCCGCCTTCTTTGTCTGCCCGGCCCCGCAGATACTGGTACACCGGCAGAAGCTTCTTAATACAGAATGCCGTGTCAGGTGCCGAGAAGAAATTGCAGGTAATATAGTCAAACAGCCCGTTTTCATGCTGCACCCGCTCCACATAGTCCAGGCCCCGCAGAATGGCCCGGAGTACCCTTTCCTCCCGGTAGAAGCAGGTATCCTCATTGCAGTATGCCGCCGTCATACTGGCCACCCGGTAGATGGCGAACTTTGCCTGCACGATTCCCGATGGTTCCTGGAAGCCCCCGTACCTGGGATTTCCCTCTTCCAGCACCTGGATCTGCAGGGATTTCACTACCCTGTCCTGGGTGTCCTGGATCATTCTCTGATAATGTGTCTCCATCCTTACCTCCCTGTGTAGTCGCTATATCTACGAAACGGACATATCTGCCGATGCAGATACCACCAGCAGAAGGGTCTTGATCTCAAAGGCCCTGAACCCCAGCCTTACCCTTCCTCCTGCAAGATCCAGCCCCTCCTGTACCTCCTCCAGCATATTGCAGGCGTAAACCTCCCCCACGCAGCCCGGCAGCAGGAGTGTGGTCTGGCCGGCACAGCCCTTGGACTCATAGAGCCGCAAAACCACCCCGTCTGCCCTGTCATAGGCAGGTTTACAGGTCTCCAGCACCACATGGCCGCCCTCCAGCCGGAAGAAGGATACCACCTCCTGCACGGCCCCTGGATCCATCCTGGCTCCCCGCTTCTGTGCCTGGAAGCCTGCTGCTGTCACATCCACATTACATGCATAAGCCTCCTCTATGACCCGGCTTCGCACAAAGGGACCGGAAAAGGGCAGAATGGAATAGGTAAACTGCTGCCTGCCCTGGTCTGCCGTCATATCCGGCATCACTGGGGCCCGAAGCAATGTCAGGGACAGTCTGCTGTCCTGGGCAGACAGTCCGTACTTGCAGTCATTGAGCAGCGCAAAACCATTCTCTCCGTCTGTGAGCACTGCGTATTTGTGGTGGCAGGTCTCGTACAGATCCTGCTCATACTGTCTGGACCTGTGAGTGGGACGCCGTATATAGCCAAACTGTATTTCCTCTATCACTTCTCTGGTGTATACGGTGGTAGGGAATTCCACCTTCAGGATCCTGTGGCGTTCCCGCCAGTCCACCTGGGTCTCGAAGTCAATCCTGGGGCTGTCCGGCGCAAAATATATCTTCTGCTCCACGGTAAAATAGGCTTCCTGCCTGGTGAGGACCGCCCGCATGCTGCCATCCCCCATCTGCTCTGCCTGGAAGCTGACCTCTCCTGTAAGCGCTTCCGGCACCTGTTCGTACATACGCCCCAGTTCCCAGGCATCATAGCACACATTCACATCCCGGTACAGGCGCCACACATTCAGCATCCCTTGTGCATACTCATACCCGGTGGCTGCATCCGTAAGGCTGCAGATCTCTCCCCTGGCATTCATGCGCACCCTGTAATATTCATTGGAAAACTGCAGTTCCTCTTCCGGCCCAAGGCGCCAGCATCGGGACTCCTGGCGCAGATGGGCCTCTGGCACCATGGCTCCTTCCCCCAGCTTCACGTAGCCGCAGGAAGGCAGGCACAGTCCCCGGAAGTGCCGCTGCCAGTTCAGGGAATTGAACAAGGCCCTTCCCCCGGCCAGCCGGCAGAGCAGTTCCCCGGCCAGGTGCCGGCCCTCACGCCTTACCCTCTCCAGGGCTTCCTCCGCTTCCCGGTTCACCCGCTCTATGGAGGTTCCCGGCAGGATGTCGTGGAACTCCTGCACCAGAAGAAGCTTCCAGAGTTCCTCTATTTTCCCCAGTGTCTCTTCCTGTCCCTGCACTTGCCCTGTAAGCCGGAGAAGTCCCGCCAGATATTCCGCCTCCCGCAGGGCCATTTCCCCTTTGCGCACCCCTCTCTTGATCCTGGCCTGGGCCGTGTAGGTACCCCTGTGCCAGGCCAGGTACAGTTCCCCGTAGTACACATGGGATACGGCCTTCTGATCCAGCCGGTGGAAAAAGGCTGCCGGGCTTTCCATGGTACACCTGGGCGCTCCCTCCAGGTCGCGGCAGCGCTGTTCCATCTCCACCATCAGTTCCGTGGGACCGCCGCCCCCATCCCCATAGCCAAAAGGGAACAGGAGGGTGTCTATGCCCTGCTTCTGGTTCCTGTCCTTCTCCCAGCGTTCCCGCAGGGCACCAGGGCCGAACACCGCATTGTTTTTCTTATAGATATGGGCCAGCACCCTGGTGCCATCGATTCCCTCCCACCAGAACAGATTGTAGGGGAACTGCTCGCACTCCGGGTCACACCGCAGCAGCTTCTGGGTAGCGAAATAGGGAACCCGGCATTCCCGCATGATCTGGGGAAGGGCGCCGGTAAAGCCGAAGGTGTCCGGCAGCCACGCCACCTGGCTGTCTGCCCCGAACTCTGCCTGGAACCAGCGCTTTCCCATGACAAACTGCCTCACCAGGCTCTCCCCGCCCGGCAGGTTGGTGTCACTCTCCACATACACTGCCCCCTCCGGCAGGAACTGCCCTGTCCGGACCTTCTCCCTGACGCGTCCATACAGCCTGGGATAATCGGCCTTCAGATACTCCAGTATGGTAGGACCACAGAGCAGGAACCTGTAACCGGGATATCTCTCCATCAGGGCCAGCTGGTTGGAATAGGTCCTGGCCGCCTTCCTTCTGGTCTCCTCCTGGGGCCACAGCCAGGCCAGGTCCAGGTGTGACTGCCCGAAAGTGGAATATACGGGCACAGTATCCCCGTTTTTCTTCTCCAGAAGAGGGCGAAGAAGCTTATCCCCCTCCAGGATCCCCTGGATACGCTGGGGCCAAGGCGTCTCAAAATCTGCCACATAGGTAAACTGCTGCAGGGCCTCCCCGATCTTCATGGTGCGCAGGTCACGCTCCGGCATGGCTTTCCACAGGTCATACAGGGTATGATAGTCCGCGTAGACTGCTGCCATCTCCCCCTGAAAGATACCATAATGGCTGCTTTCCACCTTGCACTGGGGACCTACAGGCTCCGGCACCGGCACATCCGTCCTGCCCCAGATACCGCCATCCTCCCGGCGGGCGCCATGTCCCCCATAACATTCCGCATAGACTACAAAATGCTCCCCGGGGGTGGCACAGGCTGTCAGTTCCACATAGTGATGCTGCCTGTCAATGGAACCGGATTCCACACCGTTTACGAAGACCAGCATCTCCGGCCCAGGCCCCAGATGGAGCAAAATGCGCTTCCCTGCTGCCTCCCCGGGCAGCGTCACTTCCCCCCGGAACCACCCGTACTCCCATTTGGCCCCCCACCCGGTTCCCACAGGAAACGGCTGGAAGTCCTGCCCTGCTGCCTGTTCCAGGGACAGGTGCGCCATGGTGGTAAAACCGGATAGAGAGATCTCCCCCAGTCTCGTGTAGAGATTGTCTTCAAATGCCTCATCCCAGATTTTTAGCCGCTCATCCCACTGTCTTCCAAGCTTCACACCCTTCTCCCCCTCACAACATGGTCCGGTATTCCATCAGGAACAGGATTGCCAGGGCCTGGCCATAGGGCATGGGCTGCAGGGCAATCTCTTTGTAAAAGTCTTTGTTCACACGTCCCATGGGGGTGCCATAGGACACCTGATTCACCACGCCGTCCTCCGAGATGCATGCCAGGACCGGTTCCACAGCCCTGGCGGCCACCTTCCGGTAAGATGCATCCACCAGGCCGTCCTTCACCGCCTTCAGGATGCCGTAGGCAAATCCGCAGGTGGCGCTTGCCTCCACATAGGAATCTGCGTCATCAATCAAGGTATGCCACATGCCATTTTCCGCCTGGCAGGCCTTCAGGCTCTCCACCTGGGCCTGGAGTGCATTCTGCAGGAGTCTCCTCACCGGCCCGCTGCACTGGCTGATGGAAAGGAACTCCGGAATGGCCATGGTGATCCAGCAATTGCCCCGGCCCCAGAAGGCCCCGGCAAAATGATGCTTCTCCCGGAAGCTCCAGCCATGGTACCACAGACCGCTTTTCCTGTCGCCAAGGTATTTGTCATGCAGCAGGAACTGATACTGGGCCTCCTCCTGCATGGCAGGGTCCTGCAGGATCCGCCCCATATTGGCCAGAAACAACACTGTCATATACAAAGTGTCATCCCACAGTTCCTGCTCGTTGACACAGTCCGAAGTCTTGTGCTGGAAGCCCCCCTCCTTCGTCCGGGGGAAGGACGCCATGATCCTGCCTGCCGCCTCCACACAGGGCGTCATGTATTTCTCTTCCCCGGTATATTCTGCCAGGAAGGACATGGTCAGGTAAGGCGCCGCTGTATTCACATTCAGCGCCGGGAACCCGATGCCGATCTGCCTGTCATAATAGGCCTTCAGCATGCGGAGATACTTCTCTTTCTTCTCATAGCAGAAGAGTTTCCACAACCCATAGAGTCCCACACCCTGGGTCCACTCCCAGAACTGGTACCTGGCAATATCATCCCCGGCCAGGTTATGGCACTCCATGTTTTTTAGGAAAGTATCATCCGTCTCATACAGGATATGGGAAAAAGCCTCCACCATCCGGTCTATCTTGTCCGTGACCTGGTCCGCCAGCTTTCGTTTCTCCCTGCACCCCTCCTCCAGTCTCCCGATCAGTTCCTTCAGTTCGCCAGGTGTCTTCACGGTGTAGTCCGGCTGCCAGTCCGGCTCCTCTATGGTATGGAAGTACCGGGGGGACCAGTCCAGCCAGATGGACGTGATCCCATAGCGGTTGGCTCCAGCTATATCCTTCTTCAAGTTATTCCCGATCATCACAATAAAAGGCTTCTGAGCCTGGGTCAGCTTCATCTTCTCCATGGCCGTGTCAAACATGGACCTGGCAGGCTTCTGCTCTCCCACTACCTCCGAGACGATCCACTGCTCGAAACAGTCACCCAGTCCGTTCTCCCTGTATACATTCTGGAAGGATTCCCACTCCCCGTCCGCCACAAGGGCAATACGGTATCCCTCCTCCTTCAGTTGCCTTAACACCTCCCCGGCACCTGGAATGCATCCTGCCCTGGTAACGATTCCCCTCTCATCATACACCTGGGTCCCCTCATCAATAATGGTATCTCCACTATCTGTAAATAAGATCAGATCTTTATCCATCGTCTGCACTTACCTCCATCCTGCCGCTGTTGTTTCAATATTACCAAAGGTGTGCTCCCATTTCCACGCATCTGTTGTTTTTTTGTCTTTCCATATTGCACTTTTTGCTCTAATCCCATGGCATTTGTTTGTTCATTGCACAATATTTGCATTTTTTGTCCTATGATTTTGTATAATTTGTATGTGTTCCGTCACATCCTGCGCAAACCATGCACGCCCCGAAACCATCCTGTCCCTTCACTTTCCGCCTTCCCGCCTAAACTTCGATGGCGGCATCTGCAGGAATTTGTTGAAGGCCCGGTTGAACTGGGAAAAACTCTTGAAGCCGCTCTGAAGGGCTATATCCGTAATCGGTATGTCCGTGGACACCAGCAGGGTCTGGGCATTGCGTACCCTGGTCATGGAGATATAGTCCGTCAAGGTAAAGCCAGTGACCCGCTTAAACTGGTGGGATAAGTAATAACTGCTCACATAGAATTCCTTTGACAGGGAGGCCAGGGACAGATCCTCCGTGTAACGGTTGTGGATATAGGCAGTAATGCTGTAGATCTTATTGGTAATATTGTCGAAGTTCACCTGGTCCGCATACACATTCTTATCCCGGTACAGGTAGACCAGGCTCAGGAATTCTATGAATTTCTGATGGATGGTGAGATTAGACAATTCATTGGGCGTCTGGGACAGGTAATATATGTCGTTCAGCTTCTCAAACACTGCCTTTTTATAGCGCCCCTCGAAACGGTAGATGGGCACCTCCCCACTGAAGATACTGTAAATGCTCTTCATGCATGTCTCCAGGCTGGCATGCATGGGAGGCAGGGCAAAATTGATGATAAGGCGTTTGTTGGGTGCTCCCTCCGGGTAAGCCGTCTTGTGCAGCAGGGAAGGACGGATGGCCACAATGTCGCAGCAGCGCAGGTCATGCCAGGCCCCGTTGATCAGATGCCCTGCGTGTTCGTCCAGGAAGATACATAGTTCGTAGAATTGATGGAAATGCTGGAATTCCATATTGATGGCATAGGACCGCTCATCCCAGTCAAAAAAATAGAATAAGGGACTGCCGGGCTTATTGATCCTGATCATGTAGCCGCCTTCGTATATCACCGTATTGTCAATCAACATATTCTCTTCCCTCCCCGGTGCAGTCCCATCACTTTATTTTAGAGACTTAGGCTGTCTGCCTGACAAGGGGCTGATCAAAATCACAGCCCGCCGCCTCTTTTGCTTTGCATATAGTTCCTTTGCGATTTGGACTGTGCAAAATACGCCTAAAAATGGTCAATATGTATAAAATATCAACTTTGTTTTTGTCAGTATTGTGCAAAACACAAATAAATTATAAGTCAAAAAAGCAAAATTTGCAATATACATGACAAAAAAGACAACAGATGCGTAGCAGGCCTTTGTTGGCAATTGTTATACTGACTACAAGAAAACGCTGATGGAACCGGCGTTCTTCAATTCATAAAGGAGGATATTTCGTATGAAAAAAAGACTCGTTGCCCTGTTTCTGGCGGGCACCATGGCTGTGTCCCTGATTGCCTGCGGAGCCAGGGACAATCAGGAAAGCACGCCTACCAGTTCTGCGGAAGATGTCACACCGTCTTCAGAGTCAGGATCAGAACCTGCATCTGAAGAGACAGATGCCCCTCCCGCGGAGGAATTCGCCTTTGCCGAAGCTCCCATGCTTGCCGACCTGGTGCAGGCAGGCTCCCTTCCTGCACTGGAGGAAAGGATACCCACCGCAGACGATGTATATGTGGAGCAGGTAGACGCAGGCGGGAATCCCCTGGAGATCGGTACATACGGCGGCGTCATCAATCTTCTGGGTGCAGGCGGCAGCTGGGGACTGTCCCGGCCTGTGCTGGAGAGTATCATCCACTACAATAGCGATGGCACCTATTATCCCAATGTCATCAAGAGCTTTGAGCACAATGATGACTACACCGTGTGGACCTTCAAGCTCCGGGAAGGCATGAAATGGTCCGATGGCGAGGACTTCAATGCGGATGACATTACCTTCTGGTATTACATGTGCCATCTTACCAACTACGACACCAAGAAGAGCTGGCCGGCCCTGATGGAGACCGTGGATGGCGAAGATGCCTGGGCTGCCCTGGAAAAGGTGGACAACTATACCGTGACCTGGACCTTTGTGAATCCCAAGTTCCCCGCGGACTTCATTGAGAATGGCGATTTTAAGTGGTGCTGGGCACCCGAGCATTACCTAAGCGATCTGATTCCGGATACCGAGGAGTTCCCCTATGTGGAGAATCCTTATTATGAGAAGACAGGCCTGGACGATGAGACAGTCCTTAAGAATGCCCAGGCAAAGGGAATCGATGCTGCCACCGTCAAGGATCTGGGCAAGGCAGTGGCTTACTACTGGTGGAACGAGGACGGCATCCCCAACTTGAACTCTTATGTACTGACCACTAAGGAAGGCAACAATTCCAGGGATGCACAACTCTGTATCCTGGAGCGTAACCCTTACTTCTGGAAGGTGGATGCACAGGGGCAGCAGCTTCCCTATTGTGACGAGATCCACTTCAATGCCACCTCCGAGGAGGGACAGGACCAGTTGATGTTCCGCTCCGGCGAACTGGATATCATCGAAGTGGCCATGCAGGATATTGCTTCCCTGATGGCTGACCTGGGCGATACGGCACAGCTACGGGAACTGGCCAGCACCAACTGGGGTTCCTACCTGATCACTTTCAACTATACCTGTAAGGATACCAATTACGCCGAACTGTTCGCCAATCCCAAGTTCCGCCAGGCCATATCCATCTGCGTGGACCGGAGCCAGGTGTCCGGCCTGTTGTCCGAAGGTTTCTTAGAGCCGGGCCAGTGCGCTCCCCAGGAAGGAAACTTTGGCTATGATGCAGAATGGGAGCAGAAATGGACCGAATACGATGTGGACGGTGCCAGGGCGCTCCTGGAAGAATGCGGTCTGGTGGCAGGCAGCGATGGCTACTATGACTTCGCGGACGGAACTGACTTCGTGCTTACCATCTATACTTACACGGATTCCGGCGCGGCAGATGCTTATCCGGTGCTGGAACAATATTACAATAAGGCCGGCATCAAGTGTGCTACCAAAGACATTGAAGTGTCTGCCTTCGATACGGAGATTGATAACAATGACTGGTACGCGGTACTGGGACCCCACACTGCCATCGGCGGCGTGTCCCTGAAGAGCAGGGTACAGCCCTTCGTTCCCATCGCCCAGTCTGCAGAGTGGTATGGTGAGTACGGCACCTACTACGGCACAGGCGGGGCACAGGGTATCGCTCCCGAAGGGGACATGGCCAAGCTGGTAGAAATCTATGAGCAGTGGAAATCCACTCCCGACACTGCCGCAAGAGACCAGTATACCCTGGACATTTACAATCTCCACAAGGAAAATCTCTGGACCATTGCCTACCTGAAGGCAGCAGGCGCTTACAGCCTGGTCAGCTCCAAGATCCACAATTATCCGGATCTGCTGGTGTCTGACGACCTGTATCAGTACCAGAACATTATCCATTACTGGACATTGTTCAAGACAGAATAATCCTGGCATCAGCAAAGACTTCCGTAAGGCGGGGGAACCCCGGTTCCCCTGCCTTCGGACTTTTAAGAAAGGGAATTTCTCATGGAAGAAAATGCGCACAAACCTAAAAGCATGCCAAAGCAAGTCCCGAAAAAAGCCCTCGTGGAGTCCGTGGCCGATTTCTTCAAGAAGGACCTCGTCCAATACATCGTGAAGCGCCTTCTGATGTTCATTCCCACGTTACTACTCATCTCGATCCTGGTCTTCTTCGTCATCCAGCTTCCTCCCGGGGATTATGTATCTGCCCACATTGCGGCCCTTGCCACAGAGGGGGAGATTGTGGATGCGGACTATGCAGCCGCCCTCCGGGCAGATTACGGACTGGACCTGCCCATCCATGAACAGTATTTCAAATGGATCAAGGATATCATCTGGACTCCTACGGATTCTACCTACTACAGATTATACGGATCCCATCACAACTGGAAGTATTCCTTTGCCTATGGCAGGGATGTCTGGGATGTGGTGGACGACCGGCTGGGACTTACCATACTGGTCACGGCAATCATCATGATATTCCAGTATGCGGTATCCCTTCCCATCGCCATCTATGCCTCCACGCACCAGTATTCCGTGGGGGATTACATCTCCTCCATCATCGGTTTCCTGGGTGCGGCCATACCCAACTTTATTCTGGCAATTGTGCTGATGTATCTCTCCTACAAATGGACCGGCAATGCAAATGTGGGCCTGTTTTCCCAGGAGATGCTGCAAAACGGCATTCACTTATATAACTTTGGCGACTTTTTGAAGAGAATGATCATCCCCATCATCGTCATTGGCACCAGCGGCACCTGCGGCATCATCCGCTCCGTGCGGGCACAGATGCTGGACGAAGTGGCCAGGCAGTATACCCTGACTGCCAGGGCAAAGGGCGTGCCGGAGCGGACCATCATCATGAAGTACTGCTTCCGGGCCGCCATCAATCCCACCGTCTCCGGACTGGGAGGTGTGCTCTCCAGCCTGTTCTCCGGCTCCACCGTAACCGCCATGGTGCTGAACATGCAGATTCAGGGACCCGTACTGTTTAAGGCCCTCCAGGCACAGGATATGTACCTTGCAGGGGCAATCGTCATGGTCCAGGCTGTCCTGGTAGTCATCGGTATCCTGTTCTCCGATATCGCACTGGCATTCCTGGATCCCAGAATCCGTTATGCAGGAGGTGGCAGATAATGTGGAAAAAGAAACCTAAGACCAACGAAGATTATTATCTTGCTTCCCAGTGGACCCTGATGGGCCGAAAGCTGAAAAAGCACAAGCTGGCAAAATTATCCATGCTCATCCTCCTCATCCTGTACCTGGGCGCCCTGTTCGCAGATTTCCTGGCACCCTATTCCCTGGATGAGTTCGATGCCCTGTACAAGGACAGTGCCCCCTCCAGGATCCACTGGACCTACGAAGGCGCCTTCATAGGACCCCATATTTACAAGCTGGAGAAGACCATTGACCGGTCAGACTTCTCCGTGACCATCACGGAAGACACCTCGGAATATTACAAGATACACTTCTTCGTGCATGGCTCACCCTACAAGATTCTGGGGCTGATCCCCTGTGACCTCCATCTCTTTGGCGTGGGGGAGGGTAGCAAAGGAGGAAGCGGTGCCAAGATTATGCTCTTCGGCACAGATTCCCTGGGACGGGATATTTTCTCCCGGATCCTGCTGGGCAGCCGGATCTCCCTGACCATCCCCTTTGCCAGTGCCATCATCAGCTTCTTCCTGGGTGTTACCATCGGTTCCATCTCCGGATATTTTGGAGGTGCCATTGACATTGTGATCCAGAGGATCATTGAAGTGATCGGCGCTGTCCCCCAGATTCCGCTGTGGATGGCCCTCTCCGCTGCAATCCCTCCGGGGATCTCCACCGTGAAGATGTATTTCTACATAACCATCATCCTCTCTTTCATCAACTGGACCGGCATGGCCCGGGTGGTGCGCGGGAAATTCCTGTCCCTGAAAAATGAGGATTACGTGATGGCGGCAAGGCTGTCCGGTGTATCCACCTGGAAGATCATCTGGAAACACCTGGTGCCGGGCTTCATGAGTTACCTGATTGTGTCCGTCACCCTGGGCATTCCCGGCTCTATCGTAGGGGAGACATCCATGTCTTACCTGGGCCTGGGCATCAAGTCCCCTGCCACCAGCTGGGGCGTACTGCTCCAGGAAGCCAGTTCTGTCACCGATGTTGCCAGCAATCCCCATAAGCTGATCCCCATCCTTTTCGTGACCATCGCCGTCCTGGCCTTCAATTTCCTGGGAGACGGGATCCGCGATGCCGCTGACCCTTATAAATAAGGAGGATGCGCTTTAGAATCCTGATTGGTATCAAGGAGGTATTCGTTTTGGAAGTGAACATTCAAAATCAGACTGGTATACGTGCCAGAGCACGCGTGGAGGTATCCCAATGAACGAAGATAATATTCTGGAAGTCAAAGACCTCCATGTTGACATTCATATGGCAGAGGGCCTTCTGACAGCAGTCCGGGGTGTGAATTTTGAGATGAAAAAAGGCGAGACCCTGGGCCTGGTAGGGGAGTCTGGCTGCGGCAAGTCCCTGACCTGCAAGGCCATCCTGGGCATCAATGACAAAAAATGTGTATCCAGCGGGCAGATCCTGTTTGATTCGGAAGGACTGGGCAAGATAGATCTCCTCTCCCTGGACCAGCGCGGCCAGGAGATCCGGTCCATCCGCGGCAAGGAGATCTCCATGATCTTCCAGGAGCCAATGGTGGCCTTCTCCCCCATGTATACCATCGGCAACCAGATCAATGAAGCCACCAGGCTCCATATCACCAAAGACAAAAAGAAGTCCAGAGAGATTTCCATGGAGGTGATGCGGAAGGTGGGCATTGCCAACGTGGAAAAACGCTACAACCAGTATCCCCATGAGTTCTCTGGCGGTATGCTACAGCGTGCGCTGATTGCCATGGCGCTGGTGTGCAATCCCAAGATGCTTATCGCCGATGAACCTACCACGGCCCTGGACGTGACCATCCAGGCCCAGATCCTGGAGCTGATGAAGGAACTGCAGAAGGATTTCAACATGGCCATCCTCTTCATCACCCACGACCTGGGTGTGGTGGCCAAAATGTGTGACCGGGTGGCAGTCATGTACCTGGGCAAGATCGTGGAGAGCGCAGATGCGTCTGAGATCTATGCCAATCCCCAGCACCCTTACACCAGGGGGCTGATCGGTTCCGTCCACAAGATCGGTTCCAGGAAACAGGAGAAACTGTTTTCCATTGAGGGAACCGTTCCCCTGGCCATGAACCTGCCCAAGGCCTGTGGATTCTATGACCGCTGCGATGCCCGCATTGAAGGACTGTGTGACCGGGCAGAGCCGGAACTGGTGGAGATCGCCCCTGGCCACAGGATTGCCTGCTTTAACTGCCCCCATGAGGCCTGCCGGGTCCAGAGGGCCAGAGTGGAAGCTGACCTGGCCAGGGGAAATGCACCGAAGGACTCCCCGGCAGGGAACACTCCCCTGGAAAAGGCCACCGGAAAGGCTTTCCTGAAAAAAAAGAAGGGCGGTGCGGAATGAACAAAGACAATATTATGGAAGTGAAGGGACTGCATAAACGTTTTACGTCCAAAGGCGTCACCGTAAAAGCTGTCACCGATGTGAGCTTCAGTGTGAAACCGGGAGAGACCATCGGCATCGTAGGGGAGTCCGGCTGTGGCAAGACCACCCTTGGACGCTGTATCGTCCGGGCTTATGAGGCTTCGGAAGGAGAAGTGTTCTATCGCACCAAAAGCGGCGAGGAACTGGATTTTCTGAAGGCAGACAAGAAGAAAATGAAGGAGATCCGCAAGGAGATCCAGATGATCTTCCAGGATCCCTACTCCTCCCTGGATCCCAGGATGACAGTCCTGGACATTATCAAAGAGCCGCTGAAGGCCAACTATCCCAAGATGCCCAAGGCAGAGATGGACCAGCGGGCCAAAGCCATGGCAGAGAAGGTGGGCTTGAATCCCATGTATCTGATGCGGTATCCCCATGCCTTTTCCGGAGGACAGCGCCAGCGCATCGGCATAGCAAGGGCCCTGGTGATCGAGCCACAGATCATCGTCTGCGATGAAGCAGTGTCTGCCCTGGACGTATCCATCCAGGCCCAGGTCATCAACCTGCTGCGGGACCTGCAGAAAGAACTGAAACTCACCTATCTGTTCATCAGCCATGACCTGTCGGTGGTGGAACATATCTCCGACAAAGTGGGTGTCATGTACCTGGGCCGGATGGTGGAGTTCGCCTCGGCACAGATGCTCTTCGAGAAGCCCATGCATCCTTATACGGAAGCCCTGTTGTCCGCTGTACCCGTGGCAGATCCTTCCATCCAGATGGAACGCATTTCCCTGAAAGGGGAGATCCCCAACCCTGCCAACCCGCCTAGCGGCTGCTATTTCCATGAGCGATGCCATTACTGCATCCAGAAATGTAAAACAGATGCTCCCTCCCTGGAGACCATGCCTGACGGAAGGCTTTGTGCCTGCCACCGGGCAAAAGAACTGGACCTGCGCGGCTTTACCTATGACGAGGGAGTCAGCAACCCGCAGGCAGAGGCAGCAACCCCGCAGTAAGCTGATAGGGCATCAAACCAGGCTACAGGCTATGTGACCCTCGCGACACTTTCCGATCAGGCAAAGGCAATGGGACAGGAGCAAACGCTTCCTGTCCCGTCTTTCTTGGAAAATCTTCATTTCGTTCACACTTCCCTCACAGATACCGCACCACATCCTCCAGCTTCCGTTTGGGTACCACATAATCCTTCTTCTCATCCAGATAATACTTGAAGGCATCCGGATCCTCCATGTCCACCAGGTGGCTGACATGGGAAGGATAGCCGAAGGCCACCACGGTGTGCAGCTTCTGCCTGTCTGTCAGTCCAAACAATTCCGAGAGGGCCACCTTGTTGCAGGCCCCGATCATGCAGCTTCCTACACCGTGGTTCCAGGCTGCCAGGGTCATATTGCTGATGGCAAGGCCTGCGTCCGTGTCACAATCCTGGTTGATGTCCAGGTTCTCCACCACCCCGATGAAGAGCACCGGCTTCTCTCCTTCCCTGGGCTGCCCCACCTCCGGTGGCAGGGCACCAGCCCATCTGGTATGCGCAAACACCTGCTCCACCTTCTCCCTGTCCTGGACCACAATATAACTTAAGGGCTGCCGGTTGGCTGCACTGGAAGCCAGCCTGGCTGCCTGCAGGATCTCCTCCAGGATCTCCCGGGATATCTCCTTCTGTCCAAACCTGCGGTAGGTCCTGCGACCCTCCAGCAATCCCATCAACTCATTCATATACTTCCTCCTGTTCCTATTCTTGTATCCTCTGCATGCCGCCGGCCACAGAAATCTCCCGCACCAGCACCGAAGGCGACCCATACATCCCATTCACAAAGTCCAGGTCCGATCCGATCTGTTCCATCTGCCTAAGCAGGGAGAAGAAATTACCGGAAACCGTAAAGTTCTTCACCGGCGCTCCCTTTTTCCCGTCCTGGATCTGGAATCCCTTGGAGGAAAGGGAGAAATCCCCTGTCACCGGATTGGCACCTGCATGCAGGCCGGAGACCTCTGTCACATACAGTCCTTCCCCTGCGCAGGCAAGCAATTCCTCTGGCTCTTTTTCCCTTTGCCCGCAGGCATCCTGGGTTCCCGTCTTAGGACGGATATAGAAAGTAAAGGGGCTGATGCCTACCACAGAGGCATAGGAGGGCTTACTGGCATTGCCGGTGGACTTCACCCCTGCCCTGGCGGCTGTCTTCAGGTTGTGGAGCAGGGTATGCAGGATACCTCCCTCCACCACGTTTTTCGCATAAGTGGCAACTCCTTCCCCGTCAAAGGTTCTCTTGACCGGATTGTCCTCATACCTGGGATCGTCCACAATGGTCACAAAATCTGCCGCGATCCGCTCCCCTTCCTTTCCAGCCAGCAGGGACATGCCCTTCTGGGCCTGTTCTGCAGAGAACACGGAAGCGTAAGTGGCCAGCAGGGTGGCCATGGTCCTGTTGGAGAATACCACTGTGTATTTCCCGCTGGGCACGCTGCCTGCACCAATGCTGGCGGTGGCATCCTCCACCGCTTCCCCGGCGATCTCCTTCAAGTCAAATTCCTGCAGCTTCCCGCGCTTGTTCTGGAAGCCGTCGTACATTTCCTCTCCGTCTGCCACCAGTGCCATGCCATAACACCGGGCCATGGATATCTCGTCCTCCAGGTCCAGACCGTTGGAGTTACACAGGGCATATTTCTGTCTGCCGTAGGCCATGTAGGCCTGGGTGCCATCTGCCACCCTGCTATCCAGGGCATACATTTCCTTCTGCAATTCCATGGCCTTGTCCGTCAGTTCCCTGCCTGTGGGCCGGACATCCGTATTTTCCGGCAGAGTGGCATAGGTGTCTCCCTTCTGGTAGAGCAGGGCTATCTCCTCACTCTCCATGGATCCGGCATTCTCATATGCCCGCTGTACCAGGGACCGGGCTTCCTGTGTGGTCAGGTTCTCCGTGGAGGCATAGCCTGCCCTGCCGTCCACGATGCAGCGGAAGCAGACACCCAGTTCCTCCTCCACACTGTAACTCTTCACCTCATCCTTATAGATCTCCACGGAAGTGGAATCCCCCTCGGTATAGTATAGTTCGTAATCCGCAATCTGCATATCCCGGGCGATTGCAGTGACAGTCTCCTTAAACTCCTGATATGTCATCTCCGACTCCTATCTGCCCACAATTTGGGCTTATATGATTCCGCAGCACGCGCCAAAATGGACTGTCCCTTTCAGCGTCCCCCTACCGTAATGGAGGACACACGGATCAAGGGCTGTCCCACATCCGTGGGAATGCTGCCAGAGGAAGCGCCGCACATGCCCTGTGCCCGTTCCACATTCCGGCCCACCATGTCAATGTTCATGAGCACTTCCGATCCCTTTCCGATCAGACTGGCCCCCCGCACCGGTTCGCATATTTTTCCGTCCCGGATGATATATCCCTCGTTCACGGCAAAGTTAAACTGTCCTGTAACCGGGTTCACCGAACCGCCGCCCATCTTCCTGGCATATAGTCCGTATTCGATGGAGGCAATGATATCCCCGTCCTCATCGTCCCCTGCAGCAATATAAGTGTTGGTCATCCTGGACGTAGGCTCAAACTGATAACTCTGGCGTCTGCAGTTCCCGGTGGGTTCCATCCCCATCCTGCGTCCATTGAGCTTATCCACCATGTAAGTCTTCAGGATACCCTTTTCAATCAGCACATTCCTGCGGCCCGGTGTACCCTCGTCATCGATATTGATGGAACCCCATGCATTGGGTATCGTCCCATCGTCTATGGCCGTGACCTTGGGGTTGGCGATCTGCGTTCCCAGCTTTCCTGCAAACTGGGA
Organism: uncultured Acetatifactor sp.; assembly: GCA_910586215.1. Lineage (GTDB taxonomy): Bacteria > Bacillota > Clostridia > Lachnospirales > Lachnospiraceae > Acetatifactor. The sequence continues at coordinate 57,389 of CAJUGH010000019.1, read as the reverse complement.
CTGCCCCAGCGCCACACAGGAGGCCTCCAGGGAATGGCCGCAGGCCTCGTGGAAGATCACGCCGCCGAAGCCATTCTCAATGGCTACCGGCATGGTACCTGCCTGGATATAGCCGGCATGAAGCATGGTCACTGCCTGGGCAGAAGCCTGGGCGCCCATCTTGCCAGGATCCAGGGTCTCGAACAGTTCCAGCCCCTTCCTGGCCCCGGGACGACACTGCCGGTCTGGTTCTCCCCGTCCCTGCTGGCTATGGAAGACACCAACACCCTGCTGCGGATCTGCCTGTCCTGGGCATACAGTCCCTCACTGGTAGCTATGAGGATCTGGTGGTCCACCTCCGCATAGTTGCCGCTCACCTGGGAGATCTCCCCGCTGTATGCCTTGGCAGCCAGGCACACTTCTCTCAGGAAGTCTGCCTTGTGCGCATTCCCCACACTTGCAGGCACGATCCTGACCGGGTGGATGTCCCCGAAGAGACGTTCCACAAGGCAGATATCCTGGATCCCCCTGGAACCGGCCAGGGCATCTGCCACCCTGTCCGCACAGTTTCGCACAGCCTCCGGATCCAGGGAGGACGCTGACCCTGACACACACCTGGTTCCCTGGAAGATGCGGATGCCCACCCCGGATATGATGCTGTCCTCAATCTTATCCGTCTTCCCCGATATGTTGTTGATGGTTTTTCCCTGGGTGTGTTCTGCGTATACCTCCGCATAATCTGCCCCTGTTGCCAGCGCCCGGTAAAGCGCTTCCTTGACAAGTTCTCTTGTTAACATATTGCCCCTCCTGTATGATATACTTGTAACAGTTCCGTACCCTGTCTGAACTGTCACACATATTTTGCAACAGTTCCCTGCCCGATCCGGATCCTTCCAAATGGTTACTGGATTGTCACCCATTTTCCCACTACTGGGATCTTTCCCACAGCCCAGCCCAGCATCATGGCCACTGCAAAGATCCCTATGGTCATAACCGGAATGGATACCACCACCGGATAGGCGATCACCTTGATTCCCAATAGATTCAGCTTCTCTATGAAAAAGGGATGTATCATATAGACAAAAAAAGTACATTTGGCCATGGCAGGCACCCATTTGCCATTCTCTATGCGCCCTGGCAGCTTCCTATACTGGAAAAATATAAACATGGCAATACTAAGCAGAAGCACATTGGTATTGCTTGGGAGAAACCAGTGGTCGTCATAAGACAGGGTCGTCCTGCAGTCCGCTATGGTCTTCACCATGGTAAACACCAGGGCACCCATCCCGGCCCCATAGACCAGCCCCCTCCCCCATCTGGGAATCGTAACCCTGGACAGGTAATAGCCCCCCAGGAAATAGCCAATGTACCCTGTGAGCATGTACAGATGCATATTGGTCACTGTGGCCAGAAACATGCCTCCACCTACCCCTGGCAATATTGTCACTACCACAAAACGGACAATCACCCACAGGAGCAGAAAATACCCCAGGACCTTGATATCCTCGCATACTTTCCGTAGGATGGGCAGCAGCAGGTAGAAACCAAACAAGTCCCAGAGAAACCACATGTGTCCATGTCCCCGTAAAAGTCTTACCACCCCGTCCCACCACATTTCCCGGGTGACGCTGCCCCACCCGTGGAAAAACCCGTGGAACAGGATGCTCTGAAACGCATAGAACAGAGACCATAGGAAAAATCCCACAGCCAGCCTGAGCAGTTTCTTCCCCCACTTTCCGACCTGGAATTCCCGTTCAGGATCCAACAGGAAAAGACCGCTTAACATGAAAAAGACAGGCACACCAAATCTGGTAAGGCTGTTATAAATGGTCATAGTAACAAAATCCTGGCTGTTTACGTCTACCGTATACCAATAGCTATTGGATACATGCAACAGCACGATGGCAAAACATGCGGCAATGCGCAGCAAATCGTATCTGACTACCCTTTTCATTCCTCCTCCATCTGTCCGCACAAAAGATGGCAGTGTCATCCAAAGATGGGACTACCACCTAAGGATAACACTGCCAAAACGCCCTAACAGTCCGTTCCTTATTTCTGGGCCACATCCTTCATGGAGAAACTGATCCTGCCCATCTTGTCCTTGCCAAGGCATACCACAGTGACCACATCTCCCAGGGTCAGTACATCCTCCACCCTGTTGATCCTCTCCCTGGCAATCTTGGAGATATGCACCATACCTTCCTTGCCCGGTGCGAACTCCAGGAATGCACCGAACTCCTTGATGCTCACCACTTTTCCTTTGAAGATCTGTCCAGCCTCGAAATCGGTGACAATGATCTTCACCATATCCTCTGCCTTGGCCATCATCTCTTTATCTGTTCCGCAGATGGATACCATGCCGTCATCGGTAATGTCAATCTTCACGCCGGTACGGGCAATGATCTCATTGATGGTCTTGCCCCTCTGGCCTACCACATCCCCGATTCTCTCAGGATCAATCTGGAGGGAAATGATCTTAGGGGCATAAGGCCCTACCTCCGGCCTGGGCACTGCGATGGCTGGCTTCATGCAGTTATCCATGATAAACAGTCTCGCCTCCCGGCATCTTGCAATGGCCCCTTCCACGATGGGCCTTGTAAGGCCATGGATCTTGATATCCATCTGGATGGCCGTGATGCCTTCGGTGGTACCCGTCACCTTGAAATCCATATCCCCGAAAAAGTCTTCCAGTCCCTGGATATCCGTCAGCAACACAAACTCATCGTCTGTCTCTCCGGTCACCAGGCCGCAGGAGATACCTGCCACCATCTTCTTCAAGGGCACCCCTGCCGCCATCAGGGACATGCAGGATGCACAGGTGGAAGCCATGGAGGTGGAACCGTTTGACTCAAAGGTCTCGGACACGGTACGGATCGTATAAGGGAACTCCTCCTCGCTGGGCAGCACAGGGATCAAGGCACGCTCTGCCAGCGCCCCATGGCCGATCTCCCTTCTTCCCGGTCCCCTGGAGGGCTTGGTCTCCCCCACAGAGTAAGAGGGGAAATTGTAATGGTGCATATATCTCTTGCTCACTTCATTCTCATCCAGGCCGTCAATCTTTTGCTGCTCAGAGAGAGGCGCCAGGGTACATACATTGCAGATCTGGGTCTGGCCCCTGGTAAACATGGCAGAACCATGAACCCTGGGTATGATGTCCACCTCAGCCGCCAGCGGGCGGATCTGGGTGATCTCACGTCCATCCGGACGCTTGTGATCCTTCAGGATCATCTTGCGCACCGTCTTCTTCTCATACTGGTAGACAGCCTCCCCAAGCACGGCCAGCCAGTCCTCTTTCTCTGCAAAAGCTTCCGTAAGCTTCTCCGTGATCACACGGATATTCTCTTCCCTGGTCTGCTTGTCATCGGTGAACACAGCTGTCTCCATCTCTTCCGGGGACACAATCTCCTTCATGGCCCGGAACATCTCCTCCGGAATGGCACAGCTGGTATAACTGTGCTTGGCCTTCCCCATCTCCGCCACAATCCTGTCAATGAAGGCGATAATGGTCTGATTGATCTCATGGGCCTTGTAGATGGCTTCGATCATCTTCGCTTCAGGCACCTCATTGGCACCGGCCTCAATCATGATGACCTTCTCCCTGGTGGAAGCCACCGTCAGGTTCAAGTCCCCTTTCTTCCACTGTTCCTGGGAAGGATTCACGATCAGTTCCCCGTCGAGCAGTCCCATCTGGGTCATGGCACAGGGTCCGTCGAAAGGAATGTCGGACACACAGGTGGCAATGGCCGCGCCAATCATGGCCACCAGTTCCGGACGGCATTCCGGATCCACACTCATCACCAGGTTATTCAATGTCACGTCATTGCGGTAATCCTTGGGAAACAGGGGGCGCATGGGCCTGTCGATGACGCGGCTGGTCAGGACGGCATTCTCGCTGGCCTTACCCTCTCTCTTGTTGAAACCACCAGGAATCTTGCCCACGGCATAGAGCTTCTCCTCGTACTCCACACTTAAAGGGAAGAAGTCAATCCCCTCCCTGGGCTTCTCGCTTGCCGTGGCAGTGCAGAGCACTGTGGTGTCCCCGTAATGCATAAAGGCACAGCCATTGGCCTGCTTGCCCACACGGCCTATGTCCACCCTAAGGGGGCGTCCGCCCAGTTCCATCTCATACGTCTTGTACATACATATCCTCCATTCCACCGCTACAGCGGTAATCTGTCTCCGGAACAGAAGACACCGAAACTACTGAAAAACACATGCCGCTGTGTCTGGCACACCCTTTTCAGCGGTCTCGGGCTTCCTTCTGCCCCGCAGGTTTCCTTTTTGCACTTCTTGTTTCAGACAACAAGCGGAGGTGCCGCAAAACGGCCATCTCCGCTCATTTACAAGACTATTTTCTAAGGCCAAGCCTCTCAATCAAGGAACGATATCTCTCGATATCCTTCTTCTTCAAGTAGTCCAGAAGGCCGCGCCTCTGTCCTACCATTTTCAGCATACCCCTGCGGGAGTGATGATCCTTAGGGTTCTCCTTCAGATGGTCGGTAAGTTCCTGGATCCTTGCAGTCAGGACTGCCACCTGTACCTCAGGGGAGCCTGTGTCGCCGGGAGTCCTGGCGTACTCGTTCATAATAGCTGTCTTTTTTTCCTTAGAAATCATTTCTTTTCCTCCTTGTTCTTAAAACCGCCGGACACTAAGACCGGGTCGGAGCATCCCTGATCTGGGCATCGGCTAAATTGTCCTTAAGTATGGTAACATATCCTTGCCGAAAAGTAAACCCTTAATCCTGTAATATCTTCACACATTTCACAGGAGTGCGGTAATTGTATTTGCTGATCTTGATCCCTGTGGTGGGGGAACTTGCATGGATCACCTGCCCGCCGCCGATATAGATGGCCACATGGTTGACGGTTCCCCGGCTGTTCCCATAGAACACCAGGTCCCCGGGCTGCAGGTCCCCGGCTGCAATCTTCGTGCCCGCATTGGCCTGGGAGCCGGAATGATGGCTTAGGGATACGCCAAACTTCTTGAACACACTGAGTACGAATCCGGAGCAATCCGCGCCTTTGGTAAGGCTGGTGCCCCCGTACACATAAGGGTTCCCCAAAAACTGCTTGGCATACTCCACAAGTTCCACCCGCACATCAGACACACCCTGGCCATAGAGCAGCTCCGTCATGGTAATGGCTGTGTCGAGCTTTTCCTCCACTGTCACATACTCCGAAGAGATGTAAGCTTCCTCCCCGTCAATGGACACCTTCACCCAGCCATCCACTGTCTCCACATATTCCAGTTCCTCCCCTTCCGGCACCTGGGTCAGGATGGCTCCTTCCAGGCTGGGCTGCTCCCGCACGTTCAAGCCGTCTGTGTTAGCCACCGCCACTGTGCGCACCAGGTCACTGGCCGCCAGCTTCGCATCCGGTCCCGTGAACAGGTATTCCAGGCTCACATACCCTTCCACTTCCCCGGACTTGATATGTGCCCAGCCGTCTGCCGACTCCAGCACCTCACAGGCCGAGTTCTTGGGCATCTTACCCACCAGCTTGCCCTCTGTGGATGGCTGTTCCCTCACATTCAGGTTCCCGCTGTCCACATTGGCAATGCCGATGTTGGTATACCCCCAGGCCGCCCCTTCTGCCTGCCTGGCTGCCTCTAAGTATTCCTCCTCGGTACGTCCGGTGGAGACCAGCAGGGAAGCCACTCCCGCAGTCTGCAGCACACTGTCCTCCAGGGAAGCAGCCGCAGATGCCTCCAGGGGAGTAGCTGCCGCCAGGCAGCACACCAGTCCGGCACAGATTCCTATATATTTCTTACTGTCTTTAAAATGTTTCATGGATTCTTTCCTCTGTATTCTGTCCTCAGAAACCGTCAGGTTACCCTGCCCTATAACAGGTGCTACGGATTCTTCCGTTCCCTGCAATATTCCCGAAAGATGAAATGTTTTTTACAAATATGTTACAATTTTGTTACGCCATGGTACAAATTATACATACTTTCCCATCTCCTGTCAACAGCTTACAGATATTTCCATAAAAATCTATTTCCGATTCTATTTCCTAATCCACTTCTGCCTCCTTTTCCGCCACCACAATGGCAAAGGCGATATTGGTGGCATGATCAGCCACCCTCTCCAGACCGGACACAATGTCAGAGAAGATCATGCCGCCTTCTGCGGTGCATTCGCCTTTTGTCAGCCGCTCCACATGCTTCTTCTGGAGCTTCTTCTCCATGGCATCCACCTTGTCCTCCAGGGTGATTACCTCCTGCATGTGGCTCTCATCACTCTTGGCAAACATATCGATGGAATATTGGATGATCTTGTTGACCATGTCCAGCATCTCTCCCAGTTCATGAGTGGCATCCGGGCTGAAGGATGCCCCTGTCTCCTTCCTCTGCCTGGCGGCATCCGCCACATTCTCCGCATGGTCCCCGATCCGCTCAATGTCATTTACCACATGGAACAGGGCCCCCAGGCTCTTCAGATCCTCTATGGGCAGGGTGGTCTGGTTGATCTTCACCAGGTAATCCGTGATGGCGTGATTCAGGAAGTTGATATTCTTCTCCACCTCATACACCTCTGCAATATCCTCTTCATCCAGTGTAACCAGCGCATTCATGGCTCTGTTCAAGTTCTCATTGGCCAGGGAGGCCATGCGCTCTAACTCCTTGATGACCTCCACCACGGCAGTGGCGGGATTGAAGACCACCTTCTCCCCAATGTATTTCAACTGGTAACTCTCCCTGTAATTCACCTTCTTATCCTCTCCGGGCACACACAGGACGGAGAGTTTCACAATCCAGTTGGAGAAAGGGAAGAGCACGATCACCTGGAATATCTTGATCATGGTGTGGGCATTTGCCACAAAGCGCCCATTGTCCGCAGACACAGACCAGATCAGCTTCATCACCGGCTCCTGTGCCACGAACAGGAGCACATACAGCACCAGGGTACCGATCACATTGAACCAGAAATGGATCAGCGCTGCCCGTTTGGCATCCTTCTTGCCTGCCAGGGAAGCCAGCAGTGCCGTGGTGCATGCCCCAATGTTGCATCCCAGTATGATATAGAGGGTAATGGGCAGGGACAGCAGATCCTGGTTGGCCAGAAGCAGTACAATGCTTACCGTCACTGAGGAACTCTGGATCACGGAGGTCAGCAGCAACCCCATCAGGGTTGCCATCAAGGGATTGCGCAGGGAACTGAGCAGTTCCACGATCTGTGGCACCTCCCGCATGCTGGCCATGGAACTGGACATGGTGCTCAGCCCCAGGAACAGGACACCAAACCCGATGATGATCTCCGCGAACTGCTTCACCTTCTCATTCTTGCAGAACATGACCACCAGGACACCACTGAGCAATATCACAGGTGCATAAGCTGACAGGTTGAAAGAGACAAGCTGGGAGGTAATGGTGGTGCCGATATTGGCACCGAAGATCACCCCCGCCGCCTGGTACAGGTTCATCAGCCCTGCATTTACAAAGCTGACCACCATGGCCGTACAGGCGGAGGAAGACTGGATGATCCCGGTAAACACAATGCCCACCAGCATTCCCGAAAAACGGTTGGTGGTGAAGATCTCCAGGATCCGGCGCAGCTTCGCCCCTGCCACCTTCTCGATGGAATCACTCATCACACGCATACCGAACAGAAACAGTCCTAAGCCCCCGGCCATTGATAAAATGATAGTTGCATTCATCCGACTTTCCCTTCTACAATTCCTACTGTGAAATACACAGCCGCATATCTTCTTCAGCTATTTCAGACATATAACAAGCCCATTCTACGGGAAAAGTCAAAAAGATACAATAGAAAATTCACAAATTCTTCATAATTCTTTTAAAATGGGGGAACAGTTCACACTGCCCGCCGCTATATCTGCCTGGAGCTGCTGCCGCAAGGCTTCCACACTGGCAAACTGCCGCTCCGGCCTGCGGAAGGAACACAGGTACACCTCGATCTCCTCCCCATAGATCTCCTCCTGGAAATCGTACAGATAGGACTCCACCCCCATGCTGTGCCTGTCCGTGACAGTAGGCTTATACCCTACATTGGTGATGGCCCGGTAGAGTTTCCCCCTATGCCGCACCCTGGAAAAATAGACCCCGCAGGGGGGCAGCAGCTTGCTGGGTGGAGGCTCTATATTCACGGTGGGGAATCCCAGCGTCCTGCCGATCTGGTTCCCCCTTACCACTTTCCCGGCAACCAGGTAGGGCTCCCCCAGCAGCTTCTCCACCGCTTCCAGGTTACCTGCCTCCACATAGCGCCGCACCAGGGTGGAACTGACCTCCTCCCCATCCAGGCAGATCTTGTCTATGGTCTCCACTGTAAATCCCAGTTCTGGTGCCAGCTTTCTCAGCAGGGCTGCATTCCCCCTGCCGCCGGACCCGAAGGACAGGTCATGGCCTGCTGCCAGGAACCGGACATTCATCTCCCCTGCCAGCACATCCCTGGCAAATACTTCCGGCAGCATGGCGGCCGTCTCCCTGTCCAGGGGGAATTCAATAAAGATATCCACCCCCATCCGTCCGAAGAGCAGCCTCTTCTCCGCCCTTGTGGTAAGTTCCTTGCCATCAGAATATCCAAAGAGCACTGCCGGGGCCGGGTCAAAGGTAAAGACACAGGAGGCAAGCCCCTGCCCCTTCCGGTTCAGGATCTCTTCCAGAAGCCTTCTATGGCCGATGTGTACCCCGTCAAACTTGCCGACGGCGGCAGCCGTCTCCGTATTCAGATGAAATTCCACCGTGTTTTCAATGATTTCCACGCATGATCCCACTTTCTATGATGGATGCCGGTATGGATCCCCTGATTCATCCCAGCATCATCTTGATAATCTCTTTGTCTGTCTGGTGCATGCCCACCTTCCCGATATAGCCCACGCAGCTGATAGTCTCCCCGGCATCTTCCTTCAGGATACCCGTGTAGGCCTCGTATTCCTTGTTCTCCATGGCCAGGTAATGGGCCATCATGGAAGCATCCAGGCTGGAAGCAATCTTGGCTGCACAAGAGATCTTGGCGCCATCGCAGATGATCCCCGGTATGTTTGCCAGGGTATTGTCAATGGTCGCCTTGATCTGGGCAATGGTGCCGCCGGTCATGTAGGTGATGGCAGCCGCCGAGGCACAGGAGGCAGACACCGCACCGCAAAAAGCAGATAGTTTTCCGATAAATTCTTTCTGATAAATAGTTAATAAGCCAGAGAACGCCAGTGCCCGGTAGAGCTTCTCAGTGGGAATATTCTTCTCCCTGGCATAGATGATCACTGGCACAGAGGAAGCGATTCCCTGGTTGCCGCTGCCGGAATTGATGATCACCGGCATGTCACAGCCCCCCATGCGGGCCTCAGATGCCGCCGCTGCATAGGCCTTCATGCGGGTGACGATGCCGTCCGCATAAGACTCACGGATCACCCGCCCTATACCCAGTCCATAGTCTCCCGATATCCCCTCGTAGGCGATGTCCATATTATACCGGATCTGCCGCTCAAAAATATCCCGGATCCGCGAAAGTTCCACCTCATCGGCAAAGGCTTTGATGGTATCCAGGGAAAGGGCCTGGCGGTCTGTGGCATACCCTTTATCTGCCTGCTCCTGTTCCCTGGTATAGACGGCCTGTCCATCCTTTACAATGGAGACAATGTTGGTGTGGGTATGGCGCACCTCTACCTCTACCTCATGGCCGCCTCCCCACAACCCAATGATAAAATGCAGGGGAATCTCGGAATCCAGGAATTCCACGCTGCAACCGCCCTTCTGCAGCAGCTTTCTGGTGCGCATCCGCCCGGCATCATCCACCTTCTCCAGCACCTCCATGCCTGCGGCGGCATCGCCCGCCACACTCCCCAGGATACAGGCCGTCTCAATGCCTGTGAGTCCGCCGGAATTGGGAATGGTGACACAGCGTACATTCTTAATCATATTCCCGGAGCATTTTGCAATGATTCCCTCTGGCTCACAGCCCAGGACCTCCCGGCCTTTGGCTGCGGCATAGGCAAGGGCTATGGGTTCCGTACACCCCATGGCCGGAACCAGTTCTTCCCTTAAGATCTTGATAAATTCTTCCTGTAATGTATCTGTCAGCATATCCGTCACCGTATTTTACCTTTTTAAAATTTCTTGATGCACTTATAATGTTTCTTCTCCCCGTCGTATGCGTAGATCCCGGCAAATGCCCCCTCCGGCTCGTAAAAGCGCACCCACCTGCCGGGTGCATACATTTCCCGCTCTACGGTATACTCCGGCAGGATGGCATTGCCATTTAAGAGCAGCCTCTCCCAGTCCCTGTCCACATGAAGCGCAGGATATTCGCCAAACACACTGTCCACAGCACGGACCACCTGCCCCAGCCTGCCCTGATCCCTGTATTGCTGCAGTTCCTCCAGGGTAATGGCATCTTCCAGGGTATAGCCTCCGGCCCTGGTGCGCCGGAGGCTCTTCATGGTGCCGCCCACACCCAGCTTCTCCCCAATGTCCGCACAGAGGGCACGGATGTAAGTGCCCTTGGAACAGGCCACCCGCAGCTTTACCACCGGCAGGCAGGCCTCCAGGACTTCCAGTTCCTGGATGGTCACAGGGCGGGGCTTCCGCTCCACTTCCCTGCCGGCCCTGGCCAGTTCGTACAGCTTCCTGCCGTTTACTTTTAAGGCGGAATACATGGGCGGTACCTGCAGATATTCCCCCTGGAAGGATGTACAGGCCTGCCGGACTTCCTCCTCTGTCACTGGCAGGATCCCTGCTTTTTCCCGGTCCAGGATTCCCCAGGGATCTGACAGCACCGTCCCTGTGATATCCTGGGTGTCTGTCCTGACCCCCAGCAGAAGTTCCGCCACATATTCCTTGCTGCTGTCCGTGAGCATATCACATAGCTTCGTGCCACTGCCCAGACAGACAGGGAGCACACCCGTTGCCCCCGGATCGAGAGTACCAGTGTGCCCTATCTTCTTCTGGCCGCAGATTCCCCGCATCTTCGCCACCACATCGTGGGAAGTGAATCCCGGCCCTTTATTGATTACGATAATCCCATTTATCATACTGATACCGCCCTGTACGTATACGTATACAAGCCACTCCATCGTACCTTCAAAACTGTCAGTCAGCAGAACTTCACTCCAGTTCCTTTAGCTGTCTCTCGATATGTAGCGACAGGTTGTTCACACAGTCATGGAAGGTTCCCCGCATGGTACAGCCAGCCGCACGCACATGGCCACCGCCGCCGAAGAAGGAAGCAATCCTGGCCACATCCACCTTCTCGCTGGACCGCAGGCTCACCTTATATTCCAGCACTTCCGTCTGGTATAGGAAGATGGCACAGTCTATGCCTTCTATATTGCGCAGCTGGTTCACAATGCCATCCAGGTCCTTGGGCTGCGCATGATAGAAATCCATCACTTTCCTGTCCACCACACTGGCAATGCATCTGCCATCCATAAAACGGATACTCTCCATGAGGGTCCTCCCCATGATCTGGGCCTGGAGATAGGTTTTCTGATAGAAAGTCTCCTGAATCAGCCTGGCAAAGTCGAATCCATAGCCAATCAGCTTTGCCCCTTTCTCCATGGTGGCCGGAGTGGTGTTGGAATACTGAAATACTCCTGTGTCATGTATAATGCCGGTATAGAGCGCCATGGCCAGATCCTGGTCCAGGTTCTCTTCCCCGATCAAGTCATACAGAAGTTCACAGGTAGCGCCTATTTCAGGCCTGATATAATTGATATCCCCACAGCCGGAGTTGCTCACATGATGGTCAATGTTCACTGTCCTGCCTGCGGCATGGAAATATTTCTCCCCATCTCCCAGTCTGTCCAGGGTGCAGTCCACTACGAAGAACACATCAAAGGGGTCTTCCTCCGGGAACTGGGAGTCAAGCTCTTCATACCCTTTCAGTCTGCTGAAAATCTCCGCAGGCTTTTCCAAAAATGCCTTCACCTCAGCCTGTGGCAGGCTCTTTTGCAGATACTGGTATAATCCCAGGACAGCCCCCACACAGTCGCCGTCCGGGCGGACATGGCCGCCGATCCCTACCCTCTTCGCATCCTTACAGATTTCCACCAAATTCAGATTCATCTGATACCTCGTTTATTTCCTTATTCTGTCCATTTTCCTGGTCCCGGGCGATAACCTCGTCAATTCTCCGGGACATGTTGACGCCATACTCGATGGACTGATCCATCACAAAAGTGATCTCCGGAGTATTGCGCAGGTTCACTGTCCTGGCCAGTTGTCTCCGGATATACCCTTCCGCACTCTTCAGCCCCTGCAAGGTGGCCATCCTGGCTTCCTCATCCCCCAGGACGCTGATCCATGCCTTACAACTCTTTAGGTCCGGTGCCACCTCCACAGCCACAACGCTTGTCCATTCGCTGATCCGGGGATCCTTGATCTCCCCCCGGATGATCGTAGACAAGGCTCGCTGCACTTCCCCATTGATACGGGTATTCTTCACACTATTTTTTCTCATTCCCTATTCCTATCTATACAGGCCGACCTGTCTCATGGGCATCGCCATACGCAAGAATCCTGTCTGCCGCAACCTGTGCTAAGGTCTGGTTCTGCTTGGGCAGGGTATTTTCCTGCCTTAGATACCTATAACCCGCCGCAACCTGTGCTAAGGTCTAGAGTATCTTAGGCAGAGTACTTTCCTGCCTTAGATACTCTCCTTAGCGTTTTAGCGTGGCACCTCCACCATGGTATATGCCTCCACGATGTCAAATTCCTGGATCTGGTCAAATCCCTCGAATACCAGGCCGCACTCAAATCCTTCCTTCACTTCCTTCACGTCATCCTTAAACCGCTTCAGGGAAGCCACTGCACCCTCGTAGATCTGGGTGCCTTCCCGGGTGATCCGCACCTTACAGCCTCTCTGGAACACACCGTCCAGCACATAGGAGCCGGCGATATTGCCCACCTGGGAAGCCTTGAAGATCTGGCGTACTTCCGCATGGCCGATAACCTTTTCCTCGAAAATGGGATCCAGCATCCCTTTCATGGCGGCCTCTATATCCTCAATGGCCTGGTAGATCACGCGATAGAGCCGCACGTCCACACCTTCCCGCTCGGCAGTGGCCTTGGCAGTGGCATCAGGCCTTACGTTGAAGCCGATGATAATGGCATTGGATGCGCTGGCCAGGGTCACATCGGACTCGTTGATGGCACCCACGCCGCCATGGATACATTTTACCACCACTTCCTCGTTGGACAGCTTCAGCAGGGACTGTCTCACAGCCTCCACACTGCCCTGTACATCGGCCTTCACGATCAGGTTCAGTTCCTTTAAATTGCCTTCCTTAATCTGGGAGAACAGATCGTCCAGGGACATCTTGGACCTGGTCTCTTCCAGCATCTTCTCCTTATTCTGCGCCAGGTAGGTGTCCGCATAGGACTTGGCCGTCTTGTCGCTCTCATGGGCCAGGAACACTTCCCCTGCACTGGGTACATCTGACAGTCCCAGGATCTCCACAGGCGTGGACGGATCTGCCTCCTTGACTCTCCTGCCCTTATCGTCAATCATGGCACGCACCTTGCCGCTGCAGGCTCCCGCTGAGATAAAGTCTCCCACATGGAGGGTTCCCTTCTGCACCAGCACGGTAGCCACAGGTCCCCGTCCCTTGTCAAGTTCCGCCTCAATGACCAGGCCCCTGGCCCGTCTGGCGGGATTGGCCTTCAGTTCCATGATGTCCGCGGTGAGCAGGATAGTCTCCAGCAGGTCTTCAATCCCCTGGCCCGATTTGGCTGACACTGGCACGAATTCCGTGCTGCCGCCCCAGTCAGTGGCAATCAGTTCGTACTCCGTAAGTTCCTGCTTCACCCTGTCAATATTGGCAGAAGGTTTGTCAATCTTGTTCACTGCCACCACGATCTCAATGCCTGCGGCCTTGGCGTGGTTGATGGCCTCTATGGTCTGGGGCATCACGCCATCGTCTGCGGCCACCACCAGGATTGCAATGTCCGTGGCATTGGCACCGCGCATACGCATGGCCGTGAAAGCCTCATGGCCCGGCGTATCCAGGAAGGTAATCCTGCGTCCGCCTACGTTTACCGTATAGGCACCGATGTGCTGGGTAATGCCGCCAGCCTCCTTATCAATGACATTGGTCTTCCGGATGGCATCCAGGAGGGAAGTTTTGCCGTGGTCCACATGGCCCATGACACAGATGACGGGCGGTCTCTCCACCATCTTGCTCTCGTCTTCATCATCCTCCTTCAGCAGTTCCTCAATGACATCTACCTTGACCTCGCGCTCGCATAGAATATCATATTCCATCACAATATTCTCTGCATCCTCATAGGAAATCTCCTGGTTCACTGTCACGATCTTGCCTTCCAGGAACAGCTTCTTCACAATGGCAGAAGGCTGCAACTTGATCTTCTCTGCCAGTTCCTTAATGGTGATGCTCTCCGGGAGGGTGATAACCTTGATTACCTCCTCTGCCACATCTGCTTTCTTTTTCTCCGGCTTGATGAAACGTCCGGGTTTATTCTTTAATGCCTCGTCCTCCTCGTAGATGTGATCTTTCCTGGAGCGCTTGTCTTTCTCCTGGCTGCTTGCACGCCTCTTCTCCTCCTCGCGCCTCTTTTCCACATCTTTTCCAGAAGTCTCTGCTGCAAAGCCTTTGCCCTGCTTATTATCTCCGAATCGATTTCCCGGTCCGCCATTGCCTCTGCCATCGCGCGGCGCACCGTTATAACCGCGGTTACCGCCCTGGCCGCCGCCCGGACCCCTGCGGTCACCCTGACCGCCTTCATAACCTGGCCTGCCGCCTCTCGGATATCCACCTTGTCTGTCGCCCTGGGGTCTTCCATTTCCACCATTTCCTCCCCGGTTCTGGTACTGTCCGCGGTCCTGTCTGTTGCCGCTTCCCTGGTAACTGCCTGTAGGCCTGCCATCCCGGCTGCGGCCATCCTGCCCACGGCTGTCCTGTCCGCGCATGTCACGGCTGCGGCCATCCTGTCCACGGCCATCCCGGTTCCGGTTATCCTGACCGCGGCCATCACGGTTCCGATAGTCTCCGCTGCGGCCGTCACGATCCCGGCCATCCTGCCCACGGCCATCACGGCTCCGGTTATCCTGGCCACGGCCATCACGGTCCCTGCCATCCCGGCCCTGTCTGTCCTGGCCGGGGAATGCATTCTGGTTCCTGGGAGACTTGTTCTGGGATGCTGCCGCCTGTCCCTGACTGGTCTCTGCCGTCTGGGCAGGTGCCTGCACCTTCGGCTCCTGCTTCATCTCTGCCGGAGTCTCTGCATTTGCCTGTACCTGACCTGTTACAGGTTCTATTGTCAAATTCTTCGGCTCTTCCACAGCAGGTGCTGGCTGGGGCTTCTGGGGTCTGGGCTGGGGCTTAGAGGGCACCATCTGCACACTGGGAGTGGGGGATGGCGGGGTCAGCGGCTTAATGGGACGCACCGTAGGCCTTCCGGAACTGAATCCTCCCTGATAGCCGCCCTGGCGTCCACCGCCCTGCCTGCTTCCCTGGCGGTTCCCCCCCTGGCTGCCCTGCCCGCCTCCCTGGCGGTTGCCTCCCTGGCCTCCCTGCCCGCCTCCCTGACGGTTGCCTCCCTGGCTTACCTGGCGGCTGCCGCCGTTCTGGGCACCTGCACCGCCTTGACGGCCACCTCCCTGGCGGCTACCTCCCTGGCCTTGCATCTTGGAATTCTGGGGGTTGCTCACAAATATAATGGTCTTTTTCTTCTTGGGGGATTCCTCAGTCTCTGCCTTCCTGGCTTTGCCGCCTTCCCCGCCTGCAGACTCCCCTCTGCCGGGTTTCTTCTCTTCCGGTTTTTTATCTTCAGGCTTTTTCTCGCCCTTTGTCTGTGCAGCCTCCCCGGCTGCTCCCTGGGCAGATTCTTTTGGCTTCCCTGCCCTGGATGGGGTGTCTGCCTTCGGCTCTAAGTCCTTTGCTGACCCGGATCCCTTCTCTGCCAGGGTGTCTGCCCCCGCAGATACCCTGGTGGTCTCCTGGCCCTGGGCCTTCCCAAATGCACTGCGCACCATCTGCGCCACATCCTCCTCCACAGAACTCTGGGCGGCTTTTGCTTCTATTCCTTTTCCCTGCAGGAAACTCAGTATGTCCTTGCTCTGTTTATCCAGTTCCTTAGCGAGTTCATGTACCTTTATCTTCGCCATGCTTTCCTCCATTTCTGCCGCTAGCGGCTACTTTCGTTTTTAAGTCCGTCCTTCTGCACTTAATTGTCTGATAACTGCATCCGCTAACCCTGCGTTACATACGCCTACAGATGACCGCAAGTCCTTTCCGATTGCCCGGCCCAGTTCCTCCTTCGTCCCGTACCTGTAAACTGGCACCTGGTAATACGTACACTTATCGGTAAATAACTTTCTGGTATTCTCAGACGCATCCTCCGCAATGATCACCAGCATGGCGGAGCCCTTTTTCACCGCATCCAGGGTCTGGAATTCGCCGCTGACCAGATTGCGCCCTCTCATTGCAATTCCCAAAAGCGAAAAGACTTTATTCTGCTTCAATCGATTCAAACTCCTTCTCCAAAATGTCATACACTTCATTTGGAATACTCATCTTGAAAGAGCGCTCCAGGCCCTTGTTCTTTCTGGCCCTTTGCAGGCATTCCCTGCTCTTACAAACATATGCGCCTCTTCCGTTCTTCTTGCCTGTGACATCCAGGCAAATCTCATTTTCGGCGGTCCTCAGGACCCGCATCATCTCCTTTTTACCCTTCATCTCACCGCAGCCCACACACTGCCTCAACGGAATCTTCTTCGCCATATCCACCCCCTGTATGCTCCTTGGGCCATGCCGTTCCTGGCTTCCGTGCCATTATAACTGGCTGTCCGCATATGCTGCCTGGGCATCTTCTGTCCCGTTCCCATACGCTTCCGTGCCGTCTCCTGTCTGGGGATAGCCCTCCTCCGGGTAGGTGCCTGCCTGCTCATACCCACTGTCCTCTGGATAAATGCCTGTTTCCAGGTAACCATCCTCCTGCTGGTAGCCCCCTTCTGCCGGGCCATTTTCTTCCCCTGTGTAACCTTCCTCTACATCTTCCCCGTACTCACCCTCCTCATACACTACATTTTCATCGTCCTCATAGGATTCCTCACCGTAATCCTCATCCATATAATCCTCATACCTGAAGCCCGGTGCATCTTTAGCCTGGGTTTCCGATTTGATATCAATTTTGTAACCAGTGAGTCTGGCCGCCAGCCTGGCGTTCTGTCCCTCCTTGCCGATGGCCAGGGAAAGCTGGTAATCCGGCACCACCACCTTGGCTGTCTTCTCATCCGGATCTGCGAACACTGCCACAATCTTTGCCGGGGACAGGGCATTCTGGATCAGGTTGCCGGGATTCTCATCCCAGGTGACAATGTCGATCTTTTCTCCCCGCAGCTCCTCCACAATGGCGTTGACTCTGGCGCCGTTCATACCCACACAGGCCCCTACAGGATCCACATTGGGATTGTTGCTCCACACAGCCAGCTTGGTACGGCTTCCAGCCTCCCTGGCAATGCTCTTGATCTCCACAGTGCCGTCCCGGATCTCCGTGACCTCAGACTCAAACAGCCTCTTGACCAGTTCCGGATGGGTGCGGCTCACATTGATGCGGGGTCCTTTCGGTGTGTTCTTCACCTCCAGGATATATACCTTAATACGCTCCGTAGGACGAAACACCTCTCCCTTCACCTGTTCGCTCTCGGTGAGCATGGCATCGGCCTTTCCCAGATTGATACTGATATTCCTGCCCACATAACGCTGCACCACGCCTGTGATCACATCCTTTTCCTTCTCATAATACTGGTTATAGATGACACTGCGCTCCTCCTCCCGGATCTTCTGGAGGATCACATTCTTGGCATTCTGGGTGGCAATACGGCCGAATTCCTTGGACTGTATCTCCACATGGAGCATATCGCCCACCTGGGCCTTGGTGGATAGCTCCCTGGCATCCTCAAGGGATATCTGCAGGCAGGGATCCTCCACGTCCTCGGCGTTCTCCATCACTTCCTTCTCCGCATATACCAGGAAATCGCAGGTCTCCCGGTCAATTTCCACGTGCACATTGTCCGCTTTTCCGAAGTGGTTCTTGCACGCGGTCAGCAGAGAGTTCTCGATCGCCTCAAACAAGGTTTCCTTGCTGATCTCCTTTTCCCTCTCCAAAATGTCCAGTGCTTCCATCAATTCCTTATTCATCATTTCCTCCATTCTGGCTATTGCCATCTTTGTTCCCAGTATCCAATTTCCTGGCTGTTCTTATGTCCTGCTTCTTTTGTCCCCTTAGAAATCCAGCGCCAGCCTGACCAGCGCAATGTCCTCCCGGTTAAAGTGCCTGGGAGCATCTTCCCCTTCCACTGCTATCGTGATGGTTCCCTGGTCAAAGCCCTCCAGGATCCCACCGTACTCCTTCCTCTCCTCTAAGGCCTTGTACAGCTTCACTTCCACCTTACTGCCAAGGCTTGCCTGCAGGTGTTTATCCTTCTTCAGGGTCCTGCCCAGTCCGGGACTGCTCACCTCCAGGATATAGGCATCCGGAATGAAGTCCTCCCGGTCCAGCACATCTGACAGCTGTCTGCTCACATTCTCACAGTCCTGGATGTTCACGCCGCCCTCTTTGTCGATATAAGCCCTCAGATAACAGTCCCTGCCTTCCTTTACATATTCCACATCGTAGACAGATACCCCGTTCGCCTGGGCAATGGGGGCAAGAAGCCTCTCTGTCTTCTCCTCATATTCTTCCCTGCGGGACATATCCTGTCCTCCTTCCTGTACCACTGCCGGACGCAGCCTTACGGCCTGCGGTACCTGTAGCCAAACAAGAAAGAGTGGCGTGTCAGCCACTCTTACCTTTTACCATCATCATCAACAAGTGAAGTATAGTCCTTCATCCAGAAAATGTCAATAGGTTTCTGGAATTTCCTCCGAATTTTTTGTTAGCAATTTTTTGTATACTTCTCCTCCAGAAGCTTTCCCGCCAGCCCATCCGGCATCTCATATCCACAGATCGCTGCAAACTCTG
This sequence comes from uncultured Acetatifactor sp., assembly GCA_910586215.1. Classification (GTDB taxonomy): domain Bacteria; phylum Bacillota; class Clostridia; order Lachnospirales; family Lachnospiraceae; genus Acetatifactor. The sequence goes on along the minus strand of CAJUGH010000019.1, from coordinate 38,470 downwards.
CCATCTGGTCCGGCGAGGACACCGCGGTGGCAGGATATACTTGAAAAGGCTGGGCCAGCAGGAATGCCTGTCCCAGGCCAAAGGCGCTGATCCCGCAACGGGCAGATTCCTCCTGCAACAGATGAAATATTTCCCGGTTCCGATCCTGGTCATATTTTGCAGCCATACCTTCAGACATCTGCCCGGCCTCCAGCCTGGCAAAATATCCCCCGGCAGATGAGCTGTAGGGTACCAGCGGCATGCCTGTCTGCCTGTGCCATTCATAGAGAGTCCGATTAGTCTTCACCATGGTAGGGTCCCCTGTAGCCGCATTCTGCGAAGCCTCTCCCTGCTTGCGATCCACAGCCAGGCTCCACTGGTTGGACACAGCCCGAAAACCCTGCCCTCTGTGAGTGTCAGCGTAAGCGTAAGCTTCTTCCAGCCGCTCCAGGCAGAAATTGGAAGCGCCGTAATAGCGGATCTTCCCTTCCTTCACCAGCTCCTCCAGGATGCCAATCAGCTCTTCCATCTCCATGGCCGGATTGTCCCGGTGAAGCCAGTAAAAATCAATCCGCTCCAGACCAAGGGACCAAAGACTCTCCTCCAGGTCGGCCCGGATCCCTTCCCTTGTAACCCGGCTGATCCCGGGATGGTCCAGGTCATAATGGCCGCCCTTGGTGGCCACCACCATGTCCTGGGCAGCTTTCCTCTCCCGCAGCCACTGTCCTACCAGACGCTCGCTGTGGTTGATGCCGTCCGGAAGCCATTTCCCATATATGTTGGCCGTATCCAGGAAGTTGCCCCCCAGATCCCGGAAATGATCCAGGATACGAAAGGCCTCCTGTCCGGACAGCTTACTCCCGAACTGATCCGTGCCCAGACAGATTCTGCTTAAGGTTAAATCTGTGCCTGCCATACGAACTTTTTTCACAATGATACCTCCCTGCGTCTGCCCCGCATATGATACTTCACTTAGGAAGTATATCACAAGTTCCGGAATCAGGAACCCCTGGTTGCGAATTCTTCATAAAATGTCTGACATTCAGAAATAGAATGGATACAGGGAAAAACGCTCTGCCCAGGATAAACCCAATAGCTACAGCGTAAGGGGCAGAACCAGCACAAACATACTTACCGAATATAAATAAATGTTTGTTCGTCCCCTTTTCTGACGCATAGCATTCCTCCCGACCGTGACACTGAGTCTGCCGGATACCCCTCCGTGACCTTATCAAAATTCTTATCCACCACGTATGCCATGCCGTCCTCCTCCACCACAAGGGCATAACCGTCATAAAAGCCGGAACAGTCGGTCCATCGGGCCGAATTTACCATGCTGCCCTGCTCATTCAGGTAAAACCACGACTCGCCATCGCTTGCCGCGTAATATCCGTCTCCCGCAAGGCTGATATAGGGATACTCCGCCAGAATCAAGTCGGAAAGATTCAACACGTTTCCCAATTCGTCCGTCCTGGCTTTGGAGAAATCCACCAGGTAATCCGTATGGTCTTCGCCGCCGTAAGTGACAAAGCCCCGCATAACCACCTGTGTCCCTTTGTTTGCATACCACTGTCCGTCATCATAAAAGGACTGGGGCCACATCTCCTCAAATTGATTCCACACAAAACCTTCCTCCAACCTGTATGTATCAAAACGCAGGTATCGCCTCTCGTTACAATCAAACATCCTGAATATCGATGCCTCCAGCCAGGGGGCGCAGACCATGTAACCGCCGTTGGGACTCTGAACGGGGTAGCCCGGATCATACATAAAGCTTGACATTCCTCCGACATTCGCCCAATCCCTGTCCGGCATCTGTTCTCCCTGGCTCTGTTCCTCTTCCTCCCAGATTCTCTCCATCTCTGCTTCCAACGCCTCATCTGTCCACACCGTGCTGCCATCCTTTTGAATCTGACGAAGCCGCAGATCCCCTGGAGATGAGCAGTAAAAGCTTCCATTCTGCATCTCCGTAATCTGGGCACTGAAATTGCTCTGCCACTGTTCGTTTGTCAGTTCCATCTTCAAGGTCATACGACCCTCGCCCATGTCGTAACAGCCCACTTCCTTCCGACCCTCCGCATTTGTACGACTGTAGGTAGCCGCATTCTCCGATATCTGAAGGCTGATAAGCCCCGGTATCTCCACGACCATGTTACCTTGGTTGTCAAAAACAAACGTATTCTCCCCGTCTCCTAAAGCGAACTGCCCTTCCTTGTTCGGCGTGCGCACATACGTGGAATACTTGTTGGGGACAATCTCCTCCCCATTCAGATTCACCGCGCCGTACATCCCGTCCCGCAATGTCACGATCACATTCCCTGTTCCGTTTCCGTTGACAAATTCCAATTCATTGACATTCGTTGTGATGACCACAGGCTCCTGCACGGCATTTCCATCTTCGCCGGATGTCTCTTCCCCGCTTCCATCTTCGCCGGACACGCCTTCCCCGTCTTCGGCTCCGTTGCCTGACGCTTCCTCGTTCGCTGCCAGAATCTCCCCGACCTGCTCCTCAAACCTGGAATCCTTCTCAAGCTCTGCCGTCACAAAGAACGGGATTTCCTCCTTGGTGAAATTTTCCACGATGATCTCTGCCTTCCCGTCCTTCCACACAAGTCTTGCCGACTCACCCTCCGTCACGGTCTGCGCTGCCGCGACCTCCCCGGTATCCGGATCCGTTATGCTGCATTCCACGGTTCCCTCTAAGATATACACATACATCTCTCCTTCGCCCGGTACATCCACCCATCCGCAGGTTCCCCTGATACCTACCGCCATATTGGAGGTGCGGATGCTCATGGTTTCATCCTCCTTTAGAGGCTCCGTCACATTGAAAAAGAGGCTTCCCGAATGCAGCAGAATCTCCAGATCCTTCCCCGATTTTTGTATCTCAACGTCGCTTTCCTCGTCCATTTTCGTCAGCTTTACGCTGTCCAGATTGATATAGGAATAAGACTCCTTCCCTGTTTTCAGTTGATATCCACTGTACAGATTCATGTCCTCCGCTGGAGTCAGATCCTTCTCCTTTTCATCGCGGACCGACACCTCTCCCTCCACCCGTGCCAACTTCATGGTTGTAGCGGCCGCTCCGTTCCCACAAGCAGCACATAACACGCAGACCATGCATGTCAGAAGGGCCGCCGCCCTTGCAGAAAATTCTTTAAAACGTACTCTTCTCTCTCTCATACCGTTTTCTCCTCTTACTGCATTTCATCTCACTAATCCGCAAACCGTGTCACTGGTATATCACTGGTCTTCGAACCGATGCTAATTATAGCATATGGCAAACAAAACATACAACAGGTTTGTATCAGGAATTACCGTTGCCGTGAGCGGCGTGTTACGGTTCACTGGTCAGTAACGGCAAGGTGGAGCAGCCCGTTGCATGGGGGTTTACACGCACTTCATGGAGTTCCGCAGCCAGCATCATAAGACAGACGCCTGCGCAAAGGGGAAATTATCAGACTGATTTGAACCCCTGGCGCTGTCTGCTTTCAGGAATCATTTTACATACTTCTCATCCAGGAGTAGAGTGGATACAGGGAAAAACGCTCTGCCCAGGATAAACCCAATAGCTGCAGCACCAGGGGCAGAATAAACACCAGCATGGCAAGAAAGTATGTCCTGGCGCCAGTCCTCTGCCACAGACTCAGCGCGAATACCAGCAGCGCCGCCACGGCCAGCACCAGCCCCTGGGACAGCGCGAATACCAGCACAAAGCCGACCACAGGCAGTGCCGTGAGAAATCCGGGCAGCATACTACAGCAGGGAATATCTCCTGTTGAAAGGCCAAACCCCTGCCAGGTAAACAGATCCCGCATCCCGACTGCCCGGCACAACACAGGAACCAGGGCCAGCAGCAAGGCTGTGGACACGCATACCCGCAGTCTGGACATGAGAATGCGCCTCTTTCCTGCCCTGGTGGCCCCAAGCAGTTTCCAGATTCCACAAGTGGTATCCGGGCCGTTCCCATTGCCGGTCACCAGGATCACACCCAGCACCACAAGCAACAGATCCACCAGATTCTCCCCGCCCCAGATCCCAAACAGATACAAATATCCTGTGTCATAGATAAAATGCCCCTCCCCATGCTCCCTGATCCCCTCGTACTGCTGCCACACACGCCTAAAATCCGGATAGAAAGCCAGGATTCCCTTCCATTTTGCCATCTGCTCCTCCCCGGCCGGTTCACTGAGAACCCCTTCTGCCATCAGTCTTTCAATCCGTTCCACCTGCTGGAAGGCTTTCTCATATCGGCTTTTCTCTGCCAGCACCAAGTCCTCCTTCTCCTTTGTCAGCCCTCCTTCCAGGCGCAGCATGATATCCCGGTAATACTGTTCCCCTGCCGAAAGGTAACAGGCCCTTCCCAGTTCAAAACTACCTACCAGCACCATGCAGCACAGTAAGATCACACCCCCCCGGTTTCCCACCATGATTTTGTGGCATTCATGACGCAAAAGACTGCCATGAGGCTTGAAAGGAGGCCTCCAGACCCATAGATGCCCTTTCCGCAGCACCAGCCGCTGTCCCCTTACAAAGCAGAAGATGCTTCCCCCCACCGAAAGCAGCACAAACAGCAGGATTACAAGCCAGGCTGCCACCACCCTGGAAAACGGATACCCCAACAGGTCAAAGTTCAGGTAGGCACCGTAAAGTCGTTTTGTCTGGAGCAGACCGGCCAGATTTAAGGTTTTGAGAGGCAATGCCCTGGAGGAAGCAGGAACAGCCAGGTACAGGATCCCGTTTATCCCGCAAAACAGCATACCCAGGCCGTAGGGCAGCACCAAGGAATCTGCCAGAAGACAGGGAATTGTAAGCAGGACGCCGAACCCATACAGCACCACCGCCTTCGTCAGTACAGACAGCATCACATATTCCCAGATCCGGATGGCAAAAGGACTTTCCCGGAAAGCTGCCACCGACTGCAGCCTGGCACTTCCATCCGGGAACCCGGCCTGGCATCCGAAAAAGAGGAAATTGACGGCATACAGACTGCCTGTCAGCAGAATGCAGTGAATCAGGAGGGCGGCCAGCTTACCCGCAATGCTTCCTGTGAGTCCATGCTTCGTGACACGGGTCACAAGAAACAGCCCCTTTTCTTTTTCTGCCAGAATCATCTCCCCCACCGACAGGAATACCCCCAGCAGAAGCACCAGGTCTGTCCACATATGCTCCAGGGCACCTGTCAGCGTCCGGCCCAGGGTAAAACGGATCCCGGATGCTGTCAGATGCGCATAATCCCGGGCACTTTTCCGGATATTCCGGGCAGAGAAGGAATCCCCGGATCCGGCAAAGATCCCGATGCCGCCCAGGGTATCCTTTTTCTCCTGTATGGATGCCAGATAGTCCCCATAGGTGGAAACCTGCTGCCATTCCCCATACACCTCTTCTACCATGGTCCGTTCCCGCCACAGGGAATCTGTCCATTCCAGATAAGCGCCGCTCAGATACCATTCATCATATTCCTGGAAAAGCCCTGGATGCTCTGCCATGGCCCGGTCTGCCAGCTCCTGGCCCATCTGTCCGGAAACTCCCTGAAAGAGCAGCACTTCTTCCACAAAAGAGACCCCATCCAGGATCTCTTTGCGCCTGCAGATGTAGGCCCCTTTTTCCTCCTCGTTCATGCCTGCTGTCATCTCCTGGAACCGCCCATAGGCAGACAAGGGCGGCGTCTGCTCATCCGGCAGATTCTGATACCACAGCAGAAACACATGAAGAGCCATGAAGGCACACAGAAACAGCAGAAACCGGGGCCTGCCCCATATTTTTTTCAATTCATAAATAACCAGTTTCACCTTTATCCACATTTCCCTTCTCACAGTGCCCAAATACCTGCAGATAGACTTCCTCCAGTCCCTTGCTACAGTGATACGCTTCGCAGAGCTTCTCCACGCTGCCCCTGGCAGCTACCTTCCCCTCCTTGAGCAGGATGACCTCCTGGGCAATGGGCTCTATATCCGAGACCACATGGGTAGATACCAAAATGATCCTGCTCCCTGTAGGTTTCTCCTCCTTAGGGGATTTCTCCAGAGGACACTGTACTGTGCCGGGTGTCCCTGCAAGCTTCCGGATCCCCTCCCGGATGCGCACCCGCTCTCTGGGATCCAGGCCTGCTGTAGGTTCATCCAGCACAAGGAGCTTCGGATCTCCCAGAATGGCCTGGGCAATCAGGATCCGTTGCTTCATACCGCCAGAATAAGTGCCCATGGGGCGCCCTGCCACATCTGTCATGTTCACATAGTCCAGAACCCTTTCGATCTCCTCCTTCTGTTTCTTCCGGGATATCCCCTTCAAGGTGGCCATGTAGGCCAGGAAACGTCTGCCGGAAAACTGGTCATACAGTCCCTGCTGCTGGGGTGCATATCCCAGAAGGCTGCGGTATGTGGCACCCAGCTTCCTGGTTTCTGTCCCATCCCACAGCACCCGCCCCACCTTAGGTCTGCAATTCCCACAGATCACGTTCATCAGTGTGGACTTACCTGCCCCGTTTGGACCCAGAAGCCCATAGATGCCAGGGTTCAATGTCAGGCTCACTCCATCCAGGGCCTTTTTGTCCCGGTATCTGTGGGTGATGTCACATAGTTCCAGCCGGGTACTACCCCCCGCGCCGGGAGAGGGAATCTCCCCCGCTCTTTCCGGGTCATCCTGCACTCTTTTCATCCTCTACTCCCCTCTCCCCACCATCTGGATCTTTCGGTAATTGCCATTGCCAGCCACCAGATCTTCCTTGGAGATCAAGCCATACTGAAACCGTTTTATCTCATAGCCGCCAAACCCACTGGCAACAGCATCATAGTCATAGACCACCAGTACATCCTGGTCCAGCACAGCCTTGAACTCCAGGCTCCACCCCAGACTCAGGTTGACCAGGGGAGAATGGCTGACAGTCCCTGTATTCATGTCAATATAGTAAAAAGTAGAATCCCAGGACTGATCCTTACAGCAGAGCTTATCCCCTACCACGTCCCAGATATAATAATAGTTGCCTTCTGCCACACAAACGGTTCTCTCTGCACCGGTGTCCAGGTCAATCGCCTTGATTCCACCGCCCTCCCGGGAAGACACGTACAGCGTATGTCCCACCAGCCTGTCACAATTCTCCTCCCGGTTGGAGATGCGGTACCGCTCCGTCTTCTGTCCGCTGTCCAGATCCAGGGACGCATAGATCTCTACCGAATTCTCCAGCAAGGTCTTGTATGTATCATCATCATAATATTCCTCCTGGGTATAGGCCCGCCCATAGTCCGTCCCCGACAAAAGCAACTCATTCCCATATCCCCCCAGGATATTCCACTGGATCCCGTCCCCGAAATCCAGGGAACAGACCTGGGTCTCCTGTCCGGTATCCGGGTTCACACGCACCAGCCTGCGGGACATGGAAGTGTAATAAGTATGTGTCCCCTCTTGTTTGGCGGCCACTTCCTTTTCCACCACATAGATACCTTCCTCATCCCCCAGCACCAGATCTTCCACTGCAACATTCTGTTCAAATGTATGTACCTTTCTCCGATCCGTGCCATCCAGGTTCATCCGATAGAGAACGGACTCCATCTCTTTCATCTTTGACCCCAGGGAAACACTCTCCGTACTGTCCACATACATGCTGTTATCCTCTCCTTCCCTGGACAATATCCAGAGTGCATCCTGGTACACAAAGAGCAATGCGGTAAACGGCGGGAACTCATCATACAGACACAGGGCCTGACAGTCCGCGGAATTGTGGTTACAGCCTGCATTGCTGCACAGGTACACCTCCTGCAGGGTGGCAAAGTCCATGTACATCAGCCGGGAACCGTAACTTCCATCTGAAAGGGATTCCGGCTGCCCAGGCAGATAATAATAGCCGTCCTGGGTATAGCAGACGCTTTGCTGCTTCTGGGAAGCCAGCAGATACAGACCACCTCCGGAAGCATCCGTGTGCCGGGCCGTACCACCGTCTTTGGTCATACCAGCATCTGTACCCTGGGTTCCCGTACTGGCCACTGCTCCACCGGCACCTGTCGCCTGCATACTGTCATCCCCATTCAGGATATCTGCCCCCAGGCTTTGCAGCCCAGGGTGGTCAGCGCTGTTCTGTCCACAGGAAACCAGGGACAGGAGCATACCGGCTGTTACAATCCATGTGACTATTTTTCCTGTTTTTTTCATGCAAAAAGACCTCCTTGTTTCTATATTCCAATGCAACAAGGAGATCTTACAGGGTAAAAGTCAAGATTTTGTCAAGTTTCTATAGATTCGGACCAACTTCATACCGCTAAAATGATTTTCACCACAGTCCCCGGCTTTTCCAGGGTGGTTTTCCCAGGATCCTCATTCCCCTCCACCTCTTTCCCAGGCACACTGCTTCCGTTCCACATTTCCAGACTCCCTCCATGTTTCCCGGCAAAAAGCCTGCTGATGGCAAGTCCCATGCCCAGATGGCCGTCTTCCCGCCCGGTGGGCAGAAAGTGATTTCCCTTCCCCGCCAGCACCTTCTCCGGGAAGCCAGGGCCGTCATCCTGCACCGTAATACACAGCCTGGAACCGTTCTTCTTCCAGTCCACATGGACCCTGGTCCGTGCAAAATGCAGGGCATTCTCCACCACATTCTCCAGGATCCGCCATACCATATCCCGGTCAAGCCGTAGCTTCTCCCCGGGTAAAACACCGTTTTCCTGTAGGGAAAGTTCCCTTTCCGGCCAGACCAGGCCTGCATCTGCACCCAGCCGGGCCCCGCCCACACACAGCAGTTTCCCGGTTCCGGAAGCCAGCATCCCCAGATCATCTGCAAGTTCTCCAAAAAATTCCCCGGCTGTAACCTCCTCAAGTTTTACTTCCATATCCTCCAGCCGGTTCAGGATCCTGACAGATTCCGTGTACTGTGCCAGCCTGCCAGCCGTCACATGCAGATGGCTGGCAATACGGCTTATTTTCTCCGTGGAAAGCTTTCCTCCAGGCAGATTCATTTGCAGATATTCCGTGTACCCCTGGAGGATGGCAAGCGGATTGCGCAGATCATGGGCAATGGAGGCCTGCAGGAACCTGCGCTGTTCTAACAGATTCCACATCTGCTGGTTGTTTTCCTCTAAGGCCGCCCGCATCTGTTCGAAGGAGTGGCACAGCTCCCCCATCTCATCCCTGCAGTCATATTCCAGGGAAAAATCCAGGTTCTGGTCTGCAATCTGCCCAGCGGCCTCCTGCAACAGACAAAGGGGCCGGTCCAGTTTCTTCCGGTAGAAGAAGACACCGCCAATCAGAATACCCGACAACGACAATACCCCTGGAATCACTACCATGGCGATGCCACAGCACTGGTAAGCCACCTTACGCCTGGGCGTCAAGGTGTCAAAACTCCGGGTTATCTTCTCTACAGAATATTTTGTATCGGAAAGGTCCTGCTGTAGCACTTTTTCCTCTTCTGTCCCATTGGCATCCACTTCCACGGCAGACAACCTTGGGAGGCTGGTCTCCTCCTCCCCGAATCCCATCCTCCAACTCTGCGTATTTTCTGTACCATCCGGATATACATTCCTCACCGTCAGGTACACAGCCTCCGGATCCGGCAGCAGATAGGCCCTGCAGGCCATACAACCCCAGACCACCAGTCCGGACAACAGCACCACCACACCAAAGACTGCTGATACCGTCAGTATAAAAAAGCTTCTCAAGGACAGATTCTTCACCGGCTCCATTTGTACCCCACCCCCCAGACCGTCTCGATGTAATCTTTTCCTGTCATTTCCCGCAGTTTGGAACGGATCTTCCGGACATGTTCCTTCACCACATTGCTGTCTCCTTCCGCGTCATATCCCCACACGCCCTCATAGATCCGCTCCTTGTCAAATACCTGGTTGGCATTGGTCATTAAAAATTCCAGAATATCGAATTCCCTTCTGGAAAACGGGATCTCCCTGCCCTGGCAGGACACACTCCTCTGGGTCAGATCCACCAGCAGCCCTTCTGCTGTCAGCACAAAAGGTCTGTGCCTGCTTCTCTCATCCCGGCGCAGATGGGCTGCAATGCGGGCAGACAGTTCATTCAGGCTGAATGGCTTGGTGATATAATCATCTCCGCCATACTGCAGGCCATTGACCTTATCCTGCTCTGTGATCCGGGCTGTCAGAAAGAGAATGGGACAGGTAATATGGCTACGGATGTTCCGGCACAGCTCCAGACCATCCATATCCGGCATGTTAATGTCCAGAAGAATCAAATCCGGCTGCCGTTGCAACAGGGCCAGGGCCTCCCTGGCATTTCCCGCTGCCAGGGTCTCATACCCACAGTCCTGCAAATGGTCACTGAGCAGCTCCGTCATCATCTCCTCATCATCTACGATCAGTATCTTATACACAGCCATACCCTCTCCCTTGTATCACTTTTTTCACTTTCTGTCTTAGCGTGAAAACACCTCTCGGCAATACCGAGTGAACAGTAACCAGGATATCTCCTCTTTGCCTACATCAGGAAAAGAGCTGTAAGATCCGGAAGGAAACCGTCACCACAAAGAGATCCGCATTGGTCTCCCAGCAGAACTGTCCGCCGCAGGCCTCTGTGAAGCTCTGGGCGATGGACATTCCCAGGCCACTGCCGCCGTCCGTGCGGCTGGCATCCCCCCTGGCAAACCGTTCCGTGAAATCCTTTCCCACTTCGATCTCCATACTGGAAGTATTCTTCACACTGGCCACTGCCAGCTTTCCGTCCGTCTGCAATGTCACATGGACCCTGGATCCATCCAGGGAATACTGGAGGGCATTCTGGAACAGGTTCTGGAACACCCGGTACAGCCTCTGTCCGTCCGCCCGGATCATCACCGGCGTGTCGGGAAGCTCTGTGCGGAAGGACACCCTGCTGCCCGCGATCTGTTCCTCCATGTCCGCCAGGGTCTGACGCAACAGCTTACCGAAATCCAGTTCCTCCATGTGTACAGGAAGCTCCCCTGAAGCTGCCTTGCTCACCGCAAATACATCCTGCACCATATTCTTCAGCCGCTGGGCCTTTTCGTCCAGAATAGCCACATAATCCTTCACATGATCCGGCAGGTTTTCTTCTTCCTTCAGAAACTCCACATAACTGATGATGGAGGTCAGCGGGGTCTTGATGTCATGGGACACATTGGCAATCAGCTCCACCTTCATGCGCTCGCTCTTCATCTGTTCATCCACCGCTTTCGCCATACCATGCCGGATGTCCTCCAGCCTGGCCATCACCGTCTCCAGATCATGGCCCACATACAGGGCTGCACCCTGGCCTGCCTGGGAAGAGTCCTTCCCTGCATCCCTGCCATCCTCCGCTTCGCTGTCAGAGTCTGCTCCAGTCCCATAGTTCCCGCTGCGGATATCGTCTATCCGATCTGACAGGGCCTCCACATCCCTGGCCACTTCCACATTTTTGGTGCCAATGAGGTATTCCACCACCAGGAATGCCGTCATACCCATGATAATCACCAGCCCCACCATCCAGGCCGACCCATGTCCATTGCGGAACGCCCATGCAGCCCCGAAAAGCAGCAACACGCCATAAGCCACTGCCACCCCAAAGGACAGGGCATTCCGGTGTACCATCCTGCGGGAGAGGGGCCGCTTCAGCTCTCTGTCAGAAAAAGTCTGGTACAGCTTTGCCGCCAGAGACTTCTTCCAGGGCTTTTTGTTGTACCGGATGTCGTTCCCCACCAGGTATACTGTCCAGAACAGAAGAACCCAGAATCCGCTGGGGAAACGCCGTAACAGTTCACCGCCATACCAGCTGTCAAGCAGCGACATATAATCATATTCATAGGCATAGGCAAATTCCAGCCACAGGTCACTGCCATAGACATGGATAAACTGATAAAACAGCGCATACAGGATACCAAAGAGCAGAACCACTTTGCATTCCACCCAGATCTTTGCCTGGAGACGGGCAATCCCCTGGTCTGCCTGCCTTTTCCCCTTCCGGACAAGGAATGCCGGCAGAAGCAGTACCAGACCGGCTGCCAGACCTCCCAGACACCGGATCACATTTTGCCGTTCTGCCACAGCATTGTACTGCATCCAGTACAGGGAATTGTCCTTCTGGAGATAACCGCCACGCCCGTATGTTCCCTCTGTGTACAGAAGCGGCTCCCTGGCTACAGCCATGCAGATCTCTGCTTTCTTCATCTTCTCGTCCACCTGGAAATTGCGATATCCTGGCACATACCAGTCACTACTACCGTTTCCCGTAGTACCGTCCCTGTAGTAGCCGTCCCCATAAACATCCAGTTCCTGCCCGTCCTTCCAGATCCGTACCTTGCCATCCTTGTAATACAACAGGAAATTGTATCCTTCCGGGGCACTCAGGATGCCGTCAGCAGATACCATCAGTTCCCCCGAGTTGGTATAAAGCTCTTTGCCATCATAGGACACCTTATACAGCAGGTTTGCGTCCCCCTTGATAAGGTCATGGTACTGTTCGGCCGCTTTCCTGGCAAGTTCCTTCCTTTTTTCCGGTGTAAGTGCCTTGCTGTTCCCATCGCTGCCATCTGTATCCCAGTCTGTGTCATATTCCCAGTACCATCTCTCGTTCCAGTCCTCCCAGTATGGCCAGACCTCCTCCTGAATGGCTTCAGAGCCGACCACCGCTGTTGCCTCCTCTGTCACCTGGTTCATCAAAATATCATTGAGCATGGCATCGTAGTCGCTGGTACCATAGCCGCCATAGCCATAGTAACTCCCATCATAGCTGTATCCATATCCACCAAACCTCAGGGAGTCTGTTGCCATATCCAGAAAAACTTCCAGACGGTTCGAAATATATCCCCGGAATCTGCCTCTGGACTGGTAGTCTTCCCCCTCCAGCATTTTCCCAAGTTGTCCCGGGGAGAGACGGTCTGACCAGTTCTGTAAGAAGTATATTGCATTCCCCAGCACCAGGCTCACTCCCAGCACAAAAACCATAAAACTAACGACATTTTTCCTGTTTTTCCATTTTGTATCCAATTCCCCACACCACCTTTATATATTCTGGCTCTTTTGGATTCAGTTCCAGCTTCTCGCGTATGCGTCTGATGTGTACCATCACGGTATTCTCCGAGGCAAAGGCTTCTTCCTCCCACACTCTGCGATAGATCTCCTCCGCCGGGAAGATCCGGCCCAGATTGCGCATAAGCAGGTCTACAATCTTGGTCTCTGTGGCAGTCAGCTTCACTGCCTCCCCGTCTGCGTAGAGGATCCTCTCGTCTGTGTGGTATGTGAGCCTGCCGTTGGTGATCTCCCCGGCCCTCTCCCCGGCATGGATATCCCCCAGCAAGGTATACCTGCGCAGCTGGCTTTTCACCCGGGCCGCCAGCTCTGCCGGATTGTAGGGCTTGGACACGTAGTCATCTGCCCCCATGGACAGTCCCAGCACTTTGTCGGTGTCCTCGCTCTTGGCGCTGAGGACAATCACAGGGATATTTGCTTTCTGCCGGATACGCATCAGAGCGGACAGCCCGTCCAGCTTCGGCATCATCACGTCAATGAGCACCAGCTGCACCCTGCCTGTGGTCAGGATATCCAGGGCTTTAAGACCGTCATAGGCTTTCAGCACCTCATATCCTTCCCCCTCCAGCAGGATGCTGATGGCTTTTACAATCTCCCTGTCGTCATCTACGACCAACACACATTCCTTCATTTTGACACGCTCTCCTCCATGATACCTTTTGCACTGCAAGAAGTGAAAAACAGTCCCGGACTGCCCGCCCTGGAACCGCAGGCTGCCCTTGACTGTCTCAGCACTGTTCCTTCAAGCTGTAAATAGCTTACATCGGAATTTTTACAAATCATGTGGGGTATTTCTTACAGCTTTCTTACAAATATACAGAATATTTTTCCCCTGTCTTCAGGAAATACAGCTCTCCCCCATACAACCCGGCTTCCTGCAGCCTTAGGATCCCGGCTGCCAGTCTGGGTACCAGCCTGTGGTAAACCCGTCTTTCCTCCCAGGGAAGCCCCTCCACATATGCCCTCTGCCGCCCCTCCAGGGTCTGTAGCATCCTGGCAAAACGTTCTGGCTCTTTGGTGGCAATGATCCCGAAATCACAGGAGGCATACGCATATTCCTCCCCGTTTTCCGCTATTTTCCGGGACAACAGTGCAGGAAACGCTTCCTGCACCGGAACCTCCAGAATCTTCCATCCTGGCATAGTTCCACATGCCTGCATAGTCTCATATGTCTCCATAGCCGCACCCGCCTGCCCGGTACTGTTGCCCACATGCTGATCCGATGCTGCCACCCGCCGGAAGCTGGGCTTTCCATACTGATCATATTCCCTTACATAGGCCACCTTTTCCCGCACCGCACCTGTACCAGGTACCTCCCGGAGCACCACTCCTGTATCCAGCAGGTGTTCCCATACAACACGCCTTATACGGGGAATAGGTGTGGGAAATGCCAGTTCCCTCTGGATCTCCTCTGCCGTGTACCCCAGATCTGCCAGATGACGGATGGCACCTCCGCTTGCCGCTTCCTGGGTAAAATCAGCCAACGCCTTCTGAAAATAAGAATTCTCCTGCATCCTGTACGGATCCTTTCCCGCCTTCCTTCACTGCTATCTGATGTTCAAGCTTCTCCAAACTGTCAGATCTGGACGCTATCTTCAACCACTCCTTTAAGATGTCCAGTTTCACTGCCAGGACTGCTGCATCTGGGCGCACATGATTAGGAAGGCCCCCACTCCGTGAAGATCATTGACCGAAGTGGGCCGTTCACAATAATGCCTGTAGTCCCCTACCCCGGTACCCACACAGACACCCTGTACCAGCAGGTTTTCTCCCTCCCAGCCAAGATGGCGGATCACAGCCTCATAGCCTTTCCTGGCCTGTTCCATAAAGGAGGCCGGCAGGATGCCCTCCCGCACTGCCTTGCAGATAGCCGCTACAAAGAGACAGGTACAGGAAGTCTCCGGCCAGTTCTCCTCTCTGTCTGCCTTGTCCACCACCTGGTACCACATGCCCTCCGGGGACTGGTAATGGCACACGGCCTGGAGCAGTTCCCGTACCAGACGCCTAAGTCCCTCACGGCCAGGATGATCCTCCGGCAGGAAATCCAGGTCATCCAGCACAGCCACCGGCACCCAGCCAATGCTCCTGCCCCAGAACTCCGGGGACAGGCCTGTCACAGGATCCGCCCAGCCCTCCTTCTTCGAGCAGTCCCAGGCATGATACCAAAGTCCCGTGTTCTTATCCCTGGTCTTCTCTTCCATCAAAAGGGCCTGTTCCACCACCAGGTCCAGATATTCCGGCGCATCAAACTTTTTCCCATATTCCGCGCTGATGGGTCCTGCCATATACAGTCCGTCCAGCCACATCTGATCCGGATACCACTGCTTGTGCCAGAATCCCCCCGCCTCATTCCTGGGAAAATCCCGGATCACGGGAAGCAATGTATCCAATGCCTTCTTATACCGCACGTCCCCGGTCTTCTCATATAACGGAAACAGCAGGATACCCGGCTGGATATCGTCAAGCTGTCCCCTGTCATAGGTATGGATCTCCCCGTTCTCATCCACGCAGGAATCCACCCAGTCCTTCATGTACCGGAAATAGCGCTCCTCCCCGCACAATTGCCAGGTCTGGTACACCCCGGACAGAAATACACCCTGGTGATAGTGGAAATGCCCTTTGGGCGGCAGGTCCGCCGCCTGGAACTTCCGCATCATGGTGTCCACCGATGCCTTCGCATAGTAAATAGGTTCTCTGATCTCGCTCATAGCCACCTCCGTATCCCTGCTCCCCTTTTGGGAGTCTGTATTCTATCATACTTATCTTATCACACTTCCAGACATGCCGCCATGCAGCCAACACAAACAATGGATGAAGAACGCTGCCCTTGCGTTCTTCGGTGTGAGAGAGGCGCTCTCTTGCGCCGTAGAAGTTCTTAGCGTACGCATTTTGAACGCTTAGAACTTCTTCTCACACTTTACTCTGTCCACAAAGGGGCAAAGCTGATATTCAGATCCACCGCCCCCTTGATCCCCTGGACGGAACCACTCTGGGAATATTGCCACACCTTATACTCATAAGGATAGTACAGGCTGTCGGAATAAGATGCAAACCACTTGTCATACGCCTCCAGGGCCGGCAGATCCAGGAACAGGGATCCCATCTCCGTATTATGGTAGATCATGGGCCTGTATCCCGCATTCTCAATGGTCTGGCAGAACAAGGCTGTAAACCGGGTCCTCTCCTCCACGGATATCTTGTTCATACGCCCATCGGAACCGCTGACGCGCTCCACATCAAACACTACGGGACACTGAAGCGTATAGGAAGCCAGCTTGTCAATCACCAGCTGGGCCTCCTCCAACACCTCTGCCTCGGTGATGGCCTGGCTGTAGAAATAGACCCCTGTCTTGATCCCTGCCGCCTGTGCCCCCTGGATATTCCGGTCAAAGTATTCGTCCTCCACCAGCTTTCCCTCCGCACCATATCCCCTGAAGCCCACCCGGATGAATGCAAATTCCACACCGTCCGCGGCTACCTGGTTCCAGTTGATCTCTCCCTGGTGCTTGGACACATCAATGCCTTTGTGGGAGCTTACCTGGCCCTCTGTGAGATATTGGAATTCCCCGCTCTCCAGGATATTCAGGTTCTCCTCCGACAGATGGTTCATCTGCAAAGAATGATTGATGGGCACAAAATGGTACTTTCCGCCGCTGCCCACCACCAGATGGTCCGGATATAGGGGACGCAGGGTCTCCAGTACCGTATCCCCCTGGGAAAGCCCTGTCATGATAGTGTCCAGCACTGCCTCCTGCCCCTGGTTCTGGGCCGCCAGCACAGCCTCTGCCACTTTGGCATCCAGTTCCTCCTGGGAATAGACCGCGCTGCCGGAGACGGCACTGATCACATTGCCATTCTCATCCAGCGTAATCTTGTTCACATCCTCCCCGGATCCGTTCGGTATATCTTCCCCATCCTGCATTCCTGCCGCAGGCAGTATGTTCTCCCTATTCTGCCTGGCCTCCTGGAAACGCATATAGACCACCGTCCCGGCATACATCACAGCTACCATCACAGTCAGGACACCAATCAGGGAGAACACTGTCTTGATCCAGTAACCCCCGCCCTTTCGTCTCCTGGCAGGTTTCCTGCCCTTAGAGGGCCTGTTGCGGGCATACCTGTCCCTGGCACTCCCATTCCACATGTCTTCCTCCCCCACATCTTCCTTCCAGGAACGGCTTTCACGGTATCCGTCCTCTTCCTGTTCTTCATTGATATCAGGAACTACTTTCCTATCCGTTTCCCGGCCTGGTTTCTGACCTGCTTTCCCTTTGATCCCCCAGTCTGCCTTTTGGTCTGCCTTCCCTGTAGTTCCCCAGCTTGCCTTTTGGTCTGCCTTCCCTGTAGTTCCCCGGCTTGCCTTTTGGTCTGCCTTCCTGGCCCTGCCTCTTCTGGCATAAGGATCCATCTCCAGGTCATAGAGAAAATCTTCGTCCTCTTCCTGGTCCTCCCCTTTCCATCCATACTCACCAGTTTCCGGATCCGTGTCATAGAACTCCAGACCGCCGTCCTCTTCCTCCAACAGGTATCTATCTTTTTTCTTCATCCCAACTTCCCCTTTTGTCCCTTCCTACAAAACATCTTCCCGTCATACCGCTTCAGCGGCACAAACTTAGATTTTCTTTTCAACGTTCACGATTCCCGCCATACCGCCCAGGCTGACACAAACCATGGGTAAAACGGTGCAAGGCCGGAAGAACGCTGCCCTTGCGTTCTTCCCGGAATGACTTAGATTTTCTTAGGTCAAGTTCTTTCTGACCTTAGAAAATCTTCATTCCGTTCACACTGCATACTAATGATAACGGATATTTCCAGGAAAGAAAAGCGGAAATTATTACATATAGGATTAAGATTCTATAAAAAATATGCTTCACTGCCCTCCGGCCTTCTCCCGCATCCTAAGCAGGATCTTCTTCTCCAGGCGGCTGACCTGTACCTGGCTGGTGCCCAGGATAGCCGCCACCTCCATCTGTGTCTTGTCCTGGAAATACCGGAGGAAGATCAGTTCCCTCTCCCTTGGTTCCAGTCCCTCCAGCAACTGATCCAGAAGCATATGATCCAGAAGTTTCTCCTTCTCTGTATCCTCACTTCCCGCCATGCCGCCCAGACTGCTTCCCACACTGCCGTTTACCCCCCTGACCACCTTATCCACCAGATAGACTTCGCTTCCGTCATCCTGGTAGATGGCGCTATAGATGGATTCCACCTCCACAGAGGCCTCCATGGCCATCACCACTTCCTCGCCTGTAAGTCCTGTCTCCTCCACAATATCCTGCAGGGTAGGCTCCCTTCCTTCCCTGGCCTGCAGGTGCTGCCTGGCCATCTTCACCTTCAGCCCGTTCTCCTTGATGGTCCGGGACACCTTCACCAGCCCGTCATCCCGCAGGAAACGCTTGATTTCCCCTGTGATCATGGGAACCGCATAGGTGGAAAATTTTACACCCATTCCCAGGTCAAATTTATCGATTGCCTTCATCAGCCCGATGGTGCCGATCTGGAACAGATCCTCCAGGTCATATCCCCGGCCTGCAAACCGTCTCACAATATGGTGCACCAGCCCTAAATTGTTCTCTATCAGTACTTCCCTGGCATCCCTTTCTCCTGCCTGTGACCTGGCGATCAGTACTGACATATCCTCCATGGCCTATTCCTCACCGCCAATCCAGCCGCCCAGCCCCATTTTCTTCTTCATCCGCACAGTGGTGCCCTGTCCGGGCGTGCTCTCCACTTCCAGGTCATCCATAAAAGCCTCCATAAAGGCAAATCCCATACCGGACCGCTCCAGTTGTGGCTTCGTGGTAAACAGCGGCTCCATGGCCTGCTCCACATTCTCTATGCCCTTGCCCCAGTCTGTCACCCGGATATGTAACACGCCCTCTTCCAGCAGACAGGCAATCTGCACCTTACCCGGATTCACGGCCCTCTGGGACGCCGGAATCTCCCCCGGCCTGCCATATCCATAGAGGTTCTCGTAGCCATGGATGATACAGTTCGTCACTGCCTCCGACACAGCCGTCTTGATATCTGAGATTTCCTCCAGGGTAGGATCCAGGTGGGAGACAAATGCTGCCACTGCCACCCTGGCAAATCCTTCATTATCCGAAATCGCATCAAACAGAATCTCCATCTCGTTCTTCATCATAGCACCTCCACAATCTTATTCAGGCCCGACACCTTGAGAATCCGCTGGATCTGCCTGTCCGCATGGATGGCATAGACCCGTCCCCCAAAACAGGAAATCTTCCGGTAACGCCCCATGATGATCCCGATCCCTGAAGAGTCCATGAACCGTGTGTTTTCAAAATCAAATACCACATTGCATACCTCCTCCTTCACCAGGTGTCTGTCCGCATTCTCACAGATAAACCCTGCCCCGTGGTGGTCTATCTCCTCCGGCAGCCGTATCAGAAGGCAATTGTCAATCACCTGGAAATCCTCTGCTGTAATCTGTCCCATACGTTTTCCTTCCTTTCCCAGACTGGTATCCACTGTCACTGCCCACTCCGTGGCCAGCAGTTCTCCGTCACTCCGGCAGTTCACTGGTCCGGCAGCAGCACCAAAAGGGATACAAAAAAGAACCTATATCCTCTATAGGTTCTCTTCTTACGTACTTTCCAGATTCTGTGTACTTCTCTCCTGGCTGCTTTCTATTTCCCACCATACAGCCGCCATGGGACCTTGGGCACCTTCCAGTACATCTTGCCATCTGTACCCGCCCAGACCCTCTAATTGCCCACATCCAGCCTGTCCCTCTCTGTCTGGGACTGCCTGGCCCGCTGGGTGCCCGGAAACAGTTCTATCACCTTGTCATAGCTTGCAATGGCATTCTCATAATCCTCGTTCCTCTGATAAGACCTGGCCAGATAGTACCATGCCTCTGCATTGGTGGCATCATAATACACTGCCTTGGAAAAGCTCTCTATGGCTGCCGTGAAATTCTCCGTGCGGAAAGCTTCATTCCCCTCCGTAAAATAGGAGACAGACAGGTTCGGCCCAATGGCTGCCAGCAGGGCCTGGTACAGCCCCTGGAATCCTGCTGATGTCTCCTCCAGGTTCACGGTCTGGAGAATGGTCTCCAGGCTGGCTGCCGTAGCCGCCTCATCCCGGGTACCCAGGTAAGTGGCAGCAGCAGACAGCAGATTGTCTATGACCTGCAGGGTGCCATCCTCCCCCACAACCCCCTGTAACTCCTGGGCCAGATCATCCCGCTCCCGGGCCAGATCCTGTATCTCCTTCTCCAGTTCCTGGATCCGCACGGTCTTGGCATCCGATACATTGCTGATCTCCGTGATGGTCTTCTGGGCCGCATTGTTCACATTTGTGCGAACCGCGGGTACCACCAGGAAACAGGCAGCCGCCAGGCCGATCCCCAAACCGATCCCTATGTTCACCAGGGTAGATATCCCACCAGACTTGGGTTCCTTCACATTCAGAGGCTGGATGATCAGTTCATTCTCACTCTGGTAGCGGACCGCCTCGTCCTTCTTGTGCCTGGCTGTCTGGCGGACTGCCTCATCCGGTGCCAGCATCCTCTCCACTTCCTGTAAATAGCGCAAGGTCTGGGTATTGTTCCTGTCAATGTCCATACACTTGCGCAGTTCACGCTCTGCCCGCTCCCACTCCTCCATCTCCATATACAGAAGGGCCAGAAGCTGGTGAGCCCGGACGAACCGGGGATTCAGGGAGAGCACTTTCTTCAGTTGGATCATGGCCAGGTCCTTACTGTCCTGGTTGCAGTATACCAGGGCCTGGTTGTATTTCTTGATGGTCTGGTTGATAGACTCCAGTCTTGCGGCATTAGACTGTACCTTGTCGATATAATCATTGGCGAAATTCTTCTCTGGCTTCAGGTTCTTGCTGATCACCCATTCGCTGAGGGCAGAGACCACTTCACCCATCTCAAAATACACCAGTCCCAGAAGGTTCCTGGCTTCTATATTATATTTGTTGAATTTCAGACTCTGCCGAAGGCTGTTGATGGATCCTGTCAGATCCCTGACACCGGCCTTTTCCAGACCATCATTGTAATACGCATTAGAGGCACCAATCAGCTTCTTATACAGGGCCACATCTGCCCCGCAGGCAGTACAAAAGTCATATTCTGACAAACTGCACCCACAATTATAACAAAACATCTGTCACCTCGCCTGACTGTTCCTCGGACTCCTGCATGATCTTTACAAGCATATCAACCAAATCTGTCATGTTCTGGTTATTGATGGCATCTTCCGCATCCTCTACCTCCAGGCTGGGATGGAATTTCTTCAGCTCTTCCTCAAAATTTATCATATATAAGCTCCCTGCGCACCCTGGTGCACATACCAATCCAACTATCAAAATGTCCCAGGGGACAGCCTGCCCTTCTGGATCTCCTGACACACTTCGCCAGCCAGATACAGGCTTCCCACCACATAAACACGTTCTCCAGGCTGCCGGGCTGTAAGCACCTCCCTAAGCGCCTGGGCTACACTGTCATACCCCTCGCAGACACACCCTGGATACTGTCCGAACAGCCCCTCCAGCAGTCCGGGGGAAACCCCCCGCCCTGTCTGCATGTGGGCCACGACAACCTTCGAAAACAGCCCGCTTCCCGCAAGCTGTCCGATCATCGTCTCAAAATCCTTATCACTTACCACACCAAAGAGCAATGTCCTTGCACCCATGTGGCCATCCCTGCCCACAGTCTCCAGGAAAGCCCGGATGCCGTCCTCATTGTGGGCGCCATCCACATAGACTTCAGGAAGTACCTCCTCCATCCGCCCCGGCCAGGAAAACTGCCGGATCCCCTGACGGATCTGTTCTGGAGTAATATGCCTCTTCTCATCCAGAATCTCAATGGCACGCAACGCAAGAGCCGCATTTTCCATCTGGTATGCGGCTATGGTGGGCAGGGTAAGATCCAGGATGCCTTCCCGTGTATCATAATAATACCCAGTGCGGACGGAAAAATCAATGGTTTTCTTTCTAAAATTTAATAAAGTATAGTCCTTTTTCGACACAAAAGAAGCAGATATCCCCAGTTCCCCCGCCCGCTTCCGGAATACGGCACTTGTCTCCTCACAGGTATCCCAGATCACAGCAGGTACCCCCGCCTTTAAGATCCCTGCCTTCTCCCCGGCAATCCTCTCTAAGGTGTCCCCCAGGTATTCCACATGATCCAGACCAATGCGTGTGATGATGGACAATTCTTTTTGGGAAACCGCATTGGTAGCATCCAGCCGGCCCCCAAGCCCTGTCTCCAGAATACAGAAATCCGGCTGCCGCCTGGGAAAGAGGATCATGGCCATGAAAAAGAGATATTCAAAATAGCTGGGGTGATAGCCTTCTGTCTCCCCGGCCTCCAGGACCTGCCAGTCCAGCATCCCGTAGATCTGTAAAAAGGCCTGTAGGAAATCTTCCCTGGACACCATCTCCCCCTCCACCACGAACCGCTCTCTAATATCCACCAGATGGGGAGAGGTAAACAGTGCCACCTTATATCCTGCCGCTTCCAGGATAAAACGCAGATAGGCACAGACGGAGCCTTTGCCGTTTGTGCCTGCCACATGCAGGATGCGCATCCCCTTGTCCGGATCCCCCAGCCGGTGCAGGAATGCCTTTGTGTCTTCCATGGTGTGTTTGCTGGTAAAACGGGGCGTATCGTTCAGATACGCCTCCGCCTCCTCAAAAGTAGTGATTCTTTGCTTTTTCAATTTTCTCTCCCAAATCCATTACATAATCTTCAAAGATCTTTTTTCAAATGCATCCCAGTATGGCAATTGGCATTTCTCCAGACAAGCCTTAAGGCCCTTATCCGAAGTTATCATCTGCATCTTCTCAAAGGCCTTTATTCTGCGGCTATCTGACAAAGTTGCTGCAATCACCGCATCCAAGGATCCAAAATTATGTACCAATGCGTGGCGTACAATCCTCTGCGCTTCCTCCAGAATTCTTTCTGACAGAGGAAAAACTGTAAGGGAAATAACCGGCGAACTCCCACTCACTGTTTCCTCTATTAGGCGAATCCAGTTTGCTGTCAAGCGCTGCTTCATCGGTTTCCTGGCTGCTATATAGCGATAATGGTCGCATCTTGTACCATCTTCTGCAATCACACAATCACATTTCTCTTTATGAGCCGACACCCCTCTTGCATATTTTCCAATTACAGATATAATTTCCATACGGGATATTGCTGAAATAAAACATTCTGCTTCTTTGATCCTTTCAAGCTCCGCAACATAGGATGCACCATCTTGCTCATTCTTTAAAAAAGCCGTATATTTCATAAAATTAAAATAGGCATTCGTATCCAATAGAAATTGCTCCTGCATTGGTTTATTCTCCTTCGCTTTCTCCCAGCATATCCCTTGGTGTGCTACGAACCATTTTTTCAATGTCATGTACTTCTAAAGGAGCCATTTTCCTCATAATCATATCCACCAGTTCCTCCAGATCTGCTTTGGCTCCTTTGTTCACATATCCCTGGATCCCAATATTGGTCAGCTTTTTAATATCTGCAAATTCCTGGTAATTTGTATAGATGACCACATCAACAAACGGATCTTCCTTCCTAATCTGCATCAAGATCTCTTCTCCATCCATTCCTGGCATTTTCAGATCCAGCAATATCAGATCATAGTCTCTCTCCTCAAACATTGCCAGCCCCTTTTCCCCATTCTCTGCTATATCTGCATCCACATTTTTCATCGCTAAAGCAGCCTTGACAGCTTCTGCCGTGATCTTCTCGTCCTCTATTATTAATACCCTGTTCATGTCACATCTCCTTTGCCTTCTCAATCGTCATAATAAATTTTGCACCTGTCTTGTATTCTGTATCTAACCTAATCTTTCCATTGTACATTTTCAATATATTCCATACAATAAATAATCCAAGCCCTTCTCCCCCGTTCCCGGATGATGGCGCTTTTGTAGTAAAAAATGGTTCAAATATTTTTTTCGTGTTTTTCTGTTCAATGCCAGGTCCATTATCTGAAAATATGATTTGAATTTTATCATTTCCTTTTTTTCTTACATTTATTTCGATATAACCTCTTTTTCCTGTTTCAGCCAATGCCTGCATGGAATTCAAGACCAAATTGTAGAAAATCTGGTCAAACTGTATGGGTTCTCCCCATAATGTAAGCATCCTGTCCCCGTTCAATGCATATGCAATTCCTTGTACATGAAGCCTCCCGTTCAAATCCTGGAATACCTTCTCAATTCTCTCCAGTACACCAAATGTTTCTTCTTTACTTCTTCCTGATACAATCGGACGAAACCGATCAAGCATGTCACCAATACGCTCCGTCTGATGCAGTATCAAATGAAGCAGCGCATCAATATCCTTCTCATCTGTCTGTGCCATCTTTGCACGCATTTGATAGAGCTGGATGGAATACCTGATATCCGTGATCGGCTGCCCAAGCTCATGGGAAAAACCTTTGATCAAATCCCGCATGGCAATCATCTGACGGTTATGTTCCTGCTCGGACACCAGTTCCTGAAGTTTGTTCCAGACACCCTGTTCCGATTCAAACTGTTCTTCTACACTTCCTTTCCGGGATATCCCATGGCGTTTGGTTTCTTCCACTTCTCTAATCTGTTCTAATATCTGTTTTGCTTCTGAAAACAGATTAAACTGCAAATAGAAATTATATAGTGTACGGGCAATTGGAAGACTACTTTCTGCATATTTCTGCATTTTATCCAACGTCAGCTTTATGGATTCCTCATCCCGCCTATATTCATAATAATATACCAATTCATACAATATATTAAAGTCACTTTTTAGAATGATTTTTTTATCTAAGTTCAGCAGCTCCTCTGCCATCGAATAGTCTTGTTGTTTCCTACAAATCCGCAGCAGTGTGCGAACTTTTGGGCCATTGGATTTCCATCTGGAGTCCTTTTGCATCAGCCGAATTGCTTCCTTGTATAATCCTGCCCTCTCTGCCGCAGCAATCAGAACGCCATCCACCGGTTTCTTCCCATTATGCAAATCAGAATCCAGGCAATGCTGCATAATATTCAGAAATTGGTCTCGCTTTCCCTCTTCCAGAAGCTGGTCCACTTGTTCTCGCACACTACTAACCTGATTACCCTCATCTACCAGGTCAATAAGCCGTCTCCACTTCGGATCCTGTAAAAATTCTTCCCCTATTAGAGATCCAAGCCGTTCGGCAATCTCTGGTACGATCTTCTGTTTCTCCACGGCCTGTAAAAGTTCCATCCTATACCGATGCCTTTCTGCATCATTCATATGTTCTGAATATGTCTTGTAAAACCTGGCAAAACTCTTGAACTGCTCTGGCCTGCCCTGTAGCCGTTTCAGTTGTTCCAAATAGTACCTGGACGCAGTTTTATAATCTCCTGTCTGTGCATACATATCCCCCAGTAATTTGTAAAAAAAATTATTATACGGATACTGTCCGATTGCTTTCTCGCACATCCGGATTGCCAGTTGCAACTGTCCTTGATAGCGCAGCTTACGAATCTCTTCTGCGTACATTTCCGCATTCATTCTAACTTCCATATATGCCTCCTGTCCGGATACCTATGCAGTCGCCACATATTATGTACCGGCACATTCTTATAAAGCCAAAAAGGAATGTGCCAGTACTCCCATCACATTTTCCGCTTATGCAAAATCATGGAAACCCATATACTACCTAAATTCATCTTCCCTTCATCAAGCCTCACTGTAACTGCGAAAGCCTCTGTTGCACCTGCTCCATCATCCGGCTGTACTTCTCCCGCTTCTCCCGCTCTGCCTGAACCTTCTCTTCCGGGGCCTTGGACAGGAACCGCTCATTGGATAACATGCCGTTCACCCTGGCAAGTTCCCCTTCCAGACGCTTCTGCTCTTTGGTGAGCCTCTCAATCTCCTGGGCAATATCCACCAGGTCCGCAAAGGGAATATACAGGGTGGCGCCAGGGATCACCACGGACACCGCATCCTCCGGGATCCCGGATGTCCCTGCGTCCACGGTCTGCTGGTCCAGGATCTCCACTTCATTTGCATAGGCCAGGGAGGCGAAGAACAGCCTGCCCTCCTGGAACGTCCTGCACACCGCTTCGTCCCCGCTGGCCACGTACACTTTCGTCTTGCGGGCAGGCGGCACGTTCCGCTCATTGCGGATGTTCCGGATTCCCCGGACGGCTTCCTTGATGGTCTCGATATCCTTCTCCTCCTTGGGAAAGCTTCTGGCCGGATCAGCCACGGGCCATCTGCTGATCATAATGGACTCCTCCCTGAAGGAGGCATCCTCTGCTGCATCTTCCCCTATGCCCTGGAGGGTGCAGAAGATTTCCTCGGTCACAAAAGGCATATAGGGATGCAGCAGCTTCAAGGCATCTATAAGCACGTTCTTCAATGTCCAGAGTGCCGCATTCTGGCTGGCGGCATCGTCCGTATTGTACAGCCGGGGCTTCACCATCTCAATATACCAGTCGCAGAATTCCTCCCAGATAAAATCATACACCTTCTGCACGGCGATTCCCAGTTCAAAATGTTCCATATTGTCCGTCACATCCTGCACCAGGGTATTCAGCCGCGACAGGATCCACTTGTCCACCGGCTCCAGAGCCTCCGGTGCAGGTGCCGTCACCTCCGTGGAATGAGCTTCCATGTTCATCATGATAAAGCGGGAAGCATTCCACACCTTATTGGCAAAATTACGGCTGTTTTCTATCCGTTCATAGTAGAAACGCATGTCATTTCCCGGGGCATTGCCTGTGATCAGGGTCAGTCGCAGGGCATCTGCCCCGTATTTCTCTATGACCTCCAGGGGATCAATGCCATTGCCTAAGGATTTGGACATCTTGCGGCCCTGGCCGTCCCTAATCAGGCCATGGAACAGCACTGTCTTGAAAGGTTTCTCCCCCATGTGCTCATACCCGGAGAAAATCATCCGGATGACCCAGAAAAAGATAATATCATACCCCGTCACCAGCACATCCGTGGGATAAAAATACTTCAGATCCTCGGTCTGGTCCGGCCACCCCAAGGTCTCAAAGGGCCACAGGGCAGAGGAGAACCAGGTGTCCAGGGTGTCGGGATCCTGGGTGAAATGAGTGCCTCCGCATTTCGGACAGCGCTCCGGCATCCCGGCAGCCACCACCGTCTCCCCACAGGCATCGCAATAGTAGGCAGGAATCCGGTGTCCCCACCAGAGCTGGCGGCTGATGCACCAGTCCCTGATATTGTCCGTCCAGTTGAAATAGATCTTCTCCATGCGTTCCGGGATCAGACGTATCTCCCCCTTCTTCACGGCCTCCACCGCAGGCTTGATCAGTTCCTCCATCTTCACGAACCACTGCTCCTTCACCAGGGGTTCAATGGTGGTCTTACAGCGGTCATGGGTACCCACATTGTGGCTATAATCCTCGATCTTCACCAGAAGTCCCAGGCCGTCCAGCTCCTCCACAATGGCCTTCCTGGCTGCATAACGGTCCATACCGGCATATTTTCCACCATTTTCATTGATGGTGGCATCATCGTTCATCACATTGATAACAGGCAGGTTGTGACGCTTTCCCACCTCGAAGTCATTGGGGTCATGGGCCGGGGTGATCTTCACCACACCGGTTCCAAACTCCCGGTCCACATAGGTGTCCGTGACCACCGGGATCACCCGGTTCATCAGGGGCAGCAGGACACTCTTCCCGATGAGATGGCTGTACCGCTCATCCTCCGGATGGATGGCCACCGCCGTATCCCCCAGCATGGTCTCCGGACGGGTGGTGGCAAAGGTCAGGAACTCCGTATCGCTGGGCTTCCCATCCTCCCCCATCACCGGGTACTTGATATGCCACAGGTGTCCGGCCTGTTCCTGGTACTCCACCTCCGCATCAGAGATAGAGGTGTTGCACACCGGACACCAGTTGATGATGCGGGCACCCTTGTAGATATACCCTTTCTCGTGCATCTTCACGAACACTTCCGTCACGGCCCTGTTGCAGCCCTCATCCATGGTAAAGCGCTCCCTGTCCCAGTCGCAGGAGGATCCCATCTTCTTGAGTTGGGAGATGATACGCCCCCCATACTCCTTCTTCCACTCCCAGGCCCTCTCTAAGAATTTCTCCCGGCCCAGGTCATGCTTGTCGATGCCCTCTTCCTTCAAGGTCTCTGTGATCTTCACCTCCGTGGCAATGGAGGCATGGTCCGTGCCGGGCTGCCACAGGGCATTATAGCCCTGCATCCTTTTGAAGCGGATCAAGATATCCTGCATGGTGTTGTCCAGGGCATGGCCCATGTGAAGCTGCCCCGTGATATTTGGCGGGGGGATCACAATGGTAAAGGGTGTTCTGGAGTGATCAACCTCTGCATGAAAATATCCTTTGTCCATCCATTTCTGGTAGATTCTGTCCTCCAGCCCCTTGGGGTCATAGGTTTTTGCCAGTTCCTTGCTCATGTCTTCTCCTTTCTTCTCTGAGGTGGACGATTCTGACTCTCCCACAGGTGGAAATATTTTGTGCCACAGGATAAGATGCAAATATCCACATAACACAAAAGCCCTCTGCCAGCTTCCACCGGCAAAGGGCGTCATAAACGCGGTACCACCTTTGTTCGCAGCCCGGACGCATGTTCCGCATCCTGCTGCCTCCTTGCGACTTCCTGCAAAGTCCTATCCTGTAACGGGGATAAAACGTGGGAACTTACTGTCAAGACTGCTGCCCCTGTCAGAGACGGCCTGCCACAGATGCGGCATACCTCTGGCAGACATAGATGCTCTGGGTTCCCCGGCTCGAAAGCTACCTTCCACAAGCCTTCCTTTGGGCAGCCTCCCAGCGTCCGGATTCCTGTACAACACCTGCCTACCCTGTATCCTGCACAGGAAAGCACAAATACCGACAAGTATCACCCAGACAGCCGCTCTCTCTGGTAAGGGGTCCTGTGTACTCCTCTTTGTCATAGCCTTTATACTATCATAGGAAGAATATAGACCATCCGGAAGGCCCTGTCAAGAGGAAATCTTCCGGATCCAGTAACTGCCCCTCCCGTCTTCCCTGTAAGAATTGCCGTCCTCTGCAAAGACATACCCATCCTCCAGCCAGGTCTCACAGGCAACACCGGCGGGGCAGGCCACCTCCAGCCGGATCCTATCCCCCTCCCTGTGCCAGGTACTGCGCACTTCCCCGGCGGGAAACCTGTGGCTGGCAGATGCATGCTCCAGACTGTGGATAAAGGCGGGCCGGATCACGACCTTCCTGCTGTTTTCCACATGTATCCCTCCGGGATAACGCATATACCACTGCACCACATCCCCCAGGAAATGGTGGTTCTGGGACAGAAGCCGCCTCTTCTCATCCGGCAGGAACTGTTCCGGCAGGGTAGTCATGCCCTTCTCCACAAAATACCCATAGGAGGGATATGTCCTGTCCGTGATCATTCTATAGGCCAGCTCCGACTCCCCGAAAGCAGACAACACATGGAACAGGACCCGCATTCCCAGGAAACCGCAGGTGACTTTATCCCCGTCCCTGTGCAGGATCTCCAGAAGCTTTCCGAAAGCTGCCTGGCACTCCCCGGTGTCGAATATCCCATAATAGATCCCCATGGCCTGGGCGCTCTGGCAGTTGCCCTTCACCAGCATCCGGTCCAGGTCCAGGTATCTGCGCCGCAGGGCATCCCGGACCTGCATGCCAAGTTCCCTGGCAAAGGCACTGTGAAGCCTAAGCCCCACTGCCTGGAACATCTCCTCCGCCTCCCGGCACATCCAGTACACCATCACACTGTCCGTAAAGCCCAGGGGTACCTGGTAGGCCTCTACATCCCTGTCCACAGGCACCCAGTCCCCCAGACCAAAGGCAATGATGCCCTCCCCATCCCGTCTTTTGCTGATATATTCCAGATAACCCAGCATGGCGTGGGCATTCTCCCGGATCACCTCTGTCTCCCCCCGGTATTTGTATATCATATAGGGCAGTTCGAACAACGCCCGGTCCCAGGCAGGACCATTTCCCCAGTCATAGCCCCAGCTCCCTGTGGGCACGATCCCTGGCAGACTGCCGTCCTCCCTCTGGGCCAGGCGGATATTGTGCAGCCATTCCCGCCAGCTTTTCTCTGCCCCCATGGTCAGAATCATATGCTCTGCGGAAACCTGGGCATCCCCTGTCCAGCCGTTCTTCTCCCGGTGGGGGCAGTCCATGGGAAAATAAAAGAAATTGGCCTGGTCGCTTCTTGTTGCCATGGCATAGATGGCATTGGCCGTCTCATCGGAGCAGTGGAAGCTTCCCCGCTCCTCCAGGGCAGAAGATAACACCAGGTAAGTGAGAAGCTCCGGCACGGCCTGCTCCTCCTCGATCCCGGACACATACAGATATCGGTATCCGTGGAAGGTGAACAGGGGTTCAAAACATTCCTCCTCATGGCTTCCCAGGATATAAATGTCCCTCTGGGCATATCCATCCGGATAGAAGTTAATATTGCTGTAGTCCATGGCATCCCCGGACAGCATCTCCCCACACTGGATGTCGATCCGTTGTCCGGGATATCCCTTGATCCGCAGGCGGTAGATCCCCGCATTGTTCTCCCCGAAGTCGTAGATATATCCCCCTTCCCGCCTGGGGGCCGTCTCTTCCGGCTCCTGTCCGAAGAGGCAGTCCTCCACATCACCCCTAGGTGCATATTCTTCCAGCCGCCCCCTCCAGATCTGCACTGGCCTCAGTTCCCGTTTCACCACAATAGGGTCTGCCTCGCAGATCCTGGCTACCCCACGGGGTCTGTCTGCCAGAAGAGGCACATGCCACCCTGTGTCCTCCACAAACCCAGGTTCCATCCAGCCCTTCTCCTCCAGCCGCCTGTCGAAGAAGATACCGGAGCGAAGGTCATTGAACCACACAGGACCTTTTTTGCAGGAAAAATCCATACCGTCAAAAGATAGGGTATGTCCTGCCGCCTCCACCAGTACCGAGATGGCCAGCTTAGGTGCGCTGTTAAACACATTGTCTATGAAGTCCCATGTCCTGGTCTTCCCGTTCTGGAAGCCATCCCCCAGCAGGATGGCAATCACATTCTCCCCCTTTTGCAGACAAGGGGTGATATCGTACCGGTCATAATATGTCAGATGGTCACTGTTGGATATGTAAGGGGCCAGATACCCCTTGGTAATGCGCTGTCCGTTCACATACAACTCATAGAAGCCCAGGCCGCACAGCAATATCTCCCCCTCTGCATCCGCTCCTACCACCTGAAAGCTTTTCCGGAACAGAGGTGCCCGCACATGCTTTAAGTATGTGGAATGTTCCCTGCATTCACTTACAAAGCAGGTGGAATACGTTGTTTTTGAAATCATATGATTGTGTTCTCCTTTTTCATTTCACATTAGGAATACTCCTTCCACCTGGATACACAGCACCATGTCCTGGGTCAGCATTCCGGGCAGGGCACATGTCTCCCAGACCCGGGTCTGGTCCATGACCCTGCATTCCGTGATCCTGCAGGTTTCCTGTGCCGCCTTCCTTCCCTCCTCCAGCACCACCTCCAGTGGAATATCCTCTCCCGAAAGGTTGGCGATCATCACATATCCCATCTTCCTTCCGCCCAGATCTCCCTCCCTGTCTTCCCTGGCGGCCACCACATACACGTCCTCCCTGTCACTGGCTGCGGCAACCTGCCGCCCCAGCCGGTAGAGTTGTCCGAATCCCAGGAAGGAATAGTAGGCCGGGAAAGGCCCTGCTGTCAAAGGATGGAACAGACTGCCATAGACAGAGACCCCATACCTGGCATCATAAAACATGGCACTGTCCAGGGAAGAGTTCTGCATGGCCAGCAGCATGGCAGCAGTGACAGCCCCATGACGGGATGTTCCCCGCATATTCACCTCACAGTTCCACTCATTCAAGGTATGTTCCGTGTGTGTGAAGCCCTCCTCATCCAGCCTTCTCCTGGCATAGGCCGCATAGAACAGGTTCGCCTGTACACCATCATAGCTGTGCCAGGAGAAGAAGTCCAGGGGACAGTCATTCTCCTTCACATACGCCAGGAATCCCTCAAAAAAGGTGAGAAAATACTCCATTCTGGGGGAGGATGCCGCCTCAGCTACCGCCTCTTTCTTCCCACAGGCCGCATAGAAACCACAGCTTCCATACCCGCCGATCTTCAAGTGGGGAAAACGCTCCTTGAGATACCTGGAAGCCACCCCATACAGGGCATAGAACTGTTCCTTTGTTCCCCGCCACATCTGGTTCTCCAGTACCTCTTCATAATTGTCCGGCTCATTCCAGATCTCCCAGTACCGGATGGGATAATGGAATCCATCTGCCCAGCCCTGGGTATAGTGGCGGATGATTCCCTCACAGATCCTGGCCCATTTCAAGTTGTCCCCAGGCGGGTCCAGGCGGTAGGCCTTCCTTGTACATTCGTTTTCAATGGACACCCCCAGACGGAAGAAAGGTTCCACACCGTTTTCCACCAGGGCTGTCACCAGCAGATCCGTAAACACGAAATCATAGGATGCCGGATCCGCTGGATCCGCGTCAAAGTCCCGGAACAGATTGGGCACATCCACGTAGCGCCCGCCTCCCAGGAAGCCTCCCACATCGTGAAGCCTGGAGAAGGGAATCCCCGCCTCCTCCAGATAATGGAACATACTGAAATCTGTCCCGTAAAAGGGTGGCTGTCCCACCCCGTGTACAGGCTTTATCTTCCCTAATTCCTTAGAAAAATCCACTTCTATTTTCACTGTACCCTCCACGTTGCCTTGCTGTCTACATGCAATTTGTGAGAAGAACGCTGCCCTTGCGATTCTTCGAGGCAAAACTTAGTTTTTCTTAAGCGGCGTACTTTGACGCTTTAGAAAATCTTTTCGCCTTTCACACTTCCCGACATGTCAGCACGGCTGACACAAACAATATGTGAGAAGAATCGCCGACCTTGCGATTCTTCAGTGTGAGAGAGGCGCTCTTTTGCGCCGTAGAAGTTCTTAGCGTACGTATTTTGGACGCTTAGAACTTCTTCTCACACTTAGCCCTTGATGGACCCTACCATGACCCCCTTCACAAAATATTTCTGTACAAAGGGGTAGACCACCAGCATGGGCACCGTGGCCACAATAATGGAACTGTATTTCAGCGTCTGGGCCAGATAGAGCTTGGCCTGCATCTCCTCCGGGCTTAAGCTTCCCCCCGTGACCCTGGTGATGGAATTGTTCACCAGAAGATCCCGCATAAAGGACTGTAAGGGGCGCAGTCCCTGGTCTGTGATATAGATCAAGGCACTATAGTAATCATTCCAGTGTCCCACCATATAATACAGGGCAATCACGGCGATCACCGGCTTAGACAGAGGCAGCACCACCCGCAGCAGATACTGCATGGGGTTCGCCCCGTCCAGGGTAGATGCCTCTTCCAGGCTCACCGGGATACTATGGAGAAAATACGCCCGCACAATCAGCATATTGTATACAGACAGTGCATTTGGAATCATCATGGCCCAGATGGTATTGGTCATGTGCAGTCCCCGCACCACCATGTAGCTGGGGATCAGCCCGCCTCCAAAATACATAGTGATAAGGGCAATCGTCATGATGATCTTCTTGGGCATGAACTTCCTGCGGGACAAGGGATATGCCAGGCATATGGTAAAAAAGAGGTTGATCAGGGTTCCCGCTACCGTATACAAGATGGTGTTGCGGTACCCGATCCATATCTGTTTATATTCCAGGATCGCCTTGTAGGATTCCAGGGTGATTCCCTTGGGAAACAGGATTACCTCCCCCCGGTACACTGCCCCCGGCTCGCTGAGGGACGCAATGACCACGAACCACAGTGGCCAGGCGAATACCAGCAGCATCACCACCATGAGGACCAGGTTCACCACATCGAATGTCTTGTCCACGCTAAACCAGTTTTTATGACCCTTGCCTTTTTGCAAATGGGTCAGCCCCCCGCCTGTCCTGTTTTTTCCATTTACACTATCCATGCCGCTTTTTCCGATTTTACCGCTCATCCTTTCTCCTCCTAGAACAGGCTCTCTTTGGTCAGACGCTTACATAACTGGTTCGCCGTAACCAGCAGTATCAGGTTGATCATCGAGTTGAACAGCCCCACTGCCGTGGAATATCCGTAATCGCTATTGATCAGTCCCACCCGGTATACATAGGTGGATATCACCTCTGACTCGCTCATGTTCAAGTCATTCTGCAGCAGGAATACCTTCTCGAATCCCACCCCCATCAGGGAACCAATCTGCAGGATCAGCAGCATGATGATAGTGGGTTTGATGGAAGGCAGGTCCACATACCAGATCCGCTGGAGCTTATTAGCCCCGTCCACAATGGCCGCCTCGTGGAGCTGATAGTCCACACCGGCCAGGGCTGAAATGTAGATAATGGAGGCCCATCCCATACCCTGCCACACGCTTGTCCACACATAGATATCCTTGAAATAGGCTGGCGTCCCCATGAAATTCACCCCGTCCAGCCCCACCAGCCGCAACAGCTGGTTCACAGCCCCGGTATCCTTGTCCAGGAAGATGATGATCATGCCGCACATGACCACCGTGGATATGAAATAAGGGGCATAGGACACCATCTGCACAGTCTTCTTCAGCTTCCTCTGCCTAAGATAATTCAGGAACAGGGCAAAGATAATGGGAATGGGAAATCCCACCACCAGGCTGTACACATTGATAGAGATGGTATTCCACAGGATGGTCCGGAAAGAATAACTCTTGAAAAACCGTTCAAAATTCTTGAACCCGATCCAGGGGCTGTCCCAGATCCCCAGCTTGGCCTTGAAGGTCTTGAAAGCAAGCTGGATCCCACCCATGGGCACATAGCAAAACACAATCAGCCATACCAGGGGAATCAGCACCATCAGATAGATGGTCCAGTTGTCCCGAAGGTCGATACGCAGCCTCTTGAAAAAGGGGCTGCGCTGTATTGTCATATTCTTATTTTTCGTTTTTTTCATATATACGCTCCCATGCGTGCAGGAGGGGAAGTATACCCCTCTTGCACGCATACCAGTCCATCTTTACAGTCTATATCCACGCTTCCTGCCATGCCACTTCTTACAGCAGTGCCATTTGGAATATGACAGACGATACACGGGGAAAACCCTGTACCCGCATCTCTATTTCTTCATCTCCTGGTACTTGGAATTGTACATTTCCGCGTACTTGGTGGAACCCATTTCTTCCATCCGGGCCAGGTAATCCTCCCAGGTACTGTCCAGATCCTGGATCCCGGTGATCACCTCCGCCTGATACTGCCAGGCATAGTTGAACAGGTCTGCCGTGATGGTCCCTGCCTCGGCCTGTTCCTCCTCGGTAAGCTGGATCCTGGGGAAAGGCTTCGCCGCCAGTTGTGCCACCCTGGTGCCTTCCAGACCGCCGGACACGCTGTTGCCCTCGCGGTATTTCTTCTCTGCGTAGAAGGACGGCACCAGCCCCGGGCAATGGGCATAACCCTGTAGGATATAAGCATCCCGCACTTCCATTTCCTCGCTGCCAGCATCCCCGTCCAGGATCCACTCCCAGAGACCGTCCTCCCTCCACCGGAAGCTCTCCCCCTCGATGCCAAGCTGCATCAGGGTACCGCCCTCCTCGGAGTAGAAATAGTCAGCCCACGCACAGACTAAGGCAGGATTCTCACATACATCCGTGATACACAGTCCCCCTTCGGTGATGCCTGATGTGGTACTCAGGCTGTTTGATCCCCAGGGATCCATGACTTTATAGTCATAGCCCTCAGCCAGGTCCGCGCCCACTGTCTCGGAAGGAGACCATCCCAGGAACAGACCATAGATATCATCGGGACCGGTGGCATACTGCTTGTCCGGGGTCGCCTGGAAGGCATCGTCATTCATCAGACCTTCCTCGTAGAACTTGTGCATCCAGTACAGGTAATCATACCAGTCGTCATTTGCCATGGAATACACAATCTGGTCCTCATCGTTCACTGCACAGAAGGAGTTCATGTCCACTGGCAGGTCGTATCCGAACAGATAGAAGGGAAGCAGGGCCGTGTTGGCCACATAGGGAATCTCATCGGCTTTTCCATTGCCATTGGGATCCTTCTCCTTGAAAGCCTTCAAGACCTCATACAAAGACTCCCAGCTGTCTGGCTCTTCCATCTCTACTTTGTCCAGCCACCGCACATTGATCCACATAAGGATATTCTGTAGTCCCGGCTGGTCAATGAAGGGAAGGCTGTAGATATGTCCATCGGCAGAGGTGATCTCGTTCCATGCATTTCTCTCATCCAGCACGGCCGTCAGATGAGGCATATGCTGCCGGATCAGATCCTCCAGGGGCAGGAAGATACCCTGCATGCCGTATTTTGCAATGTCATCACTTCCGATACCGGATTTATACAGCACATCCGGATAGTCCCCTGTATTGAGCAGGGTCCCTCTCTGTTCCTGGATATCCCCGGCACTGGAGGATGTTACCTTCCAGTTGATATTGGTCAGTTCCGCCATCTTCTGGAACGCCACATTGTCGGGAAGCTCTGTTCCCGTGGTGGTGGCAGACACGGCGAACATGCTCATGGTAACAGGCTCTGCCAGGGGGAAAGTGATCCCTGCATCTTCCTGGCCTGTGCTACCGTCCGCTGTGGACCCATCCACCTGGCCTGTGCCCTCCGCCTGCCCGGAACTGCCCTCCTGGACCGTGCTGCCGTCATCCCCGGTCTTGTCATCTTCCTTGCCACACCCTGCCAATGCTGTTGCCGTCAGGACAAGTGCCATAAAAAGTGCCATCCATTTTTTTCTCTTCATACGAATACCTCCAATCCTCTTAACGACCTTCTCCCTTTTCTCCCCATCCTGCCCGCCTTCACGGACGTTCCACGTCTCCTTCCGGAAATACATGTCCCCGTGCATGGCGCCTCTCTGCCATGCCACCCTGCTGGTAAACAGCCTCACACCACCTCCTTCTGAAGTCCGGCGCCTCTATCCTATCCAGGAATACCACCTCTGCCTGTTCCTTTCTGTTGCCTCTCCCTGAATATCTTATCCCATATACTGTTCTTGGATGCATTACTGTTCACTCCGTTCACAGTAACGGATGCACCTACTTTTCGTCATTTTCATGAGTTTTTCTTGCTTTTTATCCTAACAGATAGTAAACTTATATAAAAGACAGGGATTTATCCAAAAACAGAGGTGATTTTAACCCATATAGAGACAACTGGAAAAACTGGGAAAAACAAAAAACAACGGAAAGAGAGCGTATATGCCAAAAAGTACCCTTATGCTGGAACTGCCTGAGGAAGCGATCACGGTAGATGATAAAGTGGCTGTGCTGCCCTTCTGGCAGGTAGATATCGGAAACCACCAACACCACTTCTTTGAACTGGCCTATGTCACGGGCGGCTGTGCCCTGCATACCTTGAACGGAAGCACTACCGTGATCCGGGAGGGGGACTATTTTATCATGGATTACGACAGTGTACACAGTTATGCGCAGACTGCCAACTTCACCCTCATCAACTGTATGTTCCTGCCAGAAGTCATTGATTATACCCTGCGGGGGTGCAGAACCTTCGATGAACTGATGCGCGTATGCCTGATGCGATATTATAAACAGTATTCGGGCCAGAATGCCGTCAACCGCATTTTCCGGGATGAGGATGGACGTATCCTGCAGCTTCTCACCGGCGCCCAGGCCGAATATCTGAACAAAAATGTGGGATACACAGAAATCTTCCGGGGTCGCCTGATGGAGATCCTGATCCTGACCATGCGCCGGGTACTTTGCGGGGAAGTCGCAAAAGACCAGATCCAGCCCCAGAGCACCATTGTGCTGGAGGCCGTCCAGTACCTGGATACCCACTACCAGGGCAAGGCCCTGTTGGGGGATTTCTGCCAGAAATACCATTACAGCCTGCAGTATGTGTCCCGCAAATTCAAGCAGGAGACAGGTTTCACCGCCTCCGAGTACCTACAGAAAAAGCGCCTGGAGAAGAGCTGTGAGCTGCTCATCTGCAGCGATATGTCCATACAGGAAATTGCTCACCAGATCGGTTATGAGGATACCAGGTTCTTCAATCAGATCTTTCAGAAAAAAATGAAAATGTCACCCCGGGAATACCGGAAGATGTCTGTGAACACCATGGGGTGACGCAATATGGGCACAGGGCTGACATTTCTGTCTCCCGTGAAGCAGTAAAAGATTGCTTCTGGGCTGTCCAGGCTGGCGCCCATAGACAATAATACCTCCGGGATTTTTCTTCCTGGAGGTATTATTGTCTGAAAATAGTAACATCTAAAGATTTATGTCCGTAGGCAATGCGTCAAGCCGGTCTTATCCACATATTCTGCCTGCAGGATTTCCTGGAATCCTTTATTTCCCGGATTCAAATATGTTCCCATAAATTCTTCCAAATGAACATCCCTTAAATGCCATATGAACAGGGAAAAGTTCAGCTTTGAAGTCCTTTCGAATCTGGTAAAATCCGTACTATTTAGTAACAAATTAGAAACAAATCTATTATGCTGGAATTTGCATACTTTTGCAAGTCCCAAAACTCCTATCGGATCCCCAGCAGGGACTTCCACATCCGCTGCCCCTGTGTGGATCCCCATCCGGA
>CAJUGH010000018.1 GCA_910586215.1 uncultured Acetatifactor sp. | reverse complement strand
TCAGGCATGAACCCCAAGACGCTACAGTACCTGATGGGGCATAGCGATATCGGGGCGACATCAAATACCTACACGCACCTTGGCTTGGAAGATGCCACGGACGAGCTGCGCCGGATGGAGGACTTGGAGAACGCCAGAAAGGAATTGGAAAAGAACAAGGAGGAGAAGCCTGTTTCACAGAAAATGTTTCGGGCAATCTAAATAAGGAGAGTTTTTGCGCCCTGCTTCGGCAGGGCATTTTTTCGTTTATTTTCTATACCATAATACATGGTTTTATGATAGAATATTCAAGTAGTTATTTTTTAGAGATGCGAAAATGAAAGAGGATTTATATGTTTACATCAACAAATGTATTTGAAAAAAATAGGTATGATGTAAGTCGGGAGCCGGAGTTTAATCGTTTATTGGAAATCTTAACAGAAATAAGAGATTTCCTTAATGAATTGGGATATCTTTCCATGGGAAGGGATATGTCCGTACTTAGAAGAACTGGAGTAGTTAGCAGTAGTATCATTCTTGACTCGGCTACCAGAACAATGGAAAGTATTCGTTATTGTTGTATGAATGCTAATTTTGCAGATGCCTATTCTCTCCTTAGAAAGTTTCGGGATGATTTGTTTTATTATGTATATCAATTTGCAGTAGCTGATAAAAGTGATTTTACTCAGTTCGTAGAAATAAATGATTTAAGCGTTGATGAAAAAAATATTTGGGATTGGGTACATAATCAACAAAATGATTTGCATATTGGTTCTGTATTGAAATGCATTGCATCTCATCCGGCAGCTAAGAAGGCTGTACAACAGTATAATTTGAAAGATTCATTTGATAAATTGGCGGATAAGCTCAATAATTACGTCCATTCTAATGGGTATCTATTTTATAATGAATCATTTAATCAACTGATTCAAAGAAAAAAGGTAAAAGAAAAATGTGATGAATTTAGTGAAGCGGCGGTATTTGTTACGATATCTTTTCTGTTTTTGGTCGTATTAATTCGTCCACTACTTATTATGTCATGTGATTATACTGATTATCTGGATGTGGGAGCTGCTCCACCAGAAGATTCACAATATTGGGTGGCGCCATTTGTATCAGATTTTTTGTGCAAGCATAAACATGTCTTAGATGAAAACTGTGATAATTATTTAAAAGAGAAAACAGGTATGCAAATTTAGTAGATGACGTAATAGATGTATTTTCGATTTGAGTTTGATAGCGTAATGGATTGACTTATGCTAAAATACCACAGTAGTAAACACCCCACTTCCTACTACGTTTTTACTATGATTGACGGAATCAATATGCCCCGTTTTGCCATTTTCGTTACATTTTTCACAATCTCCACGGAAAAAGCAAACCCTGCAAATCGCGCCAAAACACGGCAAATCAAAGCATTTTAGGAGGAAAAACTAACATGATTAAGATACTTTTTGTGTGCCACGGCAACATCTGCCGCAGCCCCATGGCCGAGTTCATCATGAAGGACATGGTAGAAAAAGCCGGCCTTTCCGACCAGTTCCACATCGCCTCTGCCGCCACTAGTACGGAGGAGATCTGGAATGGCATAGGCAACCCTGTCTACCCGCCTGCCAGGACCAAACTTGCGGAGCATGGCATCGGCTGTGCCGGAAAGCGGGCCGTCCAGCTTAAGCAGTCAGACTATGGGAAATACGACTACCTCATCGGCATGGACAGCGTCAACATCCGCAACATGCGCCGGATGCTGGGCCGCGACCCGGAGGGGAAGATCCACAAGCTCCTGTCTTTCGCGGGCTCAGACCGGGACATCTCAGACCCCTGGTATACCGGTGATTTCGATGCCACATACCGGGATGTATCGGAGGGCTGTGAGGGACTGCTGGAATATCTACAGGAGCAGTACAAAGCCTTGTAGAGAAGGGAGCAGATAGCCGGGCAGATGCCCATCACAGGCCGCCCGGACGGGCCAGGGCGCTTCATGGGAACAGTCCCCTGGCCAGCATCCGGCTGCACAGGGCAGCCATTTCTTCCGGTGGCCTGGGGGAGGGGTGGTTCAGCCAGGTCTCTATGACACCGATGCAGCCCGCCACGGCGAAGGCATCCACATAGTCACAGTCCTGGGAGGGGGCCTTCTGGGACAGGATGGTGTAGAGCCGTTCCTGCACCAGCTTTTTCAAGCGGTTCACGAAGGCCAGGTCCCCATGGGGTCCCATCATGGCCTGGGCCACATCGCGGTGGCGCTCCAGGAAGGAGAAGACATTCTGCAGGGTGGTCTCCTGGGAGATGCCTGGATGCCCTGTCTGATCCTCCAGGGTATGGGTCAGGATCTCATGGAATTCCACGAAGAGTTCATCCTCCATTTTGGCAAGCATATCGTAGATGTCGTTGTAGTGGAGGTAGAAGGTGCCCCGGTTGATGTCTGCCAGGTCGGACAATTCCTTTACGGAGATATCCTTGATCTCCTTTTCCTTCATCAGTTCTATCAGGCCCTGCTGCAGCAGGGCTTTTGTCCTGCGTACCCGGCGGTCAGTCTTTTTCGGCAGAGATTTTTCTGAAGAGGAGAGTCTGTGGGTTAGGGGGTTAGGAGGCTGGGAGCCGGGGACCTGGGGCATACTGGCTTGAGATCCGGGGTGTGGGCTGGAGTCCTGTCTTGTACTCATGTCTGGCGCCTTTCCAAAGAGGAGGGCATATGCTGGCAGCTGTGCCCCGTCTGTGTGCGTAACGTAGCCTGCGGGACAGATACATGCCCATGGTGGGCGATACCTGTCTGTGTCCGGCATCGGATATATCATGACAGCCCGGACAGGCCACCAAACTGTTCCAATATATCTCATTTCTTTCCTGTTTCTAA
Source organism: uncultured Acetatifactor sp. (assembly GCA_910586215.1). Lineage (GTDB taxonomy): Bacteria > Bacillota > Clostridia > Lachnospirales > Lachnospiraceae > Acetatifactor. The sequence continues at coordinate 84,718 of CAJUGH010000018.1, read as the reverse complement.
AGACTTCATAAATTATAGACAGATACGTAAGAAAATGTCTATTATTCATCATGCTGTCTGAAACTGTTTATTGTCTTTTCTGCAATCTCCATTATAATATCCTTTGAAAAGAAAATCAACACTTGTCTATTAAAGCACACTTGTAAATTTCGCATTGCGTTTATGTATGTTGCTTTAAAGGAGGCTGCTAACCCGATAGTCCGTCCTGCAGGAGACTGCATGCAGGCGGACCACTGGGATGACAACCGTGCAGGTGGTATTTTTTCGCAGAGAGGAGTATAGGGGCAAATGGGAAAAGAGAAGAAAGAGGAGTCTTTCATGATCAAGTTGTCCACGCTGATCGTTGACAAGCGGAAGGGATTCTATCTGGTGTTCATCATGCTGATCCTGTTTTGTCTGGTGTCCATGGATAAGGTGAAAGTGAACAATGACTTGACCAGCTACCTGCCGGATACCACGGAGACAAGGCGGGGCCTGGACCTTATGGAGGAGCAGTTCATCACCTATGGCACGGCCCGGATTATGGTATGTAATGTGACGCTGGAGGAGGCCCAGGCCCTGGCCGACCAGGTAGAAGCCATGGATGGTGTCAGTATGCTGGATTTTGATGACAGTGAGGAGCACTATCATGAAATGGAGGCACTTCTGGAGGTTACTTTTGACGGGGATGCAGGGGAGGCAGCCACCCAGGAGAAGCTCCAGGCCGTGCTGGAGGAATTGTCCGGCTATGATGTCTATTATAGTTCTGACATTGGGCAGGAGGAACGGGATGCAGATGACTTAAGCGATGACATGATCGTGATCCTGCTGCTTGCCGGGGTAGTCATTGTGGCAGTCTTACTGTTTACCTCCACCACCTACGCGGAGATCCCGGTTTTCCTGATGACCTTTATTGTGGCAGCCATCCTGAACAAAGGGACCAATTACTGGTTTGGCACCATCAGCTTTGTGACGGATTCCATAGCGGTGGTGCTGCAGCTTGCCCTGGCAGTGGACTATGCCATCATTCTCTGCCACCGTTTTATGGAGGAGCACGAGGACAAGGATGCCAGGGAGGCAGTGATTGTGGCCTTGAGCAAGGCCATTCCGGAGATCTCCTCCAGTTCCCTGACCACCGTGTCCGGCATGGTGGCGCTGATGTTCATGCAGTTCAGGATCGGGTATGACATGGGGATCGTGCTGGCTAAGGCCATTGTGCTGAGCCTGGTGTCGGTGTTCTTCCTGATGCCCGGCCTGCTTCTCACATTTGCCCGTGCCATTGACGGTTCCCATCACAAGAGTTTTGTGCCTAAGATTACGGCTGTGGGCAAATTCTGTGTACATACCCGCTATATCATGCCGCCCTTGATGGTGGCGGCGGTGATCCTGTCTGCGGTGCTGTCAGGAAAAGCCAGGTACGTGTATGACGTGAATACCCTGGAGTCCAAGACCATGAGTGCGAACCGGTTCTCCGTGAGCATGGTGAACCAGAAGTTCGGGGTGATCAACCAGTTGGCAGTGCTTGTGCCAAACGGGGATTATGAGAAAGAAGCCAGGGCACTCAAGGCGCTATCCTCCATGGAGGAGGTCAATTCCTGTATGGGCCTGGCCAACATTGAAGCCATGGACGGGTATATGCTCACGGAACAACTCTCCCCCAGGGAGTTTTCCGAACTGATCGACATGGATATTGAGTTTGCCAATCTGCTGTACTCGGCCTATGCGGTAAACCAGGGCAACTATGGTGCATTGCTGAACGGGGTTGGGCAGTACAGGGTACCCTTGATCGATATGTTCCTGTTTATCTATGACCAGAAGGAGAGCGGCAATGTGACCCTGGAGGAAGATCTGGAGGAAACACTGACAGATGCTTATTCCCAGATCAGTATTGCCCGGGATCAGCTCCTGGGGCAGGACTACAGCCGTTTTGTGCTGGAACTGTCCGTCCCTGTGGAGGGAGAGGAGACCTATGAGGCCCTGGAGCGGATCCGGAACACGGTGGCTGGGGTTTACGACTATGACTCCATCTACCTGGTGGGCAATTCCACCAGCAATAAGGACTTAAGTGATTCCTTTGGCATGGACAATACCATTATCACTGTGCTGACGGCCCTGTTTGTGATGGTGATCCTGTTGTTTACCTTCCAGTCGGCAGGATTGCCGGTACTGCTGGTGGTAACGATCCAGGGTAGTATCTGGATGAATTTTTCCCTGCCATACCTGCTGGATGAGCCGGTGTATTTCCTGGGATATCTGGTGGTATCTGCCATCCAGATGGGGGCCACCATTGACTATGCTATCGTGATCACCAGCAGATACATGGAACTGAAAAGCTACATGCCTATCAAGAAAGCCATTGTGGAGACCTTGAACCAGGCATTCCCCACCATAGTGACAAGCGGTTCCATGCTGGTGGCAGCAGGTTTCATCATCAGCAACGTATCTTCCAACGCGGTGGTGGCAGCCATTGGCCTGGCCCTGGGGCGGGGGACCTTGACAAGCATTGCCCTGGTGCTGCTGGTGCTGCCACAGACCTTGCTGGTGGGCGATATCATCATAGAGAAGACGGCGTTTACCTTGAAACGGGATACGGTGAAACCACTTCCCCAGGGAGGGCGGATCCGGATGAATGGCCACATCAAAGGTTACATCAATGGCGTCATAGACGGGGAATTCTCTGGCGTCATAGACGGGGAGATGGGTGCTGTGGTCCGGGCCAGGGACACGGTGGAAAAGATGGACTGGGCAGAACGGGAAGAGTCTGGAGAAGTGCCCCGGATAGAAGGGCCACTTCAGGAGGAATCCGGCGGCCAGGAAACGGACAGGGAAGACATACCGGAATATGACATAGATGACGGGCCAGAGCATGACATAGATGACACGAATGACACAGAAAAAGCAGATGCAAATGTGGAAAAACAGGGGGAGGTGTACCATGAATAAGCATATAAACAGCAGAAACAGACAATATATGCCAAAGATCCGCAGAGAAATTATGACGAATATGTCGATTTTCCTGTGTGATGTTCTCCTAATTACAACACCGGTGACGGTATCTGCGGAAGAAGGCAGCCATTCCTACCAGGAATATAAGGCGGGAGCCGTTGGGGCGGTCTATCCGGATCGCCAGGAGGATGTAACGGTGATAGAGGTGGCATCAGAGGAGGATCTGGCCAGGCTGGCAGCAGATTGCGGGCTGGATGCCTGGTCCAGGGATAAATATGTGATGCTGACCGCAGACATTGTCCTGGAAGAGCACAGGGATCTGATGATTCCCAGTTTTGGGGGCACATTTGACGGGGGTGGACATCGGATTTCCCGCCTGGAACTGGAGGGTGCAGGTTCTGCGGTGGGTCTGTTCCGGTATATCCAGGAGGGCGGCATCGTGCGCAGCCTGGAGGTCTCCGGCAGGGTGCATCCGGAAGGCAGCAAAAGCAGGGCAGGCCTGCTGGTGGGGGTAAACTATGGCAGCATCCTGAATTGCAAGGTGTCAGGATCTGTGGCCGGACAGGAAGAGGTAGGAGGGCTGGCAGGCGTCAATGGGGAAAACGGCCAGATCCGGGGATGTACCTCCCAGGCCATAGTGACCGGCAGCCGGGCTACCGGCGGGATCTGTGGCAGTAACCTGGGAACCTTGAACCACTGTGAGAATTCCGGCAGTGTCAATATTTCCACCCAGGAAATTTCCTATGAACTGGAGGATCTTACCATGGGGAGACTGGAGGAGGCAGAACAGACAGCAGACATGGGATCCTATGTGGATACCGGAGGCATTGCCGGATACAGCGGAGGCAAGGTCTACTACTGTACCAATATGGGAACAGTGGGGTATCCCCATGTGGGTTACAACACCGGAGGAATCATAGGCCGGCTGCACCAGGGGTATGTGCAGAACTGTACCAATACAGGCCACATCCTGGGGCGGAAGGACGTAGGGGGTGTTGTGGGTCAGATGGAGCCTTTTCTGGAGATCCAGTACCTGGAGGACAAATTAGGCGAGATCGACCGGGAGGCAGAGAAACTGCTTGACCTTATGGAGAAGGCCCATGAGGACCTGAGTGGATATAGCAGCCAGGCTTCGGCCCTGTCCAAGGCCCTCACTGCCAATCTGCGAAATGTGGGCACGGCGTCAGGTAATCTGTCCACCATCACCACTGACCTGTGGTATCTCTATAACCAGGAACTGACAGGGATCGGAAATGACTTGAAACAGCTGGGTAGGGATCTGGAAGGACAGGGAAATGCAGATAAGGAAGGTGGGAACCTGAAGGATGTGACAGTCAGCGGTGGGGATGTGATCGGGGACATTACCATCCAGGTGCCAGATGAAAGGGAGAGTTACCGGGCGGCCTTAAGGAGGTTCGGGGACAGTACAGGTGGACATCTGACCAATATGACCAATGCTTCCAATGACAGAAACGGCCTTGTCAAGGGGAACCTGGAAGTGCTGAACAAAGAACTGGAGGCAGCAGGAGACCATCTGGATCAGTTAGTCACCGTGCTGGAACAGGGAAGCGACCAGACATCTGCCAATGTGGACGCGGTGTTTGACCAGGCCAGGGTGTTGAGAAAGTCTGTCCGGGAACTGCGGGATGATCTGTTTTGCTATGAAGGGATTACCCTGTCGGATGCCTCGGATGAGGAGGCAGGCACTACCCCCGTATACTACGACACGGATTCCTTCCAGCAGGGCAAGGTGACACGCTGTGTCAACCAGGGTCTGGTTGAGGCAGATACCAATGTGGGCGGGATCGTGGGGCAGGTGGCCACGGAGTACGACTTTGACCCGGAGGAAGACATTACGGTGACGGGGGCAGAGAGCTTCCACATCGAGCAGACAGTAAAGGCCGTGATCCGGGAAAGCCTCAACAAGGGGGATATCACTGGCAAAAAGGATGGCATAGGAGGTATCGTGGGCAAGGCTGACCATGGGGCAGTGATTTCCTGCGAGTCTTATGGGAAAGTATCCAGTACCGGGGGGAGCTTCGTGGGTGGCATTGCTGGTTCTTCCAGTTATTGTGTGAGGAACTGTTACCAGCTGGGTGAGGTATCCGGCAAGGATTATGTAGGGGGCATTGCGGGAAAAGGCTGTGATGTATTCTATAGTTACGCCTACCCGTCCCTGGAGGTCACGGGGGAGTGTGCCGGATCCATAGCAGGCTCCCTGGAGGAGGAAGGCATCCTGTATGACAATTACTACGTGGAGGGCAATGTGCCAGGGGTGGATGCCATTGGCTATGCAGGCGGTGCCGTGCCCCTGCCTTACCCGGAGTTCTGCAGCAGGGAGGGAGTCCCGGAGGCTTTCTCGGTGTTCACGGTGGTATTCCAGGCAGACGGGAGAGAACTGGCTTCCTTCTCCTGCCATTACGGGGACAGCCTGGAGGAAGACCAGATTCCCCAGGTGCCCCCGAAGGAAGGGTGCTTCGGGTTCTGGCCGGAATTTGATTCTTCCTTTGTCACTGGCAGCAGGGTGCTGGAAGCCCAGTACGAGAGATGGGTATCAACCCTGTCTGGAGGCAGGGGGGAGAATGGCAGGCCCAGGGTGCTGGTGCAGGGGGAATTCCTGCCGGACATGGAACTGCAGGTCACGGAAGTGGCCGAAGGGACAAAGCTGGAGATTGTGTCTGACCAGCCATACACAGGTGCCTTCAAAGTCCGGGTACTCTGTGGGGAAGAGATCCACACAGACCGGGTTGTTGTGAGTCTGTACCAGGCAGACGGCACATATACGGAGGTCCCGGCAGCCATCGTAGGCAGCTATGTGGAGTTTTCCATGGAGAAGGAGGGGATTTTCCAGTTGACGGAAAGAGAAGATACCAGTAAAATGAAGATAGCCATCGGAGCAGGACTCCTGGTTCTGGCAGCCGCCTGTATCCTGGTGGGAAGGCATGTCCATAAGCGCAGGAGGAAAAACCAGGGGAAAGAGGATTAGGTGGATATGCAGGCGATCTGTTTTGATATGGATGGTACCTTGATTGACACGGAGAGATATTATCGGACCTGCTGGCCTGCAGCCATGGCATTCTTCGGCTACAGGATGACGGATGAACAGGCCCTGGCCATGCGCAGCCTGGGACGGCCTTTTTCTGCAAGGCAGCTGCAGGAATGGTTCGGGGCAGATGTGGACCTGGAACTGGTCCGGGCGAAGCGCCAGGAACTGATGGAGGAATATCTGGGAAAAGAGGGTATCCGGTGCAAGCCGGGTGCCCTTGCTTTGCTGGAAGCCCTGAAAGGGCAGCAGGTCGTGACGGCAGTGGTCACGGCCACAGACTTAGGGCGCACGGAAGAGTATCTGCGCAGGGTCGGGCTGTATGGGTACTTTGACAGGCTTATCAGTGCCCGCCAGGTGCCGGAGGGGAAGCCCTCTCCCCATGTATACCGTTATGCCTGTGAAGAACTGGGAGTAGCCCCGGAGGAATGCATGGCAGTGGAGGACTCTCCCAACGGGGTCATCAGTGCCTACCGGGCAGGGTGCAGGGTAGTCATGGTGCCGGACCAGACCCAACCGGATGCGGAACTGTGCAGATATCTGTACGCAAAGGTGGACAGCCTGGAGGGGATCCTGGGACTCTTGACCGATGGCACCGCCAGGTGATGGGAACAAGGCATTGCTGGCAGTGGAACAGAAAGGGGAAGCAGGGCCGGACGGACCAGGAGAAGAGGAAAGGAACGGATCATTGAGAAGACAAAATACAGACAATTCTATGGAGACTATGGAAATAGAAGAGGAGGCAAGACCCAGGACAGGCAGCAGGCTCATCGCTCTCTTCCTTACCTTCCTGAAGATCGGGGCCTTCACCTTCGGAGGCGGCTATGCCATGATCCCTCTGATCCAGAAGGAAGTGGTGGACAGGCAGAAGTGGATTTCCGACCAGGACATCCTGGAGATTGTGGCCATTGCAGAGTCTACTCCGGGACCCATTGCCATCAACGCAGCTACTTTTGTTGGCTATCGGACAGCGGGTTTTGCAGGGGCTTTCCTTGCTACCCTGGGGGTGGTGCTGCCTTCCTTCTTCATTATATTAGGCATTTCCTTTGTGCTTAGGCAGTTCCAGGAACTGAAGCCGGTGCAGTATGCCTTTGAGGGGATCCGGGCAGGGGTGCTGGCGCTGATTGCCAAGGCCTGTTATTCCATGTATAAGCAGTGTCCCAGATCCGGCATCGCCTATGGGATCATGGTGGCGGCCCTGGTCTGTGTTGCCTTCTTCCAGGTAAATGTGCTGCTGGTGATAGCGGGCTGTGCAGGCGTGGGCCTTATCAGTTCCATCCTGGCAGAAAGGAGGCACAGGGCATGAAGTATCTGATCCTTTTCTGGGTGTTCTTCAAGATCGGGGCCTTCACCTTCGGAGGCGGGTACGCCATGCTGCCCCTGGTTCAGGAGGAAGTGCTGGCCCATGGATGGCTGACACTGGAGGAGATCGTGAACTTTATTGCAGTCAGTGAGAGTACGCCGGGGCCTTTTGCCGTGAACATGTCCACCTATGTGGGCCAGGAGACAGGGGGGATCTTCGGGGCGTTCTGTGCCACCCTGGGGGTGGTGCTGCCCTCCTTCGGGATCGTGCTGGCGGTGGCAAAATGCTTTGACAGGTTCCAGAACAGCAGGATCGTGAAGGGCTGCATGTCCGGGCTGAAGCCTGCGGTGGTAGGGCTGATCGGTGCGGCGCTCTTCACCACGGGGAGCGCGGTGTTTTTCCCGGAAGGAATATCCCTGGATAACCTGTTACAGGTGTCTTTCGGGGTATCGGCAGTGATTTTTGCGGTATCCCTGGTGCTGGCATTTAGGAAGGCCCATCCCATCCTGGTCATCGTGCTGTCCGGGGTGCTGGGAATCCTGGCAGGATATACCATTGACACACTTGCATTTTAGAAAAGCATGTGTTACTATTTTCACAAGGCGCAGGGAAATGAAAAAAGGCCATGTTCAGCCCGCGCCATTCGCAAAAAAGCGCTTACAGCGCTCCCGCCGTTTTAGGGCGTATTTTTGCGCATATAAAGAATGCCGGATCGGGCAGAAAGGAAGTTTGACGAATGAAACAGGGGTTTGATGACATTGTGGCGAAAGTCAAGGAGTGCGGCAGGAAGACAGTGGCTGTTTCCGTGGCCCAGGACTCCGCAGTGCTGGAGGCGGTGAAGGAAGCGAAGGCCAGGGGTATCGCAGATGCGATCCTGGTGGGAGATGAGGGGAAGATCCGTGAGATAGCAGACCAGATCCAGATGGATCTGACAGGATATGAGATCATCCATGAGCCGGATATGATCCAGGCATCCCTGAGGGCCGTGAAACTGGCCCATGAGGGCAAGGCAGACATGTACATGAAGGGCTTGATTGACACCAAGAATTTCCTCAAGAGCGTGCTGGACAAGGAAGTGGGCCTGCGCACGGGCAAGCCCCTGTCCCATGTGTGCGTGTTCGAGATCCCGGGCATCGACAGGCTGCTGTTTTTGACGGATGTGGCATTTATCACATATCCTACCCTGGAGGACAAGGTTCATATCATTGAGAATACCATTCCCGTGTGCAAGGCCTGCGGCGTATCCCTGCCCAAAGTGGCACCCCTGGCTGCCGTGGAGGTGGTGAATCCCAAGATGCCGGTGACCGTGGAAGCAGATGAACTGACGAAGATGTGCCAGGAAGGGAAGATCACGGACTGCATCGTGGACGGTCCCCTGTCCCTGGACCTGGCCATTGATGCCGAGGCGGCCAAGCACAAGGGTGCCACGGACCGCAAGATCCAGGGGGATGCAGATGTGCTGCTGTTCCCGGATATCCATGCGGGGAACCTGGTATACAAGGCCATTGTACATATGGTGAAGGTGAAGAACGGGTGCATTCTCACAGGTACCAAGGTTCCAGTGATCTTGACCAGCCGTTCCGACACCTTCGAGACCAAGGTGAATTCCATTGCCCTGGCTGCGGTGGTGGCCGAGGAGATGAGGAAGAATGCCGGATGATATCCTGGATCTGGCTACAGATGTATTTGATATGGCAATGGATTATGTGATAAACCAAGTAATTGATAGAGCAAGCAGGAGGAAGAAGAAAATGGCGATCAAAAGTCTGATTATTAACCCTGGTTCCACCTCCACCAAGATCGGTGTGTTCGAGGATGAGATCCTTCTATTTGAAGAGACGCTGCGGCACTCCACAGAGGAGATCAGCCAGTATGCCACCATTGTGGACCAGAAGGATTTCCGCAAGAAGATCATCACGGACCTGTTGGAGTCCAAGGACTTTGACTTGAAGTCCTTGAATGTGGTAGTGGGGCGCGGTGGGATGCTCAAGCCCATTCCCGGCGGCACCTATGCAGTGACAGACGCTCTTCTGGAGGACTTGAAGGCCGGTGTCCAGGGACAGCATGCTTCCAATTTAGGGGGCATTCTGGCCAGGGAGATCGCAGATTCCATTGGAGTGCCTTCCTATATCGTGGATCCTGTGGTGGTGGATGAACTGATGCCCATTGCCAGGTATTCCGGTGTGCCGGAACTGCCCAGGGTGAGTATCTTCCATGCGCTGAACCAGAAGGCCGTGGCCAAGAGATATGCCAGGGAAGTGGGAAAGCCTTATGAGGAACTGCGACTGATCGTGGTGCATATGGGCGGCGGTGTGTCTGTAGGTGCCCATGAGTGTGGACATGTCATCGATGTATTCAATGCCCTGGACGGGGACGGCGCTTTCTCTCCGGAACGTGCCGGCGGAGTGCCCAGTGGTGCGCTGATCAAGATGTGCTTCTCCGGGAAATACACAGAGAAGGAAGTGTATGGCAAGGTAGTGGGCAAGGGAGGATTTAACGCTTACCTGGGCACCAACGACATGCGGGAAGTGACAAAGCGTGCCAATGAGGGGGATGAGAAGGCGGCAGAGGCCAAGCAGGCTTTCCTGCTCCAGGTGTCCAAGGACATTGGCTCTATGGCCTGTGTGCTGCATGGCAAAGTGGACCAGATTATCGTCACAGGCGGGATCGCCTATGGCGCAGATGTGGTAGCTGCCTTGAAGGAGTATGCAGAGTGGATCGCGCCTTTCACGGTATATCCCGGTGAGGACGAACTGCTGGCCCTGGCCCAGGGGGCGCTGCGGGTGTTGAACGGCGAGGAAGAAGCGAAGGAGTATTAGGATACGCGGGATGCCAGTTGCAGGGCCGGGATTTTCCGGCCCTGGTGCTTTTTTGTGAAAATGGACAAGGGGTATTATTTTGAGACGAAGGTATAATTTGTGGCAGAGCATATCACCTATGAAAATCATATTGGGGGGATATCTCTTTATTATTTTATTAGGGACATTCCTGCTGGCGCTGCCGGTTGCCACCAGGGGAGTTGGCAGTACGGGGATTTCCGACTGCTTTTTTACAGCCACCTCGGCCACCTGTGTCACAGGGCTGATCCGGTTTGATACCGCCACCCACTGGACCCTGTTCGGGCAATTGGTGATCCTGGCCATGATCCAGATCGGCGGGGTGGGATTTATGACGGTGGCCATTATCGTGATGGTACTGGCCGGGAAGAAGATCGGTTTAAGCCAGCGTTCCCTGATGCAGAATTCCATATCTGCTCCCCAGATCGGCGGTATCGTGCGCATGGCCAGGTTCATTGCCCTGGGGACGGGGACGGTGGAACTGGTGGGGGCGATCCTGCTGAGTTTTGACTTTATTCCCAGGTTCGGGGTGGGAAAGGGGATCTATTATGCCATTTTCCATTCCGTATCCGCATTCTGTAACGGCGGGTTTGACTTGATGGGCGGGGAGACAGGTCATTTTTCTTCCTTGACGGGTATGGCTGGAAACTGGTACGTGTGTGTGGTTATAGAACTGCTGATCTTCGTGGGAGGCCTGGGCTTCTTCGTGTGGAGTGATCTTCGTGTCCGTAAGTTCTGCCTGAGGCGCCTGGCCCTTCAGAGCAAGATGGTATTGTCCATCAGTGTAGGCCTGGTGATCCTGGGTGCGGCCACCTTTCTCCTGCTGGAATGGAACCAGCCCCTGTATGCGGGACTGTCTGTGGGGGAGCGGATCAATGCCAGCCTGTTCCAGTCGGTCAGCGCCAGGACGGCAGGCTTCAATACCGTGGACCTGGCCCGGATGACAGAAGGAGGGATCTTCGTGATGATCTGCCTTATGCTGGTGGGCGGTTCCACCGGTTCCACGGCGGGGGGTATCAAGACCACCACCTTCTGGGTCCTGTGCATCAGTATCCTGGCAACCTTCCGCAGGAAGAAGAATATTGAGATGTTTGGCCGCAGGATGGATGAAGGGATCACAAGGACAGCATCCTGTGTCATCATGACGTACCTGCTGTTGACTTCCATAGTCAGTGTAATCATTTCCGCATTGGAGGAGCTGCCACTGCTGACAGCCCTGTTTGAGGCGGTTTCTGCCATGGCAACAGTGGGCCTGACCCTGGGAGTCACCCCGGGACTGGGGATGGCTTCCAAGCTGTTGCTGGCATTTTTGATGCTCTGTGGCCGGGTGGGATCTATCACCATGCTGCTGGCCTTCTCCTCAGAGAAACGGGTGGTCAATTCCAGGCTGCCCCTGGAGAAGGTGCAGGTCGGATAAGTATAGAAAGGGGAGGAGTAGGGACATGAAATCCGTCTTAATCATTGGCCTGGGGCGCTTTGGGCGCCATATGGCCAGGAAATTCATAGAGAACGGCCATGAGGTCATGGCCATAGACCACAATGAGGACAGGGCAGATGATGCCGTAGGTCTGATTGGCCAGATCCTGATCGGGGATGCCACAGAGGAGCGTTTTATGGAGACTCTGGGTATCCGCAATTTCGACCTGGCAGTCATAGCCATCGGGGAGAACTTCCAGACGGTCCTGGAGATCACGGTGCTGCTGAAAGACCTGGGCTGTAAGTATATCGTGGCCAGGGCTACCCGGGATGTACACAAGAAACTGCTCCTGCGCAATGGGGCAGACTATGTATCCTATGCGGAGCGGGAGGTGGCAGAACGTCTTGCCATCAAGTTCGGCGCCGACAATATCTTCGACTATGTGGAACTGACTCCGGAGATTGGCATCTACGAGATTGCGGTGCCGAAAAAGTGGCTGGGCAAGAGCCTGGTGGAACTGTCCATCCGTACCAGATACCATGTGAGTATCCTGGCCACGAAGAAGCAGGAGCAGATATTCCCCCTGCCCCATCCCAGCTATGTGTTCCAGGGGGATGAGAACATCATGGTCATGGGAACCATGGAGGCCATTGAGGCCATCACCTAAGGGATCTCATAGAGGTAGGGCACGCTGAAAAGAACCCTCCCTGGAAAACAGATGCAAACCAGGCATCTGTCTTCCAGGGAGGGATATTTGTATTTTGTTATCTGCTGTTCTGGGGTACCTTTTCACGGAGTGGGGCTGGCGTATCCGCATGGATCCTGCGGACTATACTTCAAACTTGAAATACCTCCTGGCATTGTAATAGGAGATATCCTTCACGATTTCAGCCAGGGTCTCCATATCGGCAGGGTACTGTCCGCTTTCCACCCAGTTCCCCAACAGGTTGCAGAGGATCCGCCGGAAATATTCGTGGCGGGTGTAAGAGAGGAAGCTCCTGGAGTCGGTGAGCATTCCCACGAACCCTGACAGGTTGCCCAGGTTGGCCAGGTTTGTGAGTTGTTCCTCCATGCCGGACTTGTGATCGTTGAACCACCAGGCACTTCCCTGCTGGATCTTGGCCACGGCGCTGGAGTCCTGGAAGCAGCCCAGGAGACTGCCGATGGAGGGATTGTCATTGGGATTCAGGCTGTACAGGATGGTCCTGGGCAGTTCGTCTGTGACAGCCAGTGCATTGAGGAAGTCAGCCATCTGCATGCTGGGAGCGTAGTTGTTGATGCAGTCATACCCTGTATCAGGACCTAATTTCCCGAACATCTGTGTATTGTTGTCCCGCTTACAGCCATAGTGGAGTTGCATGGCCCAGTCGCGCTTGTGGTATTCCCGGCCTGCGAACAGCATGAAGGCTGTCTTGAACTTCAGTTCTTCCTTCCTGGAAAGCTGCATGCGGTTCTGCCGCTTTAAGAAGATCTCCTCGATCTCCTCCTCATCGGCGGGGCAGTACATCACATACTCCAGGGCATGGTCAGACACATTGCAGCCGCAGGAGCTGAAGAAGTCCATACGTTGTCTCAGGGCCTTCTGCAGGGCCTGGAAGGTAGGAATCTCCGGCATGCCCACGGTGGCAGCCAGTTTGTCCAGATAGTCCAGGTAATCTGGCTTCTCGATATTCATGGCCTTGTCCGGTCTCCAGGCGGGCAGTACCTTTACCTCAAAGCTGGGATCCTGCGCCAGTTTCTTATGCCACTCCAGGGAATCTATGGGATCGTCAGTGGTGCAGATCAGCGTCACATTGCTCTGCCTGATCAGGTTACGCACACTCATGGAAGGCTGGGCAAGCTTCTCATTGCACAGGTTCCAGACTTCGTCAGCTGTCTTCTTGTTCAACACTCCTGTGTAGCCAAAGTATCTCTGCAGTTCCAGGTGGCTCCAGTGGAACAGCGGATTGCCGATGGCCTTGCCCAGGCATTCTGCCCATTTACAGAATTTCTCATAGTCTGAGGCATCCCCGGTAATATATCGTTCCTCCACGCCAAAGGAGCGCATCAGCCGCCATTTGTAGTGATCACCGCCCAGCCAGACCTGGGTGATATTGTCGAACTGACGGTCTTCGGCGATCTCCTTCGGATTGATGTGACAGTGGTAGTCCAGTACCGGTGTGCCTTCCGCGTAGTCGTGGAACAGCTTTCGGGCTGTCTCCGTTTCCAGCAGGAAATCTTTGTCCATAAATGCTTTCATGTTGTTTCCTCCATTCAGATGATATGTTTGATTTCCGCAGGCAATAAGCCAGGTAGACATACTTACACGAATATCTGGCAGATGCCGCGAGAGCCACATACCCCGCTGTTTGCGGCGAGGCTGTTGACTGGTACGGGTTACAGTATTCCATCGCAGTCTGTTGCAGGCAGCAATGGTATATATGGCCGCTCCTGTCCTATGATGTGGTGCAGGACCGGCTGTTCAACCGCCTTAGCGGGTAGTACCTCTCTTTATAATCTCACCGGAGAAGATGGTCTTCTTCGGCATTTCCTTGCCTTCCAGGACCCCCATGAGGGTGCTGGTCAGATGCTGGCAGAGGGACTCCAGCTTATTGTCAATGCTGGTCAGTTCCGGCTCGCAGCAGGCAGCCAGCATGGAATTGTTGTAGCCCAGCACCGAGAAGTCCTCCGGAATGCGGTAGCCTTTCCCGCGGGCGTACTTTACCGCGGCCAGGGCCAGGGTATCGTCCGCGGCGATGACTCCGTGGAAGGAGATCCCCCGTCTGGACAGATCCAGCAGCTGTCCGGCCATGGCGGGAATGTCCTCGTGGGATCCCGGATAGAACTGTAGAAGCGTTTCTGAGGACAGTAGTTTTTTCTCCTCCATGGCGGCCCGGAAGCCTGCCAGCTTCTTCTTGCCGCTGTAGGACCTGGAGTTGTAATAGTATACAATGTCCTCCACCCCTGTGCTGATCATCTGCAGGGTGGCATTGTACATGGAATTGAAATCATCGGACACCACGCTGTACACATTTGGGGTATCCAGGGCTGCATTCAGCAGCATCACGGGAACCTGGGAGGCAGCCTCCCCGATATAGGCATTGTCAGCTTCCTTCTCATAGATGAAATGGGATCCCACCAGTATGATGCCATCTACCTTCTTAGTGATCAGCAGGTTCATGGAGGAAGCCTTCGTCTCCAGCCCGTAGCCGGTACAGCAGAGGATGCTGTCATAGCCATTTTCCCGCAGCTTCTGTTCGAGGTAATAGATGGCCTTGGCCAGGTACAGGTCGGAACTGTCCGCACACATGATACCGATGGTCTGCATGGTATTCAGGCCAAGCCCCCTGGCAAATGCATTGGGCTTATACTCATACTGGCTGATGACCTCCAGCACCTTATTCCTGGTTTTTTCGCTGACATTGCTGCTCCCGTTCAGGACACGGGACACTGTGGCAATGGAAACGCCCGCTTTCTCTGATATGTCGTAGATGGTCATGTGTCTGCTACCTCGTCTGCCGCATGCGGATTGGTGTCATTGGGAAAATGTAAGTGGTTACATAAAATCCCTATCTCAATTATAGCCGACTTCCTTTTTTTTGCAAGATATATTTTTAACAAAAGGTGTAAAAGGGGCACGGGTGTATATATCATTCCTTAGACTGTGCTTTTTTTCAAATTTTTAGCATTTTTATGATTGACGCGGCTGTATTTTGGAAGTACAATTTGTGGTGTAAGGGCTTACATTTCAGAACCAAGGGCAGACAGAAGGGAGAATAGCAAAATGGATGTTTTGAACAAGGAAATGACTGGCAAGAAGGACAGACCCATCCGGGTGGTACAGTTCGGGGAGGGCAATTTCCTCCGGGCCTTTGTGGATTACATGATTGACATTGCCAACGAGCAGGGAAAATTTGATGGGGATATCGTGCTGGTCAAGCCCATTGAGTTCGGCAGCCTGGACAATTTCCACAGGCAGGACTGCCAGTATACCGTATCCCTGCGGGGTGTGGTGGACGGGGAGGCGAAGGTGCTAAACCGCCAGGTCACAAGCGTTGCAGATGCCGTGGATGCTTACAGTGAGTATGAGAAATACATAGGGCTTTCCGGATTGGAGAGTCTGCGCTTTGTGGTATCCAACACCACGGAGGCCGGTATCGTGTTTGATCCTGCCGATCAGTTTGATGCCATGCCCCCCAGGACCTTTCCCGGCAAGCTGACCCAGTTCCTGTATCATAGATTTGAGATTTTCCAGGGAGACCCCTCCAAAGGGCTGGTGATGCTGCCTGTGGAGCTGATTGATGACAATGGCATCATGCTGAAGAAATGCGTGATGCAGCTCATTGATACCTGGGAACTGGGGGATGATTTCAAGGCCTGGGTGGAAGAGGCCTGTGTGTTCACTTCCACCCTGGTGGACCGCATTGTCACAGGGTATCCCAGGGAAAATATTGAAGAAGAGTGGAAGAAGCTGGGATATGAGGACCGCATCCTGGTCACAGGGGAGCCTTTCGCCCTGTGGGTCATCGAAAGTGACAGGGATATCAGCAGGGAACTGCCCCTGCCGGAGGCCGGGCTGCCGGTGATCTTCACGGACAACCAGAAGCCCTATAAGCAGCGGAAAGTGCGGATCCTGAACGGCGCCCACACCTCTTTCGTGCTGGCATCCTACCTGTGCGGCAATGATATTGTCAAGGAATCCATGGACGATCCGGATATTAGGGATTTTATGGTGAAGACCATATTTGAGGAAGTGATTCCTACCCTGACACTGCCGGAAGAGGAACTGAAATCCTTCGCAGAGGCAGTGATTGCCCGGTTCAACAACCCTTACGTGAAACATGCCCTGCTGTCCATCTCCTTGAATTCCGTGTCCAAGTGGAGAGCCAGATGTCTGCCCAGCCTTTTAGGGTACGTGGAGCGGTTCCACAGGCTGCCGGCACGCCTTACCTTCTCCCTGGCGGCGCTGATGGCCTTCTATCACGGAACCGAGATCCGGGACAAGGCACTGATCGGCCACAGGGACGGAGAGGAGTACGCTATCCTGGACGATGCAGCCGTGTTGGAATTCTTCCGGGATCACTGTGAGAAGGATACGGAAGGGTTCGTGAAGGCTTTCCTGGGCAGGGAGGATTTCTTCGGCCAGGATCTGAACCAGGTGGAAGGACTCACCCAGGCCGTGACCGGGTACCTGGGAGATATCAAGGCAAATGGAATGAGGGCCGCATTATGCAGAATTTCCTAAGAATAAACGATAATGACAATGTGGTGGTCTCCCTGGCAGACATTCCTGCCGGGGAGACCATCCAGGTGGAAAGGGAAGGCATACCCTGTGCCGTTACGGCCCGGGAGGAGATCCCGGCCGGGCACAAGATGGCCCTGTGCCAGATCCCGGCAGGCGGGGAAGTGGTCAAGTACGGCTACCGCATTGGATATGCCAGAGAGGAGATCCTGGCCGGGGCCTGGATCCACACCCACAATCTGAAGACTGCCCTGGGGGATCTGCTGGAGTATACCTATGAACCGGTGGATGCGGTAAAAGAAGCCGCTGCTACTGCGGAATGTGCAGCGAAAGCGCCATGTACTGCGGAAGCCGCTACCTTCCTGGGCTATCTACGTCCGGACGGACGGGTGGGAGTGCGCAACGAGATCTGGATCATTCCCACCGTGGGCTGTGTGAACAATGTGGCCACGGAGATTGCCAGAAGGGCAAGTGCCCTCCTGGAGGGAAGCGTGGAGGAGGTCATCGCCTTCCCCCATCCTTACGGCTGCTCCCAGATGGGGGATGACCAGGAACATACCAGGCAGATCCTGGCAGACCTGGTGAACCATCCCAATGCAGGCGGGGTGCTGGTGCTGGGCCTGGGATGCGAGAACAGCAACATTGAGGTATTAAAGTCCTATATTGGTGCCTATGATGACAGACGGGTGAAATTTCTGGTATCCCAGGAATGGGAGGATGAGATTGCCCAGTCCCTGGAACTGGTGAAAGAACTGATTGCTTATGCGGGCAGATGCACCAGGGAACCGGTCAGTGTGTCCAGGCTGGTCATTGGCATGAAATGCGGTGGCAGTGACGGGCTGTCCGGCATTACTGCCAATCCCCTGGTGGGCCGTTTCTCGGATCTGCTGGTCTCCAGGGGAGGCACCACTATCCTCACGGAAGTGCCGGAGATGTTCGGGGCGGAGACCATTCTCATGAACCGCTGTGCCAATGAGGAACTGTTCCACCAGACCGTGGATCTGATCAATGACTTTAAGAAGTATTTCAAGAGCCACAACCAGACCATCTATGAGAATCCTTCCCCGGGGAACAAGAAGGGCGGCATCTCCACCCTGGAGGACAAGTCCCTGGGCTGTACCCAGAAGTCGGGAAGTTCCCTGGTGAGAGGGGTGCTGCAGTACGGGGAACGGGTGGAGACACCGGGACTAAACCTGTTGTCTGCCCCTGGCAATGACCTGGTGGCAGCCACGGCCCTGGCAGCGGCAGGTGCCCAGATTGTGCTGTTTACCACGGGACGGGGCACCCCTTTTGCCTCCCCCGTGCCCACGGTGAAGATCTCCACCAATTCGGCCCTGGCGGCCAAGAAGGCAAACTGGATTGACTTCAATGCCGGTGTGCTGGTGGAGGAGGGAACCATGGAGGAGGAAGCGAAACATCTCTATGACTATGTGCTGGAGGTGGCAGAGGGCAGGAAGGTGTGCAGCGAAGAAGCGGGATTCCACGACATGGCTATCTTCAAGCAGGGCGTGACCCTGTAGGGTCGTTTCTCCGGTCATAATAATCCTTGATGGCTGCCTGGATGGCTTCTTCTGCCAGCACGGAGCAGTGGAGTTTGTGGGCAGGCAGGCCGTCTAAGGCTTCTGCCACTGCCTTGTTGGTAAGCTGAAGGGCTTCTGACAAGGGCCTGCCCTTGATGAGTTCGGTGGCCATGGAACTGGATGCTATGGCAGAGCCACAGCCGAAGGTCTCAAATTTTGCATCTGTGATGATTTCATTTTCAATTTTCAGATAGATCTTCATGATATCCCCGCAGACGGCGTTGCCCAACTGGCCTACGCCGTCTGCGTCTGCGATCGTACCCACGTTCCTTGGGTTACGGAAATGATCCATTACTTTTTCGCTATAAAGTGCCATGATAAATGCTCCTTACAAGATAAATGATTTGGTTCCGTCTGTCTTGTCCTTCCACAGGGGGGACATATTGCGGAGACGGGATACGATCCCGGGAACGGCTCTTAGGATGGCTTCCACGTCCGCTTCGGTGTTATCCTGATCCAGGGTCAGCCGCAGGGAGCCGTGGGCTATCTCGTGGGGCCGCCCGATGGCCAGTAGGACGTGGCTGGGATCCAGGGAACCGGAGGTGCAGGCCGAGCCGGAGGATGCGCAGATGCCCTGGTCATCCAGCAGCAAGAGCAGGCTCTCCCCTTCGATGCCCTCGAAGCAAAAGCTGACATTTCCAGGAAGCCGGTTTAGGGAATCGCCATTGAGGGCAGAGTGGGGAATCTGGGACAGACCCTGGATCAGACGATCCCGCAGGGCCAGAACCCTGACAGTATTTTCCACCATATGGGCACAGGACTCCTCCAGGGCAGCTGCCATCCCTGCAATGGCTGGCACATTCTCTGTCCCGGCCCGATGGCCTCGCTCCTGGGCCCCACCCTGGATCAGACTGCGCAGGGGGATGCCTTTCCGGACATAGAGCACACCTGTCCCTTTAGGGCCGTGGAATTTGTGGGCAGAGAGGGAGAGCATATCTATGTCCTGGGCTCTTACGTCAATAGGCAGATGGCCTGCGGCCTGCACGGCGTCTGTGTGGAAGAGGACACCCTTTTGGCGGCATATGTGGCCGATCTCGGAGATGGGCAGGATGGAGCCGATCTCATTGTTGGCGTACATGATGGTAACTAGGGCCGTGTCTTCCCGGATGGCATCTGCCACCTGTAGGGCCGTGACGGTTCCCGCCTGCCCCACAGGCAGCAGTTCTATGTCAAAGCCCTCGTCAGCAAGGCGCTTTAATGTGTGTAGGACGGCGTGGTGCTCGAAGGCCGTGGAGAGGATATGCCGCTTCCCGCATCGTGCACCCAGTGCGGCGGCAGAACGGATGGCCTGGTTGTCTGCCTCGCTGCCGCCGGAGGTGAAAGTAATCTCTTCCGGGGATGCCCCGATACAGGCAGCGATCCTCTGCCGGGCATCCTGCAGGACTTCTGTTGCCTGCTGTCCGGCAGTATGCAGGCTGGAGGGATTCCCCCAGCTGCCTTCCATGCAGGAGTACATGGCATCTCGCGCAGCAGGACTTATTTTTGTGGTAGCTGCATTGTCTGCATATATCATGATTCGGTTCCTTTCCATCCCATGGACGGGTCTGTCCATGGATTAGTCGGCAAAAAGCGGTGTGGACAGATAGCGGTCTCCTGTGTCAGGGAAGAGGACTACGATGACTTTGTCTGCATTTTCGGGCTGGCGGGCCAGTTCCATGGCCCCATGGAGGGCAGCACCGGAAGAAATACCCACCAGGATACCTTCCTGGCATCCTGCCAGTCTTCCGGCGGCGAAGGCATCCTCGTTAGATACGGGGAGGATTTCGTCATAGATGCCGGTGTCCAGCACAGCCGGGACAAAGCCTGCACCGATTCCCTGGATTTTGTGAGCGCCGCTGTAACCTTTGCTGAGGACAGGGGAATCCTGGGGTTCCACTGCCACGATTTTCACGGCAGGGTTCTGCTCCTTTAGGAACTGTCCCACACCGGTGATGGTGCCGCCGGTTCCCACTCCTGCCACAAAGATATCTACTTGTCCGTCCGTATCTGCCCAGATTTCCGGGCCGGTGGACTTTCGGTGGGCGGCAGGATTGGCAGGGTTGGTAAACTGTCCGGGAAGGAAGCTGTCTGGAATCTCCTTCGCCAGTTCCTCTGCCCTGGCAATGGCTCCTTTCATGCCCTTGGCTCCTTCCGTCAGTATCAGTTCAGCCCCGTATGCTTTCATAAGCTGTCTCCGCTCCACGCTCATGGTCTCCGGCATGGTGATGATGATGCGGTAGCCCCTGGCGGCTGCCACGGAAGCCAGGCCGATTCCCGTGTTGCCGGAGGTGGGTTCGATGATGACGGAGCCGGGCTTCAGCCTGCCACTGGCTTCGGCATCATCTATCATGGCCCTGGCAATGCGGTCCTTGACGGATCCGGCCGGATTGAAATACTCCAGCTTGGCCAGGATATGGGCCTTTGATCCGGCCTCTTTTTCGATACGTGTCAGTTCCAGCAGTGGCGTGTGGCCGATCAGCTGGCTGGCAGATGTGTAGATATGAGACATGTGGATACCTCCTTGTACATGAAATATGTGCTGTGTGCCGTTCCGTGCGCAGGATGGCCAGGATGGCATATATTTTGGGAATATAATATCCTTCTATTGCAACTGGGATACAGCGGCAAATCCTTTTTCCAGGTCAGCCAGGATGTCATCAATGTGTTCCGTGCCAATGGACAGGCGGATGGTGTTGGGGTGTATGCCCTGGTCTGCCAGTTCTTCGGCAGAAAGCTGGGAATGGGTGGTAGTGGCCGGATGGATCACCAGGGATTTTACATCTGCCACGTTGGCCAGCAGGGAGAAGATCTCCAGGCTGTCGATAAACCTGTGGGCCTGGGTCTGTCCTCCCTTGATCTCGAAGGTGAAGATGGATGCCCCGCCCTGGGGAAAGTACCGCTCATACAGGGCATGGTCGGGATGGCTGGGCAGGCTGGGGTGATTCACTTTCTCCACCTGGGGGTGTCTGGATAGGAATTCCACCACCTTTTTCGTATTCTCAGCGTGGCGCTCCAGGCGCAGGGACAGGGTTTCCACGCCCTGGAGGAGCAGGAAAGCATTGAAGGGGGAGAGGGTTGCGCCGGTATCCCTGAGGAGGATGGCCCGGATGTAGGTGACAAAGGCGGCCGGGCCGGCAGCGTCCACGAAGCTGACACCGTGGTAGCTGGGATTCGCTTCCGCTATGGGAGCATGCTTGTCGGATGCTTTCCAGTCAAACCTGCCGCTGTCCACGATGATCCCACCCAATGTGGTGCCGTGTCCGCCGATAAATTTGGTGGCAGAGTGTACCACGATGTCTGCCCCATGTTCGATAGGACGGATCAAGTAAGGGGTGCCAAAGGTGTTGTCGATGACCAGAGGCAGGCCGTTGGCGTGGGCGATCCGGGCAATGGCATCGATATCCGGGATATCGCTGTTGGGATTGCCCAGGGTCTCCAGGTAGATGGCTTTCGTGTTGGGCTGGATGGCAGCAGCTACCTGGGCCAGGTCATGGGCATCCACGAAGGTGGTCTGGATACCGAACTGGGGCAGGGTATGGGCCAGCAGATTGTAAGTGCCGCCGTAGATGGTCTTCTGTGCCACGATGTGGTCTCCTGCCTGGGCCAGGGCCTGGATGGCATAGGTGATGGCGGCTGCACCGGAGGCCAGGGCCAGGGCTGCCACGCCGCCTTCCAGGGCTGCAAGCCGCTGTTCCAGCACATCCACGGTGGAGTTGGTCAGCCGGCCATAGATGTTGCCTGCATCTGCCAGTCCGAAGCGGGCTGCCGCATGGGCGGAATCCCGGAAGACATAGGAGGCAGTCTGGTAGATGGGTACTGCCCGGGATCCTGTAGCCGGGTCAGGCTGTTCCTGTCCCACATGAAGCTGTAAAGTCTCAAATCTGTATGTATGCATGGGAAAAATCTCCTTTCTGTGTATCAAGTGTTCCCATCATATACCAATTAACCTACTTTGTCAATAGGTTAATTGCAGATCTTGAAATCCTATTTCCCTTGTGGTATGGTAGGGAAAAAGCTTGAAAGAAAACATTTGATGGAAAAAGGAGGGAATGCAGATGATGATTTCCACAAAGGGCAGGTATGCCCTGCGGTTTCTGGTGGATGTTGCGGAACACCAGGGAGATGGATATGTACCGCTGAAGGATGTGGCGGCCAGACAGGATATCTCGGAAAAATACCTGGAAATTGTAGTGAAGGAACTGGTAAAGGGCGGCCTGCTGGATGCCTTGCGGGGCAAGGGCGGCGGATACCGGTTATGCAGGCCGCCGGAGGCACTTGGCATCAAATCAGTCATTGAATTGATGGAAGGCTCCCTGGCACCAGTGGCCTGCCTGGAACATGCACGGGAAGTCTGTCCCAGAAGAGGGGACTGCAGGACCCTTCCTCTCTGGCAGGGCCTGGACAAGGTGATTTCCCAGTATCTGGAGCAGTATACCCTGGCGGATCTGCTTAGGGAAACAGACTGAGGTGGTTAGGAAGGATCCGGATCCAAAGGGGATATCTTCCCTGTCAGAAAGGATATCAGTTCATCGGTCTGGGACAGGCTGTGGGGATGATGGCCGCAGCCAGGCTTCAGCACCAGGTGATAGGGAACCTGGTATTTCTGCAGCAGGGCTTCCAACAAGGCGCCATTTTCCTCCCAGGGAACCAGTCTGTCCTCCATTCCGGCTACCAGGAGGGTGGGAATGGAGAGCCTGCAGTAGGCATCCAGAAGGGAGCGTGGAGGTGGGCAGTCTCCATATTGTGCATAAACCTGCTGCATCTTACAGGTATCTTCCGAAGAACCTGGGGATGCACCTTTCCCCAGGGGCCAGCTTTCCAAGTCCAGGACAGGGGCGTCCAGATAGACACATGCTACATCTGCAGGCCATGTGACCGCATAGCGCAGGGCATAGAGGCCACCTCTGCTGAAACCAAAGAGATGGCTTTTGGAGGAAAGGTGATACCTGGAAGTGAGTGCATCATGAAACTGTTTGAAGATTTCGATTGCCTTTCCATGGCCGAACATATCCCTGCAGTTGCAGTATGCTATGTGCCAGCCCATTTCAGCCAGCCTGCGGTCAACCTGGTCGAAGGCACCGGGGAACTCCATCTGCCAGACCCATGGCCTGGTATCTGCAGAATGGGGGGAATGGTCAGCTGGCAGGGATGCCCTGCGATCTCAAAGAACATGGTCTCACCTACACAAGGGGAAAGGGAGTAAGTTTTGGATGATTCCTGATGCATGCTAGTTGTCCTCCTTTGGAAGAAATTGTTTTCGGTATGCGCTGATGGTCATTCCGGTATTTGACTTGAACAGGGTGCTGAAGTAGGCAGGGTTGTTCTGGAAGCCCCGTGCCTCACACAGATCTCATGGGAATCCTGCAGGGTTTCCGTCATCAGCCGTTCTATGATACCTGGATCGGCAGATTCCCCGTTTCTACGGGAGAGACGGAGGATGGCAAAATAAACCGATAAAATGTGCCGCCTTGTATCAGATACAGACAATTTCATGTCCGAAAGGGTGGCAAACAGTTCTGAAAGTGCCCCTGCTGCCTTTTGGGGTTGTAACTGTAGGACGGCATCCGTAAGGGAGGAAAGGCATGCAGGGGGGAATCTTGTACCTGGGCCGGGAGACTGCGCACGGCATCAGGTGTCAGGATACTTCCGTAGGGGCTGTAATAATGGTAGACGCCGTTGGAGGCGGTCTCTTGGTACAGAGGGACTTCTGGTCTGGGCACAGTTTCCTGGTACAGTATGCCATATCGTCCGGTGAGCAGGTCCCCTGGGAGAGAAAACGCATCAGAAGACCGTTCAAGGTCTCCTGTTCCCTTTTCTGGGGGATACGGTCTGCCAGTTCTGTCTGGATCTGGGAGAGAGCTTCCATGAGTTGTATCTCCTCGCAGGGTTTGAGCAGATAATGGCGCACCCCGTATTTCATGGTCGTTTTGGCATATTCGAAATCACCATAGCCTGTGAGGAGAATGAACCGCATGGAAGGGTCATGGGCATAGGCAGCCTGGATCAGTTCGATACCGTCTAGGAGAGGCATTTTGATGTCGGTGATCAAAATGTCCACAGGATGCGCCAGAAGGTAGTCCAGTGCCTGGCGTCCGTTCTTGGCCACAAAATCCAGATGCATATTCAGCTTTTCAAAGGGGATCAAGTGTTGGATTCCCCTGCGGATGATCTATTCATCATCGGCAAAGACAACGTGTATCATGGTGTTCCTCCCTCATATGGCATGTCCAGTATAATTGTGGTGTCATGTCCCGGTCTGCTGTCAATGGAAAAGGATGCAGTAGCCCCATACAGCAGCAGGAGACCGTTCCTTTAGGTTCCGGAGACCGATCCCGCTGCCGGAGGGGGCAGCTTGATCCTGCCGGATGGCCGTGAGCCGTGCTGTAGGGATTCCGGGTCCGTTATCAGCTACCGTGATCTGCAGGTTCGTTTCGGAACAGGTCATCTGGATGCGGATGGAGCAGGAGTCTTCGCTTGGCTCAAGGGCATACTTGACAGCATTCTCCACCAGTGGCTGCAAAAGGAGCCGGGGGATGCGGGCATCGTACAGGGCAGCGGGACATTCCTGCTCATAGTGCAGACGGGATCCAAAGCGGATCTGCTGTATGGTGATATAGTGGGAAACCAGCTGCAGTTCCTCTGACAATGTGCCAGATACGGAGGAATGATCCATGGTTGAACGCATTAGGGCACTTAGGGCAGACACAAGCCGGGGAATCTTCTCCACATCTCCCAGCTTGACCAGACAGGTCAAGACAATGGAAAGGGAAAGGACAAAGATCAGTTTGTTCCGGATTGTCCGTATGGAAAAATGTAGGAATTCCTTCTTCATATGCCTCTCCTTTTGCCATAGGATAACGATATCCTCACGGGCCTGTTAGCTTTATTATATCCATTTCGACTGGAAAAGGAAGACAAAAGGGGCCGGACAGCGTTTTTTTGAAAGTGGTACGAAGATTATTGAATCGTATTGGATATGGGTTTTCCGTATAATGCATCTATCAGAAAGCCAAGCCGGCTGTTGGCACATATTTTACAGAATATCTTTTTCGCCAGAAGGAGGTGGGAAGATGAGAAGAAATACAAGTAGGACACGAAGACTGATTCCATATCTGCTTCTGCTGCCATCTGTGCTGCTGATCCTGGGTATCTATGGATATCCTATGATCAAGGTTTTCCTGTTGAGCCTGCAGAATTACAATTGTTTGAAGATCTCTACCCCTATATCAAGGTGGAATACCTGGGAGTACCTGGAGATGCCAGCGCTTTTACCCAGAAGCTGGATATGGCAATTGCAACAGGCGATGTGCCGGCTGGAAAAGGAGATGTGTCCCTGTACAACCGGATCGGGGATCTGCTTCCCATGCTTCCGGAATATCGGATCGGTTCCCGGGGGCAGCTGCTGGAATGGGAGGAAGAGTATGAAGAGGTCCAGAAAAACAACGAGAATATATCGCATTTACACGGTCTATATCCTGGAAATGATATAGACTGGAGAGACAGGCGTCTGTGCAGGGCCGTAAGACGTTCCATGGAACTGCGGGGAAATGAGGGAACCGGATGGAGCCTGGCCTGGAAAACAGGAGTGTGGGCCAGGCTGGGGGATGGCAGTATGGCAGGACGGCTGCTCCATCGCTTTATGCATGTGACCCTGGAAAGGGATCCAGATAAAAGTGTGGATGGCGGCGGCATTTGTCCGAATTTGTTCTGCTCTTGTCCATCGGTGCAGATCGATGGGAATTTTGGGATAACGGCCGGAATTACTGAAATGCTGCTTCAGTCAGGCGATGGATATCTGCGTCTGCTTCCGGGCAGGCCAAAGGAATGGAAGGCAGGAAGCATCACTGGTGTGGGAACCAGGACAGGAATGGAGGCAGAATTGTCCTGGAAGCAGGAAAAAGACAAAGGAATGGTCATAGAACTGGTTTTAAAAGGGAAGGAGCAGAAAGAGATTTCTGTTTTTATAGGAGATTTTGAGGAAAGGATCATGACAGCGCCGGGGAAAAATCGCTATACATTTTATGACAGGCAGATGGATATGTCATGACGGGAGAAGAAGGCAGTGTCTGGGAAAAGGTATTCGGAACAGGGCAAATAAGTTGGGAGGAGGAAGAATCTTTGATACGGGAAAGAGAAAAAGTGGAGAAGGAATATGAGGAACTCCTGCAGGACTTACCTGGAAGGAGCGGTAAGGGTATTTCGGTGGGGGGAACATTTGCTCTGTCAGGATGGTGGATTTTATAATGACGCCCAGAGTAGCTGGAGGGGTATTACAGTATTCCAGGCAATGGCGCTTTATGAGACTCTGGAAAAGCATGGGAGAATCCTGGAGGACAGGGAGAGGAGAGCCATGGAAGACAGACTTGCCAGGGCCGGGGAATGGGTATATAAAAATATTGTACCTGGGTATCCCACTAATTTAAACTATTTTGCGGCAGGTGCTGCCTTGCTGGCACTTCTCGGTGGGAAATATGGAAAAACACAATATACAAGGCAGGCAGAGACACTCTTCTGCTTATGCCGGCAGCAGGTGGGAGTGAGCGGGCTTCTATGTGGGGAAGGAGGTTCCATAGGCGGGCAGGATAGCCGCGGCAACAGGCCTGTGGATATCGGTTATAATGTGGATGAGAGCCTTCCCTCCCTGCTTCTGTACAGTCGTGCCATGCAGGACACAGAGGCCCTGGAGTGGGTAGAGAGACAGATGGAAAATCACCTTCTGTTTGTACTTCCGGATGGAGGGATCGATAATAGTTTTGGAACCAGGAATTACAAGTGGAGCTATTGGGGAAGCAGGACCACGGATGGTTGCCAGTGGGGATACGGTCTGTGGGGAACAGACAAGCCCCTTTTTCTGGAGGCGGCGTATCGGAATGTGCAGCTGCTTAGGCAATGTACCAGAAACGGACTGCTCTATGGCGGGCCGGACTATGCGGATCATGGGGAGGATGCCTGTATCCACCATACGTTCTGTCATGCAAAGGGCCTGGCTGCCGTGCCGGATTATGGGGTGGAGAGCTGGGAGGCACAGAAGCTTCCAACGGAAAAAGAAACGGGGATATTCTACTATCCAGAAGTACATACCTTCCGGGTTCAGACAGGAGGGTTCCTGGCAGATGTCACAGGATATGGCTGGGAGAGTGGGCAGGGGGGACACACAATGGGAGGGACGATTTCCCTTTTGTGGCACCCTTCTTATGGCCCGGTGGTGGCTGCAGGTATGGTGGAATATTGGCTGACAGAGACTGCTGATATGAGGGCAGAGGGAAGGAACCGGATCAGGGTCGTCACAGGACTGGCAGACAAGGAGGGGAATGTCTTAAGGGCAGAAAACGGCAGGGAGACAAGGATAGAATTGGATTATCTGTTTGAAAGGGATGCAGTAAGAATAAAGGGCAGGGTACAGGAAAAAGAGGGTCTGCAAGGACGCTGGGTTCTGTCCCTGCCTGTTATCAGACCAGGAGGGAAGCAGTTCCAGGGGGAGTTGGAAGTCAGGATCCAGGCAGGACCGCTGCTGGGAAAAAGAGAAATATTTAATCTGTCCCCTGGATTCCAGGCACAGGAGATACAAGGTGAGATAGATACAGAAGATATAAAGGGGGAATGGTGTTGTCTGAAAATCCTTTAGAAAAGTTTGGAAAAGATGCTTGTGAAAGTACACAGGGCGTAGTAGGATAAAGGTGCAGGAAGCAGAAACCAGAAATGGGGAACAGGCGCCTGGGGTCCGGAGGGACAGAGAGGAGAGACCATGCTATTTGAAAATATGGACAGGATTGTATTCGCGGGGGATTCCGTGACAGACATGGGAAGCGCCCAGCCAGTGGGGGAAGGACTGTTTGACAATCTGGGGCACGGATATGTGCGGGTAGTGGAGAACATGCTCAGCGCATGGTACCCGGAGGTGAAGATCCGGGTGACGAACTCCGGCATATCCGGCAATACCAGCCGGGACCTGCTGGGACGGTTTGACCAGGACGTGGTCAGCTTAGAACCGGACTGGGTGTCTGTCTGTATCGGTATCAATGATGTGTGGAGGCAGTTCGACTGTCCTGCCATACCGGAGATCTGTGTGCTGCCGCAGGAGTACGAGGCGAACCTGGAGAAAATGATCCTCACGGTCAAGGAAAAGGTGAAGGGAATCTTCCTTATCACCCCGTACTATATGGAACCCAACCAGGAGGATCCCATGCGGAAGAGAATGGATGAATATGGGGCAGTGTGCAAGAAGCTGGCCCAGAAGCATGGATGCATCCTGGTAGACACACAGGGTGCTTTTGACGGATATTTCCAGCACAGGCATTCGGCCTATGTGGCCTGGGACAGGGTACACCCCAACCAGATCGGTGCCACCATCATTGCCAGACAGTTCCTGGAACATTGCGGATTTGACTACAGCCATGTGCCTGTGGTGGAATAAAAAAAGAAGGTCCGTACGGGGTGAAGAAGGAAAAACCCACTGAGACGGGCAGGGGAGTACAGGGATGAACCAAGTACTGATGATGGTGATGGCGGCTGGCGTCCTGTTAGGAGGGGCAGACCGGATCCTGGGGAATAAATTCGGCTATGGGGACAAATTTGAGGAAGGATTCCGGCTGCTTGGCCCCATGGCCCTGTCCATGGCGGGGATGATCTGCCTGGCCCCGGTGCTGGCAGATATGCTGGGACAGGTAGTGGTGCCCGTCTACCGGGCCATGGGGGTGGATCCGGCCATGTTCGGAAGCATCCTGGCCATAGACATGGGAGGATACCAGCTGGCGAAGGAACTGGCGCTGGATGGCAGGATCGGCAGCTATGCGGGAATCGTGGTGGCTGCCATCTTCGGCTGCACCCTGGTATTTACCATTCCTGTGGGAATGGGCATGATACGCAAGGAAGACCGGGGATTCCTTGCCAGGGGGATCATGCTGGGGCTGGCGGCCATGCCGGTGGGACTGGTGACAGGCGGTCTCCTGGCAGGGCTGTCTGTGTGGGAATGCCTGCACCAGAACCTGCCAGTTACTGTCGCCGCATTGCTGTTGCTGCTGGGACTGTGGAAGATTCCCCGGCAGATGGTGAAGGGGTTCTGTATCCTGGCAGAGGGGATCCGTCTTGTGGTCACAGTGGGGCTGGTGGCAGCAGCAGTGGAATATCTGTGCGGGTGGCATATCCTGCCGGGCCTGGCACCCTTGGAGGAGGCCATGGAGGTGGTGTCTTCCATCGCCATTGTCCTGCTGGGAAGCCTTCCCGTTGCGGAACTTCTGCGCAGGCTGCTGGAGAAACCTTTTACCTGGCTGGGGAAGAAACTGGGCATGGATGCCGGGGGCCTGACAGGCATGCTGGTGGGATTCACTGTTGGTACGGAACCAGGAATGCTGCCGGCACTGCTGTGCGGCAAGGTGAGCGGCGCAGCAGCGGCGGTGGTCTTAAGCCTGCTTTTTGGGAGCGGATATGCGGATAGCGGGCGCTTGAAGAAATCTGCTTGTCTCCATGCCGGCTGGGCGACAAGGTCCGGCCAAAACAGTACCGGTCAACGGACAAAATGACTCCACAGATGCGCTTCGGTCTCTGGCAGCCCATAGGCTTCCTTCCCCAGTGCAATGCTCTTCATGAGGAATGTCATGTTCCTGGCCAGGGTGCGCATGGTCTGCAGTCCTTCCTCATCCTGGAGGGCCTCGCCTGGCAGCCTGCCATGGACACTGTTCCAGTACTGGCTGGAGGCAATAGGCATACCGCTGATGGTGAAGAATTTGTTCAGTTCATCGAAAGTGGAGGACAGTCCGCCCCTTCTGGCCACGGCCACGGCAGCCCCCACCTTCATGGCTTTGTCAAAAGGGGTGCTGTAGAAGAGCCTGGTGAGGAAGGCTACCAGGGTGGCATTGGCAGAGGCATAATACACAGGAGAACCAACCACCAGCCCGTCGCAGGCCTGGAATTTGGGCGCCACTTCATTTACAATATCATCAAAGACACATTTTCCCTTCCCGGCGCATTGTCCGCAGGCAATGCATCCCCGGATGTCCCTGGTTCCAATCTGGATGGTCTCCGTCTCTATTCCCTCTTTTGTGAAGATACTTTCCATTTCCTTTAAGGCAATGGATGTGTTGCCGCCCACACGGGGGCTTCCATTGATCAGTAAGACTTTCATGGGATGATTCCTCCTGTCCGTTTCTTCGTACAGGCAGCGTCCTTGCCGTGCCGGACGGACCATTGTCCGGCTGGTATAAGGTTCTTCGGGTGCTGTTCCTGCCAGTCCCATTTTACAGCAGACAAATGCAAGATGGCAAGGGAAAGAAGAGAAATCCTTGTTGCTTTCACGGCAGGGCCGTGAAAAGTAACAAATCCTTGACGAACCCACAGGGAATAAGATACATTTTTCTTGCATAACGAATATGACATTTTGTATACAGGAAGCACAGGGAAGCGGCATGAGGAAGAAGATAAAAAGATTTTTCGACCATGTCACTGGGATGCGGCTGTGGTACCGGCTGTTGCTGATCTATATACTGGGCGGTGTGCTACCCATGATCTTGATCTGCCTGTATCTGGTTCACGGGCCTGCCCGGATCCTGATCGGGCAGGCCAGGCAGAGGAGACATTTTCCAAGGTCAGCACAGTGACAAAATATTTTTACTTTGATACCGGGCTGGAGACTATCGCTGCAAGACAATATGAAAATTATCAGAATGTAGTGGACGATTACAGGGCATATACCGGTTTTAGGGATTATACGGAGTATCAGAATGACATCATCGACTGGGCGAACATCTATGTGGACAATGATACATTGATGGAGAATTCCCGTTTTCTGAAGGTGACAGAAGAAATGGAGGCAGGGGGAATATCTGGATCAGCTCCCGCATGGCAGAGGAAGGGGCAGACCACAAGGTGGTACTGTCAGTCAGGGATGATGGCCTGGGTATTCCGGCAGGAAAGTTGGAAGAGATGCGGCAGCGATTGAACCGTTACGATGAAAAAGGCCGTCACATCGGAGTGGCCAATGTCCACCAGCGGGTACGGCTGCGATATGGACGGGCATATGGTGTGAAGATCGACAGTGTGGAAGGGGAGTACACGGAAGTGAATATCTTCCTGCCGGAAAGGTGTGGTGAACCTTATGTACAAAGCGATGATCATTGACGATGAATCCATTGTCAGATGGGGACTCCGGGATCTGATGGACTGGGAAGCAGAAGGCTTCGGACTGTGTGAAGATGGCGTGGACGGGCGGGATGGTCTGGAGAAGCTGCTTGCGGATCGTCCGGATCTGGTTCTGGTGGACATTAAGATGCCGGGCATCAGTGGGCTGGAACTGATCCACAGCGGCAGGGAGAGCGGGATTTAGCGGCCATTTCATCATCTTGACAGGATATTCAGAGTTTGAGTTTGCAAAATCGGCTATATCCCTAGGGGTGGAGGAATATCTGCTGAAGCCGGTTGATGAGGATGAACTCCTCTGCTGTATGCGGAAGGTGTGGGAAGCACTTGACAGGCAGAGGCAGGAACAGATTCTGCACAATGCCCAGGAGGATGTGGCAAGGGAAGAACTGCTTAGGGACATCCTGTTTCACCGCCTGTCCAGGCAGGAATTGGAGAAGGGCATGGCGCAGTATGGGATCTCCTTTGGAGCAGATCCTGTATGTGTGGCCATCCTGGCAGACCAGGGAGCAGAAGGAGGGCAGGGGGATTTCCAGGAGAAAGGAAGGGACTTTCTGCGGGATACCTCCCTATATATCTACAGGACGGCGATGGATAACCGGACCATACTGATCAGCCAGGGTATGGAAGAGAGGGAGTGGGTAGGAAAGCTCTCCGGCCGCAATGAAAAGCTCCGTGTCAGGTATGGGGAGGTGCTGTCCAGGCTGTCCATAGAAAGCATGCAGAAAAAAGGGGAGAACCCTCCCGCCGAATATTTCCTGATGTTGGCAGAGGTGGGGGACCTGGAGGGAATCCAGGGGCCAGCCCCAAGGAGTACAGGAAAGAGACAGGGGAAGGGATGACACCGGATCAGTGAAGGGCACCGGGGTATGGCATGAGACACCAGGATGGTGGCATAGGGCTCACGGACGCATTTCGGACAGGCTGCTGCGCATAAAAGTGCAGCAGTTTTTTACTTTATGTATGATTTTTTGGGGGAAATGGCTGTCATTTTTGGAGTATTTTATATTGCATTCCTTTTTTATAATATTTTTAGAAAAGGAGGTGGTATGACGGGTATTCCTTTGACTATATCCATTCTATCTACAATCCGTATTCTATTATGAAGGCAATTATCATGGGGAAGATCAAGTCTTATTGGCGGATGTCGTCTGCCGCGGATGCCCTGGAGGACTATATTGCTGGGGACTATGACGGACTGTTCCAGGCTGTTATGGAATTGCTGGGCGGATTCCGGTGGGGATATTTTATTGGTGGGTATCAGCTATGAACATGTTCTCTATCCATTTTTCTCTTGCACATCTGTTTTGGTACATGGGCCATTGACTGTAAGGAAGGGGGCGGTTTCATCGCCCCCTTACAACTGCTGCCAAATCGGAACGGTATAGCCAATTGTCCGAATCATTATGTTAAATCCGTTTCAACAGGCCGATGACCTGTTCCAGTTCTGCAGGTTTTACCTTATCCGGGAACCTGCCTTCCAGGACACAGTCTGTAAAATACCGGATTTCATTGGCATAGGCATCACTCTTTGGCAGGTTGATGGAGCCGGTATCCCCTGTGGCTTCCCCGGTAAGGTTCCGGATGACGCCCTCTGTCTCATACAAGGTGCATTCCCCGTGCTCACAGGCCAGGATAGCCCGCTCAAACTGGAAGCGGAAGGCTGAGGCGAAGGGGTAAGGTGCCGCATACCAGGAGGCCTCGGTGGTGACGAAGAAGTCAGGATAGTCATACACCACCTGCAGGTAGTCCTGTTCAGGCCTTCTGCTGCGGTGGACCTGCATATCCTTCGGCACCCCGAAGGCATATACCAGGAAATCCAGGTCATGGATGTGGAGATCAAAGGGTACAAGGCCGCTGCGGGCTTCGTCCATCATCCAGCCGTCCCAGCTCCAGGCGGGATAGCTGCCCAGGCGGGTCATGGAGGCGGCCAGGAGTCTGCCGTATTTTCCGGAATCATAGAGGCTCTTGGCCAGTTCGTACTCCGGCCAGAAACGCAGTACCTGTGCCACCATGAAGTGCACATGATGCTCCTGTGCCGCAGCGTAGACCCTGGCCACATCTGTCCCGTGGAGGGAAAGAGGCTTCTCGCAGAGCACATGGATACCCTTTGACAGGGCCTGGATGGCCGTGTCCGCATGGAGATAAGTGGGCAGGCAGATGTCCAGGATATCCAGGTCTTCCTGCTCCAGCATCTGGTCTAAGCTGGTATAAAGATGCTTCCCCGGATAGGGATCCAGACGTTCCTGCCGGATGTCACAGAGGGCTACCAGATCGGTCTCTTCCATGGATTCCCAGGCGGGGATGTGGGCACCGCTGATGCCGCCCACACCTGCCAGTCCAACTTTCAGTCTGGACCCGGCGGGGGTTGTGATAGGATGCTGTGGGGTTATGGTCTGTGTCATCGTCTCTTCCCTCCATATCTTTTTCTACTATATTTTTTGCGGCCTTTCGGATGCCCTGTCCTGCATCTTTCCGGAATATAGTCCCAGGCTTTTCCTGGTATTGCCTTTTCGTTCCCTGCGTGCTTTTTCGCAGCTTTTCTCAGCATTTTGTACCATATATTTCCTCAATGATCTGTGCCAGGTATTCCCTGGAAGCCAGGATATCCCGGATCTGCTCACTGCCATCGATCTCCCGTTCTATGGTCACGTAGGAGTCATAGCCCAGTTCGTGGAGCCGGGCAAAGAGGGCACGGAAATCCACTTTGCCTTCCCCGATGCGGGTCTCCTGTCCCAGGTCATGGCCGTTTACCGGGTAGCGTCCGTCCTTGGCGTGGATATTGCGTACATAGGTTCCGAACACTTCCAGGGCATCCACGGGGTTTGCCTTGCCGTAGAGGATCAGGTTAGCCGTGTCCAGGTTGACCCCCAGGTTGTCACAACCTACCTTCTCAAAACAGCGCAGCATGGTCACGGGGGTCTCCTGTCCAGTCTCGAACAGCAGGTACTGCCCATTGGCCTTAAGGTGCCGTGCCACGGTGCGGACAGCCACACAGAAGCCGTTGAAATTGGGGTCATTGGGGTTCTCCGGGATAAAGCCCATGTGTGTCACCACATCGGTGATGCCCAGCCTGTGGGCAAAATCAGCCCCGTCTATGAGATTGCAGATGCGCATCTGGCGGTACTCCGGGGGTACCAGTCCCAGGGTGATCTGGCCGTCATAGAAATTCCACACCACCGGTCCTTCCCAGCCGCACCAGAAGGCAGACACGGTGATGCCATATTCTTGCAGCATCTCCTGCAGCAGCAGGGCATTTTCCGCTGTCCACAGGCGGGGATTCCAGGACAAAAGCTGGCAGGAATCAAAGTGGTGTTCCCGCAGCAGGGCCAGCTTGGCAGGCATGTCTTCCATGGATGTAAAATTGACGCAGGTTCCGATTTTCATAGGCTGTCCTCCATTCTTGCAGGGATGGTGCGTGAGTCCTTCTACCAATATGACTTTGTAACGGTTGCCTTCATGATACCACGAAAGGGATGTCCTGGTTTTGATATTTTAGTCTTGGATTTGTATTATTTTGTCCCCCGGGTAGTATCCGGTCAGCCTCCAGCGGGGGAATGGATCTTTTTCTGGCAGGCTGTCCGGTAACCAGCCGGGGACATTCCATACTGTTTTTTGAAGCAGTTGGAAAAATATCCCATGTCCTGGAAACCGCATTTCCAGGAGATATTCCCGATGGTGTCCGGGGTATCCTCCAGCAGCTTCCGGGCCAGTTCCAGCCGCAGGATCCGCAGGTATTTCATCAGGGGAAGCCCTGTGACCTCCCGGAACCGCCTGCAGAAATAGGTCTCATCGTATCCGAACAGGGCGCTGATGTCCCTGGAGGAAATCCGCTCCGTATAATGGTCATTGATATAGGACAGGATGCTGCTGAACTTGCCGTCAGTGTGCCTGGGCCGGTGATCTGCCACATGGCAGTGCTGGTATAGAAGGCCGATGATCCCGTAGATCTGGCCTATGGCACACAGGGGATGGGGCGTGTGGCCATCTTCCCTGGCTGTCAGCAAGGATTCCAGCCGGTCTATGGCCTCCAGTATATCCGGGTGGGAGGTCTGGCTCAGGAAACGGGTATTGCGCTGGTAAAGGGGTACCAGATATTGCTCCGAGGCCAGGGTGGCATTGCAGAATTTCTCCACATCGAACATGATGGTCTTGTAGCTGGCCCCGTCTGCCCCGGCGGTACCTCCATGCAGCATGCAGGGCACAATGATCACAGCGCAGCCTGCCGGCACGGTAAGCTGCCTTTCCCCCAGGCACAGGAGCAGTTCCCCCCTGCACACATGGAGGATTTCCATCCGCTCATGCCAGTGCATGGCAAAACAGGTCTGCCCTGGTAGGGATTCGAACTCCAGGTATTTGATGGCATTTTTCCCGTATACAACGGGAGTCAGTTCCTTGTATGCGTCCAGCATGAGGGCCTCCTTTGGCAGCCTGTAAGTGTCAGTGCATGTATTTCTATTATAACAAAAGTAAGGAAAATGGTATACGGGGATTTTGGGATTTTTGAAAACCCTGGTTTACACCTTGATCAAAACACTATATAATGAGGTAACTAGGAAAATCCAATGCATGGCAGACATATAATAGGAATGCTGTATGGCAGTGCTGCGCAGGGAAGGCAGGACGGTTTTTGTGGTAATCAGGGAAATCCGGGGGCATGTGGACAAGTGAAGGTAGTATCGTTTTTCAGCGGGCTGGGTGGACTGGACAAAGGTTTTCTGGATACTGGCTATGAGATCATCTGGGCCAATGATTTTGATAAATTTGCAGTGCAGACTTATAGGGCGAATTTTGGCGCACATATGGTACTGGGCGATATCAATGAGATTCCGCTTGCAGAGATCCCGGACGGTGATGTCATGATAGGAGGATTCCCCTGCCAGCCTTTCAGCATGATGGGGCATCAGAAGGGGTTTGAAGATGCCAGGGGAACCCTGTTCTTCCGGATCGCGCAGATCCTGCAGGACAAAATAGAGAAAGGCAGGAAGCCCAGGGCCGTTATCCTGGAAAATGTACGTTCCTTGAAGACCCACGACAAAGGGAATACCTACAGGGAGATACACCGGATCCTGGAGCAGGAACTGGGATACCATGTATTCTGTGAGATATTGAATTCCGCGGATTACGGGGTACCCCAGACCAGGAACAGGACCTATATTGTATGCTTTGACGAAGAGGTGGCATATGCATTCCCTCCAAAGCAGGAGCTGGACAGAACATTGCAGGACCTGCTGGAACCGGAGGTTGACCAGAAATACTTCCTGTCAGATAAAATATTGCCCACGATTCTGTCTGGCGGAACAGGCGGCTACAGGGCAAAATCGGAGATTGACTTGAAGATTGCAAGGCCTCTGTGCGCCACCATGGCGAAGATGCACCGGGCCTGCCAGGACAACTATGTGACCCAGAATGGCAGGATAAGGCGGCTGACACCCCGGGAATGCGCCAGGCTGCAGGGGTTCGAAGACAGTTTCGTGATACCGGTGTCCGACTGCCAGGCCTACAAGCAGTTCGGCAATGCGGTCACGGTCAATGTGGCAAGGGCAGTGGCGCAGTCTGTGAAGGATACCCTGCAGGGCATGGGAGCGTGGACGGAATAGACCATATGTTGACATGACAAAAGCAGCGGGTCTAATGGCGCAGAGAGGGTGTGGAAAAGCCTCTTTTCAGCGGACAAGGAGGGATAAACATGTACAAAGTATGCGAATACGAAGGCTCCACCCTGTGGGGCATGAACGGGGGCCAGCCGGAGAGTCCGGACGGGAAATGGCTGGTGTATGGGCGCAAGCCTTCCCTGACGGAGGAATATGGGGATGAGACACAGATCTGGATCTGTGACAGACAGACCCTGAGGGAACAGCGGAAGCTGTACACGGTAAGTTGTAAGAACCATAACGGCCCGTCAGCTACCTTCGTGGACAATGACCACATTGTGTTCCGGGACATGGCAGGAGGGCTGACGGCCATCCGGATCTTGAATATCCACACGGGAGAGACCAAGTATGGCCCCATATATGGGAAAGAAAGCCACTGTGCGGAAAATGGCTGGTACCCCTTCTCCATATCCGAGGAATACCTGGACCAGAACCCGGATCATCCGGAGATAGACTGCTGTGGCATCTACCTGTTGGAACTGGCCACAGGGAAGATCAAGCGGGTGGCAGACAAACAGACCATTCTGGATATGGTGGTGGGCAGCGGCTGCGTGCCTGGGAAGAACACCACATCCATGAGCCATGTGCAGCTCAATCCGTCCGCCACCCGGGTCATGATGCGGCTCAGTGTGGAGAACTGCCCGGTATTCGGCGCTTTGGGCTGCATTGACCTGGATACGGGCAGGACCCATGTGATCCCGGACAAACCCGTCCATCAGCTCTGGTATGACGATGATACGTACATGGCCACCAGACAGTATCATGACGGCCACAGGATTGAGATGGCCAGCAGCAGGATCCAGCGCTTTACCGTGGACGGACAGTGCCTGGAGACCCTGGGTGGCATTGGCAACCACATAGATGGTTCCCCGGACAGGCAGTGGTTCGTGGGAGACCGGGCCTATCCCGGGTATCCGGCAGATATCTTCCTGTACCCCAGGGGAGAGACCAGGCCTGCGGCCACTTTTGGGGGCCAGGATTTCCAGACTTGCATCTGGAAGCTGCAGGTACATCCCAACCCTACTTTCTCCCGGGACGGGAAGCGGATCTACTTCAACCATCCGGTCAGCGAGACCAGGACCCAGGCCTGCTTTGTGGAGGTGGAGGAACTGGCAGGACTATCAAACCCTTTAGGGATTGCGTTTTGACTGGGTGTGAAATATAATAGGAACACGAACTGTCGGAAAGAACAGGGAACCGGCAGACGGCCACAGGCAGTCTGCCAGGATATATGGAAAGGAAGGTAACAGTATGTGGAAGGACAAAATCGGACTACAGCTTTACTCGGTTAGGGATGAGTTGCAAAATGACTTTCCAGGGACATTGAAGTGTGTGAAGGAAATGGGATACAGTGCAGTGGAATTCGCAGGGCTGTACGGCTATAGCCCGTCCCAGGTGAAAGCTATGTGCCAGGAGGTAGGGCTGGTACCTCTTTCGGCCCATGTGCCCTTTGTGGAAATGATGGCAGATCCCCAGGGGGTGACGGACTGTTACCGGGAGATCGGCTGCCGTTACATGGTGATCCCCTATCTGACAGAGGAATACAGGCCTGGCGCGGAGAAGTTCGGGGAAGTGATAGATGGTGCCAGGAAGATTGGAGAGATCGCATCCAGGAAGGGAATGACCCTGCAATATCACAACCATGATTTCGAGTTTGTCAGGATAGACGGCGAGTATGCGCTGGATGTGCTGTACCGGGAGGTTCCTCCTGCTTTCCTGCAGACCCAGATTGACACCTGCTGGGTGAATGTGGCTGGGGAGGATCCGGCGGCATATGTGAGAAAGTACGCCGGCAGGGTTCCCACTGTCCACCTAAAAGATTTTGCAGGAGGAAAATCGGAGCATATGTATGCTTTGATCGGCATCGATGAGGAGGAGAAGAAGGACACGGGTGCCTTCGAATTCCGTCCCCTGGGAAAGGGTCTCCAGAAGATTCCGGAGATTGTGGCAGCCTCCATAGAGAGTGGTGCGGAGTGGTTCATCGTAGAGCAGGATATGCCCAGTATGGGGCTGACTCCCCTGGAGTGTGCCCGCACCAGCATAGAGTATCTGAAGGAAGTGCTGGCGGCCTTCTGAAGCATGTAACATAAAGCACATGTCATGCATAGGAAATATGCGTAGAAAGGATAAGAAGATATGGCAGAGAGTATTCTGGATCGTTTTAAAGACACAAAGCAGGAGACAGTGGTGGATGCCTCCAAAAAGGTGCGTGTGGGGATCATCGGGACGGGCTGGATTGCGGAAGCCCACCTGGTCAGTTACCTGAAACAGCCGGATGTGGAAATCGTTGCAGCCGCTGACCTGGTGGAAGGGAAAGCAGAGGCTTTGTTTGACAGATTCCAGATGAAGGTGAAGTACTATAAAAGCCACAAGGAGATGCTGGATGACGAATCCTTGCAGCTGGATGCTGTCAGCATCTGTACTTACAACAGGACCCACGCGGAGTGTGCAATCTATGCGCTGCAGAAGGGTGTAAACGTACTCCTGGAGAAGCCCATGTGCGTTACCCTGGAGGAAGCTGTGGCTATCCGCAAAGCGGAGGAGGAAAGCGGTAAGGTATTGTCCATCGGCTTCCAGCCCAGGCTGGACGAGAATATGAAGATGATCAAGAAAATCGTGGAATCCGGCCAACTGGGGAAGGTATACTATATCCAGACCGGTGGAGGAAGGAGACGGGGGATTCCTACACCCTTCGGCACCACATTCATTGAGGACAGGACGGCAGGAATCGGCGCCCTGGGGGACATCGGCTGCTATTCCCTGGATATGGTACTGAATGCAGTGGGCTATCCGAAGCCCTTGACTGTATCGGGCTACAAATCCAACTTTTTTGGTATCAGGCCGGATTATTATCCTGGGCATCCGGAATATGCAGATCTGTTTGAGGTGGATGATTTTGCGGCGGCCTTCATCCGCCTGGAGGGCGGCATCGTACTGGACTTCCGCATTGCATGGGCCATGAACCTGGATACGCCTGGGGACACCATCATTCTGGGAACGGAAGGGGGCTTGCGCATTCCTTCCACAGAGTGCTGGAACGGAAGTGTGGGTGGAGAGATGACCCTGTACCATGAAGTCTGCGGCCAGCAGACCCAGACAGCCATCCCCATCATCCAGACAGACGGGGATCTCTTCGACCTTAAGATCCGCTCTTTCCTGGACGCGGTGAAGAATGGGACGCCTGCACCGGTGCCCAGTTCCCAGATCCTTTACAACCAGGCCATCCTGGACGGTATCGTAAGATCTGCCCAGGCCGGACACGAGGTGGAGATCGTCATTCCGGAGTGATTTCCTGCTGGTGGAGGCCGTGGTGTGACATGGATCCGGGAGGTTTACCCGGCCAGCCGAACTACAGAAAAATACAAGGCATATCGGAGTCAAAGGTGGAGGAAGATGGGAAATAGGGATTGTGGGAAAGAAACTGGCACAAAGCGCATGGCCAACCTGGAACTGCTCCGGTGTGTGGCCATGATGATGGTGGTGGTGCTTCACTATCTGGGAAAGAGCAGCCTCTTGCCAGACCTGACTGGACCGGATATGGACAGTGTGGGACTTGCGGCCTGGCTGCTGGAATGTTTCTGTATCGTGGCAGTAAATGCATATATGTTTATCAGCGGTTATCTGCTGTGCTATTCTTCCTTCAAGCCAAGCCGCCTGGCAGGGCTGTGGTTCCAGGTGTGGATCTACTCGGTGGCAGTGGGTCTGCTGGGGGCATTGACCGGTGTGGTCGCTGAGACGGCAGTGGATATCCACTATTTTCTGACCCTGCTCTTCCCTATATCCATGAGCCATTACTGGTTCCTTACGGCCTACGTGTTCCTGTACCTGCTGCTTCCCTTCGTGGGAATGGCCCTCCGGAAGATGGACAGGCACCAGATGCAGGTGGCAGCAGGGTGCCTGCTTCTGACCTTCTGTGTCTTGAAAAGCGTGGTTCCTGCCCGGATGGAGACAGACCAGAGAGGATTGGACTGCCTGTGGTACCTGTGTGTGTTCGTGGCAGCGGCTTACATGCGCCGGTTCGGAGTCCCCTTCCTGGAGAAAAAGGGCAGGGGAGTGCTTCTATATGTAGCGGGCTGCCTTCTGGTCTTTGCAGGCACCTTTGGCCTTCGGGAGATCTACCTGCGCACTGGCAGCCTGGAACTGATCATGAAGGTATGCCTGGAGTACAACCATATCCTGCCGTTTCTGGCAGCTGCAGGTCTGTTCGCGGCATTCTGCAAAATGCAGGTTTCCGGATGGTTGTCCAAGCTGGTCAACAGGGTGGGCCCCTATACCCTGGGGGTATACCTGCTCCATGAGAACCTGGGGCTGCGCTATACCTGGCAGAACTGGCTGGGTGCGGACCAGATCACATCCCTGTGGGGGCTGGTCCTGGGGGTGATTCTGGCAGTGGCCTGTGTCTTTGTATGCGGGGTGCTGGCAGACATGCTGCGTGCCCTGGTCATGAGAGAGCTGGATAAGGGACTGGGGAAGATTTCTGTCTACCGAAGATGGAAGGGATGGCTACGGAAGGCAGATGGGTGGTTTGCGGCAGAATAGGGCAGATAAGATTTGTGGCAGAATAGGACAGATAGGGGCGGGATAACCGCCCCTGAATTCTGCGGCTGCCTACATTTCCCCAAGCTGACAATCATGCTGATAAAGTCATCTAGAACATAAGAGATACGATGAAACTCATGGTGATACATATGACGCTCATAATCAAGAACCGCTTTTTCGGTCATCAGCCTTATCTGTTCGCCCACATGGCCCCTAAGGATTTTACCGTCACAAGTATTCTGGATCGCATAGAAGCAGGTCCGGATCAGCCGGTTAAACACATTGGTTATCAGATTACCGTCTAATGGCCCGTTTGGGAAAGGCGGGGCGTTCCTTTGGAGTTAACCTCTTGTATATCATATGATTCTGTTCCTTTCTGTTTTCTTTTAGCTACTTTGCTATCTGTTTCTTTTCTTAAATTTTTGAAAGCATTCCAATCAGTTCACCATTCCAGGATATTATGTGATATAATGTTTTGTATGATTTTGCTTCAGCTTAGTGTTTGCAAGGGGTAGCGGAGATTGCGTTCGGAGGAAACTATAGATGGTTTTAATGGTTGATACGACAGCAGGGCATATAGGAAAAGGGATGGCAGAGGAATTGCTTCGCAGTGGTAAAGATGCAGCCGGGTTTGAGTGGATTGACACCACTGGGATGCACATTTCGCACTGTGTCGGGTGCAATTTCTGCTGGCTGAAAACGCCGGGAGTATGTGCGATTCGGGATGATTATGAGCCGATTCTGAGAAAAATGAGCAGGGCTGACCAGGTCTGGCTGGTTTCAGATACGCACTTTGGATTTGTCTCCTGGCAGACCAAAAACATTGTAGACAGGATTATGCCGCTTGTCACCATGTATCTGAAATTCAAAGACGGACAGATGCGTCATGTCATGCGCTATAACCACCAGCCGGATATTGGGATTATCTATACCGGAGAAGGCGACCAGGCTTATCTTGAACGGTGGTGCCAACGTACCGCGCTAAACTTGGGGAGCCGTTCGCTGGGAGTCTTTTCTGAAAGCAACAAAAGGGAGGCGATTGCATGCATGTTGTAATCATAAATGGAAGTCCACGGGTACAGGGATATAGCAACACGGAGAAAATCATTGCTGCCTTTGCAAAAGGGCTGTCAGAAAAAGGAAGCACTTATGAAACCTACGCAATTTCCGATCGGAAAACATGGGATATCATCCGGGATGCTTATATAAAAAACGATGAAATCCTCATTGCGCTTCCATTATATGTAGAATGTGTTCCCGGACTTCTCTTGGAATTTTTGGAGACTCTTCCCAGAAAGGATGCGCATACAAGGCTTTCCTTTCTTCTGCAAAGCGGCTTCGCGGAGGGATGTCAGCTTCGCTGCGGCGAGGCATTTCTGGAAAAATTGCCGGAGTATCTGGGGGTGCGTTATGGTGGCTGTCTGGTAAAAGGAAATAATTTCGGGATCCGAATTTTGGATGAAGAAAAACAGGTTCGAGTCACAAAACCGTATCAGAAGATGGGCAGACTGTTTGCGGAGGGAGACGGTTTTTCCCGTGAGGAAGCAAAAAAATTTACCGGTCCGGAATATTTACCACTTCCCACGCGTCTGATGATGGGAGTGGTATTCAAAACCTTTGCGAAAAAGATGTTTCAGAAGGCGGCAGCATCCTGGGGGTGCAGTGTGCCACTCGATGAAAAAGTATGGGAAACAGATCCTGGCGGGCATCATTTTGAGAATAGGATTTAAGAGGAAAATCCGGTTTTAGAACGGGAATGATTAGAAAAACAGAAAGCGAGGAAGGAAAGGATGCAGTATCGGAGACTTGGAAGGACGAATCTGATGGTCAGTGAGATCGGTCTGGGCGGGGAATGGCTGGAGCGCCATAGCTATGAGGAGTGCAAGGCCGTCATAGACCGTGCAGACCAGTTGGGGATCAATATTCTGGACTGCTGGATGTCCGAGCCAAATGTGCGCACCAACATCGGCAGGGCGCTGGCAGGCAGGCGGGAGCGCTGGCTGATCCAGGGCCACATCGGCTCTACCTGGCTGGATGGCCAGTATGTCCGCACCCGCAACCTGGAGAAATGCAGGGAGGCTTTTGAGGATCTGCTGGCCCGTATGCAGACCGATTATATGGATCTGGGCATGATTCATTTCATTGACCAGGAGAGCGACTGGGATGAGGCCATGAACGGCCCCTTCATCCAGTATGTGCTGGAACTGAAATCCAGCGGGAAAATAAAACATATCGGTATGAGTACCCACAACCCGGCCATGGTGGCCAAGGCGGTGGAAAGCGGTCTGATAGAGATGGTGATGTTCAGTGTGAACCCTGCCTTTGACCTGCTGCCGCCCACGGACAACATTGACCATTACTTTGCAGAGGAATACCAGGCTGACCTGGGCGGCATTGACCCTGTCCGGGCAGGGGTATACAGACTTTGTGAGCAGCAGGATGTGGGGATCACGGTTATGAAGCCTTATGCAGGAGGCCGCCTGTTCGATGAAAAGCGCTCTCCCTTTGGCGTGGCCCTGACACCGGTGCAGTGTATCCACTACTGCCTGACCCGACCCGGTGTGGCGGCAGTCATGGCCGGATATGATACCCCGGAACATGTGGAGCAGGCTGTGGCTTACGAGACGGCCACCCAGGAGGAAAGGGATTACGCCGGTGTGCTGGCCAGGGCGCCCCGCCACACCTTTGGCCAGGGGGAATGTACCTACTGTGGCCACTGCAAGCCTTGTCCCATGGAGATTGACATTGCCATGGTAAATAAGTATTACGACCTGGCGGCCATGCAGCCGGAGGTTCCAGCTACGGTGAAGGCCCACTATGATGCCCTGGAGCATCATGCAGATGCGTGTATCGGCTGTAGGGCCTGTGAGGGTAGATGTCCCTTCGGGGTCAGGATCGCAGAGCGGATGAGGAAGACGGCAGAATTGTTTGGCTAAAAGTCTTCCGGATTGTTTGTGTCGGCTTTGCCGACATGTCTGGAAGTGGGAAAAGGGCGAGAGTATATGGCAGCAGGGAGAATTAGGTCAGATACCTGGAAAAAGCAGTCTGGGACAATGGATAGGAGGAACAGTCCTGTGGAAAAGAGAAAAGGACAGGGTGGTAACGGGATGCGGTTCCATGCCGGCAATCTGTGGGAGAACCTTTTTGTGGTCATCCTGGCTCTTTATCCCCTGCGCCATATTTATGTGGGCCTGGACCTGTGGGATACGGGCTACAATTACGCCAATTTCACCTA
The DNA here is from genome assembly GCA_910586215.1 of uncultured Acetatifactor sp. Lineage (GTDB taxonomy): Bacteria > Bacillota > Clostridia > Lachnospirales > Lachnospiraceae > Acetatifactor. The sequence goes on along the minus strand of CAJUGH010000018.1, from coordinate 39,854 downwards.
TATGGGAATGGAACACATGGATCCTATGTGGCTCTTTTCCACCTATCTGGCCAACAGTGTGGGCTGGCTGCTGACAAAGCTGCCCCGGGCGTCTACCCTGGCAGGTATGAATTTTTATACAGGGCTTTTTGTCACAGTGCTGGCACTGGCGGGATATTTTTTCTGTACCAGGAAGCTGCGGATTCCTAAGGGAATTGTCTTCGTGGGAGAGCTTCTGGCAGAGAGCCTCTGCTGGTGTCCCACGGCCCTATTGTATAATTATCTGACCTATGTGCTGTTCCTGGGGGCTGTGATCTTGCTGTACCAGGGACTGACCCTGGGGAAAAAAGGGTATCTGGCTGCTGCCGGGGTCTGCCTGGGGGCCAATGTGCTGGTGCGCTTCTCCAATCTGCCCCAGATGGGACTGATCCTGGCAGTGTGGGCTTACGATCTGATCCTGTGGCTGGAGGGGAGGAGACTGGCCGGAGGGAAGGGCCTGGGCAGGGAGAAGGGCCCGGACAGGGTGGTTCCCTTTTGGCAGAGACTGCTTCAGGACACTGGCTGGTGCCTTCTGGGATACCTGGGGGCGCTTGGGGTACTGTTCTCCTATATCCACCTGCGCTATGGGCTGGGGGAATATGCGGCGGGCATCCGTAGGCTCTTTGCCATGACAGAACATGCCACGGACTATACGGCCAAAGCCATGATCATGAGTGTGATAGGCACCTATGTGGAGAATCTCTACTGGGTGGTACGCATGGGGGTGATCCTGGCGGCAGGCTTGGTGCTGTTTGGCGTGGCAGGCTGGCTGGAAGGACGGCTCCTGCAGAAGGAAGAAGGCATACCGGAAGGAAAAAGCGACAATGGAACCGGGAAGCGGAGAACGGCACAGGGAAGAAGGCAGAACCGGAGGCAGCGGCTTCTCTGGGGCAGCGTGCAACTCCTGTGGGTGGCTGTGAGCATTGGCATGGTGGCCTGGCTCTACGCCAGGGGCTTCTGTTCTTTCTCCTTCTACAGCTATGATTCCATCTGGCGTCCGGGGCCTATTTTCCTCATGCTGACCATGGGGATGGCTGCTGTGCGCATCTTTCATCCCAAGGCCCCAAAGGAGGAGAAACTGATCAGCGGCCTGGTGATCCTGGTGATCCTGCTCACATCCTTGGGTAGCAACAACAAAGTGCTGCCCAGCCTGAACAACCTTTTCGTGGCGGCGCCCTATACCCTGTGGCAGGGCTGGCGATTCTGGAAGCTGGGGGAGCACAAGATAGGCCCGGTCACCTTATCTGCTTTTCCGGCCAAAGGGCTGCTGGCGGCCTTCCTGGCGCTGTGCGCTGTGCAGTTTGGCTGTTTTGGGGCCAGATTTGTGTTCGCAGAGGCCACCGGGGTACAGGATAGCTCCGGGGTGGTGGAGAACAATGGGGTGCTTGGGGGCATGGGAATGGCTCCCGAAAAAGCCCGGTGGATGACCCAGATCAGCCAGTATGTGTCCGAAAACCACCTCCAGGGCAGGGAAGTGATCCTCTATGGACAGATCCCATCCCTGGCCTACTATCTGCAGATGCCCCCTGCCTTCAATTCCTGGTGTGACTTGGATTCCTACAGCCTGGAAACCATGAGGACAGATATGGAGGAACTGGAAGCCAGGCTGTGGGATACGGAGGCTGGAGAGAATGAACCTGCGGCTTCAAGGGAGGACTTCCCGGTCATTATCCTGGAGAACCTGTATGGGTTGGAACTGGAAGGGTATGTGGACGACCTTAAGGGTACTCTGGGCCGTCTGGCACAGGAGGCAGGCCCTAAGCTTCAGTTCCTCCAGGAGATTGCATCAAATCCGGCTGCCGGATATGGCCTGGGGAAGAGTCTTGCCCTGGGGACAGATGCAAAATGGGGGCTGATACAGGCATTCATGGAGGAATATGGGTACAGGCAGACCTTCCGCAACGAGAAGTTTGCAGTGTATGAGAGGGAGTAGAAGGGTATGGCCAGGACGATTGGAATTGGAAACCAGGATTTCGAAGTCATTCGGGACAGGGGATATTTTTACGTTGACAAGACAAACTTTATCAAGGAGTGGTGGGAAGGTGGGCGCTTACTGGGCAAACACCAGTTCCAATAGCCTTGTGGGAAAGCTGATCCGGGAGGGCAGTCCGGACTTGAAGAAAACCTTTGAACATGTGATGCAGGGGAACACGGTCTGGGTGGAATTTGATGAACAGATCATCTACAGCCAGTTATCTGCCAGGGAAGATGCCATCTGGAGCCTCCTGCTTGCCAGCGGTTACTTGAAAGTGAAGCATTTCCAGACATACACCACGGAATATGGGGAGTGGAAGGAAAGGTATGAACTGGCATTGACAAATTTTGAAGTCCAGGTCATGTTCCGCAACATGGTGCGGGGATGGTTCGATGAGGTGCAGTCTGACTATGGCGACTTTCTCAAGGCCTTGATGATAGGGGATCTGAAGGCGATGAACCGGTATATGAACCGTGTGACAGAGGAAATGTTCAGTAGCTTTGACTCTGGGACGAAGCCTTCCGGAAAAGAGCCGGAGCGCTTCTATCAGGGTATTGTGCTGGGACTGATGGTGAAGCTGGTGGACCGGTATGTGATTACCTCTAACCGGGAAAGCGGTTTTGGCCGGTATGATATCATGCTGGAACCCAGAAATTTGTCTGCAGGATACGATGCGCTGATCCTGGAATTCAAAGTCCAGGAGGAGGGGGAGGAGGGACTGGCCGATACGGTACAAGCGGCCCTGCGTCAGATTACAGAGAGGAAATACCAGGCAAACCTGGTCGCAAAAGGAATTCCGGAAGGGCGCATCCGGAAATACGGATTTGCCTTCTGCGGAAAGAAGGTTTTGATTGGAAGCTGAAAAAGCAGTAGTTGCCCTCTCCCCCAACATCCCGTTGCTGTGTTGCAGGTGGATGCCAATGTGTTATTCGGGATCCAGGGAACTAAGGTGACGGAACCTCACAGTGCGGTGATGGATCAGGAGATCGGACGGAATCTGTTCGCAGATCCCCTGGTGGTGGAGTTCGGGTGTGATGTCATCCCTTGCTTTGCGGAGGGGCTGAAGACAGATCTGGTCAAGGAGAAACGGAAACAACTGGCCAGGGAGACGGGATTCCTTCTTCCGGTGACAAATTTCCGGGACAATGTGGGATTGGAACCCAGGGAAATCCGGATCCTGTCTTATGACAGGGTGCTCTGGCAGGAGAAGCTGGAGACAGTGGATGGGGATACTTACCAGCAGATCCTGGACAAAGTCCTGGAAGTCTGCCGGACACAGTATGGAGAGATTCTGAACAAGCAGATGGTGAAGCAGCTTCTGGATCATGCCGAGCAGCAGTATCCCGGCCTTGTGGCAGATCTTGTACCCGGTAAGGTGAGCTACCTGCAGGTGAAGGAGAGGCTTGTGGCCGTGTGCCGGGAAGGGGGAAACTTCCGGGATATGGTTCATATCCTGGAGGAACTGGAAGCAGGATTGGCAGAAGGGACGGGCAGACCGAACTGACGGGAGGAAACTTCAGTTAGGGCCGCCACAGGACCGGGCTGACAGGAGAGCCAGCAGGGAACGCCATGGGAGCAGGCTGGCAGATGAAACAGAAAGGGAAGGAGACATGTGCTCCTTCTTTTTTTAGGTTTTTTCTGTAGGCTGAAACTTTTTAGGGGACACACAGGTCTAAAGATCAGAGAGGAGGAAATCCAGATGCGGACAGAGAAAAAGGAGAAGCTGGTACAGGAATGTCTGATTGGCAATTATGGAAAATATTACAGGATTGCATACAGCTATGTATTTCAAGAACAGGATGCCATGGATATCGTCCAGGAAGCGGCGTACAAGGCAATTCTGAAGAGCGATTCCTTGAAGCAACCGGAATATGTGGATACCTGGGTGTGCCGGATCGTGATGAATGAGGCGGTTCGGTTCCTGGCGCAGTACAGGGGAAGGACAGTAGCCATGGAGGAAGTGCCCGAGGAAGGAGTGGCAGACCATATAGAGGATGTGGATCTGCAGGCAGCCCTGGGAAAACTGGACGAGGGGGAGCGGGCCATTGTGGTGCTCAAATATTTTGAGGAGGAGAAACTGGGAACCATCGCCAGGATCCTGGACATGAATGTGAACACGGTCAAGAGCAGGCTGTACCGTGCCCTGGAGAAAATGCGGAAGTATATGGAAGCAGGAGGTATGGAGTATGAATACGTGGAAGAAGGAGTATGAGGAGATTATGGTGCCAGATCAGATGAGGGAGAAAGTGGAACTTGGAATCCAGCGTGCCAGGCAGGAGAAGAGAAGGAGGAAAAAGCAGCGGATGATCCGGACAGGTACCAGTATAGCTGCTTCCCTGGCCATTCTGCTGATCCTGCCCAATACCAGCCAGATGGTGGCGGCAGCCATGCAGCAGATTCCCCTGCTGGGGGATTTCTTCAAGGTAGTTACCATCCGGGAGTACAAAGTGGATACAGAGCGGTATACGGCAGATGTGGAAGTACAGGAAGTGAAGCTCCAGGAAGAGATAGAGAAAAAGAGTGATGTGTCCCAGGAGACCCTGGAACAGGCCAGGAAGACGGCAGACGAGATCAACCTGGATATCCAGCAGGTAACAGACGGACTGATAGAAGAATTCAAGCGGGATATGGAGGAATATGCGGAGGGCTACCAGGATCTGGTCATAGAAAGCACGGTACTGGCAGACACAAAGAGATGGTTTTCCCTGGATCTGATGATGTACCAGGGAGCTGGCAGCGGCTATGAGTGCCACCGTCATTATACCATAGACAAGACCACAGGAGAACGCGCCACACTTGCAGGGCTTTTCGGCGCAGACTATACCCAGGTCATCAGCCAGTCCGTGAAGGAGCAGATGCGCCAGAGGATGGCCCAGGATGACAGCCTGACATACTGGGTGGACTATGAGGATGTGCCTGCGTGGAATTTCCAGGAGATTGCACAGGACCAGGATTTCTATGTGAACGAGGCTGGAAATGCAGTGATTTGTTTTGACGAATATGAGGTGGCGCCGGGGTATATGGGGTGCGTGGAATTCGAAGTGGAAGTGCCGCAATAACAATCGTCCCCACTTCCCGGCATGCTGTCTCGGCATCAGTGCCATTAAAATGGCACAAACAATCCGTAATAATTTGGGAAGTCCTTTATTCCCGCGGGCAATGAGCTAAGCGGCTACCCATAGAGATGCAAAGCATCTCATAGACATTTGGCGAATGCCGCGAGGGTCACAGGAGGCAGGCGATGCATTCGCCTGCCTCCTGTCTGGCCAAGGGATTTGTCTGCCTGGCCAGGAGATTCCTACCTGTATATCACATGGGAAAATTTGTCTGCCAGGAAATTCCGGTAGGCAGGATTCCCCTCTGTATTTTCGTAGTCGCCCTTTACCAGGGAGGCTATGATTTTTTTGGTGTTTTCCTTCATGTCCTCGAAGCGCAGCAGCCGGATGGCGCCGCTCTCTGCCGCAGCCAGTATGGCTTCGTAGGCATCGGGGATATACTCGCAGCCACATACAGGGATGGGTTCCGAACCCGTGACCCGGATGCCGTCCTGGGTTTTCTCCTGCTTTACAGCACCGGGAATGATGTCCACCTGGTAGATATAGCCGGATACGCCTTTGTAGGTGTCGGAAATGGCATTGGGATAATACTCTTCCAGACAGAGAATACCATCCCTGTCAAAGCCCTGCGGATTCCAGCTGCTCCAGTCCGGGGCGTACGCATGGCCCTTCTCCTGGCAGTATTTTTCAATGGCATTGCTTAAGGCTGTCAGTACATTTTCCTTCCTGGAAGATAAGGACAGGGCAGGAATACCATGGTCCGCAGTGTCCAGGGACAGATTTTTCAAGTCTGGGTTTCGGGATGCATAATAATACATAGGATTCTCCTCTTGGTGTTATATTAAGATGTCGTCATCCTCCTACAGAAGCTGCAGGCCATGGCTGGCAGCTTCTGTCATGGTTTCCTCCGGCCACAGGGAACACTGTACTTCCCCGATATGGGCCTTGCGCAGGAAGAACATACAGATCCGGGACTGTCCGATGCCCCCTCCGATGGTGAAAGGCAGGGTCTCTTCCAGCACGGCCCGGTGGAAGGGAAGGTCGGCACGTTCCGGACATCCGGCCTTTTCAAGCTGCGTGAGCAGGGCCTGCCGGTCCACGCGGATGCCCATACTGGACAGTTCCAGGGCGATGTCCAGGACAGGATAGTACACTACAATGTCAGCATTCAAGGCCCAGTCATCGTAGTCCGGGGCACGGCCGTCATGGGGTTCGCCATTTTCCAGCTTATCCCCGATCTGCATGATACAGACGGCACCCTTTGCCTTGGATATGTAGTATTCCCGCTCCTTGGGCGTATAGTCCGGGAACATTTCAGCCAGCTGACTGGTGGTCACGAAGAAAATATCATGGGGCAGGATCTCCTCAATGTAATCATAGTGGATGGCCATATATTTCTCGGTCTTGCGCAGCACCTTGTATACATTGCGGACAGTCTCCTTCAAGGTATCCATGGTACGGGCTTCCCGGGAGATGATCTTCTCCCAGTCCCACTGGTCCACATAGATGGAGTGGATATTGTCAGTCACTTCATCCCGGCGGATGGCACTCATATCGGTGTAGAGTCCTTCCCCCACGGAAAAACCGTATTTCTGCAGGGCATAACGCTTCCACTTGGCCAGGGACTGTACTATCTCCGCATCACGGGCTTCCTGGTGCTTGATGTCGAAGGTGACAGGGCGCTCAATGCCGTTCAGGTTGTCGTTCAAGCCGGATTCCGGTGCCACGAACAGGGGGGCCGACACGCGCAGCAGGTGAAGGCGCTCTGCCAGCAGGGTCTGGAAGAAATCCTTGACCTGCTTGATGGCAATCTGGGTTTCATAGAGGTTCAACTGTGATTTGTAACCTGTGGGTAACATAAAATTTGACATGGCATTACTTCCTTATATAATATGGGTTGCGGCTGTGTCATTTAGCCTTACATTCTATTAAACAGCTTTTTGGGGATTTTGGCAATGGGTTTTTCAATTTTTTCCACCTGTGTGGTTGTAGTCCGAAACAGGTGCGCCAGAGGATGACCCAGGATGACAGTCCGGCTTACCGGGTGGACAAAATAAAAAATCCTTGCAAAATAAGAACGTATGTGCTATTCTATTATAGAACAGGCGTTCTGATTTTCTGTTGGGGAAGATTGGAAGAAACTTAGGAAAGATAGAAAGAAAAGGAACATCTAAAGGCAGCAGGAGGGAAGACATGGAGTATCTTGCAACAGGGAACGAGATATCCCTTATGGATAAGCTGGGGATCCTGACGGATGCAGCAAAATATGACGTGGCCTGTACGTCCAGCGGGGTGGAACGCAAAGGCAACGGGCAGAGCATCGGAAACTGTGTGGCCGGGGGAATCTGTCACAGTTTCAGCAGTGATGGCAGATGCATCTCCCTGCTGAAGATCCTTCTGACCAATGAATGTATCTACGATTGCAAGTATTGTCTCAACCGCTGTTCCAACGATGTGCCCAGGGCTACTTTTACACCAGAGGAGATCTGTACGCTGACTATGGAATTCTACCGGAGGAACTATATTGAAGGCCTCTTCCTCAGTTCCGGTATCATCCGGTCTCCTTCCTTCACTATGGAACTGATCTACAGGACCATCTGGCTTCTGCGCAACCAGTACCACTTTAACGGATATGTGCATGTGAAGACCATACCGGGGGCCGACTGGGAACTGATCCGTATGACAGGGTATCTGGCAGACAGGATGAGCGTGAACCTGGAACTGCCCACGGCAGAGGGGCTACGCAGCCTGGCGCCTAATAAGCACCGGAAGAATATCCTGACACCTATGCGCCAGATCCAGAACGGCATTACAGAGAATAAGAATGAACTTGCCCTGTACCGCAGCGCTCCCAGGTTTGTGGGAGGTGGCCAGTCCACCCAGATGATCATAGGAGCCACCCCGGAGAGTGATTACCAGATTCTCAACGTGGCAGAGAGTCTGTACCAGAAGTTCTCACTGAAGCGGGTATTCTATTCTGCCTTCGTGAATGTGACTGGGGATAGCGCCCTGCCTGCCCTGCCTGGAGGGCCGCCGCTGCTTCGGGAGCACAGGCTGTACCAGGCAGACTGGTTACTGCGGTTCTACGGGTTCCAGGCATCGGAGTTGTTGGACGAGAAGCGCCCCTATTTCAATGTGATGCTGGATCCCAAGGAGGACTGGGCGGTGCGCCATCTAGAGCAGTTTCCTGTGGAAGTCAACCGGGCACCCCTGGGGCAACTGCTGCGGGTACCGGGGATCGGGGTGAAGAGTGCCCAGAGGATTGTGGCCGCCAGGAGAAGCACGAACCTGACCTTTGCGGATCTGAAGAAGATCGGGGTGGTGCTGAAGCGGGCGATTTATTTCCTCACCTGCAACGGGCGTTTGATGTATCCGGTGAAGCTGGAAGAGGATTATATTGTGAGGAACTTGACGGATGAGAAGGAACGGATACAGTTTGGCAGTGACGGGATGACATACCGCCAGATGTCCCTGTTTGATGACGGCAGTTTCTCCCGTCCCTTGAAAGAAGTGGAGGTATACCAGGGTGCAGTGGGAAGCCTGTAACTCCTCTTCACAGGATAGCAGAACCGTGAAAGAAAGCATTCAGCAAGACCGCATTGACCCCTGTAGGCAGACATTGCTCGTTGAGCAATGAGGAAAGCAGCCGTGTTCTGAACGGTTACTTCTGACTTGAAACAGATGGCGGGATATAGGAGATAAAGAGCAGGAAGAAAAGAAAGGAAAAGAAGCAGATGATTGTCTATCGGTGTGAGGATACCCTGGAAAGTATTTTTACAGCTGTCTATCTGGCCTATGAAGAGAAGCGCGATTTACAGGACACATATCTAAGCCTTACGGAGGATCCCATGCTTTTTGCCACGGATGTGCCAGTGACGGCAGATGAAGAGAAGGCAGGGAAGGTGGCCAGGACATTGGTGCGTCGGTTCGGGGAGAGAGATTACCATACGATATGCCTGGCACTGGCCACGGAGGATACACAGAAGGCCCAGACGGTATTCCGGACCATTGTGCAGGGACTGGCCTGGACCGGGACAGGGCGCGGCATGCAGGAATCCCGGATGCAGCCAGGGAACAGTCACCAGGGGAGCAGTAAGGGACATCTGTTCGATAACCTGGCAGATGACAGTGTACACAAAGCCTTTGCCCTGGCCAGGTATGCCAACAGGGAGGTGGGACATCTCATAGAGTTTGTCCGGTTTGAGGAACTGGAGAACGGGATTCTCTATTCCAGGGTGGGTCCTAAGGTCAATGCCCTTGCTTTTATGATGCCCCATTTTGCGGACAGGCTTCCCATAGAGAATTTTGTTATATTCGATGACCGTAGGAACCTCTTTGGCATTCACCCGGCAGGAAAGGCCTGGTATCTGTTCCATGGGGAGGAAACAGACCAGCCACAGCCAGTCTGGTCCGGAGAGGAGGGACGCTACCAGGAACTGTTCCGGCATTTTGTTAAGACCATTGCCATCAAGGAAAGGTACAATTTGAAGCTGCAGAGGAATATGCTGCCGTTAAGGTTCCAAGAATATATGACAGAATTCCAATAAATGCTACAAAAATACTTGGAGTCATCTTATTGTGATAAAGCAGGGAATGTGCAATAGTTACAAAGGAACTTTTCACATATGCAGGGCCGTGGTCATTCTGTTAAATTGTGTATGTTTTGTATGAAATTTCCCGGGAAAATCCTTGGCGGAAAACGCTTTACATTTTGCATATTTTGAATATAATGGTAAACTATAGTACAGAACATAGCACGGTTTTGAGTATGTAGAAAGGAAGGTTGATGATGGTAAAGACAATTCGTTTGACTCCGGGTGAAGTCCAGCATTTTGTGAATGTGACTTCTAAATGTGACTTTGAAATTGACATATCCTATAACAGATATGTGGTAGATGCAAAATCATTCTTAGGGGTTTACGGACTGGATTTTGCAAAACCTCTGACAGTGTCCTACAACGGATATAATGCACAGTTTGAAGACCTGTTGAGCCAGCATGCCATTGCTTCTTAGGAGACGGCCCAAAAGAAAAAGTAAAAAATGTAACAGTTCAGCTAACGTCATTTTGACTCCCCCTGCAAGATAGTGTACTATCTTCATGGGGAGTTTTTAATGCGCAGGCCTGTACAGGGGAATGATGTGGCTGAAGCGGCCCATGGGCCGCGCGGCGAGTAGTAGGGTGTAACATCAGGCGTAAATGGACAGGAACCAGTATTGCCCTGCGGGGAATGTCAGGGAGGTGTATTTGTGAGAATTGACAGGGTGCATACCATACAGGCTTCCAAAGGGGAGAAACAAGAGAGTGGACAGAAGCCTTCCATGGGGGAGATCAGGATCTCTGTGCGCAGCCTGGTAGAATTTATCCTGCGCCATGGGGATATAGACAACCGCAGGCATGCGGCACCGGACAATGCCATGCAGGAAGGAGGACGGATCCACCGCATGATCCAGCGCCGGATGGGAACGGATTACCAGGCAGAAGTCCCCTTGCGGTATAGCTATGTCACAGAAGAATACAGCCTGGTGGTGGAGGGACGCGCTGATGGCATTCTCCGGAAGGAGGGGCAGGTGACCATAGATGAGATTAAGGGCACTTACCGGGAACTGGCCTGGCTGCGGGAGCCATCCCCCCTGCACCTGGCCCAGGCCAGGTGTTATGCCTATATGGTGGGACGGCAGGAGGAACTGACCCAGGTGCAGGTACGGCTCACCTATTGCCATATTCCCACAGAAGAACTGCGGTATTTTTATGAGGAATACACTTTCCGGGAACTGGAGGAATGGTTCCTGGGATTGCTGGCAGGCTACCATCGGTTTGCAGAGGAATCCTGGCAGTGGCGCAGGAGGCGGCAGGCATCCATAGCAGGGCTGGAATTCCCTTTTCCTTACAGGGAGGGCCAGAGAGAACTGGTGGCCAGCGTGTACAGGACAATCTACCACGGCAGGAAGCTGTTCCTGGAGGCACCCACAGGGGTGGGGAAGACCATATCTACCCTGTATCCGGCCATCCAGGCCATGGGAAAGGGCATGGGGGATAAACTGTTCTACCTGACGGCCAAGACCATCACCAGGACGGTGGCAGAAGACACCCTGTCCCTGCTCAGGGGCCGTGGGCTGTGTCTCAAGAGTGTGGTCCTCACTGCAAAAGAGAAGATCTGTTTCATGGAGGAGACAGAGTGTAACCCCGAATACTGTCCCTATGCCAGGGGACACTATGACAGGATCAATGATGCCATGTACGACCTGCTGACAGCCACCCAGAGCTTTGCACGGGAGGCCATTGAGACATATGCCTTGAAGCATCAGGTGTGTCCCTTTGAACTGTGTCTGGATATGAGCTTGTTTGCAGATGTGGTCATAGGAGACTATAATTATCTATTTGATCCCCATGTGTACCTAAAACGCTTTTTCGGGGAGGGAGTGAATGGGGACTACCTGTTTCTGATCGATGAGGCGCACAATCTGTTGGAGCGGGGACGGGAGATGTATAGTGCAACCCTGTGGAAGGAAAGCTTCCTGGAGATCCGCAAAGAGATAAAACAGACAATGCTGTCAGAACTGACGAAAGGGAAGAAAAAGCAGAAGATAGAAGGGCAGATTACCCTTGGTATGATCCGGGATTTGACAGATATGTCAGAAGGTGACAGGGGGGAAACAGAGGCTCAGGAAGGGGAAAAGGGTTATATTGACCGGATCAGTACCACAGGAAAGCACCGGGGTGGTAAAAGCCTGCTCACCAGGGAAGGGTATGGGGAGAAGCTGGTATACCATCTGGAAAAGTGTAACCGGGAGATGCTGGCGCTGAAGCGGGAGTGCGAGGATTACCGGCTGGTAGAGGATATTGACGGCTTTGTGCAGAGCCTGATGCGGCTCCATACTACCCTGGGGGATTATCTGGGGGAGCAGGAGGAAGTGCTCCCGGTAAGGGATCTTCTGCTGGATTTCTATTTTGAGGTAAGCCATTTCCTGGAGATGTATGAACTGGTGGATGAGAACTATGTGAAATACACCCAGCTTGGGGAGGATGGGAGGTTTCTGCTGAAACTCTTCTGTGTGAATCCCCGGGAGAATATAAAGGAATGTATGGGCCGGGGACGCAGCAGTATCCTGTTTTCTGCCACATTTCTGCCCATCCAGTATTACAAGAAGCTGCTGGGAGGGGAGGAAGAGGACTATGAGATCTATGCCAGGCCTGTGTTCCATCCGGAAAAGCGTGCCCTGCTCATCGCCAACGACGTGACCAGCAAGTATACCAGGCGCTCTGAGGAGGAATATTATAGCATTGCCAGGTATATAGAGGAGATCGTGAAGATGCGGCATGGAAATTATATGGTATTCTGCCCTTCCTATGCCTTCCTTAGGACCATCCATGAGAAATACATCCGGTGTTTTGGTGGGGAAGAGCGGGTGTGTATCCTTCAGGGAGAGTCCATGGGGGAGGAGGAGCGGGAGGCCTTCCTGGAGCATTTCCGGGAGGGAGGGCAGGAGCGTTTCCTCATAGGTTTCTGTGTGCTGGGAGGGATCTTCGGCGAAGGGATCGATCTGAAGAATGACAGCCTGATCGGCGCCATCATTGTAGGGACAGGGCTTCCCCAGATCTGCAATGAAAGGGAGATCCTGCGGCAGTATTTTGACGGGAACAGGGAGGATGGCTTTGCCTATGCCTACCGCTACCCTGGAATGAACAAGGTGCTCCAGGCCGCCGGGCGGGTGATCCGCACGGTGGAGGACACAGGAGTCATTGCCCTGCTGGACCAGCGGTTCCTGCAAGGCTCTTACAGGAGGCTGTTTCCCAGGGAGTGGGAAACCTTCCAGGAGGTGAGTGTGGACACTGTCTCCAGGCGGGTGGAGCGCTTCTGGGACCAGTGGCTGTAGAAAAACTTGCCATTCAGCAGAAATTGTTGTATAAATAAAGGAGCGGAGGAATAAAAGAGGAAAAGTGACACGTTGGCACAAAAAAGTGACACATGTGTACATGTGGATAACTCTGTGGATTTGGTGGATTTCTTTCCGAAATCCACCAGGAAAAATGACATGGGTATCGAACTTATCCACAGGTGAGGATAAGGGCAGCCCAAATAGTACTGGATCAGTCAACGAAGCCGGATGGCTGGGAGGCGGCTACCAAAACAGCAGAAAGAGAGGCAGATATCGATATGTGGGCATATGAAAGTGTATTTTATCAGATCTATCCGTTGGGGTTTTGTGGGGCGCCCTTTGAAAACGATGGGGAACTGGAGCATAGGATCCTGAAGGTGGAGGAGTGGATTCCCCATATGGTGAAGCTGGGGATCAATGCGGTCTATTTTTCTCCCCTCTTTGAATCGGACACACATGGGTATAATACGAGAGACTATCGGAAGATAGACGTACGCCTGGGAACAAACGAGGATTTCAGGCAGGTGTGTGAAGCCCTGCATGCAAGCGGCATCCGGGTGGTGCTAGACGGTGTGTTCAACCATGTGGGCAGGGGATTTGGCCCCTTCCAGGATGTGCTGCAGAACAGGGAAGGTTCCCCCTATGTGGGATGGTTCCACAGGATTGACTTCGGTGGGAATTCCCCATACAATGACGGACTGTGGTATGAGGGCTGGGAGGGCAATTACGACCTGGTGAAGCTGAACCTGCACAATGAGGATGTGGTGCGGTACCTGCTGGACAGTGTGAGATTCTGGGTGGAAGAGTTCGGCATAGACGGACTGCGCCTGGATGTGGCCTACAGCCTGGAGGAAGGCTTTGTGCGCAGGCTGCGGGATTACACAGGGGGGCTGAAGGAAGATTTCTTCCTGGTGGGGGAGATGCTCCATGGCGATTACAACCGGCTGATGAACGACAGTATGTTGCACTCGGCCACCAACTATGAGTGCTACAAGGGGCTGTACAGCAGCTTCAACAGCATGAACCTGTTCGAGGTGAACCATTCCCTGATGCGGCAGTTCGGTCCGGAGAACTGGACCCTGTACAAGGGAAAGCACCTGTTGTCCTTTGTGGATAACCATGATGTGACCAGGGTGGCCAGCATTCTCACCAACGAGAAACACCTTCCCCTGATCTATGCCATAGCGTTTGGCATGCCCGGGATTCCTTGTGTCTACTACGGAAGCGAGTGGGGGGAGAAGGCCCAGAAGTCCCAGGGGGATCCGGCCCTGCGGCCCTGCTTTGGGGCACCTGTGTGGAATGGACTGACAGACTGGATTGCAGCCCTGTCCCAGGCCAAGAAGCAGTCGGAGGCCTTGAATTATGGTACATTCCGGTCTGTGGTGCTCACAAATAAACAGTGTATCTTTGAGCGTAAATCTGAGCATGAGCGGGTGCTGGTGGCCATCAATGCGGACGGGGAGGATTATACGGCGCATTTTGATGCCGGCTGTGGCATGGCGCTGGACCTTATCACAGGAAAACCCCATGACTTCGGCGGCGGGTCCGTGCTGCCGGCCTACAGCGCATTTTATTGGAAGATGGAGCATTGAGCCATATGAAAGTACTGATATTATCCACGGGGACCGGGGAGGGACACAACTCTGCGGCTAAGGCAGTGAAGGAACAGTTTGACAAAAACGGGATCTGCGCGACCATGGCAGATGCCCTGGACTTTGCCTCGGAACACGCGGCACGGTATGGCAGGAATCTCTATATCTGGAGCACTGTGCGGGCGAAGAAGGTCTTCGCAGGTGCCTACAAGGCCGGGCGTGCCATCACGTCCTCCCGGCACAAGAGTCCGGTGTATTACGCCAATACCCTGTATGCAGATAAATTGTACCGATATATTACGGATAATGCATATGATACCATTGTGATGCCCCATCTGTTCCCGGCAGAGGCGGTAACTTTCATGCGGCGCAAGCATCATCTGCAGATTGCTTCCTATTTTATCGCCACGGATTATACCTGCATTCCTTTTACAGAGGAGACGGAGATGGATTATTTCTTCATTCCCCACGAGGATCTGCTGGAGGAATTTGCAGGCCGGGGGATTCCGAGACAGAAGCTGGTTCCCCTTGGCATACCGGTATCGGAGAAGTATGTGAACCTGCCATCGAAGACACAGTGCCGTAAGAAGCTGGGAATCGGCCCGGACAGGAAATGCATCCTGGTCATGACAGGGAGCATGGGATATGGGCATGTGGAAAGCCTGGTGGCCAGGCTGGTGGAAGGAACCGGGGAGGACACATTTCTCTATGTGATGGGCGGCACCAATGAGAAACTGAAAGGACGCCTCCGGGAGACATACAGCGGGGTGGACAGGATAAGGATCCTGGACTTCACGGAGAATGCCCAGGAATACATGGCAGCGGCAGATGTACTGTTCACCAAGCCCGGGGGACTTACGTCCACGGAGGCAGTGGCCGCAGGGGTTCCCCTGGTACACACCAATCCCATTCCGGGATGCGAGGACAGGAATGCGGCCTTCTTCGCCGCCAGGGGGATGTCCCTTGCGGATAAGGAGGAGAAAGAGATTGTGCGAAAAGGACTGGGACTTCTGGCAGATGCATCTGCCAGGGAGCAGATGCGCCTGTGCCAGGGAAAGTATGGCAAGCCGGACGCGGCCAGGAAGATCTATGAATTTATTGTGAAGCAGGGCAGCGGGGGGACCCAGGATAAAGGACTGCCCTTGTAAGGTACCTGTAGAGAAAGGAGGCGGAGGAATGTTGCAAGAACAGTTGTTCATGATTCTGCTTGGCCTGTTATGCGGAAGTATATTGTTTGGCAGTTTCCTGCCCAGGGTACTGAAGAAGGTGGATGTGGAGCGCCTGAGCGCTGACCACAATCCAGGCACTGCCAATGCCATGAAATATGCAGGAGTACCCATAGGCACCCTGTGCCTGGCGGGGGATCTTCTCAAGGGGGCCATGCCAGTACACCTTGCCATACGGATGGGACTGGCCACCGGGAGCCTGTTTCCCCTGGTGATGGCGGCACCGGTATTCGGACATGCCTACTCCCTGTTCCATCACCGGAAGGGAGGCAAGGCCATCGCTACATCCTTCGGGGTAATGCTGGGACTGGTGCCGCTACAGACGCGGCTGCTGGTGCTGCTGTGCATCCTGTACCTGGTGAATTCCCTGGTCTTCGTGATAAAACCTCACACCAGAAGGACACGGATCACATTCCTGCTGTTCGGTCTGGGCAGCCTGGTGCTGCTGTCCCTGGGGAAGGTGGCCGGGGAAGTATGCGGCGGTGCGCTGCTGATTGCGGGAGTGGTAATCCACAAGAACAGTCTGAGGCAGCAGAGACGGGAGATGGAAAGCAGCGGTCTGGAAGGAGTGGGCCTGGAGGAGCCACATTTCGAGGAAGCCGGGAGTATATAGCCAAAAAGTATATAGAAAAAAGAACAGGAAGGCGGATACATGCCAGAAGGAACCCAGGGTGCGGTTTCTTCTGGTTTTTTGACGCCTGCGAACGGAGCGAACAATCCCCTTTTGATTGTTACTGTTCACTCCGTTCACAGCAACAGATGCACACAAAATGGGCAAGGACAGCCCATTTTGGCGCGTGACAGTCTCGGGTTTGTCACGCAGAAGACGCGTGAAAACACCTCGCGGTGGCACCTGTGAACAGTAACTTATGACTTTCTTAAGAAATTCTTCCGCTATTTATAAGTTGACATGTAATATTATATGGTGTATAGTATGCTCAACAAGCAATATTATACATCATATAATATTATAGAAATGTATAGTATACCAGAAGGAGAGGAGTGGTGGGATGGTTTTCAATACAGGAGCAGCCCTCCTGGATGCCATCGTCCTGGCCGTAGTCTCGAAGGATGTGGAGGGAACCTATGGGTATAAGATTACCCAGGAGGTCCGGCAGGTGATCGAACTGTCGGAATCAACCCTGTATCCTGTGCTGCGGAGGCTGCAGAAGGATGAGTGCCTGGAAGTTTACGATATGGAATGTGCAGGCAGGAACAGGCGTTACTATAAGGTGACCAGCAGGGGATGGGCACAGCTACGGCTCTATGAGAGCGAATGGCGGCGGTACTCTGACAAGATAACCGGGTTGTTTGAGGGACGGGTGGACTTAAGCTGCGGGATGAATGAGGGAAAGGATAGCGCGGGGCGCGAGGGAGAAGGATATGAATAGGACAGATTTTATGAATCAACTGGAAAGTCTGCTTCAAAGCATCTCCTCCACAGAGAGGGAGGAGGCCATGCAGTACTACAATGATTATTTTGACGATGCAGGGGCTGAGAACGAGCAGGAAGTCATCGAGGCCCTGGGGAATCCGGCCCGGGTGGCAGAGAATATCAAGAGGGATCTGCTGGGGAATGGGGAGAATGGTACCTGGGGCAGAAGGGCCAAGGCCTCTGACAGGGCATTGGCAGAATACCAGGGGGAGAATGGATCCTGGGGAAAGGGCAACACGGTGGTTACCTCCACATCCAGGGGAAAGGCAGAGATGCCGGTGTGGCTTGTTGTGCTGATCGTAATCCTGCTGGTCTGTGCATCCCCGGCACTGCTGGGCATTGTGGCAGGTCTGGCAGGTGTCCTGATCGGGCTGATAGCAGGGTGGTTCAGCATGATCCTGGGGGTGGGAAGTGCAGCCCTGGTGTTGTTTGTCATGTTGTTCGTCCTGATCGTGGTAGGCTGCATGTGCATTGCCTGGGATCCCCTGGTGGGTGTGGCCCTGATGGGAGGAGGGCTGATCTGTGGGGGACTGGGAATCCTGTTTATGATGCTCACCGTGGCTATGGGTAGCATTGCGACCCCGGCTATCTGCAAATGGGTGGCAGGGCTGTTCAAGAAGAAAGCAGAGAAAAAGGAAAAGTAGAGGAGGGGATCATATGAAGAAGTTCATGAAAGGATGCGGCATCACGGCCCTGGTGATGCTGGTGGTGGGATTCATACTGGCGGCCGTGGCCGGAGCAGTCCGGGGAAGGACCGGCATTCTGGATGTAGTGGAAGCCGCCACAGGGGGGAAAGTACATCTCAATGTAGGAAACTGGAATTTCCCATGGGGCTTCGGCTGGTTTGGAGACTGGATCGGGGATCTTACAGATGACTGGTCGGACGAGGTCTCTGATCTTGCAGATGACTGGTCGGACAGTGTCTCAGACTTTGCAGATGACTGGGGGAACGGCTTCGATATCCAGGATGCCACCATCTTCGAAAGCGGATATGACATCTTAAAGGGAAACGTGGACAAATACAGCCTGGGGAGCGATGTTACGGATCTGGACATCGAAGTAGGCGGCTGCAGGTTCGAGACCAGGTATTCCGGGGATGACTCCTTTTACCTGGAGGCTAGGAAGATCGGGAAACTCCAGGGGTATGTGAAAGGGGATACCCTGTATGTCAAGTCGGTGAACAAGGTGAAGCACTGGGACGATGCCAAGAGCGGCAGCATCATCCTTTATATACCGGAGGGCTATGTCTTTGACTGCGTGGACATGGAACTGGGGGCAGGGGTCATGAAGATAGAGGAACTTGCGGCCCGGAAGACGGAACTGGAAGTAGGGGCCGGACAGATCACTGTGGAGAGGATCCGCGCGGAAGAACTGAAGGCCACCGTGGGTATGGGCGGGATCGAGATGGACGCCATGGATGCCCATATCCTGGAAGCGGAGATTGGCATGGGAAGCCTGGAGGTGAAAGGACAGATCGGACGTTCTGCCGATGTGGAATGTTCCATGGGCAGTGTGGATATGACCTTGTCCGGCTCCCAGAAGGACTATAACTATCAGATCGAAAGCGCCATGGGCAGCGTGGAACTGGGAAGTATGCGTTTCAGTGGCCTGGGCCAGGAGCGGTATATCGACAATGGGGCAGACAGGGACATCACAGTGGAATGCTCCATGGGAGGTACGGTTATCAAGTTCAGGGAGTAGGGGGTATAAAATGGCCGGAGACAAGGGTTTCCGGCCATTTTGGCGGGTCAGGGCTGACTGTCTTCTCCTTTGGGGGAGACGGACACAAACAGGTCTGCCTTCTTCAGTGCAGGACGCAGGACCAGATAGAGCAGGGAAGCCACGATCACGGCAATCACGGCATTGACGCTGGTGGTCAGGCTGCTCCATTTGGCCAGGGTGGAGGCCAGGTCCTGGGGCAGGCCCAGCAGATACATTTTGTAGAAATATCCCACCAGGGGATCCGCGATTACATTGAACAACATGCCACAGAAACAGGATAAAACCGTGACACCCATCACGTATTTCCGGGAGTGGTCCCTGTCAAGCTTAAAGATTCTGTGGGCGACCAGCCCTACGATCAGCCCGATGCAGAGCTTTAGCAGGAAGGTCTTAGGGGCGCTGGTCACATAGGATGTGGTAAGGTCAGCAATGGTCATACCCACGGCGCCGGCCAGGCCCCCCCAGTAGCCTCCCAGAAGCAGTGCAGCCAGCACACAGAATACATTGCCGAAATGGAATGCCGTCTTATCCGGTCCCACCGGAATGTCAATTTTCAGGAAGGTGAAGCCGATGTAACACAATGCAGCCAGCAGTCCGGCCTGGGCCAGGCGCTGGATGTCTGCCCGGGATGTCCGGCAGGTGCCCACCAGGGCATTGTAAAGTCCCTTTATGGTAAGCAGCATGGCGAAGAATAGCAGGATCAGGGAGTAGGAGTATGGACGCTCCTGGGCCAGCTTCTGGGTGGAAAGCTGGCTTTTCTGCGCTTGGAGTGCATCCGTGTCCCCGGTGGCGGTGCCTGCTTCTATGGCTTTTATCTGTTCCTTTACCTCATTCAGTGCCTGGCCTGTGTCCCGGGATGCCTGATAGCTGGAGCGGTAGGTGTAGATGGCGGCAATGATGCCTGCTATCAGCAGAATGGCGCCAATGGCCAGCAGGGTATACCCTTTTTTCCGGGTTGTCCCTGTCCTGGCCTGGTTCTCAGGGTTCCTGGATTCCTGTATCTCTTTTTTCATAAGGTGCCTCCTTGGATGTGACGGGTATATGGAACAGTATACCCGTTTTTCATTTTTTCTAAGTGTAGTCAAAACGTGGCCCTGGTAAAAGTGCCAGAATAAGCTTTTTTTACCAGGCCAGTTTGGAGGATATATGACCGTGGTACGGTTTGGCTTGTCTTTGGTTATCCATAGACCTATAATGGGGAAGATGGCAGTACAGACCATTGGTAGTACCATAAAACGGGAGGATATAAGATGCAATACAGAAAAGACAAATATGGCAATGATATCTCCATTCTGGGCTATGGCTGTATGCGGTTTTCCAGGGCAGGGGGAAAGGTGGACATGGAAAAGGCACAGCGGGAGATCCTGGCAGCCTTCCAAAATGGCGTAAACTATTATGACACAGCCTATGTGTATCCCGGCAGCGAGGCGGCCCTGGGAGAGATCCTGGAGCGTAACCAGATCCGCACACAGGTGAAGATCGCCACCAAGCTGCCCCATTACCTGGTCAAGACAGCGGATAGCTGTGAAAAATATTTTGCAGAGCAGTGCAGGCGCCTTAGGACGGACTATGTGGATTATTACCTGATGCATATGCTGACGGATGTGCAGACCTGGGAACGGCTCAAAGGCCTGGGGATCCTGGAGTGGCTGGCAGGGAAGAAGAAAAGCGGCCAGATCCGTCAAGTGGGCTTCTCCTACCACGGGAATTCGGACATGTTCATCCAGCTGGTGGATGCCTATGACTGGGATTTTGCCCAGATCCAGTACAATTATATGGACGAACACTCCCAGGCCGGGCGCAGGGGCCTTCAATATGCTGCGAAGAAAGGGCTGCCCGTAATCATCATGGAACCCTTGCGGGGCGGGAAGCTGGTGAACAACCTGCCCAGGGAAGCGGAGAACATACTGGCAGACTACCCCACAAAGCACACGCCCGCAGGATGGGCGCTGCGCTGGCTCTGGAACCAGCCGGAGGTGACATGTGTGCTGTCCGGCATGAACTCCCTTCAGATGGTGGAGGAGAATGTGGCAACCGCTTCTGCAGTTTCTGTGGGAGAACTAGGCCCCGGGGAGGAAGCCATGCTGCAGGAGGTGGTGAAGGCCATCAATGCCAGGATGAAAGTGGGCTGTACCGGCTGCGGCTACTGTATGCCCTGTCCCAGGGGGGTAGATATTCCGGGGACCTTTGCAGCGTACAACCGGCGCTACAGCGAGGGAAAGCGGGCCGCCCTGGTGGAGTATTTCATGTGTACGGCCATGCGCAGGACATCCTCCGGGGCTTCAAACTGTGTGGAATGTGGGAAGTGCGAGCAGCATTGTCCCCAGCACATAGGGATCCGCCAGGAACTGAAGGCTGCCAGGAAGCAGTTGGAAGGTCCCCTGTATAAGGCTGGCCGGAAAATCGTGAAGCTGTTCAGACTGTATTAGGAACCCAATCAATATTTGAAAAAATTTTTCAAACTTACACCCCATGCCCGCCTCTGGCGGGCAGAAATTTCAAGAGTACGAAAGTTTATTTTCGTTTTTTCCCTATCCGGATCCTGTCTGCAGACACTTATAAGGTGTAATCGCGATTGCAGTATCTGGAAATGAAGTGAGAGGAAGGAAGCATATGGAGGCAAAAGAGATCATTCCCTTTATCGAGCCGCTTTACCGGTTCTGCCATCACAGGCTTGACAACTGGCATGATGCGGAGGACCTGGCAGGGGAGATTCTGCTGTACGCCCTGGATGGCATGGGGAAATATGACATTGGTTCCCTGGAAGCCTGGGTGTGGCGGATTGCCCACAACCGCTATGCCCGTTTCCTGGATGCCAGGGGCAGAAGGGAGTCCCTTTTGTCCGGCCAGGAACTGTCTGATACAGGGGAGGTCTACTGGCAGGTGGATGAGGAATCCGTAGAAGAGGAATATGAGCCGGTATTCCGGTATCTCCACACGCTTTCTTCCGGGTACAGGGATATTTTCGTGGACTACTATATCGGGGAACTGTCTGTCAGACAGTTGGCCGGAAAATATGGCCTGTCCGAAGCCACTGTCAAATGGCGCCTGAATGTAGGGCGCAGCAGGATCAGGGAAAGGATAGAAACGAATCAGATGGACAAAGTGTATGCGAGAATCAACTGGAATACCTATGGATGTAACGGCTCCATGGACACCAACCGGTATCTGCACAGCCAGGTTGCCAGGGCTATCTGTCTGGTGGCTTATGAGAAGCCTCTTACGGTGGAGGAGATCAGCCTGCGCACCGGCATTCCCACCCTGTATATAGAGGATGCACTCCCGGAACTGGAATATGGGGATGCCATCCGCAGGGAGGGAAACAAATATGCCACGGACTTCATTATCTTCCGTCTGAAAGACCGGGCAGCCACCGAGGCTGTGGCAGGAGATCTGGTGCAAAGGATGGCGGACTTCTATGGAGGTCTGCTGTGGGAAGGGGAGACGGATCCTGACGCAGCGGAAACGCAGAACCGGAGTGCGGGGCAGGGAACCAGCCAGGATATGGGGGAAACGCAGCAGACCGCCCAGGCTCCGGCATACTGGGAACTGGGTTTCTATGGCAGGGAGAGGGGCATGGACAGCCTGGGGTATATCCTGGTGCCTTTTCTGCTTAGGAAGAAAATAGAGGATCTGAAGAATTATAAGCTGCAGCTTGCCAGCGGGAATTTCCCGCCCAGGAAGGACGGGGGGAACGGATGGTTCATCGTCCCGGAGGTCCCGGCACAGGGCGAGACGGGGACGGCAGCCTACTGCAATGGATGTAATGCGCATGAGGCAGGAGGAGGCCACCTGTACCAGTACTATCATGAAAAAGGCCGGGCTAACGGAAGCCTCCAGCGGCTGGCCCGGTGCAGGATCCTGCCGGAATGCAGGGAAGGGGTGGTGCCCCGGGGGAGGATCCCGGAAGAAGACCTGGTCTACCTGGTACAGGATAACCTGCTATGCAGGGAAGGGGATGTCTATAAATTGAATTTCCCCTGTTTTACCTGGGAACAGTTTACAGGCTTCTGTGCCCTGTATGGGAGAGAGGATGCCCGGATGGATGCCCGCCTTGGGGACTGGATCCTGTCGGTGCGAAAGAGCTTTGAGGGCTTTGTCCCCAGGCGCCTGCACGGACAGATCAACCAGTGGCTCTCCGTCTATTGCGGGGAACTGATCGCCCATGTGATGGAAGAACTGATCCACAGGGGAAGGTTGAAGGCATCCGGTTCCGCCAAGGACCAGAAGCCTGCCACAGACGGCGTGTTCTATATCGAAGGGACATTTCACTGTATCTGACAGGCCGTAACGGTTCGGTGGCTTGTCCGGACTGTTGCGGCAGGCTCATTCCGATCTCCATGCGCATTTAAGGAGGGGTACTCCCATTGCTCTCCAGGATCCGTTCCCGGAAGGAAATTTTCTCTTTCCGGGGGCGGATCTTTTTGGTATAACGTCGCAAATAATTAGTTAAGTAAAATGACTTATTAATAGACAAAAATAAGGGCGATAAAAAAGAAAAACGGGGGTAAATTTGTGTATTTTTAACAATATTTGCTGCAATCAAAAGAAATATAGTAAATAATATTGACTTATAAGGAAAGGAATGGTACTATGGTACCATGAAAAGCAGAAGAGAACCGAAGGGATACAAAAACAGTCAGGAAACGCAGCAGAAAATGCATCGTGAGAGTGGGGCGCATAGATGGGATACATAATTGGGATAGACATAGGTGGTACGAAATGCGCGGTTCTGCTCGGCACACAGCAGGGTGGGATAGGCAGCAGGCCGGTTCTAAGGAAGAAAGTTCTCTTTGAGACACGCAAGATGGAAGGCCCTAAGGAGGCCATCCAGATGTTCATCCGCACGATCCGGGAGATGGAAGAGGAATACAGTGTTGAAAGGAAGGATATCCTGGGGATCGGCATCAGCTGCGGTGGTCCCCTGGACAGAAAAAGCGGTCTGATCTTGAATCCGCCGAATCTTCCCGGATGGGTGAACGTACCTGTCTGCAGGATGCTGGGGAGGGAGTTTGGGATTCCTGTGACCCTGGAGAACGATGCCAATGCCTGTGCCCTGGCAGAGTGGAAGTACGGTGCCGGCAGGGGATACTCCAACGTAATCTTCCTGACCTTTGGAACAGGTCTGGGTGCAGGGCTGATCCTGGACGGCAAGCTCTATCATGGGACCAATGACATGGCAGGCGAAGTGGGGCATATACGCTTGACAGAGTGCGGCCCGGTGGGATTTGGGAAGATGGGATCGTTCGAGGGGTATTGTAGCGGCGGTGGTATCAGCCAGATCGCCCAGATGAAGGTATTGGAGCAGATCGAGAGTGGTGTGTTCCCGGATCTGGGGGAACTGGGATGCCTGGATGCAAAACATGTGGCAAAGGCGGCGCAGGAAGGGGATACCCTGGCCAGGGACATCTTCGCCATGAGCGGAAAGTATCTGGGAAAAGGACTGTCCATACTGATCGACATCCTGAACCCGGAAGTCATCATCATAGGAAGTGTGTTCGAGAGGAACCAGGATCTGCTCTGGCCCCATGCAAAGGAAGAGATCGAGAAGGAGAGCCTTGCCGCTTCCAGGGCAGTCTGCAAGGTACTGCCATCCCAGTTGGGAGATCAGATCGGGGACTATGCGGCGCTGGCGTTGGTTGAGACAGGGGGTGGATCATATGGGACCGACACAGATTTTCCGGCAATTGCTGGAAAGGTATCCCAGGCTTACGGTATGTGAGGAAGAGATCTGGAAAGCCTATGAAGAGTGGGCTGCCTGTTTTGACAGGAAGGGAAAGCTGATGACCTGCGGAAATGGCGGAAGCAGTGCAGATGCCCAGCACATCGTGGGCGAACTGATGAAGGAATTTGACAGGAAACGTCCCCTGGAGGAGGCATTTGCTGCAAGACTGGAAGCCATGTATCCCCGGGAGGGACTCCCCGGGAAGTTACAGCCCGCCTTGCCGGCTGTGGCACTGGGGTCGGGCCAGGTGCTGGTCAGCGCGTATTCCAATGATGTGGCACCGGATATGGTATTTGCCCAGGAAGTATACGGGTATGGCAGGGAGGGAGATATTCTGCTGGCCTTAAGCACTTCCGGCAATTCGGTGAATGTGGGGAATGCGGTAAAGGTGGCACGCGCCATGGGGATCCGGACTATGGGGATCTGCGGCAGGAGATACACGGGGGCAGACAATCTGCTGGTCAGTCTATGTGACATCTGCATTGTGATTCCGGAGACGGAAGTCTACCTGGTACAGGAACTGACCCTTCCCGTTTACCACGCCCTGTGCCGTATGGTAGAAGCCCGTTACTGGCAGGCATAAAACGCGGCAAAAGGAGCAAAGTAAAAAAGAGCAGAGACACAGCGGACAAAGATAAAGCGGGCAAAGTAAAAAGAGCAAAGACAAGACGAGAGGAGCAGGTGAGATGGTTCACGATTGGGAGAGGACATCCCTGGACGGGGACTGGATACTATACTGCCAGCCGAACAGTGAATATATGGCCAGTGGGGAACATCCTGTGACCTATGATGCCATCTGCGGCATGCCGGAACATATGCCGGCCAGGGTGCCGGGGAATCTGGAACTGGATCTGCAGAGGGCGGGCCATATAGGGGATCCGTTTTTCGGGCTGAATCCCTTGCATCTACAGAAGCTGGAATCCCTCCACATGTTCTATGGACGCCGTTTCACCTATCCCGGGCCACGGCAGGGACAGGATGTAGAAGCGGTATCCCGGGCGGAGGCGGCGTCTGGCACAGGGACAGTGCGGGGGGCAGGTCTGGAAGAGGAACCTGGCAGACAGACAACGCCGGTACTGACATTTGAGGGTCTGGATACAGTGGCAGAGATCTTCCTGAACGGATGCCTGGTGGGAAGTTGTGAGAACATGCTGGTCACACAGACTTTTGCACTGCCGGATATCAGGGAAGGGGAGAATGACCTGGTGGTTCATATCTTTCCCGCCTGTATCGCGGCCAGGGGACGGAAAATGTCGGCGGCCAACAATGCCTTGAAATATGACTATGAGACCCTGCGCCTGCGGAAAGCGGCATCCATGTTCGGATGGGATATCATGCCCCGTCTGGTCTCCGGCGGGATCTGGAGGCCGGTGTATATTGAGGAAGTACCACGGGAATCCCTGCGGCAGGCATACTTGATGACCACAGCCCTGGATGTGGAAGAAGGATCGGCCAGCCTGGTACTGTTCTATGAGGCAGACGTATGGGGCGATGACCTGTCAGAATACACCATCCGGCTCACAGGAAGCTGTGGGGACAGTACCTTCACAGCCCAGGACCGTCTCTGGTATACCGCGGGAAAGTTGTTTATTTCCCTGGAACACGCCAGGTTCTGGTGGCCGAAAGGGCAAGGTGCCCAGGATCTCTACCAGGTGACAGTGGAACTGATCAGAAATGATAATGTGATAGATACCTGGCATACCAGGACGGGTATCCGCACAGTGACCCTGGAGCGGACAGCGCTTACGGATCCTTTCTTTAACGGGAAGTTCCGTTTCCTGGTGAACGGGGAACCGGTCTTTATCCTGGGAACCAATTTCGTGCCGGTGGATGCCATGCACAGCCGGGACCGGGAGCGGCTTCCGAAGGTGCTGGAACTGCTGGCAGATTCCGGATGTAATGCCATACGGTGCTGGGGTGGCAGTGTGTACGAGGATGACCTTCTGTATGATTTCTGCGATGAGAACGGGATCCTTATATGGCAGGATTTCATGATGGCCTGCGGTACCTACCCCATAGACGATGCCTTCTGCAAGGTGATGGAGGAGGAAGCAGAGTCTGTGGTGAGAAGACTTAGGCAACACCCGTCCCTGCTGTTGTGGTCCGGGGACAATGAATGCGATATGAGCGCCTTTAAAAAGAGGCCTTCGGGGAACAGGATCACCAGGGAAGTGCTCCCGGCAGTGGTGGAATACGAGGATCCGGTCAGACCTTTCCTTCCCAGTTCTCCCTTTGTGGACAAGGAGGCAGAAGGGGTTCCGGAAGCCTATCTTCCGGAGAACCACCTGTGGGGTTCCAGGGACTATTATAAATCCGATTATTACCGGAATTCCTTGTGCCATTTTGCCAGTGAGATCGGATACCACGGGTGTCCGGCCAGGGAATCCATAGAGACCTTTATCCCGCCGGAGCATCTCTGGCCCTGGCAGGGCAATGACTACTGGATGGCCCATGCTTCCAGCATGGAACTGGGGAATAGCGGGAATTTCAATTACCGGATCAAGCTGATGGCAGACCAGGTGAAGGAACTGTTCGGCACCATACCGGACAACCTGGAGGATTTTGTGACAGCCAGCCAGATCTCCCAGGCAGAGGCGAAGAAATTCTTCATCGAAATGTTCCGGACAGGCCAGCCGGAGCGGACGGGAATCATCTGGTGGAACTTGATTGACGGATGGCCCCAGTTCTCAGATGCAGTGGTTGACTACTATTTTAGGAAGAAACTGGCCTACTATTATATCTGCCAGGTACAGCAGCCGGTATTGCTCTCCATCCGGGAGCCGCGGGACTGGCACCTGGAACTGGTGGCGGTGAACGATACGAAAGAACCGGTCCGGCTCACCTATTCCCTTAGGGAACTCACAGCCGGCAGGGACATTGGCAGCGGTGAAATCCTTGTTCCGAAAGGAATAAAGCACATTGCCAATATCCCCTACAGCCAGGGGGAAAAGAAACTATACAGAATGCAATGGGAATATGGCACGGCCAGTGGGTGGAACCATTACCTGGCAGGCAATCCGCCGTTTTCCCTGCAGGAATACAAGGACTGTCTGCTGGATCCTTACCGGGAAATGTTCCCGGATATGCGGGAAAGTGAGGATCTTTCGGGCCTGCACATGAAAATCAAGGAGGACGAACTATGAAGAGAAAGAAACTGACGGCGCTTTTGATGGCGGCAACCATGGCATTTACCATGCTGGCAGGATGCGGAAATGACGATGGGAAGACCCCGTCTGACAGCGTGGGGGGTAAAACCAGCCAGGACGACAATCAGCCGGATACTGCACAGGGTGATGGTGCCGGGCAGGAGAGTGAAGGCATTACTTTCCCCCTGGCAGAACCCATAGAGGTCACGGTCTATGTGTGTACCGGCGACTCCATGTTCAAATTTGAGGAAACTGCTGTGTACAAAGAGATGGAGAAGAAGACCAATGTGAAGCTGAAAGTGGTCACCAGTACCAATCTCACCGAGAATGAGGAGAAGAGCAATATACAGCTGAACTCCAACGATTACCCGGACGTATTCATTAAGAGCGGCCTGGGACCGGATCAGCTCCTGGAGATGGGCAAGGAAGGTATCTTCATCCAGCTGGATGACCTGATCGACCAGTACATGCCCAATTACAAAGCTCTCATTGACGAGCGGGACGCCTGGGCAGAGGTGACCTCCGGAGACGGCCACATCTATTCTACCTTCGAGGTCTGCAAACCCAATGTGGGCAATACCCCCCATGTTTGGATCAACACCAAGTGGCTGGAGAATGTGAATATGTCCATGCCTACCACAGCAGAGGAGTTCTATCAGGTGCTGAAGGCCTTCAAGGAACAGGATGCGGACGGGGACGGGGATCCCAACAATGAGATTCCCTGGATCACCTCCAGCGATATCTCCCCGGTGGAGTTCATCCTCCCTTACTTTGGGTTCAACATGTCGGGCTGGTGGGATCCCTGGTGCGTGTCCCAGGACGAGCAGTCCATCGAGTTCTTCCCGGCCACGGAGAGATACAAGGAGGCCCTGGCATTTATTACCAAATGTTATGAAGAAGGGCTGCTTTACAAGGATTCCTTCAACATTACCTGTGACCAGATCCGTTCCATGGGGCAGACCGGAGAAGCCCTGGGTGTGTTCGGCGAATGGCATCCCCAGAATACGGTAGGGGTTTATGACAAGACAAAGCCCGAAGAAGAGAATCTGGTGCTGCAGTATCAGGCCCTGGTACCCTGGGAGGAGGGCGGATGTCCCACGGCTGGTGGCTTTAACCGGGGCGGTATGGCCATCACAGACAAGTGCAAATACCCCGAGATCATGTGCGCATGGGCTGATTACCTCTATAGCGAGGAAGGCGCGATCCTGACCTGCTATGGCATAGAGGGAGATACCTACGACATCGTGGACGGCAAGATCAAGATGCGCACCAAGGAGAATCCCTCCACCACCTGGGGTGAGAACATTGATCATGCCCTGTTCCAGATGGGCGGCGGTACCTTCCGTCCTGCAAAATGTTACTCCGATACCTATGAAGTCTATGTAGACTTGACAGAGAACCCTGTGGCCACCATCCTGGAAGATACCTTCAATTCCTTTGAGGACGCCGGCAAGCTGTACAAGGCATGGCCTTCCATAAGCCTCACGGAGGAGGAGATCGCGGCCAACAGTGACATCAATGCAGATGTGGATGCTTACCGCAAGACCTACCGGGCAGAGGTGATCACAGGCAAGAAGGATCTGGATGCCACCTGGGAGGATTATCTGAAGCAGTTGAATGACATGGGACTGCAGACGGCAGTGGACAACATGAATGCAGCATATGACAGATATAAGGTTGACTGACAGGAACCGGCGGTAAGAGACAGACGGTAGTCAGGAATGTGCGCGGCGGTATCCCTTAGGAGATACCGCCCGCATGGTAATGGAGGGAACTTTATTGAAAAAAGAGAAAGCACCATGGAAGAGCAAAGAACGTTTTTCGGTAAGGGTCAAGAAGGATCTGAAGCACAACTGGCTGCTGTGGGTGATGTTCCTACCAGTGGTGGTGTATTATGCGATTTTCAACTATGCACCCATGTACGGCATCCTGCTGGCCTTCAAGGATTACAAGGTAAAGAAGGGAATCCTGGGCAGTCCCTGGGTGGGATTTGACTACTTCAAGCGTTTCTTTTCGGGATATTATTTCTGGGATCTGATCAAGAATACATTGGGAATCTCCATTTATTCCCTGGTAATTGGTTTTCCGCTTGCAATTATCTTTGCTGTCCTGCTGCATTATCTGACCATGAATAAGCTGAAGAAGATTGTACAGATGGTCTCCTATGCACCCTATTTCATCTCCACTGTGGTCATCTGTGGCATGCTGACCATATTCATGGATCCGGGCAACGGCGTGTTTAATAAAATCATTGGACTATTCGGACAGGAACCCATTCCCTTTCTGTATGTGCCCGAATACTTCAAGACCATTTATGTGTGGTCCGGAGTCTGGCAGGGCATGGGGTGGAGTGCCATTATCTATATATCCAGCCTGGCGGGTGTGGACTATGAGATGCATGAGGCAGCTATCATTGACGGGGCTTCCAAGCTACAGCGGATCCGGTTTATCGACCTGCCCTCCATCCGGCCTGTGATCATCATGTTGCTGATCATGCAGCTGGGAAGCTTGATGAGTGTGGGCTTTGAGAAGGTATATTTGTTACAAAATGATCTGAACCGCTTGTCTTCTGACATCATAGCCACCTACACTTACCGGGTTGGTCTGATCAACAGTGAATTCGGCTATTCCACAGCGGTGGGCCTGTTTAATACGGTGATCAATCTGATCATCCTGGTGCTGGCCAACACCATAGCGAGAAAGGCAACAGGTGAGAGCTTATGGTAAAACAAGAAAAAATGCGCAAAAGGAAGAACAAAATCATCAGCAATTCCCCTTCGGATAAAGCTTTTGACATTGTGAATATTTTCATTATGGTGGTACTGCTGTTCATCTTCGTATGGCCTCTTTGGTTTGTGATCATATCATCTTTCAGCAACCCTTTTGACGTGTGGAAGGGCAATGTACTGCTCTGGCCAAGTGGATTTACACTGAAAGGCTATACGGAAATGTTCCGTTACGAACCCATCTGGATCGGCTACCGGAACAATATCTTCTATACGGTGGTTGGCACACTGATCAATATGGTGATGACGGTACTATGTGCCTATCCCCTGTCCAGGAAGGATTGGCTGCCCAGGAAATTCTGGCTGAAATACTGCCTGATTACCATGTATATCAGCGGCGGGCTGATTCCCACCTATCTGGTGATCCGCAACCTCCATATGACCAATACCATATGGGCCATGATGATCCCTGGGGCATTGTCCTTCTACAATGCACTGATTGTGAGAAGCTATTTCTCCAACAGTATCCCCAATGACCTCCAGGAGGCGGCAGAACTGGACGGGGCCAACCCCATGCAGTATCTGGTAAGGGTGGTACTGCCCCTGTCCAAGCCGGTGCTGGCGGTGGTATGCCTGTATTATGCGGTGGGTCACTGGAATGATTATTATACGGCATTGATCTATATCAGCGACAGAAGGCTGATTCCCCTGCAGACGGCCCTGCGGGAGGTGCTGATCTCCTCGGCCTCCATTGCAAATCTTCTGCACAATGCGGATTCCAACACTGCCATGCAGATGCAGCAGAGGATGGAACTGGCCCAGAGCTTAAAGTACACATCCATCATAGCAGGTATTATTCCCATGATGATCGTCTACCCCTTCGTGCAGAAGTATTTCGTGAAAGGTGTTATGGTGGGGGCGATTAAGGGCTAAAAGTGTGAGAAGAGGCGGAGGTATTAGGATGAGATTGGAAGACATGATCTGTGAGGGAGGGTTTTCCTTCCTGCTGGACGGGGCAGCTGTGAGCCTGCCTGTCCCGGAGAAGAAGGCGGTATCAGAGGATGCCTGGGAGGAGGTTTACCGGTTTTTGGGAGGCCTTGTCATCACCCGGAGGGTGACACTCTACCGGGAGTATGATGCCTGGGACTGGGTGCTGTCTCTGAAAAACGAAGGCAGTGAGGACACGGGGATCCTCTCTGGACTGCTGGACTGTGACATGGCACTGCCTTTTCCGGCAGACGATCCCCTGCGGCCGGGATTCCGGCCCTTTGACCCGGCCTTCAAGGTGATCAATGCCATCGGAGGGGCACAGTCCCCGGAGGATTTCACGCCCAGGGAATTTTTCCTGGTGGAGGGAGACAGCAGGGAATTTGGCACAGTGGGAGGACGTTCCTCCAGCCCGGTGATGCCCTATGTGGAGATGGTGCGCCACGAGGAAGGCGTCATTGCCGCCGTGGGCTGGTCTGGGGACTGGAAGGTGCGCGTGACCAGACAGGACGGTGCCCTGTACCAGGCCGGGATCCCGGATCTGCATTTTAGGCTTCATCCCGGGGAGGAGATCCGGACGACCCGGACGGTGCTGCTGGCTTACGACAACGGCTGCATCCATGGACACAACAAATGGCGGCGTTTCATGAAGAAGCACTTTAGTGTCATGGGACAGGGGCAGCGTCCAGGGCAGGGTCCGGTGGCCATGTCCCTGTGGGGCGGTGTCAGCACAGAAGAATGCATCCGCAGGGTGCAGATGGTACAGAAGTATCAGATTGGATTCGAGTATATCTGGATGGATGCGGGATGGTATGGGGAATCCAAAGAGGACTGCCCGGATGAGTTCAGCGGCGACTGGGGGATCCATGCGGGAACCTGGACGGTGAATCCCACCTACCATCCGGATGGGCTGGAAGACCTGGCCAGGGAGATTAAGGGGGCAGGGATGAAGTTCATCCTCTGGTGCGAGCCGGAGCGGGCCATCCTGGGCACCAGATGGACCGTGGAGCATCCGGACTGGTTCCTCCATGCCCCGGACAAGGCTGCCACCACCGTACACCTCAACCTGGGCAATGAGGAGGCAAGAGAAGCTGTTATCGATCTCATTGACGGACTGGTCACGCGCCTGGACCTGGACTGCTACCGACAGGACTTTAACCTGGAGCCGGCAGGGTTCTGGAGTCATCATGACACACAGGACCGCAGGGGAATCACCCAGATCAAACATATCATGGGGCTGTATGCATTCTGGGATGCCCTGCTTGCCAGGCACCCGAAGCTTTTCATCGACAACTGTGCCTCCGGGGGCAGACGCCTGGACATAGAACTGATGAAGCGTTCCATGCCCCTGTGGCAGACGGATTATGCCTGTGTGTGGAACTATGATGCGGAGGATGTGCAGAGCCATACTTCCGGGGCCATGTGGTGGCTGCCCTATACGGGGACGGGGACGGGTTCCATCACAGGCAGCACCTACCGTTACCGCTGCACCTATGCGGCCAGCTTTGTCACGGCCCGGTGGTCTTACGCCTGGCAGGAGATGACCGAGACGCCGGAAGCAGTGGAGGAGATGAAGTGGATGAAGGAGCGTCTTGCAGAGTATAAGAGGGCGCAGCCTTACTATATGGAAGACTATTATCCGCTGACTTTGCCCTGCCTTAGCAAGGATACCTGGGCGCTACAGCAGTTTGACCGTCCGGAGCAGGGGGATGGCATGGTGGTGGCCTTCAGGCGTTCCAGGAGCAGCCTGTCCGTAGCCAACCCGGAACTGTACGGACTGGATGCGGATGCCCTGTATGAGGTGGAGAACAGCGATACCGGGGAAAGGCACGTGTACACGGGCAGACAGCTTACAGAAGGGAAATGGGCAGTGGAGATTCCCGAAAAGGGAGAGTCCAGGATGCTGTTCTATAAGAAAGTGGAGAGACCGTAGACGCACAGGGAAAACTTGTGGAAAGGGAACGGGAATAGAAATGGGAGTATTTTTGTGAAGGTACTCCCATTTTGTTATCCGGTCTGCTGTGAATGTCACAGATTCCGGGAATCCGGAGTCCGTGACAGAAGAGAAGGGGCAATCTGTCTCAGAAGATACCGCACAGCAGCAGGATGGCGGCACCGCCCATACACAGGCCGAACCACTGCCTGACAGTCAGCCGTTCCTTCCACAGGAGGATCCCGGCGGCTGCCGTGAGGATCATGGAAGCGCCGTTTACCACGGGATAGAAGATGATGGCATCCATGGCCCCGGCCAGGTACATGTTGATCTGGTTGCAGAGGGCGATGCCGATACCGGAGAGGATGGAACAGAGAAGGAGCCTGCGCAGTTTGTGGCCGGACAACACGGTGACAGTCTCCCCGCGTTTCCTGGCAAAGAGGGCGGACAGGGAGGAGAAGACGGCAGATATCCCGAATGCAATGACCAGGAAGATACCCAGTTCTTCCTTGTGGGGAGAATTCTGGTGGACTTTCTGCAGGACACCTACGGATCCGGAGAACAGGAAGGCACCCAGGCACAGGAGCAGCCATTTTAGAGAAGTGCCAGAAGAGGAACCCTTGCTGTCCACGGCGCACACAAAAGAGATAACCATGAGCAATATGCCAATGATCTGCCAGAAGGATACGGCTTCCCCAAACAGGACCATGCCGGAGAGGGCGGGAATCACCATGGAACAGGAGACGATGACATTGGTATAGGAGAGGGGGCCGCTCTCCAGGGCCTGCATGTTCAGCACGGCACAGAGGGCTGTACACAGACCGAAGACAATGCCCAGCAGAAGGGTGTAGGCAGAGGGCCGGGAAAGGGAGGAGGCTGCCAGGCAGATGACCAGAAGGGTGGCCATGGACAGCAGGCTGGATAAGGCGTTGAAAATGTGCAGGTCGCAATTGCTGCTTACATCCTTTTTGCAGAAGGCGTTGCGGACAATACCATAGGAGACCAGGTTCATGAAGATGGATACAGTTAGCAGGATGGCGTTCATGGTAGATACCTCTCTTTCAGAATACATGTTGCGTTGAATGATGCGGGTGGTTCATGGAATAGCAACCGCACAGGTAGAAAAATGGTTACTGTTTCCTGTATCCACCATAGCATGTACAGCAGGCATATGTCAAGGAAATAAGTAAAAAAATATTACTAAATAAAAGAAAAATAGATAAGAATCACCTGAAAAGCAAAGAAAAAAGTGGAAAAACAAGAATGGAAAAGAGAAGACCGAGGAAGATAGAGAAAAGAATTGATTATATGTAGTCCTGAAAGAACTAGAAAAGAGAACAAAATAGAGATATAACAAAGAGATCATGAGACACAAAAATAGAAAGGATACCTGCCAACAGGCAGAAAGGAGATTATGCATACAATCATTTCGTTAAATGGGACATGGAAATGCACGGGGACAACGCCGGGAGGGGAAAGAATCCAGGTGGCAGCGGAAGTTCCTGGCTCTGTACACACAGCCCTGGAGGAAGCGGGCCTGATACAGGACCTGTTTGTGGGGGACAACGCCAGCAGGTACCAGTGGGTAGAGCATGTGGTCTGGACCTTCGAGCGGGCATTTGTACTGGAAACCGTGCAGGAGGATATGTGGATCTGCTTTGAGGGACTGGATGTGTATTGTGACATTCTGATCAATGGACAGGTCCTTGCCGCCACGGACAATATGTTCCTGGAACACCGTTTCCACGTGGGCGGTCTGCTCCGGGAGGGGGAGAATGTGATCCGGGTGGTATGCCGTCCGCCGGAGGAAGAGGTTGCAGAAAAGCCGGTCAGGAGTGCTGCCTTTGGCAACTGGTCCAGGCTGTACACCAGACGGATCCAGTGCACTTACGGCTGGGACTGGGTGGAACGCTTTGTGACCTGCGGCATTGTAAGGGATGTCTATCTGTATTGTGATGACCTTACGGAACTGGAGGATGCCTACATCTATACGGAGGACATAGATGCCTACAGCGCACAGCTTAAGATGGAATTCCGTTTCCGGGCGGTGGGGCATGGCACATGGCTGCATATGGAGATCCTGGATCCGGACGGGGCCAGGGTATATGACGGAAGGAAGCGGATCGTGGAGAAGCGGATGTACCAGTCTGTGGATGTGCCCCGGCCCCGCCTGTGGTACCCCAACGGCTATGGGGAACAGGATTTGTACAGGATCCGTCTGGAAATCCGAAAGGAGGATGGGGACTGCCCTTCCGGCGGGGAATCCATGAAAATGCTTTCTGCCAGGGAACTGGCTTTTGGTATCCGTACCATAAAAGTGTTGCAGCTACAGGACATGCCTGGAAGTGCCTTTTACGAGAAATGCATTGCCCTGCAGGAGGCGGTCTCCTTTTCCCAGGAGATCATGGACTATGAGAAGAATACGGAGTTTTTCGGGTTTGTGGTGCTGGTGAACCAGGTACCCATCCTGTGCAAGGGGGCCAACTGGGTGCCATGCGAGCCTTTCCGGTTCCAGGGAAACGCAGGGAAGATCAAACACATCCTTTCCCTGGCGCAGAAGGCAGGCTTGAATATGCTTAGGATCTGGGGTGGAGGGGTTTTTGAGGAGGAAATCTTATATGAGGAATGTGACAGGCTGGGGATCCTGGTGACCCAGGACTTCCTGATGGCTTGCGGATCCTATCCCTGTGAGGAGGCCTGGTTCAGGGAGCAGTTGGAGAGAGAAGCCCTGTTTGCGGTGAAAAAGCTTCGGAACCATGCCTGCCTGGCCTGGTGGAGCGGGGACAATGAAAACGCCGCAGGGGGAAGTGATAACCTGGAGGATTATGAGGGGCGCAGGGGAGTCCGGGGATCCATCCTGCCCGTTGTGAAGGAATACGACCATAAAAGGGAGATATTTCCGTCCAGTCCTTACGGAGGGGAGCGGTATGCATCCTTGACCAGCGGAACAACCCACAACACCCAGTTTATGGTGCCCAAATTTGTGGATGTGAGGACGAAGGACATGGAGGACTATGAGACCTATTTCGACCGGTACCTGTCCCGCTTTGACAATGAGGAACCGGCCATGGGGGCACCCTGCCTGGAGAGTCTCAAGCGGTTTATGACCCAGGAGGAGATCTTTGGGCAGGATACAACCATGTGGCAGTACCACACCAAGAACAATCCCGCAGGGGAGTTCCTGCAATATAGTATTTTCCAGTACCATGAGATATTTGCCCGGAAGCTCCTGGGGCATTTCAGGAATCCCCAGGACAGGCTGATGAAGATGCAATACATCCAGTATGAACTGGTACGCAAGAGTATGGAACTATACCGCAGGGAAAAGTGGTTCAGTGCAGGGATTGTCTACTGGATGCTCAACGATGAATGGCCTGCTTCGGGCTGGGCCATGATTGATTATTACGGGGCTCCCAAGGCTGGATATTATGCCTTTGCCCAGACGGCACAGCCGGTGGTTGCTTCCGTGGCAAGGAAAGAGGGACGTTACTGTGTCTATATCTGCAACGATGGGGTGAAAGGGGACGAAGGCACTTTGACAGTGAGGGCAGAGAACTTTGCAGGGAAATCCCATGTGTGGACCTGCGAATTTGTATCGGAGGCCAATGTCTCCCAGGTGGTGATGGAGATCCCGGAAGAAGAGATGGCCCTGTACACAGACAAAACCTCTGTGCTGCTGTGTGACACGGTAAGCAGATCGGGCAGGCACCATACCAGGTATTATTGCAGCAAGCCTGCCAATGTGGCATGGCCCCCTGCCTGTGTCAGCGTATTGAGGCAGGAGGAAGGGCAGATTACCCTGGTGTCGGATGCATATGTACCGGCGGTGAGGCTGGAAGGCGCTGTTTTCGAGGACAATTACTTTGCGCTGCAGAAGGGGGTGCCGAAGGCCGTGGGATA
Organism: uncultured Acetatifactor sp.; assembly: GCA_910586215.1. Taxonomy (GTDB): domain Bacteria; phylum Bacillota; class Clostridia; order Lachnospirales; family Lachnospiraceae; genus Acetatifactor. The sequence goes on along the minus strand of CAJUGH010000018.1, from coordinate 2,534 downwards.
CAGGAGACTGAAAGGACAGGAAGAGGGACAGGTGCAGATAGAGATCTGGAAGGGCGCAGACTGCTGAAGCAGGAACGGCGTTCTGTATGGATTGGTATATGAGCGGAAGCGTAAACGGGGTATTCTTATGAAAATCATTCAAATGCACAATTCCACGGAATCCCAGATGATGGGGTATCTGCTGGTCACAGAACAGGGCCGGATGATCGCGGTGGACGGTGGGACAGAAGGGGATACCAGGGCCTTTGTGGAACTGGTACAACATTTCGGCGGCTATATTGACCTGTGGATCCTCACCCATCCACACAGTGACCATGTGGGGGTATTCTGGAGCCTGATGGACACCCCGGCTCCTATTGCGGTGGACTGTGTCTGTTACAGCCCTGCCCCAGCCAGTTTTGACACGGTGGAAGATACGGACAGGAAGGGAGATATCAAGAGGTTTCAGGAAGCTGTGGGACATTGCGGGTATCCTGTGAGAATCCTGACCCCGGGAGATCTGTTTATCCAGGACCAGGTGGAAATAGAAATCCTGCGGGTGGCAGATGCCCGTTGCAGAAAGGATTATATCAACAATCTGTCCGTGGTGTTCAAGGTGACGGAGAAGTTTAAGGAGAATGCGAAACGGCGTATACCGGGAGAAACCGAAAAACAATCGCCATTCACGATGATATTCCTGGGGGATCTGGGGTGGACACAGGGGGACAGACTGTTGGAATGCTGTAGTGACAGGCCGGGAATCCTGCGGGCAGATGCCGTACAGATGGCACATCACGGACAGTGGGGGGTGGAGGAGAATGTCTACCAGGCGATTGGCCCCAGATGGAGCTTCTGGCCCACGCCGGACTGGCTCTGGACAAATACACCAAAGGGGGCAGAGCATGGATCCGGTCCCTGGAGAACCCTGGAGACCCGGGGATGGATGGAACGTCTGGGGGCATGTCCTGTGACCAGTCTGGAGAGCCATACCATCTTTGACACCGGGGACGAGACTGTCCGGAAGCTGGTACTGTGACGACAGAGGGTATCCAATCTCTTGTCCTGCTGTGGGGGGGACCGGAACCTCGGCAGGTTTCCGGCATAAATGATGTGGGCGCCTGTTGTTTCCCAGGCGCCCATGGCATGACTAGTTCGAATCAGTAGAGATTCAGTTCCCCGCAAAAAAGCTTGTCCGTCACCACGGCAATGGAGCCGACCAGCGGCCCCTGGCCCCCAAAGGAGGACTTTGTGATACGGATGGGGTGCTCCGAACCGGACAGCAGGTTGGTGTTCAGCTTGGTGGCAAGGGTATCTTCTATAATGGAAGTACCGGCAGGGGCGTCATACCCCACGATGATGTGGCGGATATCCAGCATATGGATGGTATTGCGCAGGGCGTAGGCCAGATAGCCGCAGAACTCATCCAGGGCGGCCATGGCCAGGAAGTCCATGGCAGAGGCGGCCCGGATGATGTCATTCCAGCTATAAGGTTCCGGCATCCTTGCCATAAGGGTAGGTCCCTTGTAGATGGTCCGCAGTTCCCTGATGCGCTGGTTCATGCTCCCGGTGTTGGCGTAGAGTTCCAGGCATCCGTTGTTACCGCAGGTGCAGGGAGGTCCTGCAAAATTGATGGAAGTGTGTCCAAGTTCCCCGCCCTGGCCGTAATCCCCGTCATACACATTGCCATGGAGGATATACCCTGCACCGATGCCGTTCATGATATGCAGATAGAGCAGGTTCTCCAGGGACTGTGCCTGCGAGCCATAGAGTTTCTCAGCCAGGGCACCTGCGCTGCTGTCATGGATGAGATAGGAGGGCAGGCCGGTATGCTGTGTCAGAATGGCCGGAAGGGCCAGGTCATGTATGCCCCAGAAGTTTGTAGGGTTGGCCAGCTTCTGGCTGCGGGTGTCCACTGGCCCCAGGGAGGAGATCCCGATGGCCAGGATACGCCGGTCCTTCTGCCGCTCCCTCAGCTTTGTATACAAGTCCACCAATGTCTGGACCAGCAGGTCTGTGTCCATGCGGTCATATTCATAATCTATCTGGTCCGTGATATGCCCCTTCAGGTCGGCAAGGATGGCACTAAACAGGTTGCGCTTGATGAGGATGCCCATGATAAGCGGGGAACTGGGTGACAGATCCAGGGTAATAGGCTTCCGGCCCAGGGAAGAATCTGCCTCGCTGGAGGCAGAAGAATATTCCCGGATAATATCATTGGCGATCAAGTCGGATACAATATTGCCCAGGGTGGTCTTGGTCAGGTGCATACTCCTGGCAAGATTGGCCCGGGAGACGGACTTGCCGGTACTGATAAGTTGCAGGGCCAGTGCCCGGTTTTTCTCTTTGATACCTGTCAGGTTGGTTCCGCGCTGTGTGGGCATAGGGACATCCTTTCCGCCAGCTTTAGGGCCGGGCGCTGGCTGAACTTTTATGATAATATCTTACAGGTTAGGAATATAAAAGTCAAGAAAGTAAAACAGTGACTTATATATGCCCTATGATATGATTAACTCCTATTAGGAAAACACACTGTCAAAAGGGTTTCATGCTTTGGC
>CAJUGH010000017.1 GCA_910586215.1 uncultured Acetatifactor sp. | reverse complement strand
CCCTTGAAAATACAGGATTTTTGTTCATTGGCCGACTTAGGCAGTTTCTATAATCTATTCTACTTATTTTTCTGGAAAATGCAATATATTCTTGCAAATTCCGCATTATAATCCACATCAGACATGTTATTCATAGTCCGATCTCTTTATTGCTTGTCCGACAGGTCAGTGTTACTATGACAATCCCTTTCACCTGCGGGCAACCAGGATCCGAACCCTTCCTTCTCCTGCGCCCTCCAGTACCACTGTTTTTTCCGGTTCCGGTACATCGCCCATCTCCCCCAGGGTCTCCCTGCAGATGTACGCAAGCCATCCTTCTGGCACAGCTCCCTCAAAGGATAGGAGAATGTGGTCTGTGATCCCACAGCCCATCTGTTTCCTGGCATCCTGGATGTTCCGGACCATGTCCCTGGCCAGCCCCTCCTGTAAAAGTTCCCAGGTCATGGCCAGATCCAGGGACACCACAATGCCATGATTGCTGGCCACATGCTGGCCTTCCTTTGGCTGATAGGTCACTAAGAGAATCCTTTCGTCAAAAGGCTCTTCCCCGTTTTCCGTCTGCACCAGGAGAGTCTCCTTCGTGATCCGGAAGTTCCCTCCCTTCACCGCCTGGATCAGTTCCCCTGTACGATCCGGATATCTGCTGCGGATCTCCTTATAATCGGGGGCATATTTCACACTGGCTACATCACCTGCCTCCTTTAGGATCTCCACCTGCTTCACATTCAATTCCTCTGCTATGGTCTCCTGGAATCCGGCGAGTACAGACTCTTCTACTCCCTCTGGCAGGGCTACCTTCAGGCAGCTAAGAGGCTGTCTGTTTTTCACCTGGTTCTTGTTGCGGATGGACCTTCCCAGAGAGATTACCTCCTGTACCAGTTCAACCTTGGCAAGCAGCCCTTCGTCTGTATAAGCCTTAGGAATCTGCGGCCACAGGGCCAGATGTACGGACACCTCCCCGGTCAGCACCCGGTATATTTTCTCTGACAGGATGGGTGCCACCGGCGCAAACAGTTTTGTCATGCACACCAGCACATAATACAGGGTTTCATAGGCATCCTGTTTGTCCTGGCACATACCATTGCCCCAGAAACGTCTTCTGGAACGACGGATATACCAGTTTGTGAGCCCATCCAGCAGGGACACCAGGTATTCCACATACCGGTTCACCTGGTAGGCATCCATATGGCATGTGATCTGCCAGGCCGTGTCATACAGCTTGGCCAGAATCCACCGGTCCAACTGATTTTCCGATGTGGGTTCTACCAGCTTTTCCGGATGAAAGCCGTCAATATTGCTGTAGGACAGGTAAAAATGGCAGGCATTCCAGTATGGCAGGATGATCTGCTGGCAGGCATCCTGGATTCCGGATTCATCGAACAGCAGGTCCCCCATAAGCATGGCATTGCTCTGGTACAGATAGAGCCTGAAGGCATCGGTGCCGTATTGCTTCATCAGTTCCATGGGGTCTGTATAATTCCGGGAGGATTTGGCAAGTTTCTTCCCATCCTTTGCCAGTATGGTGCCATGTACCACACAGTTCCGGAAGGCAGGCCTGTCGAAGAGGGCCACGGACAGCACATGCAGGTAGTAGAACCAGCAACGGATCTGGCCGGTGTATTCCACAATGAAATCACTGGGAAAATGAGACTCAAACCACTCTTTGTCTGCAAAGGGATAGTGCTTCTGGGCAAAAGGTACGGAGCCACTCTCAAACCAGCAGTCCAGCACCTCCGGTACCCGGTGCATGATGCCCTTGCCGCATTTGCAGGGAAAAGTGACCCGGTCCATATATTGTCTGTGCAGGTCAGTCAACCGGATGCCACTGGCCTGTTCGATCTGCGCAATGCTGCCCAGCACCACCCGTTCCCTGCAGGCATCACATTCCCAGATAGGGATGGGAGTGCTCCAGTACCGGTTCCTGGAAATGTTCCAGTCCCTGGCCCCGGCCAGCCAGTTGCCGAACCTTCCATGCTTCACTGTCTCAGGCACCCAGTGGATCTTCTCATTCTCCTCCAGGAGACGCTCCTTGATCTTCCCGATGTCAAAATACCATGCATCCATGGCCTTATAGATCAGAGGTCTCTTGCAGCGCCAGCAGTGAGGGTAATTGTGTTCTATGGTGCCGTCTGCCACCGCCTTGCCCTGGTCATAGAGAAATCGAATGACTGCGGGGTTCCACTCTATGACTGTTTTCTCCTGGCCAGGATCATAAAAATCTGTAATCTCCTGTGTAAAATGTCCTTTCTCATCTACCGGGTTGACCAGGGGAATCCCGTTGTCCCTACAGGTCCAGTAGTCATCTTCCCCAAAGGCCGGGGCCGTGTGGACGATACCAACTCCTTCTTCTGCTCCCACATATCCGGCAGATACTACCCGGAATGCACCTTCCTCTTTCCGGTCTGCAAAATAGGGAAAAAGTGGCTCATAAGTCTTCCCCACCAGGTCTGCTCCCTTACACACCTTCCTAATCACAGGTTCTTCCCCGAAGTCCTTCCCATAGTTTGCCAGGGTGCCGGTACAGGCCACATAGATATCATTTTTCACCTCCACATAGGCATAGTCCAGCTTCTCCCCTACAGCCAGGCACATGTTGGAGGGCAGGGTCCAGGGAGTAGTGGTCCAGGCCAGGAAGTAGACCTGTTTACCTGCCAGGGTCTCCTCTGCCTGAAACCGCACCAGGATCCATCTGTCCTGCCGCAGCCTGGTGGAATCCGACTCCCTGGTGTCAGAGATGGACAGGGAAGTCTCACAATGCATGCAATAGGGTGTCACCCGGTAATCCCTATAGATGTATCCTTTGTCATACAGTTGCTTAAAAGCCCACATGACGCTCTCCATGAAATCTGCATGCATGGTCTTGTAAGCGCCGTCATAGTCCACGAAACGGGCCATCTGCTCCACATAGTCCCGCCAGGAATCATTGTTGCCAGAGACAATCTCCCTGCATTTCTCATTGAAAGCAGCTATGCCTATCTTCTTCTCGATCTGGGTTTTGTCCTGGATGCCCAGGGCACTCTCTGCCTGATTCTCGATAGGCAGACCGTGACAGTCCCAGCCCCAGGTCCGGGGCACCCGGTATCCCCGCATGGTCTGATACCTGGCAATCAAATCCTTGATGAAGGATACCAGCACAGTCCCATGGTGGGGCTTCCCTGTGGGGAAAGGCGGACCGTCGTAGAAGACTACTTCTTCCCCTGTGCGCTCCTCCACAGACCGTTCAAAGATATGTTCCTCCTTCCAGAAAGCAAGGATCTCCTGCTGGATAAAGGCAAGATCTGGTTTGCCAGAGAGTTCCTCGTATTTCATCTGCACCTCCTGTCTGCCCAAATGGCTTCCTGGATAAAACGGGAATGTCTGCCGTCTGCCCTGATGCCACTGGCGGTTTCCAATTTGCAACCTGTCCCATACAGTCCATATGGCTTGGCTCATTGCGCCCGGGAAGAAAGGAACCCACGAAAAAAAGCCCCCATCCCGTCTCCAGGATGAGGGCCTGCGCACTCACTTTCTTACCACCTGTACGAGCATACCAACATATGCCTTCCCGCTAACGGGGGAATACCGGCAAGACCTACTTAACCCGCAAAAGCCTGCCACGGATGCCGTGACGCCCCGCCAGCCTTTCAGCCTGCAACTCCAGAGTGATCTTCCCATCTCCGTTCCCTTGCCAGTTCTCACCTACCCTGGTTCTCTGTAAATTTCCCGGAAATGCTACTGTCTCTTTCCACGTTTTCTCTATTCTATACGATCCATGTCCGATTTGTCAACAAAGGATTTACAAAACATCAAAATCTGACCGAAAAAACGCCCCGAGAAAGGGCGGAAACGGCATGTCGTGCTCTACCCATTGAGCTACTGCCGCCAGGAGCGGCAGACAGGACTCGAACCTGTAACAACGCGATTATCAGTCGAAGTATCCGTTTCCTACGCATCGGGGCGTTTTTACCATTATGACGTAAAAACAGGGATTTGTCAACAAAAAAGGTCGTGAAGTTACCCCGTGAAGTTATCCCATAAATCAATCATCTGCCTGGCAAACATAATCTCCTTTCCCGTCCATCCGTAGAGGATGCAGGTACGGTATGCGTATTCCGGCACACATACATTGTTGTATCCTGCTGTCTGGATGGAAAAGACATTTACCCTGGGGTTTACCTTCTTCCTGTAAGCCAGGATCAAATCATATACATTGATATATTGTCCTTCCCCTCTCTGTCCCTGCCTGCAGCTATACCCAAGAGCCTGATATTTCTCCCGCTGGATACTGGTGCCAAACAGACCGCCATGTCCTGCCTGCTGGTCGGAGTAGATGAAGATCTGGTCCCAGTGCTCCTTTTTCCGGATGGCATTGTCGAAGAATTCCCAGATACCGCCCTCCGTGGAGCCTCCCACATCCTGACTCATCCCTTGAGAGATTTCTCTGGCCTGGCGCAGGATCTGCCCCCTTTTGGAAACGGGATATACCTTCAGGGTATCCCCGAATTTTCCCACATATCCCTCCTCGGAAACCGCAGCGGCAATCACAGAGGAGAGGTTATCAATCTCTGCCACACGCACGGTACCATACTCTGAAGGAATCGCGCCCCAGGCAGAGCCGGAATTGTCCGACAGGCACATCGTCTTTCCCTGAAATCTTGGCAAATTGGCCATAGACAGATCCACACATTCCTCCAGGGCATCCAGAATCCGGGGCTTGTGGCAGCAGGCGCTCTTCTCCACCGCCTGATATGCACTGTAGTACCGGAACGGAAACTGCCGCCCTCCCGCCACACCGCCTTTCAGCCGTTCCAGATATTCTTCGCAGAACTCTGCCCGTTCTGCCTCTGCAAATACCCCTCTCAGATTCCGCACAAGGGCCATGTGCCCCATGGGAATCCGATGGAAAATCTCTTCCCATGTCATCCCTGCGGACCGCAGGTTCTCCCAAGTCTCCTTTCGGGGAGGCAGTTCTAACCTGCCTGTCTGCATATACTGGTCAATTACGGCTGAGTGGGCATGGGTGATGCGGACGGCATCCTGAAGGCCCATCTCGGCATTTTTATATTTGGACGCCTCATAGGCATCCAATCTGCCAAGCCTCCTGGCCAGGGAACGCTTTAAGAGGCTTGGCATCTTCTGTTTCCCCTGGTTATGATACAGGTAGTAAGCAAGCTGAGATAAAGCATCATCCCCCCTGGCCATAACCTGGGTCTGGATCTGTTCATATCCCCCCGGATGGCTGCCTGTGAATTCCTTTCTCCGTGGATGGATAGCCGCCCGCACCATAATTACCTGGGGATTCAGACGCATGAAAAAATCCCGCCGCAAGGTAACCGCCCACTGCAGAGTACCCTCAAAATCTGCATCCAGTGCCTGGTCAATGGCTTCTTCCATAATCTGTGTGGTGGTCTTCCCGTCCCATTCTTCCGCAAACCAAAGATGTTCCTGCAGCAGGCTGCAGGACCGGTAACGGGCATCTGTCCCCTGCCTGTCCAGGCCTCCCTTCCGGTAATAGGAAGGTTCCCCGAATATGGAGGAAGCCGTCACCATCTTCAGGTTCTCCAGAGGGCTGATCTGATAAGATTCCCCTCCCATGAAATTCTCCACAACCGAATGAGCCCCGGCAGATTCCAATGCTTTTTTGAAACGACTCATATGGGAATACCTCCTACGGCATCACTACCCGTTTAAAAATCTTCTTCCCGCGTTTTACCACGATACCGTCACCTGCAAACCGATCCGGTCCGTATACCGCCTTGATGTCCCCTACCTTCTCGCCGTCCACGGTGACACCGCCCTGTTCCACGGCCCGCCTGGCTTCGGAGCGGGATGCGGTAAGGCCGGACTTCACCAGCACAGCCAGGATATCGATCTGCCCGTCCGTGAAGTCAGCCTCCTCCAACTGGCAGGTGGGCATCTGGGTCATGCCGCCCTGGGTACCTCCGGCGAACAATGCCCTGGCACTTTCCTGGGCCTTCCCGGCTTCCTCTTCCCCGTGTACCATCTTGGTCAGCTCATAAGCCAGGATCTCCTTGGCCTCATTCAACTGGCTGCCTTCCCATCCGTCCATTTCCTCAATCTGCTCCAGGGGCAGGAAAGTCAGCATCCGCATGCACTTTAATACATCTGCATCTGCCACATTCCTCCAGTACTGGTAGAACTCGTAGGGGGAAGTTTTCGCAGGATCAAGCCACACGGCACCTTTCTGGGTCTTGCCCATCTTCTTGCCCTCGGAATTGAGGAGCAGGGTGATGGTCATGGCGTAGGCATCCTTGCCCAGCTTCCTGCGGATCAGTTCCGTGCCGCCCAGCATGTTGCTCCACTGGTCATCCCCGCCGAACTGCATGTTACAGCCATATTTCTCATAGAGCTTCAGGAAGTCATAGCTCTGCATGATCATGTAATTGAACTCCAGGAAGCTTAACCCTTTCTCCATACGCTGCTTATAGCATTCCGCGGTGAGCATACGGTTCACGGAGAAATGGACACCGATGTCACGGATGAATTCGATGTAGTTCAGATCCCTGAGCCAGTCCGCATTGTTCACCATCAGCGCTTTGGAGTGGTCGGCATCCCCTTCTTCCCCGAACTGGATAAAGCGGCTCATCTGCTCCTTGAAACACTCACAGTTATGGTCGATCATCTCCGTTGTCATCATGGTGCGCAGGTCGCTGCGGCCGGAAGGATCCCCGATCATGCCTGTGCCCCCGCCAATCAAGGCAATGGGCTTATTGCCTGCCATCTGCAATCGCTTCATCAGGCACAGTGCCATGAAATGTCCCACATGGAGGCTGTCCGCCGTAGGGTCGAACCCAATGTAGAAAGTGGCCTTCCCGTTGTTGATCAGCTCCTTGATCTCTTCCTCATCCGTGAGCTGGGCCAGAAGTCCCCTGGCCTGTAATTCTTCAAATACTGTCATCTTCCCATTCTCCTTTCCTAATCCGGGCAGGAAATAGTTTCACCCTGCCCGCTGCGCGGACCGCAACCGTACCAGCGGCAAACTTCCCATTGCAGGCTTGCACATAAAAAAACCCCGTCCCATAAAAGGACGAGGCCATTGCCCGTGTTACCACCTTTTTTCCCACAAGGCTCACACCTTGTGGCTTATCAGGTATCCATCAATACCTGTGGCCGATACCGGGGCCTGCCGTCAAAGCCTACTCTGCGCTCTGGGCCGCATTTTGGTTTGCTGCTCCGGGATGTATTCCTGTCAGACTTTATGCGCCTCTCACCATCCGGCTGCTCTCTGTAAAAAGTGATCTGGCAGTACTTCTTCCCTTCCTCGCATTTGCTGTCTTTCCTATAAACATGTTACCATTATACCGGTCCTGTTGCCAAATGTCAAGCCTTTTTGATGTCTTATTGCATTATTCTGCAACAGTTCAGCCAGTCCATGAAAATGGCAGAAAAACGCGCCCGCTCAGATAATCTTCCCTTAACTCACCGTCACCGGGCTGACATCAGTTTCTGCATGGCCTGGTTCAGTCCGTCCACTGTCAGTTTGTACATGGGAAACAGTTCCTTCACCGCCGTCTCTGCCTCCCGCCAGGGTGCCCGGCCAGGCGCCATCTTGGGGTTCAGCCACACGATCTTCTTGTACTTTTTCTTCAGAAGCTGTAGCCACTCATAGCCGGAAAGTCCCCCGTTTGGTCCTCTGTAATTCCCCGTGTCAGAGTAAAGCTCCTCCGGGGCCATGGCGGCATCCCCCACAATGATTACCTTGTAATCACTGTCCACATTGCGGAACATCCACTCGGTGTCCACCCAGTCCCCGTTCTCGCACTCCGGGGTCTTGTACATCTTGCTATAGATACAGTTGTGGAAATAATAAGTCTTCACATCCTTGTAATGGTTGGATTTATGGATGGCCTGGAACAAATCGTTCAACAGGCTGCTGAAGGGAATCATGGTGCCTCCGGAATCCATCAGCAGAAGCAGTTTCACCGCATTTTTCCGGGGTTTCTGCATGACAATCTGCAGGCAGCCGCCATTGTTGCAGGTCTTATCAATGGTACCATCAATGTCCAGTTCCGTCTCCGGGATATCCAGCCTGCTGGAAAACTGACGTAGCTTCCGAAATGCCATCTGGAACTGCCTGTTGTCCAGCACCCTGTCATCCCTAAAATCCCGATACTTCCGGGCACCCACCACGGCAAAGGCAGACTGGTAACCCGTCTTCCCCCCTACCCGGACACCGCCCACATTACCGCCCATGTTGCCAAAAGAGGTCTTGCCCATGGTGCCGATCCAGAAGCTGCCTCCATTATGCTCACTGTCCTGGTCCTTCAGACGCTGCCGGAATTTCTCCTCCACGTCCTCCTTGTCCACCTGGATCTCCTCCACCTGGTTCAAGTGGTTCCTGGCCTCCTCATGGGCCAGTTCCATCATATCGGACTTGTCCAGCCAGCGAAGCATTTCCTGGCCTACTTCGGTCTCCTTCTGGGCCGCCTTGAAGCATTCTTCAAAGGCCATATCAAATTTATCAAAATCTGTCTCACTCTTTACCAGGATCATCCGGGCGGTATAATAGAACCGGGTCAGGGAACTGCCACAGAGTCCCTGGTCCAGGGCCTCCTGAAAAGTAAGCCACTCCCCCAGTGTCACCCGCAGTCCCTTGTTCCGCAGGGTTTCAAAGAATTTTATGAACATGTCCTGCCGCCTCCCTTTAATTCCTTCACCAGACACAAGGTCAACTCATCAGAATTCCCGCACCAGGCATCTGTCCCATTCTGCTACCTTTCTGTTCCTTACAAGTTCGGTTCACTGCGCACCAGTTGCAGGTCCTCGTCCTTCTTCACTACCACCCCCACGAAAGGCAGTTCCTTCCGGATCCTGTCCGCAGGGATGCCTCCCACCTGCAGGGCATTGACCCAGTCAATCAATTCCGAGGTGCTGGGTTTCTTCCGGATATCCCGGATGGCCCGGATATTGTAGAAGACTTCCATGGCATTTTGCAGCAGGTGTTCTTCCACATCCGGATAGTGGACCCGGACGATCTCCTCCATCAGTTCCCTGTCAGGGAAATCTATATAGTGGAAGATACAGCGCCGCAGGAAAGCATCCGGCAGTTCTTTCTCCGCATTGGAGGTGATAATCACAATGGGGCGCTGCTTCGCCTTCACTGTACGCCTGGTCTCATGGATATAGAATTCCATCTGGTCCAGCTCCCAGAGCAGGTCATTGGGGAATTCCAGGTCTGCCTTGTCGATCTCATCGATCAGCAGCACCACCTGTTCCTCGCTATCAAAAGCCTCTCCCAGCTTTCCCAGCTTGATGTAGCGGGCAATGTCATTCACCCCTTCTTCGCCAAACTGCCCGTCATAGAGCCTCTGTATGGTGTCGTACACATACAGCCCCTCCTGGGCTTTGGTGGTGGACTTGATATTCCAGATGATCAGCCGCTTGCCCAGGGCTTTGGCCACAGCCTCTGCCAGCATGGTCTTGCCTGTACCCGGCTCTCCTTTGATCAGAAGGGGTTTTTTCAGTGCAATGGCAATATTCACACTGGCCATCAGTTCCTCACTGGCCACATATTCCCCGGTTCCTTGAAATCCCTGCATCTCCATTCAGATTACCTCCTCGCGTCTTCCCGCCGCATTTTCTTTCTCTACAGGAGCAATGGCCAAACATCCGCATATGGACAGTTGGTTTCCACTGTATCTACACCCGTTCCTTTCCCTGTCATATCCTCTCAAAATAGCAGTCCAGACTACAATGACTGGAACTCTCCCTCTGGAATAGATAGTTCTATCTCAAACTGTGTATCTTCTGCCGCCACAATCTTGACCCTGTTCCTTCCGCTTTCCACATGCAGGGTATCCTGGACGGATTCCATGGCACTGTTGCCTTCACATTCCACAATGACGGAGGCTTCCCCCTCCGGACCGATCCATACCAGTTTCAGCTTACCCGAAGATACCTGGATGGTATAGGTGATATCCAGGTCCTCTGCCTCCCCGGCTTCATAGATCCATATGGTATCCATGCCTTCCATCTTCCCCACGCTTGCCTTGAAATTGTCGTTCACAATGTTGGAAAATGCCCGCACCATATGAAAACTATCTGCATCCGCTGTGATCCTCTGGTCATCCTCATAGATAGCTGTCAGATTGGCACATCCTGCTAACAGGCTGGCAGCAAGCAGCACACCCACGATCCATCTCTTCGTCTTCATTATAACCTCCCTGGCCCGGACAGGCCGTGCCTTAGATTATGTTGCTGTTCTCTCTGTTCACAGCAACTAGTATAATCCACCTAAATTATCCCTATGTTTTGCTGGTCTAAATTTCCACCTGACTGCGTTGTCTTCACTCAACGATGCCACCGCATCGCCTCGTTCAGCCGCCTTGCAGGCTGAAAATTTATCCTGCGCCAAACATACGGGCAATTAGGGTGGATTACACTAGATTATACCATACCGGAATAGATTTTTCCACAATTCTTGGTTATTCTTTTCCCTGCTTTCTTCATGCTCTCTTCATTCCCCGGCTTCCCGCACCTGCCGGTTCACCTCCTCTATCATCTCTCCCAGTCCCTGTTCCTGGTATTCCCGGATAATCTTCTGCCAGATCTCTTCCACTGGCTCTGTCCCCAGAACAATCCGTTGAAAGATATCATTGGTATCTATGACAATATAGTCTTCCATCCGGGAAGCTACCATGGTACAGGCATACTGGTACTCCGGTATCTGGCATTCCCTGGCCTTCTCCACCCGCTCCTGGTCCAGACGCACGTATTCTTCCGGAATGGTAGTGGGAAAGCGGGAGGCATCCTGGCTGCCATAGTTCCAGCACACCAGGGATGCAAACATGCCAATGCTGGGATAGATGTCCGAGGGTGCCTCTTTTGTAAGCAGGGTAATCTTCCCATCTGCTTCCATCTGATAGGTCTCCCCCTCTATTCCGAAATTTCCCAGCAGCATCCCTTCTTCTGATAGCAGGTAATCATAGAGAGCCAGGATCCGTTCCAGTTTCTCATCGCTCACATTCCCATTGATATAGGATTCGCTCCAGGCATAATCCCAGACCGGATAATACAGTTCTCCCGTCACTGACGGCATCAGGTCCAGGAAACGCACATCCTCCAGGAAATCCGTACCATGTACCTCCTTCCAGTACCTCACAATATTCTCATGGTTCCTGGTGTTGGCGATCCCGCCGTCAAAACAGATGGCGGCACTTCTGCCCATAAGGAATTTCTCCTCTGCCTGGGAGGTAGTGGCTAAGAAGATATCCTGCTCTATGGTGCCTTCCACATACATGTCCCTGGCCAGTTGCCAGGTAGCCAGTGCGTCCTCTCCAAACTCCTGCCCGGCAAACAGGGCAGGCACATAGGTATCTTCTCCCTGGGGTATCCAGTAATAGGCAGTCCCTCCGCTTGACGCCAGCGGAATGCTGTAGGTAAACAGCGGGCCGATCAGCATATTAAAATTCTTGGCAGTCATGCCGCCGATCTTGGTTCCCCGGCTGTCTGTCTGCCGGATGGCCTGGATCATGACACGGAATTCCTCCCAGTTTGAAGGCTCCCTGGTGATCCCTGCCTCCCTGGCCAGATCCCAGCGGTACGCTATGGTTCTGTCCTTCACAGTCTCTGCCTGTTCGGAATATGTCTGCCGGAATATACAGTAGAGTTTTCCGTCCACCATGCAGCCTTCCTTCTCCGGACTATCCATGTATTGCGCCAGGTTGGGATAGGCTGACAGATCCGATGGAATCTCATGCAGGATCCCCTCCCTAACCCACTGGTAATAATCCTTTCCCTGTCTGGCAGCACCTACGAACAGGTCTGGAAGTTCCCCTGTCTCTGCCCAGAGCCGGAGCTTCCCATAGTAATCATCCCAGGTAATGTTCTGAGGCACTATAGTGATATTAAACTTATCTTCCAGGGTCTTTAGGACGGCATCTTCTTCCCCCAGAGCCAGGAAATCATCAATCTGCCAGTAGGCAACCGTCAGTTCCAGATGGTCCCGGTACTGGGATGCTGTTCCCGTCTCTGCCTCAGCCTGGGCTTCCGTAGACTCCCCGCAGCCTGTGCCCATGAAAAGGAATCCCAGGATGACAACACATAGCATCACTTTTACCATTCTATTTCCTTTATTCTCATTCCCCATAGAAGTCTCCTCGTCTCTGGACATTCTTGCTCTTCCCGTTTCGCTGTTATTCCCATTATACCCTGGTTTGCATGCCATGGCAACCTCTGTGGACTCACCTAAATGCAGGGAATCCTAAGAAAGTTACTGTTCACGGGGGGTACCGCGAGGTGTTTTCATGTGAAATATACATGAAAACCCGAGACAGCCACGCGCCAAAATGAGCGCACTATGCTCATTTTGTGTGCATTATGTTACTGTGAATGGCAAGGCCATGAACAGTATCCTAAGAAAACTGCCTGGCCAGGATTCCCCAGGCCAGGCAGTTAACGAACCATCTTGTTGCAACCTTATTCTTCTGCTTCCCCTTCTTCCTCATCCGTCTTCAAGTATTCCTGCATATCCGCATTGTAGTCATGGGTCTTCAGATCCTCCAGTGCGGCATCGATCTGGGACTGGTAAGTATCCAATGCAGTCTGGGGTGTCAGCTCACCGGATGTGACTTTCCCTACCATCTCCCCGATGGCGCTGTTCAAGTCGCCGAAGCCGTTCACCGCATTCAGCACGGAGAGCTTGTTGTCATTGATGTAAGTCACCAGTTCCACAGTCTTGGCATCGTTGGCCCAGCCTTCCAGCACGTCCTCCATCATGTCATCCCACTCTTCGTTGGTGTCAGCAATATCGGTGATCAGATCATAGATCTGGGCAGCCTCCTCCGGATTCTCAATACCATTCAGGATTACCCTGCAGCCGTTCTCCTTGCCGTAGCAGGACCAGTCGGTTGCGGAAGGTCCCTTGGGGAAAGGTACCCAGCCCCACTCGTCAGTCATAGGCGTATCCGCACTGTTAAAGTATGCATAAGATACCCAGAACTCCTCCAGGAGCATCATGGTATCTCCATCCCTAAAGCCGGTGATCATGGCATTCCATTCCTCGTTGGACCAGTCAATGGAATCCCTGTAATCCACGGTGGTAGTGAAGTCCTGCAGGGCATTCAGCGCTTCCACCACAGCGGGATCGCTCAGGTTCACATCCATACCGGAGTCTGTCTTCTCAGACACATAGGCACCATTAGAGTACAGATAACACCAGGACAGATTCTCCCTGGCAGCAAAACCATGGATGTCCACGGTTCCGTCAGAATCCGTATCCTTGTTTGCCTGGGTTGCGATCTCCTTGAATTTCTCCCAGGTCCATTCACCGTTATCCACCAGTTCATACAGGTCCGGAAGTCCGTTCTGCTTGAACAGGGTCTTGTTCCAGAAGATGCCATAGCGGATCTCAGGATCCTTCAACAGGAAGGTATAGTTCTTTCCCTTGTAATAGCCGGCCTCCGTCACATCGGCACGCCATTTGTAGTCATTCAGGTCAATGGTGCTCAGATCGCTGACCGGATACACGATACCACCCTCGATCAAGGAGGGAAGCACCCTGGAAGTGATATGGTAGCCGATATCCACCACAGGATCCCCTGCCAGCACACTGGTCACATACTCTGTCACATAATCATCCAGAACCACGAACTCAATCTTGCAGTTGTAGTTCTCTTCCACGAAGGCAATCCTTTCAGCCAGCAGAGCCTCCAGTACGCTGTCCTCCGGGTTGGGAGTCATGTCATAGTAGGAACCGATGCGCAGTACCCTGCCTCCGAAGTCATAGGCAGGTTCCTCTGGCGTTTCCTCCGAGGACTCTTCGGAAGACTCTCCGGATTCTGTCCCTGCATCTGACTGCTGGACATCTGACTGCTGGGTGCTGTCACCTGCAGAACTGCTGTCACCTCCTGCCTCGTTTCCGCAGGCTGCCATGGACAGGACCATGGCGGCACTTAGTGCTGCTGCCAGCACCTTCCTGGTAAGATAAGCTTTCTTTTTCATAGTTTTCCTCTCTTTCTATATTAGTCAATGCCGTTTCCGGCATGGACATTCTCATGACATCTGCCCCCATCGGACCATCCGTTACCTATACTAACCGACAATACCGGACCTCTCGATACCTTCCACAAAATATTTCTGGCATACCAGGTACAAGATAATCAGCGGGAAGATCGTGAGGATGGTGCCCGTGTTGTTCATCATGGACACGAATCCGGGGCTGATGAAATTCATGGAGCCGCCATTGTTCTCATAAGCGCTATACACTTTCACCGCCAGGGAACTTAAGGAACTGGAGATCAGTTTCGTATTGCTCAGGTACAGCGAGGTATAGAAGGAATCCGTCCACTGCCACACGAATCCGAACAGGAATACCGTCACCATCATGGGCACTGCGCTGGGCACCATAATCTGCAGGAAGGTGCGTAGCTTACCGCTTCCATCCACAAAAGCTGCC
Organism: uncultured Acetatifactor sp.; assembly: GCA_910586215.1. GTDB lineage: Bacteria > Bacillota > Clostridia > Lachnospirales > Lachnospiraceae > Acetatifactor. Next base: position 73,861 of record CAJUGH010000017.1, on the reverse strand, counting down.
TCCTCCAGTTCCCGGGGCATTCCCTTGAAGAACTGCCGGAGCATGTAGATATACAGCCCGTTGCGGATCCCCATGCAGAAACAGGCCTGCAGGATAAAGGGGGCAAAGGTGTCAAGCAGGTTCAGCGGCGCACCGGTGACTGCCTTGAAGATACCGAAGATATCGAAGAAACGGTACTTCATGAACAAAGGCAGCATGATCACCTGGGGCGGCACGATCAAAGTCAGGATCACACACCCGAACAAAAGCTTCTTGAAAGGGAAACGGAACCTGGCAAAGCCATACGCCGTCAGCAGACAGGTGAAAAGCTGTAGCAGGGACACCCCGCCGGACAGCAGCAATGTCCGTACAAACACCGTCCCGTAGTCCATCCCCTCTATGGCCATCTTGTAATTGTCCAGCGTAAAATGTTTTGCTATGTACTTGACACTGGAATCATACAGGTCCCGCTCTGCCATAAAAGATACGCTCAGCTTGGTAAACAGGGGCTGTAGGATGATAAAACAGATGCCTACAATGATGACCGCCCTGACAAAGTGCCCCACTCCCCTGCCCACCTGCCAGATTGTTACTTTTCGTCTGATTTTTTGTCTATCTCTCATCATAATAGAATACCTTCCTCGATATCAGTCCACCTACCACCACCAGGATCACGGCGATACAGATAAAATAAATCCACGCCATTGCCGAGCCAAGCCCATACTTCACATCATTGAAGATCGTTGTCTTGATGGTCTTCATCATCTCATTGGTCTCATTGGTGAACAGGTCAATGATGGTATACACGCTGTTCACCAGAATGATAGGGCTTATCATAGGGAACGTAATCTTCCAGAAATTCTCCCATGCCGTTGCACCCTCCATGCTGGAGGCCTCATACAGGGAAGGGGCTATGGACTGCAGGCCTGCCAGGAAGATCAGGATCTGTACCCCGGATGCCGTCACAATGCCATAGATCCCGTTTACCGCCCCGGTCAGGAAGTCCACCACCACCCCGGGCAGGTTCGTATACTTTGACAGAAACATGGCAATCCCGAACATGGACTGGGCCTCATCTGCCGACACACCGGTAGTACTCAGCGTCTGCACCAGAAGATCCGAATTCTCCAGTCCCAGGATGACGCCGCTTGTCAGGATCACCGGGAAGAAGAAGATGCTCCTGGCGATTGCCCTGCCATGGAATTTCTGGTTGATCAGCGTGGCCGCGAAGAAGCTGAATATGATCACCAGGGGAACCTGTACCACCATCTGGCCGATCCCCTTTAACAGATTCAAGTTGAACTCCGGGTCAATGGTCAGCGCCCTCAGGTAATGCTCCAGTCCGTTGTCTGCAGCCCTCTTCAAGGTGTAACCTGTAGCAGACACCTCCATATTGCTGAAACTGAAACGGATGGACTCCGCAATCATGGGCAGGAAGATACCAAAGAATCCAAGGAGGAACGGCATAATAAACAGGATTCCTGCCACAGCTTCCTTACCCGTCAGGGTAAGATGCCATTTCCCATTTCTCTTTTTCCAAAATCCCATTTACTCACTTCCTTTCCTGACCAGGAAGCCCCTGGCATCAATTGTCACCCCATCGCAGCTTACAGGTTCTGTACGGTAATTGACATAGACTGTGGTTCCGTCCTCATAGACAGTCCTGGACACCTTCTCCTCCAGCTTGTCATGTCTCACGATCAATTGGTTCTCCAGGCCATCCAGGGCCTGGGCAACACTTCTGTAATCCTCTGCTGCTGTCTGGAGCCAGGCCCCGTAATGTACCGAATACAGATAATCGTAATCTGTCTCTTTCAGCAGCGAATTATCCCCGTAGATCCACTTATAGTACAGTCCTGCGCCGCTCTCCACACTCTTCAGCAATGTGGTCCTATAGTCATCTGCCATATTGATGGCTTCCCCTGCATAGGGGATATACCCATGGAGTACCATCTCGTAGAAGGGAACGTCTGTGTCCAGGATCTGGTATCCATTGGAATACAGGGGGGCATTGATCATGTAATCCACATAAGGGAAGCAGTATACATTGCCATTGTCCCCCATCATCTTCCCCACATTGCCTTCCAGGGAAGCAAAGCTTTCCCCATAGAGCAGTGTTGCCTTCTGCCTGTCCGTATAGCGGTTCTCCAGGTAGTCAGAGTACAGGTACCAGCTTGCAGAACCCAGGTTGATTCCGTTCCATCCGCTCCTGGAAGCTGCCTTCCCGATAACCCCTGCCACCTTTCCCGCATAGTAAGGGCTGATCAGGTTCGCCAGTGTCTTGTCTGCACTGCCATCCGCAAAGAGGTAATGGGAGACCGTAACATCAGAATGATCAAAATACCCTGGTCCATACTGCATGGTAGAATAGCCATCCAGCAGCTTATCCTGGTACACATACTGCATATCTACTGTCATAAAGGTGTCAATCCCCAGGCCTGCCATGTCCTGCTGCAGCTTCTTCACCGATACACCGCCCTTTCCCAGGGAACCTACAGCCTTCACCTTCATGGCGGCTGTGCCATGCAGTCCACCGTTCATCCAGCCGGAGTAGATCATTTTCTGGTTCCTTACGCCCAGTTCTGTCAGCTTACCTGCAATCTCCTCTGCCTGGGCGAAAGTTGTCAGCGGCTGCACGGCCTTGTATTTCACCCCCAGAAAGGTCTTGTAACGGTCTATGGCACCAATATACTCCGTATACAGGGGAAGGTTCTCTTCTCCTTCATGTCTGGCCAGGATCCCCTTCCCTTCCAGATACTCCCTATAGCAGGCGGCCATGCCGGAATAATCTGCCTCCTCCCCCGTAAGGAACTGATACCGGATCTGGTAATTTCCCGTAAAGTCAGCGCTGCTGTAGAGCTGGTAGCTGTTGGAGGCTCCCACCATGTCACTTAGGGCAGCCGGCCCGTACTGGAGATAGGAGAAGCCTGCATACACGTTGTTGTAGGAAGTAAGCCTGCCTCCGATATCTGCGGAGATATCCGCATAGCCGGCCCCGTCCTCAATGATGGCGAAGAACGCCTGGTCATCTGCCTTCAGGCCAAATACAGGCAGTTTGATGGTTAGCGCCGCATCTACCTCGGACTGGGTCTTGCCCAGCATTCTTCTGGATTCATCCTGCCCATAGACCATGGCATAATAGGAAGGCGCCGTGGTCTTGCCATTGTTCAGGTAAATTAAGGCACCGCTGCCATCCGGTACAAAGAGATACCCCTCTGCCTGGTCCACTGCCCCGAAATAGGGTAGCATATCAATGTCTACCAGGTAGAAGCCTTCCTCATTATAGCTTACGGCTTCCGGGTCAATGGATACCACCAGGCTGTTTTCCTCCAGGCGGTATGTCAGCGGGATGGTAAACCAGGGATCACCGTTTTCTGCATCCTGCGCACCGCTTTCCGCCTTATCCTGCTGGTAATCCTCCGGCGTATATCCGGCCTCTGCCAGGTATCCAGCCATCTCTTCCTTCAGATAGTCTTTTACACTGCCCCGGAGTACATAGAAACTGGATTCCCCATATCCCGGATACTGGTCCGGATACTCCTGCGTGGTGGAGGTGAGGCCTCCTGCCACGTCTACCAGGATATAGTTCCTGGTAAATTTCTTCTGGGCAGAGGCATCCATCTGTTCCGTGTAGAGCAGAAACCGTTCCTGGGAGATAGCCTCAGGGAGCATCAGGCTCTCTGCCAGTTTCCCCATGGTGTAGGTAATGGTCACCCCGTCTTCCAGGTAGGTAATCTCAAACTGTTCTTCTATCACACTGTCATTGTAGCTGTCCATGGTGGCTGACTGCACATTTTCATTGAAGTATTGTATCTGTAGCTGGCTCTTCATCAGCTCCTTGTAATAAGGGGTCGCTATCCCGTCACTCTCTGCACCAGGAGGATTGGTATACCACCATTTTCCCGTAGCATTGTCCATGACGGCAACGGATGCATCCTCCTCATTCAGATAGAGGGTGAGCTGTCCGTTTCCTGCCACCTCCTTCATCCCCTGGGGCTGTTCGGCGGCCTGTGCCGGGAGAGGCATGCCCCACAACAGCATGGCAGCAGCCAGACCGGCAAGCCCTGTCCATATCCTTTTTCCCTTACTCATGTCCGTCCCCTTTCCTACCGAAACCGCAGTTCCTTGTATATTGTGGTCACAAAGGTCAGCATCTGCTGGATCACATTGAAAAACAGCAGTCCTATGAACATGATGATCCCCATGCCCACAATGGTGACGATACAGGTGGCAATTGTCTTCGTCACGCTGTACTGGTGTATTACCATGGTACCGGTAAAGATCAGGAATCCGGCCCACAGATAGCTGACAGTGCCCAATACGTAATAGAAACTGCCCTCATTGGTGGTGATTCCATGACTCATGAGAACCATGGGAAGCCGGATCAAGATAATGGGAAGCAGGGAATACCCCACCGCCGTAAGGATGTCCTGCATCCTGCCTTTTCCATCCATGAGGGAAGTAGTACACCAGTTTGCCACGCACCACAGCACATACAGAAGTGCCACCGTGACCACATCCACCACCACATTTAGGTCTGACAGTCTGTTAAAATTGAACAGGAACCCTGTATTCTGTTTCTCTATGGTGAGGGTCAGGATGGTCAGCGCCACGAAGGTGACTGCGGCAGCCACACTCCCCCTGCCCTCCCTCCTAAGGCCCCAGAACCCGTCAAAAGGATGCGTTATCACATAGAATCCATATTTCAGTGTTTCGACATAAAGCATCTGACTTCACCTACCCATCTCTTGAATCTGAACGCGCAGCGAATACCCACCACGGCCACCACCAACAGTATCAGTACCAGCATTGCCGTACCAAAGCTGGATTCCATCAATTCCTTGCGGTAATAGTAGAAAGCCTTAGTGTAATATTTCCTGCTGTTTCCCAGCTTGAAATATTCCATGGCCTGCTTGTAGTCCCCCTCCGACAGATACGTCTTGCCAAGTCCGATATACGCCATCTCGTTGTTGGAATTACTCCTAAGCACTTCCTGCCACTGGGCATTGGCACCTTCTGAGTCCCCCATATCATTGAGCTGCAGGGCGTTCATGAGGTGTCTGCCATAGTCTGTAATGCGAAACTCCAGGATGCCTCCCAGAATACTGTCCAGGATATAGACCCGTTCCTCATCCCCGCTCAGGGCAATGGCCACCGGTTTCTGCACATTTCCTTCCTTGGCGCCCTTTCTGCCGAAGACAAACAGGGAATTTCCATCATAATCGTAGGCAAATACCTTCCCCCCCTTGTCATCCAGGATGTAATAACAACCGAATTCCGTGGCGGCCACATCGCAGAAAGAAGACCATTCCCGCCCAGCCAGGTCACCGATGATACTGTTGTTGCCAAGGCGCCTGAGTACATCCGTGCCTGTGGGGTTCAGCCGACGGATGGCATCTGCCCCCTGCATATGGTCTTCCTTGGAGAGATTATTGATGGTGGCGTAGATAAAGCCCTCGTCATCCACGAAAATATTGCTATACTCTGTAGGGATGATGGTCTCCATACGGGCCTTCTGGGCATCTGTGGAAAAATAATTTTTCCAGATATAGGTAAAATAGTCCACGCTTACCTCCGTGGCACCGATAAATCCCTGGAAAACCCCGTTCTTGTCAAATTCCACCAGTCCCATGTTTATGCCGTAGGCGATGACATAGATCCGGCCTGCGTCATCCACCACCACCTTGGTAGGGCGGTACTCCTGGGAATCTGCAATCAAGGTCGTCTGTGGCCTGCCAATGCTGCGGATGAACTTCCCTTCCCCATCATATTCCACAATACGTCCGTTGCCTCCATCCGCCACATACAGGTGTCCTTCCCTGGTGAGAAAGATGCCCTGGGGTGACTTTAGCGGATCCGAAGCATTTTCCCCGCAGGTGATCTCCTGCACTACCCCCCCGTCAAGTTCCAGCTTCAAGATCCGGGAATTCCCCGTGTCTGCCACATACAGATAATCGCCATGGATACACATATCCTCCGGGAAGCTTAAGGACAAGCCGAAATCCCGGCTGGTAAGCATCCGTTCATACAGATAGGCATGTGGCTGCAGGACCTCTTCCCCCCAGAAGTTAAAGCTGTAAGTATCATAGGGAACCTGGGCCGATGCGGTCATCACGCTGCCGGCCATCACAGACATCCCCAGCAGACAGGAGCATACAGCATTCCGTATTTTTTTCTTCATAATTTTTGCGCTCCTTACTCTTTGATACCGGATGAAGCCATTGTCTCAATGATATTGCTCTGGCTGACCACAAATATGACAATAGGCACGATCATCATGATCACAGATACTGCCGCCGTGGCCCCCGCCCTGGAGATGCCCGCCGCAGAGATCTGGCTAAGGGCATAGGGCAGCGTCTTCAACTGCTCCGTATAGATATAGTTGGATCCCTGCAGGTTCCACAGGTCCTGGAAGCAGAAGATGATCAGCGTCAGCCAGGCCGGCTTCACCTGGGGCATGGCAATCTTCCAGAAGGTAGTCACCTCGCTGGCCCCATCGATCCTGGCAGCCTCCAGCAGGGAACTGGGAATCTGCTCCATAAACTGTTTCATCAGGAACAGCCCCAGGGGCTTTGCGATGGCCGGCAGGATCAGCGCCAGGTAGGAATCCAGCATTCCCACCTTGGACATGATCAGGTAGTTGGGGATGGCTGTCACCTGGGTGGAGAACATCAAGGCTGTCACGATGACCCAGAAGATCACCTTCTGCCCTGGAAATGTATGTTTTGCCAGCGCATAGGCGCACATACTGGCCACAAACAGGTGTCCGAAGGTTCCGATGAGGGTGATGAACACCGTGTTGAATATGTACCTGGAGAACGGCACCCAGGACTGGCTCATCAGCACAAATACATCATGGAAATTATCCAGGGTAGGGTTCTTTACCAGGAACCTGGGAGGAAAGATGAACAGTTCCTCCAGGGGTTTCAGGGAATTGCTGATGGCCAGCACCAGGGGCAGGGCCATGAAGGAGCCCATCAGGATCAGGATCAGGATGCTGCACACGTCCCCCGCCCTGGAATGGTTCTGCTTCGCCCTCTTCTTGTGTCTTATCTTTAACATTGCTATCTTCACTTGCCAACCCTCCCTAAGATACCTTGAACCAGCTTGTTGCAGAGGATCATGACCATGAACAACAGTGTGGCAATGGCAGAGGCATATCCCATCTCAAACCGGATGCTGCCGTAGTCCACCAGATGGGAGACAACCGTGTGGGCCGCATAATTCACACTTGGGAAACCCGCCAGGGCCGCCAGCTGGTCATGGATGGAGAAGGAACTTGTAATGGTCATGACTGCACCAAACATGAGCTGTTCCTTCATGGCTGGCAGTGTAATGTACCACAGTTCCTGGAACCGGTTCCGGATGCCGTCCATGTATCCTGCCTCGTACAGGGATCTGTCTACATTCTGCAGACCGGCGATAAAGGACAGGAACCCGGTTCCCATACTCATCCACAGGATCACAATGATCAGGATGGGCATAATATACCTCTCATCCTCGAACCACAGTCTGGCGCTATAGGTGATTCCCAGTTTCATCAGCCAGCCATTGGCCAGTCCATATGTATCACTGGAAAAAATGTATTTCCACACAATATAGGCCTGGCCGGAAATGGTGGGCGCATAGAATATCAAAGTCAGGAAGGCCCGGATCTTGCTGTTCTTGATGTCATTGATCATCCATGCAATGAACAGGGCCAGGAAATATCCCACAGGTCCTGTGATCACGGCGAAGAGAAAGGTATTCTTCACTGCTGTCAGGAATATCTCATCCGCAAAAAAAAGGTCTACATAATTCTTCCAGCCTATGAACCTGGGTGGTTCCAGCACATTGAAATACGTGAAACTCAGCCCAATGGACGTGCAGACGGGAACCAGGTAAAACATAATAAAGAGCAGACAGTAGGGAGCGATGAAGAAATAGGAAAGCTTGTGTTTCATAATGCTCTTCCCCAGCTGCTTCGCCTTGATCTTCCCATACCCTGCCAGAAGCGGAAACAGCTTCCGGTCATCCCTCATGTGCTCTGTTTGCACTTTCTTACTCATATACAGTCCTCTCTTCCTGCCGTCTACCTTACCGGCAGCCCGAATTCTTTCCGCTTGCTGTCAATCTCGGTGTTGATGGTCTTGACGATATCCTGCAAAGTTTCCCTGGGATCCTCATTGTTGTTATACACGGTGTAAAATGCATTCTTAATGTTCCGTTCCGTGTAATAGCTGCCTGGAATCTGGGGAATCGCCTGCACCCACTGCAACTGTGCCGTAAGCTGCCTGTAATCCCGGTTGGACCAGGGAAGGTTGGCCAGCGCTTCCAGGTTGGCCGTTGCCACACGTCCGGATACACCCAGTACATTCTCAATCTCATTGCCGTAGGAAGACTGCGTCTCTGCACTCATCCACCATTTCAAGAAGTTCCAGGCATCTTCCTTCCTGTCACTGGTTGCCATAATCACGGAAGCTGACTCCCAGGTAGACACACTGTGGTCAATCGTCCCGTCCTGGCGCTCATATCCAGGAACCACCGTGAATCCCCACAGCCCCCGGATCTCTGGGGCAAACACAGACAGATAACTGTAATTGGTATAATCCCCTATGGCCAGGGGCATCTCTCCATTCCGGAAACGGTTGGCAAAATCATACGTCACGGGCATTCGGTAATTTACATAATTGCTGGTCCAACGTTTGAAGGCCTCCACTGCATTCTCCGTGTCCAGGCCACTGGCCATGCCGTCTTCTGTATAGTAGGTTCCACCGTGCTGGTACAGATACATGGCAAAGGTGGTATAGTCCGGCGTGATACCGATGTTCATGTTATTCTTCTGGATCACTGCCAGCGCCTCATAGAAATCATCCCAGGTCTCAGGGATGGCAAGCCCCAGTTCCTTCAGGATATCTGCCCGGTAGAACATCACATGGAAAGACATGGTCTGGGGAAGGGCATACACCCCACCCTCAAAGGTAAACTGGGTCATGGCATCCTCGTGGAACCAGCTTCTCACTTCCTCAAATTCCTCAAACTGGGTCAAGTCTGCCACAGCATTGCGCAAAGCATAGTTCACAGGCTCCACACCTGCCACATTTAAGGCCACATCCGGGCCTTCCCCGGCCAGGGTGGCTGACAGCAGCACACTGCTGTTCACCAGCTTCACGTTCACGGGAATGTTGCTCCGGGGTACAAAATAGTTGTCCACCAGATCCTTGATCACCGTGGCCTGGTCACGTCCGCTGCCGCTCATACTGGTAACAGCCGTTCCATCTGCCAGGATCCATACATCCAGTGCCTCTCCCTCATACACCTCACCGATGCTGTCATAGTCTTCCACGAAGCTGGCGAAGAACTGTTTCACCTCATGCTGGGCCTTGGCCAGGAATCCTGCCTTGGCCGCAGGCAGTTTCATACCCGGTGTGCCCACCATCAGATAGTCAATCTCCAGCGGCTGCTCCTTCATGGTAAGCTGCCAGGAACCAAGGGATACAATATTATCCTTGAAGGCTGACCACTGCTTTGCAATGCTCTCCGGCTTCTCTATCATCCGCCCCAGTTGGTTTACCAGGTTGTCTATGGCTGCAGACTGGCTGCCGGAACTGCCTTTGGAATAACTGTCCACAAGCCGCTTAATCTCCACAATATTGTCATACTGCCTGGCCAGGATCTCCAGAGCCTCCGGAGTCTTGGATTCCAACTGGTAATCCCGGAACATATCCGGGGAACTGCCGATCACGATCAGAAGCTGCCTATAGGCCCTGTTCAGTTCTGAGATACATTCGTCTGCCCTGCGGATGATCTCCGACATCTCACTGCCCAGCCCCACTTCCAGCTGGATGGTATGCTTCCCGGCCGCCAGGAAGAACCGGAAGGGTTCCTCCTCTGTCCCCAGGGCTGTCACATCCCAGTCATTTCCGTAATAGAACTTGCATTCCCGGGCCTCCGCAAAGGGAATCTTCCCATCTATGGACAGGGAGCGTACCACCGTTACACCTGTGTTGATATTCTGCCTGTACCGTAATGCGATCTCATACAGGCCGTCCCTTGGCACCTCCACCTCCCAGGAGATCCACTGCCCCACCTGCTTCCAGTTAGAACCACCTATGGTATTCAGCCGGGTCTTGCTGGGGCTGTATGGTACTGTCAAAGGCGAGGTACGGTCTGCAATTGGGTACAAGGTGGAATCAGATTTGTAGACGGCATCTTCTCCCTGCACTGTCACCGTCTCACAATCTGCATCCTGATATCCGGCTGCCTGGTTTGCTGCCTGGTATCCGGCATAATCCGGCAGTTCCTTCTGCCTGGCCAGTGTCAGGCTGCCTATCTTCATTGGCTCCTTGGTGGATACCAGGGTGATGGTATTCTTTCCCTTCTCAAAGTAGAAGGCAAATGCATCCTGGTAATAGCCGTCACTGTCCTTAAAAAAAGTTTCCATCCACTGTCCGGCCTCAGCCTGTTTCGGCCTTACGTCATTGTCCCTGGAATCCCGCACAATCCCCTCTGCATTCTGCCAGATCCTGGAAAATTTTAAGTACTGGGCATTCTCAAAAGGAATCTCCCCGTTTATGTACAACTCCCGCTCAATAAAACTGTTTTTCCCCTGTATGGGGTAATAAGACAGACTGATATTGTAGAAACCCGCCTGTGGCACCTCCACCTGGTAAGTGACGCTCCCTTCCTCCAGGGTGCACAGCCCATCCGGCTCCTCATAAAATCCGTCTGAAGCCTCCAGGTAATCCGTCCCCTTTACCGTTACCTGCACTTCCGGATAAGATGCCTGGGCATGCCCTGCCAGATATTCCTCATAGTTGCAGGTCTCCTGTATCACGTCCAGGAGATCCTCCTTTTCGCCTGTCCCTGTGGCACCCGCCTGTAGTCCCGTGCAAAGCCACAATGCAGCCCCCAGGAAGCAAAGGGCAACCGCCCTCTTTCCCCCTCCCGGACGCACCATCCTGTCAGCTGCCCACCCTATTGCCTTATGTTTTCCTGCCATTCTCTTATCCTCCCTTACGGTGTGGGACTCTCCAGGGACCACTCCTCCTGGTAATGCAGATACATGCTGCCGTCCTCCTGGAATTCCACAGGCAGCCAGATATATCTGGAATTCGTCAGATCTTCACTGTTCCACCGGTCTCCCATGTAGATGTAGGTTCCCTTGTCCTCGTCTGCCAGGAATATGCAGGTACTCTGGGAGTCAAATGTAGTCAGCTTGTCGTCCCCCACACAGGGATCCCCACAGTTTTCCCATTCCCCCAGTACCGAATCTGCCCTGTAATACCGGGCCTGGTTGGGTGACCACCCCGTGCATCCTGATGTCATCAGGTAATAACTGCCATCCCTTACAAACAACGCCGGTGCCTCCCGCTGTGCCCCTGGAAACAGCCGGATGAAATCTTCCCCGTAGACTGCTTCCTCCGGATCTGTTGCCAGATAGGTATACTCTTCATTCAGCCTGGAGATGTACAATGTAAGGTTCTCCTCGCTGGAATAGATGATATATGCCGTACCATCCTCATCCACAAAAAGGTTCATATCCCTGGCCATGCCCTTGCTCTGGGGATAGAAGTCCTCCTGGTCTTTCGGGCAGGTATTCAGACGGTACCTGTCTATGAACCGGAACGGACCATTGGGTGTCCTGCTCACCGCCACGCCGGCAGAAGCCGCCGCATAATTGGAATCACTGTACTGGGTAGGACCGTCTGCATGGAACCAGATCACATACATGTCTGTCTTCTGGTTGTATAGCATCTTAGGCCGTTCAATCACCGCTGTCTGGGAAGACAGGCAGGCATAGACATTGTCTAGCTGTTCCTCTGTATAATCCCCATACAGTTCCTGGAAATAGGGATCCTCTTCCAGCTGCTCCCTGCTGTCCACATTCCGCATGACAATGCCTTCGGAATGCCAGTTGTACAGGTCATCGGAACTATAGGCCCGGATACCGCCCCGGTAACCTGCCGATTTATCCTCGCCTACCCACCACCATTTCTCTACCATCTCCCCGGTAGCTGCATCCCTGACCGGAATCCTCTGCACCTGCCCGCCGTGGGCCTGTATCAGGTTCCCCTCGTCATCTGTCCACCGCTTCCCTACCTGGAACGTCCCATACACTTTAATCTCTTCCAACTCTCCGTATGCCTCCTTCAATTCTTCACAAGCTTTTCTATATTCTGCTGGCTGCCCTTCCCCAGCTGCCAGTCCCAGGGCCTCTTCCCTCTTCTCCTGGTACACCTGGTAGGAACTGGCAGTGTAGCGCCCTTCCTCCCCTGAAGGCACTGCCATCTGTTCCAGATACTGCCCAAGAAGTGCCTCATCGTAGACAGGTACGGCCTTGACCGTAATATAGCTTAAGATGGGATCCTTCATGGCATCCGACCCCCTGTCTGGGTTATATACCTTCACCTGTAGCGATCCGTCCGTCACTTCTGTAGTTGCCACAGCTTCTGTGAGTTTGTATTTCAGGATCTTCAGGGAGTCCACTTCCCTGTTCCCCTCCAGGTCCACACACACTGTCCTGGCGCTGAATGGATTATAGAACCCCACTGTAACCTCATACTCACCCTGGGGAAGTTCAAAGTCATAGTAGAATCCTGTTTCCTCTGCATCATAGGAGGCACCTTCCTGTATCTCCCAGCGGCTGCCCATGACACCTTCCCCCGATGTATCGGCCACAGCCTCCATATATTCCTTCGGCTGGTATCCCCACATCTTACCGGTGCCCGCATCTGCCCCATATGCCTGGTCTGCCGATGACTGATACAGCCCCTGCCCCTCCATCTGTGTGCCTGCACAGTTCACATAATATAACAGGTAATCCCCTTCTAGCAGTTCCTGGGTGGTATGGATCTCCCAGAAAAGGGGAACCTCCTCCACAATATCCTGGGCTGGCTCCTGCCTGCCACAGCCACACAGGCATGCTGCCAGCACCACCACCAGTACCCGCTTCCTACCCTTTCCCGTATCCGCGTGCTTCCTCTTCGGCAGAATGCTGCACAGTAAGCATTCCTTATGTAATACGAGCATTCCAAAGGCCCTCCTTTGGTTAACATGTCTCCCACCATATGTAGGAATTACAGTTTTTTGGCAAAACCAACTATCACTTGACATTTATTCTACAAAATCCCAGTTATTATGAACATGAAAAATATCTCTTCTTTTCCTTGCAACCAGAAAAATATTCATATATAATATATGGAAAATAGTTAGAATTGTGATAGAAAAGCCATAGAAGTTCTATTTCCAGGGACAAACCAGGCCTGGAAATGGAATATTTTCAGATGGAACTAACAATTATACATAGCTTCGGAACGCATTCAGACAGCTTCAGGGGAGGTATCCATGCACAATGGAACAGGACAAGGCCACAGACACCGCTTCAGCAGATTTTCCATCCAGAGACAGTTCCTGATCCTCAGCGGTCTTTCCCTGTTTCTGATAGGAATCCTCTCTTTTCTGATTCTTCAGACTGCCCAGCGGATCCTGTTTGCCAATGTGAATAATTATGTGGACCTGTTTACGGATAAATACAGCAACCAGCTGGATACCCTGTGTTTCCAGATGGATGTACTCTGCCGCCAGTTCCAGACAGATGAACTCTATCGAAACCTCTTCGGGGCACAATCCTACCAGGAACTGTCCCCGGATACCATAGCTGCCATAGACAATGATATTACCTATATCAAATCCTTAAACACTGGTATCTATGATGTGTCCTTCGTGAACCAGCTCATCCATTGGTCTACCCTGTTCTCTGAGGATGACCTGGCTGACCTGTACCGGCAGATTGCCACCAGCCGAGCAGGCAGCAGTCACGGCCTTGGTCTGAAAAAGAGCAGTTTCCTTCCCCTGGCAGACAAGAATTACTATGTCTATTGCTGTAATATCTACAACTATGGAAAGCAAATCGGCAGCGCCTTGATCTGTCTGGACATGGACAAGCTGGAACTGGATCATTCCACCACGGATTCGCCATCCTCCTTCTTCATCATGGATACCAGTGGCAATATCAGCGGGCTGAGCAGCAATTCTTCCCTGTTCTCAGATGCCGTAACGACTGCCTGCAAGGAATATGCGGGGCAGTTATCCACAAACAGCCCCACCTCCCCATACACAGTCCGCCGTGATGCCTTCTCCATCCGCATGACGTATTCGGAGGCCGCCAACTGCTATATCATCAGCGCCGTGTATATTCCTGCCATTGAGAAAATGCTAAGCGGCATGACCTATTACATCTGGTTTCTGCTGGGGGCTGTTGTGCTTTTTTCCCTGCTGATGCTCGTGGCCTTGTACCGCAACATGGTACAACCCATCAACCAGATCCACGGGCACCTGGAGCAGATCCGTACGAGAAGGCAGCGGCACCTGGCATATCCCCTGGATGTCAAGGGCTGTGCAGAGGTCCGTGACCTGGCCATTGCCTTCTCCAATATGTTCTCTGACATTGACTCCCTGAATGAACAGATCTTTGAGACTTCTTCCAAGCTGTATGAGGAGAAGATCCGGTCACAGGCTACCCAGATTGATTATTTCCGTAGCCAGATCAACCCTCATTTCCTCTACAATGTGCTGGAACTGCTGCGTTCCCTGGCACTGAACCGGGGAGCTACGGATATAGCCACCATCACGGTGGCCGTCGGTAAAATGTATCGCTACAGCACCAAGGGAAATCCCGTTGTCCCCTTCCGGGAAGAACTGGAGATGACCAGGGCTTACATAGAGATCCAGAGATTCCGCTTCCAGGACAAGTTTGACATTTTCTTCAATATCCCCGAGGAAGTCCTGGAAATGCCCGTCATCAAGATCATTCTCCAGCCGCTGGTGGAGAATGCCATCCAGCATGGCATAGAACCATCCCTGGAGCACTGTATCCTGTATATAGGCTGCACAGTGACAGAACAGGAATTCCTGGTGGAAATCCGGGATGATGGCGTAGGCATACCTGCCCACCGGCTGCAGGAACTGCGGTCCTGCCTGGCTGACCCCCAATACAACACAGAGAACTATGTGGGCATCCTCAATACAAACGCCCGCCTAAAGCTACAATATGGGAACAATTACGGAATTACCATTGACAGCACGGAAACAGACGGCACCGTGGTTACGCTGCATATGCCAGGGAAGGCCAGTGAAGCAGGTTCCACGAACAAGTGATAACAGATAAGATAGTCCCCTACAGGGATCAAGGTGCATCAGACACCGGGGAGGGCACAATATGTATCAGGTATTATTGGCAGATGATGAACAATCCATTGTGGATTCCATGATCCACCATATCCCCTGGCAGCAGTATGGCATGCAGGTAGCCTATACTGCCACCACCGGAAAGCAGGCATATGATATCTTGAAGAATACACCTCCCCACATTGCCATCCTGGACATCCGTATGCCAGGCTACAGCGGTCTGGAACTGTGCCGGATGGTCTCCCAGGAGGGACTTGGCACACAGATTATCATTATCAGCGGCTATGCAGAGTTCTCCTATGCCCAGAAAGCAATCCAGTACGGGGTTCTGGGTTACTGCCTGAAGCCGGTGGAATATAGTGAGGTGGTGGGACTGCTGCTGAAGGCAGTCCGCAACCTGCAGCAGCACCTTCCCAGCCGCATCACTTCAGATGATTTCCTGGATGCCATAGAAGACAATGATACCCCCAAGATCACCCAGTACCTGGGAGAACACGGTATCCTCCAGGATATCTGCTATTTTGCCTCCTCTGTCAGTGATGTCCCGCTACAGATACCGGATGCCCTGTCCTTCCGCATCGGACCATCCCAATACGGATATATCTCTCAGGGAACCTATGACAGGAAACTATTACAGGAAAGTGCCTGCTCCCAGAAGGTCTATGGCATAGGACTCTATCCTTATCCGGTTATGGCGAAGGATTTCAAGGCGGCATTCTACAAGTGTATCGCCATGGCCTACCATTTCTTCCTGGAGCCTGCTTGCAAGATCTGTGACAGCCTCCATGACAACAGTTTCCATCCCTTGATGCAGCAGATCCAGAGCGCCATATCCTTCTCGGATAAGGACCGGCTATGTGAACTGCTGGGCCAGTTAAAAGACAAGGACTGTCATAGGAATTTCTCCATTCAAGATGCGGGGTCTCTCTATCATATGATCCTGTCCAATCCCCAGCTGCTGGCTGATCCCCAGGATTATATCCTGTATGGCTACAGGCAGCTTGTACACGAATATACCTCTTTTACGGATATGCTGGACAGCCTGCTCCAGCTTCTCAACACAACCCCGGATCCCCAGGAGGAATCTGACTTAAGCAATGTTTATTTCCTTAAGATCGTGAAATACATCAATACGTTTTATTATGAGAATATTACCTTGAAGGATGTCGCCAGGATAGTCAGTCTCAACCCTAACTATATCAGCCAGCTATTTAAGAAGTCGGCCGGGACCACCTTCTCCCATTACCTGACCAACCAGCGCATCACCCAGGCAAAAAAGCTTCTGACCACCACGGATATCTCCATCAATGAAGTATCCTTGAAAACCGGGTTTAATGACTACTTTTATTTTCTAAAGACCTTCAAGAAATATACGGGCCATACCCCCAGCGAATACAGGACTACCTACTATGGCCAGAACTGACTACGGCTTCCTCAAGGGGCAGTAGGAACACATGGACACCGCTGCCATACCGTTTCCGGTTTCCTTCCTCCTCCGTCCATGCACACATGCCCGGAGGGATGGTGACCTGGCAGCGGATGCCCGCTTCCTCCCTGTCCCACCGCACATGGAACCATCCAAACTGGGTCTGGTAAGACAACTCTGCATAGGTGATTCCCCGCACTGCCTCGGGCTGGATCAGCACCTCCCGAAACCCTGGCACCAGGGAGGTAATACCGCCGATTCGCCGGTAGATGAAATCTGCAATACAACCGAAGGCATAGTGGTTGAAGCTGCCCCCACATACACTGCCGTCCTCCCGGATCTCATCCCAGTGTTCCCAGATGGTGGTGGCTCCTTTTTTCACCTCGTACAGCCAGGAGGGATAGGTATCCTGGTAGAGCACCCGGTAGGCCGTATCCCGAAGGCCGCATTCCCAGAGCACATCCAGCAGAAACGGCGTGGACAGGAAGCCTGTGCCCAGATGGTAACCTGCTTCCTTCACCAGTTCCTCCAGCCGCCCTGCAAAAATCTCCCTCTCTGTCCCCTGCACCATGCCGAAGGCAATAGCCATCACATACAATCCCTGCAGTTCCCGGGTCAGCTTCCCGTCCTTCGTCAGATACACCTGGTGGAAGGCATCCCGGATATGCCCGGCCAGTTCCCTGTAATAGCTGCTGTGTTCCTGTCCTTCCAGGAAACCGCTCTCTTCCAGCACATGACTGATCTCTTCCATGCACACTGCCTGCCTGTAATAGAACAGGGATGCCGTGATCTCCTTGCTGCAGGCCACTCCCTCCTCATCCGTGTATCCGGGCATCAGCCAGTCACCCCAGTGATAACCTGTATTCCACAGGTACTGCATGGCCCTGCGCTTCCCGAAATCCATATAATACTGTTCCGGCATACTGTCCTGGGCACAGGCTGTCACATAATCCATCCATCTCTCCATGGCGCTGTAATTCTCCTGCAGCACTTCCCTACATCCATATGCATGGTATAGATCCAGTGGCACAAAGATAATGGCATCTCCCCACCCCGCAGAAGTCCAGCCGGGGTTCGGCTCCGAATCCCGATAGGCATCCGTGTAAGGCACCACAATGGGAATCTGTCCCCTCTTAAGCTGTTCCAGACGGCATTGTCCCAGCCACCTGCGAAAGAATCCCAGCACGTCCTGGTTCCAGGCTGCCGTCCTGCAGAAAATCTGGGCATCCCCGGTAAAGCCACCCCTTTCCCTCTGGGGACAGTCTGTGGGAATGGATATCATGTTCCCACACTGGCTCCAGTAGGCATTGCGCACCAGCCGGTCCAGTTCCTCATGGCTGCAATGGAAGGCACAGGTATCTGTCATTGCCGTCTCCAGCACAGCACAGGCACACCGGGAAGGGACAAGTTCTCCCACAAGTCCGCTTATCTTCAGGTACCGGAATCCCTGGAAGGAAAAGCTTGGCTCATAGATCCAGTCTTCCTCCACGATCCGCACTGTATCGGTCTGGCTGTGGTTGGGAAATCTCTGAATGGTCCTCATGATATCCCCTGTGGCAGGATCCAGCACTTCACTGTGTTCGATTTTCACCAGACTGCCTGCCTCTCCACAGAAACGGATCCGCTCTCTTCCTGCCAGTACCTGCCCGTAATCCACGATCCAGGAACCGTCTGCCTGCTGCCATACCTTTGCCGCTGGCAGCAGCCCCACTGCCAGCAGGTTCTTCTTCTCCTGAATTCCCTCATACTCCTGGGGAACCAGGATATCCTTGGGGTATGGACAGACCACCGTCCCATATTCCACACTGTCCTGGGTCTGGTCCAGATATTCCCCCATGAACAGGTCTGCATACAACAGCGGCCCCGTGCAGGCCCGGAAGGTATCATCGCTGGCCAGGATACTTGTCCTTCCATCTGCAGACTGCGCCTCTGCCTGCATCAGCAGGGCCGGCCTCTCGCCGTAGAGGTGGTTCCTGCCGGGAATCCCCTGGGCATGCCCTGCATACCAGCCGTCTGCCAGTACCACCTCCACCTGGTTCTCTCCCGGATGCAGCAGCCCGGTGATATCATAAGTCTGGCAATACAGGCACTTGTCATAAGCCGTGAAGTCAGGCGCAAGGGCGTATTTCCCGGCTTTCCTTCCATTGATCCGCAGTTCGTAGAAGCCATGGGCCGTTACATAGGACCTGGCCCTGACTGGCGCTTCTGCAAGTTCCCATGTCCGCCGCAGGTAGACACAGCGCCGCATCCCCTGGTCTATATCGGGAGATTCCCAGAAATCCCGGGCTACCTCCCTGGCATCCCGGTAAAAGTCTTCATCTGCCTCAATCCATTCCCCCTGCCAGGAATCCTCACCAAACAGGCCTGTTTCAAACTTCCCTGGATCACTCCAGGGAAGCCATACCGGATCTTTGTCCCCCTCTGTCACACAGGAACACACTCTCCAGAAGTAGACCTGCTTCTCTGCCAGTTCCAGTTCTACTTCGCACCAGGTATCCGCACCTGTCCATGTCTTGTCGTACACAGGTTCCCGGAAATCTTCTTCCCTGGCAATCTGCAGTCTGTATGCCTGCTGTATCACATCCCTGCCCTTTCCCCGGATGTTCCAGGTAAAACGGCCACCAGTACCCGATACCCCTATGGGATCCTGCATGCCCTGGTAGCCTGTGGGCACCACGTATAAATCTCTTGCTTCCAGCATCTCTTTTCACTCCTGTTTCCCGCGGACACAGGGGAAGGAGATATCCCTTTCCAGGATATCTCCCTTTGATCCCCTTTCCCGTTATTTCTGTCCGGCAAGCCACTCATTCAGCTGTCTCTGGTTCTCTTCCACGATCCTGTCGATACCGGCATTCTCCAGTTCCCTTAAAAACTCTGGCAGCACAGTATCCACATCCACGGTACCATACTCCAGCTGGGTCAGGTACTTGGAGATCACTGTCTTCACTGTGGCCTGCTCTGTCTCCACGGAAGTCGCATCGAATTTATAGCCATATGCCTTTGAGGTGTGGGCAATGGATTCCTTCAGGTAGTCCTCCCGCATCTGATACATTTCAGCAGTGGTAGGCGGGCTGATATACCACTGGGCACCGTCTCCCCACACACCGTACATATTGGTATAGTCATTGCCTTCCTTGAACTGGATGATGTTATCCTCTGCATTTATGATGGTGTAGTCTTCACCCTCCACACCGTTTGCCAGGATATTGGAAACCTCCGCATCCGTGAACAGGATATCCAGCAGTTCCACTGCCTTCTCCGGATTCTTCGCCTTGGTAGGTACGAAGAACAGCACGCCGGTATATACATTGGTGGTCATCCAGGTGGGACAGAGATTCAACTGTACCACTTCCGTCCCTGCCTCGTTCTCTGAATTCTCCCTGGTACCCGGTGTGCTCATACCGATGTAGGTAGCGGCCTTTCCTGCGTCAAACAGATCTGCGCCTGTCTCCTCGGAAGTAGCAGCATCCTTGGAGATATAGCCTGCCAGGTACCATTTCCGCATCCAGTCCAGATATGTCCTGTAGGCATCTGTTGCATACAGGTTCTCCACGGTGGTACTGTTCAAGGCATCCACGATGACACCGCTGGACTCCCCTGACACACCCAGGTTGTCATAGTTCTCCACATAGAAGAAATTGGAGCGGGTTCTGTTGCCTGCAATCCCCAATGCCGTGTACTGGGGGCATTTCTCGGCAATCTGGGAGAGAATGCTGTCCAGCTGCTCATAATTCAAGTATCCATCCCCATCGATTCCCGTAGTGTCCAGCTGGTCATATACATCCTTGCGGATATAGAGGGCACCGCCATTGCCAGGGGCAGAAGGAATGGTGGGAACGCCATACAGGGCACCCTTATATCTTCCGGCTCCCAGGAAAGCCTTCTCCTTGTCCTTCTCCAGCATGGCCTGCCCGTGACCCTGCACCAGGTCATCCAGAGGCTGGAAGGCACCGGCATTGATCATGGCCAGATAGTCCTGGAATACGGTACAGATTACGTCCACACTCTCATCGCTGGCAAACCATTTGTTGTAAGTAGCCGCCTGGTCAGAGAAAGCTACCGGTACCAGTTCCACCTTGCAGCCGATCTTCTCCATGGTCTTCTCACTCAGTGCCGCCTCAATCCGGCCCAGGCCGTCCGGGGCCACTCCGCCGGTGATATAAGTCATCCGCACGGTAACGGCTTCCCCGCCGTCCTGTGTCCCGGTGCTGCCAGAACCGGCACCGCTCCCGCCAGTGTTCCCGGCACCTGCATTCCCGCCGCCGGATGCACAGCCGGTCAGCATGGCTGCACACAGCAGACCTGCAAACAGTTTCGTCCATCTTCTCTTCATACTTCCTCCTTTTTAAGGTGTGCCACAGCTTTTGCATGTCCTGGCATCTGCCACAGCAAACAGCAGCCCGGCACCCTTCTCCCAATTGTAAGTTTCTGGTTACTGTTCACAGGTGCCACCGCGAGGTGTTTTCACGCGCTCCCAGCGTGACAAACCCAGGCAATCTTGACTGCCTTGACTACCTCGCGCCAAAACGCCTACATCTGGCGTTTTGTGTGCATATGTTGCTGTGAGCGGAGTGAACAGTAACAGTTTCTGTCTATAAATCACATCCACAGAAGCGGCCAGCACACCTGCAACTTCCTACTCCCATGAAAGTCATTTATCTCTTACCCTTTTACAGCCCCCAGCGTGATCCCTTTCACAAAATACCTCTGGAAAAAGGGATAGATGCACAGCATGGGCAGGATCCCCAGCACCGCTATGGCCATACGTGCCGTAAGGGTGGGAATCTCGGACTTATTCACATACAGTCCTGTCCCGGCCATGGAAGTCAGCGCCGCAATGTTATTGTTGATTGCGTTCAGTACATTCTGGATGGAATAGAGCTTGGGGTCATCCAGGTAATACAGGCCGTTTGTCCAATTGTTCCAGTAGGCCAGGGCCATCATCAGTCCCACAGTAGCCAGGATGGGCTTGGACAGGGGCAGCACGATCTTCTGGAAGATAGCCATCTCCCCTGCTCCGTCCAGCTTCGCACTCTCTAAGAGAGACTCAGGGATACTGGTGGCAAAGTAATTCCGCACCAGCATCACCTGGAAAGCGTTGAGCAGCAGGGACGGTACAATCAAGGCCCAGATGGTATTGGTCACATGCAGGTACTTAGTGTAGATCAAGTAGGTGGGCACCAGGCCCCCGTTGAACAGCATGGTGAACACCACGAAGAAATTGAAAAACCTTTTTCCCGGAATGTCCTTGGTCAAGCCATATCCCAGCAGGGAAGTAATGGTCAGGCCGATACCGGTTCCCACCAGGGTGGTAAAAATGGTGATCCCATAGGCCCGGAATATCATGGTGCTCTGCTTCATGATATACTGGTACGCCTCCAGGCTGAAGGCACCGGGGATGAACCGGAAGCCTTCTACCAGGGCAACCTTCTCATCTGTCATGGAAGCAGCGATCAGCAGCAGGAAAGGCAGCAGGGCAAGCAGGCTCATGATGATCAATACAATGTGGGCAATCAAACGGATTCTTTTTTCACTTTTTCCTATCATAGTAATGCTCCTATTTCACACCCCTCCAGGGTGTTTCTCCACGCCATACCGGCGTTCCATGGGTTTTCCAGTAATCGCCGTTTTCCTCAGAACAAGGCGCTCTCCCTGCTGTACCTGCGGACCACGGCGTTGGCTGCCACCACCAGCACGAACCCTACAATGGACTGGTAGAAACCTGCCGCCGCAGACAGGGAGATGTTCCCCTGCTGCATCAATGCATTGTATACATATGTGTCAATGGTCTGTGTCACGTCAAACAGCGCCCCTGCATTCCTGGGTACCTGGTAGAACAGGCCGAAGTCGGAGTAAAAGATACTGCCGATGTTCATGATCAGCAGGGTAATCACCGTGGGTTTCAGCAGCGGCAGCGTGATGTAGCGGATCTGCTTCCACTTCCTCGCTCCGTCTATCCTGGCCGCCTCATAATAGTCCCTGCTGATGCCCACGATGCTGGACAGATAGATGACCATGGAGAATCCTACACTCTTCCACAAGTGGACGAAGACCAGGATAAAAGGCCAGTATTTCTTCTCCTGGTACCAGACAATGGGTTCCTTCCCCAGAGGAGACAGGATCCCCTGGTTCACCATCCCTGTGTCAGCGCTCAGGAAGGCGAACACCAGATAACTCACAATGACCCAGGAGATCATATAGGGCAGCAGGATCAGTGTCTGATAGAGCCTGCTGGAGAACCTGGAGGTGATCTCGTTGAGCAGGATGGCCACAGCCACGGCAGCCACCGTGCCAATAATGATAAAGGCCAGGTTGTACAGGACTGTGTTCCTGGTCATGGTCCACGCCTCGGAAGAGGTGAACAGGTAGCGGAAATTGTTGAATCCCGCCCAGTCACTTCCCAGGATCCCCTTGTTCCAGTCGATCCGCTTAAAAGCGATCACCAGTCCGAACATAGGTGCATAATTGTTGATCAGCAGGTACAGAATTCCCGGAAGCATCATGCAATAGATGGGAATGGCACCTTTCCAGTTGGTTTTCTTCTTTCTCTTCATCCTTACCCCCTGCCCGCTTCAGCGGGTTTCCTATAAAAAAAACTACCGCTCTCATACGGTAGTTTTATTATAGGAATTCCTGGATGGAATAGATAGAAAATATCCGAACACAAATGGCATTTTCCCGTTCTATTATAGTTTCTTCGCAGCCGACACAAACATATACTCCCGGGGTGTTACCCCGTATTTCTTCTTGAATACCTTGGTGAAATAGCTGTAATTGTCATAACCGCATTCATAGGCAATCCTGGACACGGAAGACCTTCCCTCCCGCATCAGTTCCCTGGCAAGGAACATCCGCTCCTCCACGATATAGTCCCCGATGCCGATCCCCTCCTCCTTCTTGAACACTTTGGACAGGTAATCCGCAGAAATGTAGAACTGCTTCGCCAGCATTTCCACCCGGAGTTCTTCCTTCAGGTTCGCTGTAATATATGCTTTCACCTGGCCTACCAGGTCTGCCTTGTTCCCAGTGAAAGCCTGTGTTTCCTCCCGGGAAGCCTTCTGTTTCATCCACTCCCTGCCAAATGCCTGGTACCTGTCATTGTCCCGGCTCTCCTGCAGGGCCTGCCGGATGCCGGACAGCTTCTCCTCCAGTTCCTCATAGACAATGGGCTTCACAATATAGTCCTTACATCCCAGTGCCACCGCCCGTTTGGCATAATCGAATTCCTCATGACAGGTCATAATCATGCTCACAGTCTTGGGGTGTTTCTCCTGTACCCACTCCAGGAAATCCAGTCCCGACCCGTCCGGCAGTTCGATGTCACACAGTACAATCCCGATCCGCCATGACTCGAACTTGCGGACAGCTTCCTCCAGGGAAGTGGCATATAGCACCGAATCCATGCCGATATCTTCCCAGCAGACACTGGCCAGGATACCTTGTATGATCTCAATCTCATCCTCCACAATCAACAGGTTCATTCTTATCCTCCTTCGTACTTTTCCTTCCCTCTTCCATACAGGGCAGTTCCATCCACACCTGGGTACCCTCTCCCTTCCGGGAACTGATCTGGAAGCCCACCTGGTTCCCATAGAAGCTGTGGAGCCGCTTGATGCAGTTCCAGATTCCCACATGCTGCCCCCTGCTGTCCACCACAATCTCCCCGGCCAGGACGGTCTGTACCACTTCCTCCTCCATCCCTCTTCCACTGTCACAGATAGAGATCCGCAGCATATCCTGCTGTCTGCGGATAATGACAAATATCTCAATCTCCTGTCCTGGAACCAGCGCATATTTCGTACTGTTCTCCACAAAATTCTGTATGATCAGCGGCGGGATCTTCTCTTCCATCAGTTCCTCATCCACATCATACATTACATAGAAGGCATCCGGGTAACGGATCTTCTGGATCTGGGTGTAGGCTTTGATAAACTCGATTTCCGACCGGACCGTGACGAACTCTGAAGAGTTGCGCAGGGCATAGCGGAAATATTTGGACAGGTTAAAGGCGAAATCCTGAATCTGGCTCGTCTTCTGGTTCACCGCAAGGCTGTGGATCACGCTTAAGGAATTCAGCAACAGGTGGGGATTGATCTGCAGCCTTAGGTTAATCAATTGCTCCTGCTCCTGCTTCAGCTTCAATTCATAGGCTTCTATCTTCAACTCCTGGCTGTAGTCCAGCATATGGTTGAAGGCCTGTTCGATATCGTCAAATTCCTTGGTGCCGGAGAATTTCTGGATCCGGTAGTCTATATTGCCTCCAAGGATCTCCTGCATGGCCGCCGAGATCTTTCCCATGGGTACCAGGAACCACCTCCGGAGCAAAGCCCAGAAGACCGGAAACAGGGCCACCAGCAGAAGTGCCATATTGAGGATCATCCTGTCCCTGGACAGCATGCCGTCCAGAATGGATATCCTGGGCAGATACAGGATTAGTTCCAGGGGAACGACAGAAAAGACTCCCTTTATGGCATCATATCCAGACATGCCGGAAGGCTCCTCCCCGGAGAGAAATACCGTCTCATCCCGTTCCATAAGGCGCAAGGCCAGTACCTCACCGGTCTCCATGCTGATCCTGAACTGTTCCCATAGTTCCTCCAGACGGATGACCAGTCCCACTTCCACGTAGAAATTCCTGTAGGAGCGTACCAGATACGCCTCTGTGCCATGAAAAACTACACAGGGAGACAGATATGCCTTCATACGGGGCACAGTCTCTTCCAGGTATTCCTTGGCCTCCAGGGTGATCTTTCCGGGACTTTTTGCCATATAGCTGTCTTCATTTCCTGGCACATAGACGTAGAAGCTGGAGATCAGAGGAAAATAAGTCAGCATATCTTTCAGTTCATCATACAGCCAGATCCGGGCCTGCTGGTAACGGGTCTGGGTCTTAGACAGCCTAAGGGCCGTATACTGGTTGTCCTTGTACAACAGGGTCTGTACATAGTTCTCCACCACCGCCAGGCTGGCATCATACTGCTGGACGAACAGATCCATATTGTTCTGTCTGGCATCCCGCACCTGTCTCTGGGTCTCCTGTAAGTTGATCTGGCTGACGACCAGGGACAGCCCCATGGCTGGCAGACTGATGAGCATGAACAGAGATATGATACGGACACGGAACGTATTGCTTCTGTGCTTCATAAGTTCTCCTTTGTAGCGCCACTTGCAATCTCTTCTTTTTCATGTTACGATATTCCTGTTTGAATTGCAAGAGAAATGGGATAAGTTTAAAAACAGAGCAGAAATGAGGATAAAAACCATGATACAGACAATGTTGGACAATCAGAAGTCTATTTCCTTCGAGGTATTCCCTCCCAAGAAGGACGGTGAATTTGAGGCTGCCTTTGAGACTCTGGATGCGCTGGGAGCGCTTTCCCCCGATTTCATCAGTGTGACCTATGGGGCAGGGGGCAGCCGTTCGGGTAAGACCATAGAGATTGCCTCCTATATCCAGAACCATCTGGGAATCGATGCCATGGCCCATATGACCTGCGTGGGCTGTAAGAAGGAACAGCTGCTCCAGGTGGCCCATGCACTGAAGGAACATCACATCAGCCATGTGCTGGCCCTCAGGGGAGACAGGCCGAAGGATATGGATGATGCACAGTTTTCTGCCAGGGACTTTGCCCACGCCAGTGACATGATGGCTTTCCTTAAGGAACACACAGACCTGGTCCTGGCCGGGGCCTGCTATCCGGAGAAACATTTTGAGAGTTTCAGCATGGAATCTGACTTGAACCATTTGAAACAGAAGCAGGATGCCGGCGCCGCCCTTTTCATCAGCCAGCTCTTCTTCGACAATGATTTCTTCTATACTTTTCTGGAAAAAGCGGCAAAAAAAGGCATCACGGTGCCCGTCTGCGCCGGGATCATGCCCATCACCTCTGCCAGACAGATCGGCACTACCATCTCCCTGTCCGGCTCCAGCCTGCCAAAGGCCCTTACGGACCTGATTGCCAGATATGGGGAAGATCCACAGGAGATGCGCAGGGCCGGGATTGACTATGCCATCCGTCAGATCCGGGACCTGCGGGAGAACGGGGTAGGGCATATCCATATCTATACCATGAACAAGCCTAAAATGGCCGCTGAAATCATGGAAGGGATTGGCCGGTGAGCCTGCCTTTCCCTTCCTGTTCCCTTTCCTTTATTCCTCATCTTTATATCTGCCGTTCTCATCCCGTCTTCTGATCTGTCCCTCGGTATCCCAGGTTCTGCCGCCTGCTTCCCGCACCCCCTTTAACAGAGTCACAGTTCCATCCAGTCTGGCTCCATCCTGTAGGATCACCTCTCCCTCGCTTCGGATCCCCTGCCCCACATATAGGTATCCGGAAAGATTCTCCAGGCGTGCAGCGCTCCAGAATGCATAACTGTCTCCGCTTTCCCTGATCTGGGGCATGGCTTCGATCCTGTCTGTCACTGGCATCTGAAGCGTAACCGCAGACCGGAACCATTCCCCCACATCTGTCCCAAAAGTCTCATTGATCCTGTCATTGACAGATCCTTCTTCCTCCAGTTCCTGTTGTACAAATACCGGGACCTCTGCCAGGGAAAATTCCCGCACCATTATCTTCGGTTCTCCATCTGTCACTGTCAGTTCTGCCATCTCACCGCCGGAAACCTCTGTGGAAGCTGCCTCCTCCGCGCCTGGTTTTCCTGTCTGGCATGTCACGGTTCCCTCCAGGATATACACCTGCATATATGTTTCATCCCACGCGGATACCCAGCCACAGGTTCCCCTGATGCCTACGGTCATGTCTGAGAAGCGGATATCCAGGCTTTCCTCCTCAGAGAGCGGTTCTGTCACATGGAAGAACAGGTTTCCCCTGGTTACCAGCAGTTCCAGGTTCCTGTCCTCCTTACGCACCTCCACTTCACTTGCCTCATCCAGCTTCGTCAGTTTCACGTTGTCCAGGTTAATCCAGGCATAGGCTGTCTTCTCTGTCCCCACATGGTAGCCGCTATACAGCTTAAGGTTTTTGGCCAGGGCAACCTCTCCGCCTCCCCCGTCTGCCACTTTTACGGTTCCCTGGGTTCTGGCCAGGCACATGGTGGTAGCGGACGTATCCTATCCACAGGACGTAACCAGACAGATGCCCAGCAAAAATACGATACCCGCTATACATTTTTTCCAATTGGCCATTCTGTTTTTCCTCCATAGTCAACATCTTCAGCAAAACAAAAAAAGTGTCCTTCGGACACACAGGTACGTATGCTCCGTCTCGCTTCCAACGGTGCCAACGTCCAGATAAGTACTCCGAGAATTACCACAGACGTCATATCTTCGGCCATTCCCATCATATAATGCCTTGACCGGGCAATCCACTGCCTTGCGTTACGTTTCACGGCCCTGCCGTTCAAAGTAACATGACATGCAAAATTTTGTTTACAAAACGCATGGTCAGTTTTATACTTATAGAAACCCAAGCCGGGAGATTGGATAGCCAGACCGAAAATAGCTTGTCAATCATAATCCATACATATGCCTGTAAGAGGGTACAACTCCTCCTCAGGCAGGGAGGTATCCTTATGAAAATAGTTGTATGTATTCTCAGCATCCTGTTTGGCGGCCTGTCCATGCTGGCTGCCATCACCCAGTTAAAAGCCGCCAGGAACCGGCGTTCCCCCATGGTCATGACTGTGGGCAGTGCCCTGCTGCTCCTGGCCGTCCTGTTCCTGCTCCTGCAGTGGAAGACAGACTGGATCCTGGCACTGGCCGGGAATGTCATGATCTGCGGCAGTGCCCTGTACAACGGGCTGGCCGGGGACAATTTTCATCTGCAGCACCATATCATCCGCATCACCCTGTCCCTGGTACTGACTGCGGGCTTCCTCTTCCTGTAGGCTACCCTTTTCCTTCTGGAAAGGGTCCCACCCAGGACAGTCCCATCTGCCCTGGGTCCTCTTTCTGCCCGGACTGCCAGGAAAGACAGCCCTGCCGTCACTGCTGCCAGGGGATATCAGACACCTCCAGCTTCTTGTCCCGAAGCATCAGTTCCTTCACCGCCTGCTCTGCCGAAAGACCTTCAAACAGGATCTTGTTCACCTGCTCAATGATGGGAAGCTGGACCTGGTATTTCCTGGACAGTTCCATGGCGGCTTTGGCTGAATAGACCCCTTCCACCACCATCTTCACTTCATCCATGGCTTCCTCATAAGTCTTCCCCTGTCCGATAAGGATCCCTGCCCGCCTGTTCCGGGAGTGCATGCTGGCACAGGTCACAATCAGGTCCCCAATACCCGTGAGGCCGCAGAAAGTCTCAAATTTCCCTCCCATGGCCGTGCCCAGCCTGGCAATCTCTGTGATTCCCCGGGTGATCAGCGCCGCCTTGGTGTTGTCCCCATACCCCAGTCCATCGGCAATCCCCGCCGCCAGTGCCACCACATTCTTCAAGGCACCGCCCAGTTCCATCCCCAGGATATCCGGGCTGGTGTAGACACGGAATACCTCATTCATGAACAAATTCTGGATATATTCTGCAGTGGCTTTTGATTTTGCTCCTACCACAATGGTAGTGGGAAGCCCCCTT
This sequence comes from uncultured Acetatifactor sp., assembly GCA_910586215.1. GTDB lineage: Bacteria > Bacillota > Clostridia > Lachnospirales > Lachnospiraceae > Acetatifactor. Next base: position 44,755 of record CAJUGH010000017.1, on the reverse strand, counting down.
CCCACTTCCTCCGCATGGGAAGGCCCAGACATGACCGCCACGTCTGCCTGGGGAATCTCCTGTCCAATGATCTCTGACAGGGTCATCAGGGTGCGCTCTTCAATCCCTTTCGCCACATTCAGGATCTTCTGTCCTTCTGCCACCAGACCGGACAGCCGTCCTGCCGTCTGCCTGGTATAGGCGCTGGCCACAGCCATCACCAGCAGGTCCTGTCCCTCCACAGCCTCCCTGTCCTGGGTGGTAAATACCATGTCCTGTGGTAATGCCACGCCTGGCAGCATCTTGTGTTCATGCTTCTCCTTCAGCATGGTGATCTCCGGCTCCAGTGCTGACCAGACCGTGATCTGGTGTCCGTTCTTGTAAAGCAATACCGCAATGGCGATGCCCCAGCTTCCACCCCCGATGATTCCGATTTTTGCCATGATATGCCTCCTATATTTCTTCTTATTTTTCTTCTGTTCCTTTATTATCTTCCCCTTTTTGTTCTATATCTTTTTCCTCCATCCCTTTTTCTTCCATGTCCACCTTATTCTTCTTGAACAGGTAGGTTTTCCTCTCACTCCCGTGTATCAGCCGCACAATATTCTCCCGATGCTTCCAATATGCCATAATGGCCAGGAATGCCATGATCCCGTACATCTCCAGAAGTTGTGGCTGGGTCATGCCAGGGAACAGCCCCATCTGTCCGCTGATCACCAGCTGGACCATCAGGCCTGCATATACCAGCAGGGACCCCAGGGATACATAGTGGGTGGTAAAAAAGATACCGAAGAACAGGATCACCCCTGTGGGAATAAAATAGGGATGGAAAGACAGCACAAGCCCTGCCGTGGCCGCGATCCCCTTTCCTCCTTTAAAGCCCATATAGAAAGGAAAATTATGTCCCAGGATGGCACCCATGCCTGCATACAGGCTAAGCAGGTAGACCATATCCGGGTGGCTGGCCCCAAAAGTCAGGCGCACCAGCCATACAGCCGCCATGCATTTCAGGCAGTCCCCGGCGAACACGATCAGCCCTGCCCTGGTGCCTAGTACCCTCAAGGCGTTGGTAGTGCCGGAATTGCCGCTTCCGTGCTGTCTGATGTCAATCCCATGGGCTTTCCCATAGAAAAATGCCGTCTGAAACAGCCCGAACACATACCCAATTGCCACACATAGAATTCTTTCCATCCCAAACCCTCATTTCCGCGCTGCCGGCGCCTATATTATTCGTTCTTTTCCCTGATGATGAACCGCAGTGGTGTCCCCCTGAACCCGAATGTATTCCGGATCTGGTTCTCTATATACCTGGTATAGGAAAAATGCATCAGTTCCTTGTCATTCACGAAGATCACGAAAGTGGGTGGCTTCACGGACACCTGGGTGATATAGTAGAGCCGAAGGCGCTTGCCCTTGTCGGAAGGAGGCTGCTGCATAGCCACCGCCTCTGCCATGATCTCGTTCAGCACGCCAGTGGCCACCCGCATGGCATGGTTCTCGCTGACCATGTCTATGGTCTCAAAAAGCTTCGGGAGACGCTGGCCCGTCACTGCAGAGATGAACAGGATCTCCGCATAAGGCATAAAGGAAAGGACATTCCGGATCTTGTCCGTGAACCGGTAGACCGTCTTATCATTCTTCTCAATGGCATCCCATTTGTTCACCGCTATGATCACGGCCTTGCCCCGCTCATGGGCGATTCCTGCGATCTTGGCATCCTGCTCCGTGACGCCCTCCACGGCATCAATGACCAGCACCACAATATCTGCCCGCTCTACGGCACTCACTGTGCGCACGATCATATACCGCTCCAGGTCCTCCTTGATCTTGTTCTTCCGCCTAAGGCCTGCGGTGTCGATAAACACATATTCCTTACCATTGTGTTTCACCTCTGTGTCCACCGCATCCCTGGTGGTACCTGCTATATCGGACACAATCAGCCGGTTCTCCCCCAGAAGCTTGTTGATGATGGAAGATTTGCCCACGTTGGGCTTACCCACAATGGCTACGCGGGGTCTGTCGTCCTCCTCATCCTCCTGGCCCTTCTCCGGGAAATGGGAGGCCACCTCCTCCAGCATGTCTCCCAGGCCCAGCTTATTCACTGCGGACACCGGATAGGGTTCCCCGATTCCCAGGTTGTAGAACTCGTACACATCCGGCATGTATTTTCCGAAGCTGTCCACCTTATTTACCACCAGGACCACCGGCTTCTTAGACCGCCGCAGCATGTCTGCCACCCGCAGGTCTGCATCCACCAGCCCCTGTTTCACATCCACCAGGAAAATGATCACATCTGCCGTCTCCATGGCAATCTGGGCCTGGGCACGCATCTGGGACAGGATTACGTCATCGCTGTCCGGTTCGATTCCCCCTGTGTCGATCAAGGTAAACGCCTGGTCCAGCCAGGTCACGTCCGCATAGATCCTGTCCCTGGTAATCCCAGGAGTATCCTTCACAATGGAGATCATCTCCCCGGCAAGTGCATTGAATAAAGTGGATTTTCCCACATTGGGCCGTCCCACTACCGCCACAATGGGTTTCCCTGTTCTCTTCGCCATATACTGCTCCTATCTGCCCGTCCGGGCATGATTCCCTGTCATCCTGCAAGTACTGCGTCCACAAAATCATATCCGCTTGATTTTACAATATTCACCGGCACTTGTAAAGCTTTTTCCAGATCGCACACCCGGTAGTCGTCCAGGAATACATCCTCCCCGCTGCGCAGAACGTTCTCCGGCAGCAGCAGCCGCTCCCCCAGTTCCCGGCCAGATAGCTGTGCCAGGATATCCTGGCCCGTGAGCAGGCCGGACACGGTGATCTGCTCTCCGAAAAAATAATTGGTGACAGGATACACCAGGATCTCCAGGTGGGGGTATACCTCCATCATCTTCCGGGCCATTCTCTGGATGTAGGGATAGGCCAGCCGTCCTGTGGCCATGGACAGCTTCCGCACAGGGCAGTCTGCCTGTACTTCCCCGGCATTCCCCTGGACCGTACCTGCTGCCCTGCTGCTTCCTGTCCTGCTTTCCATTCCCTCCTGTTCCCTCATCTCCTCTGCCAGCCGCTGCCCCAGGGCATCCTCAAATTCATCCAGAAGCAGCCGCAGCATACCCACGCCGTTCTCCAGCTGCATGTACCCGTCATAACGCTCCTCTTCCGGCACCTCCCTGCCCGCCAGGATATACCATTCATCGCTGGCATGGACAAAGTGAATCCCATACTTTGCAAGACATTCTTCCTGGTATCCCTCGATCATGCCGATTACCTCCCGGGCATCCTCTCCGGTAAAGGGTTCCAGGGGGTATAGTCCCTGCCGGTACCTGGACAGTCCCACCGGCACCACGGAGACACTTTCCAGGCCGGGGATATAGCCCATAAGCTGCCTTATGCTGTATTCCAGTTCCACCCCGTCATTGATCCCCTTGCAGAGTACGATCTGGCCATTCATGCGGATCCCGGCCTTATGCAGCACATCCACTTTCTGTAAGGCCTCCCCTGCAAAACGGTTGTGCAGCATCTTGCAGCGAAGCTCCCGGTTCATGGTGTGGAAAGAGATATTGATGGGAGACAGGTGGTATCTGCAGATCCTGTCAATGTCATGATCTGACATATTGGTCAGTGTCACATAATTCCCCTGCAGGAAGGAAAGCCTGGAATCATCATCCTTGAAATACAGGGTATCCCGCATCCCCGGCGGCATCTGGTCAATAAAGCAGAAGATACATTTGTTGTGGCAATGTCTGTACTCATCCATCAAGCCATTCTCAAATTCGATCCCCAGATCCTCCTCTGGATCCTTGTCCACCTCCAGAAGCCACTGTTCCCCGTCCGGCTTCTGGACCAGCACCTCAATGTATGTGTCCTGCACCAGGAACTGGTAGTCGAAGATATCCTCGATCTGGGTATCATTGATGGCCAGAAGCTGGTCTCCCGGCGCAATCTCCAGTTCCTGGGCAATACTTCCTGGCAGGACCTTTGTAATCCTGTGTATCCTGTTTGCTATCTCCACGTCCTCTTCCTTCCCCTTCTCTATGTTACCTGTTCTCTCTCTTTTTCCCTTATACCCGGAACCATACTATAACTATACAAGAAATTCCTTGACGTGTCACTACCATAATGATATAAATTAAGTGATGCACTTATAAAATCTGGTATTCCTTAATCTGTACAAGCCTTATTTTGCAGGGTACATCTCCTGCAGGATAAACAAGGGAGAATGACCATGCCTAATTTACGCGAATTAGAAAACGCCATGCCTGTTGCCCCCCTTAAGATTGTTGCCCTGTCCTCCGCGGCCAGGATGGGCAGCAGGGTCAATGACTATCTGGTGGAGTTCCGCAAGAGTGTACACAATGACAAGGTCAAGAGCGACCCGGCCTTCCACGGATATAGTGAGAACAATTACCTGGTGGAGGTGGATACCCCCCGCTTCGGCAGCGGCGAAGGAAAGGCGAACTTCAGCGAGAGCATCCGGGGCAAGGATCTGTTCCTCCTGGTGGATGTATGCAATCACAGCATTACCTACCAGATGAACGGTTATACCAATCACATGTCCCCGGATGATCATTACCAGGACTTAAAACGGGTGATTGCCGCCTGCAATGGCAAGGCCCACCGGATCAATGTGATCATGCCCTTCCTCTATGAGGGAAGGCAGCACAAGAGAAATGGCCGGGAATCCTTAGACTGTGCTTACGCCTTGAAGGAGCTGGAGAACATGGGGATCCACAACTTCATCACTTTTGACGCCCATGATCCCAGGGTACAGAATTCCACTCCCCTGAGCGGTTTTGACAATTTTACCTCCCCCTACCAGTTTATCAAGTCCCTTCTGCACTCGGAGGAGGATCTGCTGGTGGACAAGGATCACCTGCTGGTCATCAGCCCCGATGAGGGTGCCGTGGACCGGGCGATCTATTTTGCCACTGTGCTGGGGGTGGATGTGGGTATGTTCTACAAGCGCCGGGACTATTCCACCATTGTGAATGGCAAGAACCCCATTGTGGCACATGAATTCCTGGGGGATAATATAGACGGCAAAGACATCGTCATCATAGACGACATGATCTCCTCCGGCGGTAGTATGCTGGACACGGCCAGGCAGCTCAAACAGATGAATGCCCGCCGTGTGTTCATCTGCTGCACCTTCGGCCTGTTCACGGACGGGCTGGCTGCCTTTGACAGGGCGTATGAGCAGGGATATTTTGACAAGGTAGTGACCACGGATCTCACCTACCTGCCGCCAGAGATCTATGACAAGCCTTATTTCGTGGAAGTGGATATGAGCAAGTTCGTGGCCTCCATGATCGACTTCATCAACCATGATGTGTCTCTGTCCAACGTACTGGCTACCACGGAGAAGATCCATGGCATCCTGGAAGCCTACAATAACAGGGCCAATGTGGAGGTGTTCTCCAACTGACCAGAAGCCTTATCCGGTAAACAGGTATCCCCGCAGCAGTTCCCTGTGTGACAGGAACCGCTGCGGGGATCAAAACAGATTGTATCCCTTCCGCTATCGCTTATAACAGCGATATCAGCACACCCACTGGCACCTTCCCATATCCACATGGGTCTCATCCCGGAATACCACACCCTCCGCAAGCAACAGATCCCTTTGCTCCCGGAAATGGGGAGCCAGCCGCCCTGCATGGTTCACCACCCGGTGACAGGGGTAGGTGCCATAGTACTCTGACAGGCTTAAGATCTTTCCCACCAGCCTTGCGTGCCGCTCCCTGCCGGTGAGCTTCGCGATCTGCCCGTAGGAGGCCACTTTCCCCTCGGGGATCTCCTCCACTACGGAGAGGATTTCGTAGATCATATTTTCTGTAAGGACTGTCGGCATATGTCTCTACCTCCGATCACTTAGTATATGCTTCTATCTGGCAGGTATGTTCCCTTGTCTTCCTGTCATAGTTCACTCCCACTAAGAGCAGATTCCCCTGGTACTCTTCCAGGCTCTGGCAATACTCTTTTCTCCGAATCTGTTCCAGGGCTCCCTGTGCATCTTTGTCCCATTTCAGTTCTACCACCAGGGCCGGTTTCTCTAAGAACCGCTTCCTGGGCAGGAATACCAGGTCAGCAAACCCTTTCCCGCCAGGAAATTCCCGATGTATGGTATAAAAATTCCTTGCTGCATACAATGCCAGTGGTACTGTATAGCTTAGGGCATTTTCATCGTTATACTGGATATGGGAAGTCTCAAAATGTGCTTCCTTTATTCCATCTGCAACCTGTCTGGCACGACCTTCCCATATAGCCTGCAAGGTATCTGCGGAATGTTTCAAGGCTTTTGATATGTCCCCCCAGTCCGACACAGATATCGCATTTACATACTCCATGCGTACCTCACTGTTTGGGATAAATACACATCCCTCCACACAATCAAGCCCAGGTATCCCAGATGGATCAACAGGGTAAGCACATCGTCCACCGTCCGGAAAGTCGTCATATCATTGGCAAAGCTCCCCGTATTTACCGGGATCCTCTCCCCTGCAAGCAACCGTAATATCTTCTCCCGCAATCCGTCAAAGTTCATGTCAATATACATCTGTAAGGCCTCAAATGTCTCCGTCTGGTTCCAGTAATTCCCGATTCGGCCAAACCGCATGCAGTTCACAACAGAACGAGGACTATATACAGCCTGCTTTCCTTCAAAGGAATACCCGTCATACCAGTTTCCCACCTCTTCCATATCCATCCCATATCTGGCACAGAGTTCCTTTACTTCCCCTGCGGTAAATCCCACATAGGAGGCCAGCTGTCCCGGGTCAATCATGGTAAATTCATCAAACATATTCAGCGCTGAGTGGGTCCCGTATTTTTTAACCGGAAGGATCCCTGTCATATAGGCCAGATGGATATATCCCTTATCTTTTATCAGATCCCGTAGAAAATCCAGATATTTCTCCTGGGCTTCCCGCTCTGTCTTGTATACCCGGAAGACGCAGTCCCACTCATCAATGATAATCACAAAAGGACACCTGGTATTCCCATAGATATCTTGCATCGTCCTCGTTAAGTTTGCCGTATCAAAATAACGGTAATCCGGGTATTTTTCCAGCAATTCCCAGAGAACGCTCCTACGGATCAGATCCAGCATTCCACAAATATCCTGGCTCTGGCTTAGGAACTCCTGCATATTTAGAAAAATTGTGTCATACCGGTTCAAATGTGTCTCAAAATCTTCACTTCTGGCAATCTTGTAGGCAGAAAATAATTCCCTGGAATCACATTCCCGGCTGTAATATGCCGCCAGCATGGCGGCCGTCATGGACTTTCCAAATCGACGTGGACGACTGACACATAGATATCCCTGCATGGTATCCAGTACCCTGTTGGTATATTCCAGAATTCCTGTCTTATCCACATAGATATCAGAATGTATCATCCTGCGAAAAATATCATTTCCTGGATTCAAGTAATATCCCATGAGACTGCCTCCTGCTGTTTTCCCCTTGATCTTATAAATAAAGTATAGCAGAAATACATCCTGATTGCTACACTTACCTGTATCCATATGGTTGTCAAGCGCCATAATATCGATCCAGGATCTCCTTGCGAATGGCATTCAGAACCTCTGTAGTATCCTCCGAGACAGAGAAAAATTCATACGCCTTAAGGAGCGTGAAATCATAAGCGGATTGCCCTGCCGCCAATGTAGCCGTCTCCTGCCCGCCGATCTTCACATAGCCAAAGAAATCGGACGCAAGGAGATACGCTGCCTTCTTCTGGTAGATATTTAAGGGGGATTCTTCCAGGAAAACCAGGTACCGTTCCCCAGGCTGCATCAAGTTTAACAGATTCCCATACTGGATCCTGCCATCCACCTCCTGGAACCCGAAATACTGGTACAGATACCCTGTCTCCCCGCATTCCACCAATTCTCCACCCCGTATCACTTCCTCTATACGGATCTCCTGTCCCAGGCTGCCTTCTGTCTGGCGCAGCTTCCCCGTTGCAGAAGCCACCGCGATCACCGGGGCGGCTTCCACCCCATAGGGATCTGCCCCGCTGCCAAAGCTGTCCTTCGTGATCCCGCCATCCCCCTCCCTGCCAGTCCAGATGCCCGTCACTGTCACCATTCCCTCCTCTATATCTGACAGATCCTGGATGGAAGCAATGCCGCAGTCCTGCACAGACAGCCTAAACAAGATTCCTGCCAGGATACAGCCTGCCACAAGAAGAAACATTAGGATCCTGTCCATGCGCCTGCACATCCTCTTTAATCTCATACCCATACCCCCTCCTGCGCACATACTAATAGTCCAAAAGCTATTTTCATACTTCGTCATGCCGGCGCAGCCGACACATCCCATTTTCCATGAAATAAACCTGGTCACAGAGCCAGGAAATATCCTGCTTCAAATGGCTGGAAAGCAGCACCACGGCTCCCCTTTCCGCCTCCCCCGCAATGATCTGACGGATCAAGTCTACCCCTTCCTCATCCAGGGAATTGGTCGGTTCATCCAGGAACAGAAAGTCCGGCTCTTCCATCACGGCCTGGGCAATGAGGAGCCGCTGCCGCATCCCCAGGGAATACTTCCGGAAAGGCAATGAATTGCCTGGATCCAGCCCTACCCGCACCATGGTTTCCTCCACTTTACTGACAGGAATAACATCCTGTATCCTGCTTAAATACAGCAGATTCTCCCTGCCTGTCAGTTCCGGCCACAGTGCCGGATTCTCCAACAAAACTCCTATCCTGGCCTTCCTTGCCCCTCTGTGTACATGCTCTCCGTCCATCCATACATGCCCTCTGGAAGGTCGTACCAGGCCACACAGTACCCTGAACAGCATGGTTTTGCCTGAGCCGTTTTCCCCAGTGAAACCATAGATGCTTCCCCCTGCAAGTTCCAGGTTCACATTGCGCAACAATTCCCTTTTTCCCACCCGTTTTATGATGTTTTCTGCCACCAAGTTATGCTGCATCTGTATCCTTCTCCCGTTTTCTCTATGCGCTTTCCTTTTCCACCCGTTACCGCTTCTGCCTTCCTTGCATTACCTATCCCCGTTGCCTTCCCTTCCTTCTGCCCATACGTTTCTTCTTGTCACTGTATCTGCATTCCCTGGTCAGAAAATATCCATCCTGCAGACATGAAAACGCATCCCCAGCACCAGCATCCCCAGATAGCATCCATTCGCTGCCAGCTTTCCGCAGGCTATCCCTGCATCTTCCACGATCCTGTAATTGGCACACAAGGGATTCAGTACCACATTCGCCGGACTGTCAAAAAACAGGATTCCCACATACTCCAGTACCATCACACAAGCAAATACCAGGAATACTGCCACTGTCACATGCAGCCGGACCGACAACCAGTTTACTGCCAGACACACCAGCACCAGCAGGGTACCCAGGATACCTTCCAGCAGGAATAGCACATACACCGTGCGTACCCCCATATGCCTGTCTGCCACCTGCCGGATTCCGATCCAGAATTCCGTGGCCAGGAACCACCCTGTATAGGTAATGGCGAACACGCAGATCCTCCCTGCCTTGCCCAGTACAAAACACCCCCGGCTGCCTATCCTGGTAAAATATACACTGCTAACCGAACCAAAATATCCTGCCATCTCGCGGCCGAACAGAATAGCAAACAAGAAGATTCCACCGATGCATTTCAAGGACAGCACAATGGTCTGCACCTCCCCGGAACTGATCCTTCCCCACACACCATACCACAACACATCTGCCAGGACTCCGCTTCCCGGAGTTGCCAGGAAAATATCCACCAGGGAAAGCACTACAATATATGGCACGATCCAAAAAGTCTTCCCCAGTGAAGACCATATCCCATCCTTCATGACCCGTTCCTCACCACATACCCCTTACTGCACATCCCTCAGATCTCCCTGTATGGCATAAACTGCCGACAGTCCTATGACCAGCAGGCACACCAGCACCACTGCCAGGAACAGCACCGGATTCCGTCCGGATTCAAAACTGGGCACCACATAATCCAGAAGATCCAGGTTCGTATAGACATTCCCATTCCGGATGGCATCCGTAAGCGCCCAGGCGTCCCAGCCCCGTAATACCTGCATGACCACAAACAGAGGCAGAAACAACAGAATCCTGTGCTTCCTCCACCAGAAAGACAGACTTAACACTACCATCCCCAGCAGCCCGGAAAAGGCTGCAAAAAGCAGCAGATACAGCACATTATACCAGAACGGACTGCACAGGAACAACCCCAGAAAGGGTTCCTCCCTGTACTCCACTGGATATAAAAGGTTCGTCCCTGTGAGCCAGCGGTAAAAATTGCCCATCTGATACTGTCCCAGCCAGGTATTCCCGTTATGGGGCAGAAACAGGTTGCAGAGCAGCAGGTTCACGGCAAACGGAAGGAAGATCACCAAGGCCCCTCCTGCAAAAGCAGCCACCAGCTTCGTCAGATAATAGGACTTCCGGGAACTCCTGATAATATAAGCCGGGACCAGCCCGTTTTTATATTCCTCCATGTAGGAAGTGGAAAATGGCAGTACCACCAGAAAGGGATACAGTATGGCAAAAAAATTCCACAGCTGATTCATCTGGGAATAACCCACCAGATGGTTGGCATCCTTGATCCGGGAGATATCCATCCCCCAGGACTGGGAAAGCACCCACAAAAAAGAGACGCAGGCGTAACATAAAACGGCCAGGAAAGCCGCCCTGTATCCTTTGCTCCTGCACATGACCTGGAGCTGGACTTTTAAGGATTTTCTGAACATAGATCTTTTGTACCTCCACATTGCGGCAGGAAAGTACGACATGTCCCATCCTGCACAAGTTCTAATTTTATTGTAGCAAATTCAACATGGTATGGCAATGCTTTTTTATTTTTATAAATGATATGACAAAAGGGAGACTCCCTGTGTCTCCCTCAAATATTTTCCCCTAGCTTACTGTGCTTCTTCCAAATACATACTTCCCCTATTTTCTATCATTTGAAGAGTTTCTTCCAAGGTTTTTTCACCCTTGAAATATATATTAGCCTCTTCCTCCAGAATATTCCAGAACGGCATATCTGAAGCATGAAATGTACTAACCATTCCAACCAGAACATTCACATGATCTCTAAGCTGTTCCTCTGACAAAAATAGTTTACCTTCTACATTCGTCTTTCCCATCTCCTCTTGAACGGCTTCTTCCAGTTCTTTTTTCAAGGTAGGAATCCCCAACATTCGAGATACCTGTTTCTCTGCACGTTGATCCAGATCTCCTGCATAAAAATGTTCCAAAAAAGTCCAGGCACCCTCTTTATTCCCGGCATTGGCAGGAATGGCATATAATCCATTAACCACCTGCAAAATGGCTTTGGGACTCCCATCTGATGAGGGATATCCTATAGGTACAAGCTCATCCCCATCTGTCAAGGAGTAAATCATATGCAACTGCTCAATATATTCAATTGTCATGTCTGCCAGCAACACCTCCCCGTCACGTACCTGCCAACATTGTTCTTCCCATTGTACGTAGGAAGTATGCTCCGGATAAGTAACTGCCTGTTTCAAAATTCTTCCCAAAAAAGATTCTGCACCTTCATCTATCTCCAATAGTTTGTTCTTATCCACAAATAATAAACAGTAATTCAAGAACATTTCACGAGTCATGTCACACGTCAGAGGAACACTGGATTGTTTCTCTACAAGATCCAGCATTTTCTCCACTGTCCAGTCTGGTATCTCCTCCACCATACCAGATTTTCCCCATAAAGTTTCAACAGCCATCCATCTTGGTAGCGCCACTAGTTTTCCACCATATGTATAAGAATTTACAACACCTTCCAGGAAGTCCTCTTTGCTTAACAACTTGCTCTCTGCCAAATAAACGGATAAGTCTTCCAAATACCCCTGTTGTGCTAATGACTGCTCATCCACATAATCCAAGAGCACGAGGTCTGGCCCGGTACCAGAAGTCAGTTCCATCAACATACGCTGCATGGCATCTTCTTCTGATTTTCCCACTCCATCGCCATAGTAGACTCTGGGTATAATCCTATAGCCAAAATCTTCTTCATTAAATGCAGCAATATATGCATCCAATAGACGAAAAGATTTCCAGACACCCAGTGTGACTACATCTTTTTCCTCTTCCTGCATTTCCTCTTTTTCTTCTATTCCCTGTATTTCACTGGAGTTTTCCTGTGAGCCGCCTTCCTGGTTTCCAGAAACCTGTAAATCTTCTAATCCTTTTGATTTTGAATCAGTATTTTGACATGCTGGCATAAATAAAAGCGAAAACATAAAAACAAACAATAACAATGCATACTTATTTCTCTTCAAACAAACCCCTCCTTCAAACAATACCCCTGCCATAAACCGTGATGCTTTTATATTGCAACGCCGTAAATGGCAAGGGTATATTGTTCAAGCATCAATTACATTGTCATAAAGCCAACACCCCCCGCTGCAAGCAGCAGGGTATGTAATTCTCGTGGCATTCGAAAAATATCTGCTTTGAGCTACTTGTCACATTGATCATAAGAATCAAGGATCCACAGGCAATGAGCCGTCAGCCAGACATACGTATTCTGTACCTTTGTCACAGCTTCTATGAATCATGTAGCAAGGGTGAGAATATCCACTTTCTTTAGCACTTATCGCACCACAGTACCAGCATCTTGCTGTTGAAGTTCGATTATAACATTCTTTGACACAACTATATTTTCCCAGAAAACCATAGGTATGTGTTACAGATTCCACATATTCCCCTGGCAAATGCCTGTCGCAGATATATACTACACCCATGAATAGTGGACTCACATCTCCCTGTGATGCATTGCATTCACATGCATATGCAGAAATTGGCACCTGCATCATCATTGTTACCATAGATAATACTACCAGCAGTTTTGTCCTTTTTTTCATTTGTCTCTCCTTTCTACGTTTACGATAAAATACGTTCTTTAGGTCTATTTGTATTCTCTTGCAAGAGTATAACATTCTCTTCTGTGCTGTATTTATATTTTACTTTATTATTATTATCTTTACAAGAGCCAAAATTGTCAAAATTCTCACCTTCTTTTTGACAACTCTGACCCTTGCCGCCATTACCCTTATCGCTTACAATTATTCAAAATATCATACAATTCTACAGGAGGAAATACCATGAAACACTATTTTAAGAGAACCCTAATCACCGCATTTTCCCTGCTCTTCATCGGCCTTATACCACCCATCCTGCCATCCCCGCTCCCGGAGGAACCAGGTATTGAATCGGAACAGGATCCAGATCCCGGTTGTAGTCCTATGAATGATCTGCCTAGATCTGATGTAAAAAAAGATTGATTCAGTATGATAATTTATTCAATTTTTCTTTGTATGTTTTTTCGTAAAAGAAATCCTTGCACAATCCCGCAAGCAGCATACATTTCTGTAGTTCCACTTTTGAGGAAAAGTCTGGTTCTACAGGAATGTTTTTTATGCTCTTTTTGCATTCGGTCTTATTCCATAGTATATTATATAGGCTCATATGGAGCATACCCATTCTTCCTAATGACAGGTTTTCTCTTATAATAGAGATACTGATTTTATTGGATTCTTCATACTGTCCCATATCCCCTAGATAACTTGCCACACCGTCCATAATGAGTTCATACATATCAATATGATTTTTAATATCCTTATCAAACACATACTTTTCACAGATTCCTGTTAATAGTTCTATATATTCTTCTTTTTCCTCTCCTATTGTTTTCATAGCAATATTGTACAGACATCCCAGTTCCCCGCAAGTCATATATCCTTCCACTGCATATTGCACTGCCTGCCAAGGTAATGTGAGTTCCATTGTTTTCCTTATGCCAGACACAGCTTCTTCCGATGTCACATTCTGCTTTCGAAATTCGTTTAAGATCCTTATTTGCTGTATTTCCTGTCTGTTAATCAGAAGATTGGTATCCAAGAAGGATTTTAACTTTTCCAGTAATTGATCCACCTCATTCGTATCATTGTTATTCAATGCCTTTATCATTGTATTATACATTGCATAATCTTCATAGTTCTCCATGACGATTTCTTTTCTCTGGTACTCAGTTGGCAGCCCCAGCCTCTCAAACAGATCCATCACAATGGGCATCTGGGTCTTCATCCTGTTGTTTTCCAGTCTCCGCAGTGTCTTCTCGCTACAGATTCCTTCACACAGTTCCTTCACGGACAGGCCCAGCATCCTCCGGCGTCTGCGTACCACATCGCCTATACAGTAATTCTGAAACTGCCAGTACAGGTAGCAGCAGTTTTGCATCTGTTCTGGCATCCCATATTCCCTATAAACTTCAGTTAAAACCCATCTCCACTGCCGTACCTGTACAAGCAGGGAATCCAGGCCGTCTTTCTGGAAAGGGATCCATTCCTGCTCCCGGCCTCCCAGGTATACGATCAGGATCTGTTCCATCTCCTCCAACAGTTCGCACAGATAGTACAGGCGCTCTGCGGAGCGCAGCTTATCCACGGCCCTGGCACAGATGTCCAGCATCCCTGCACAGTCCCACAGTCCCTCCGGTTCCTGCATCTGTTCCCGTAAGAGGTAACATACCACTTTGGGATAGATCCCGGCAAAGGCCGCCGGTTCCATGTCAGAATCTTCTATGGCCGTAAGGAACCGGCCATAGACCTGGATCTTATAGTCATGGCCCGGACAGGCAGCTTCCTTGGACAGCCCTGCCCCTTTGTCCGCTTCAATTCCATTCCTTTGCAGGGATTCCACATTTCCACCATTGTGGACATATTCCACCAGCAGGTTCCACTCCTTGGCTGACAGGAAGAGCTGTCTCTTCCCGGCGACCCCAGGAGGCATGGTGAGTTCCAGGGCTTCCCTGTATATGGCACAAAGTTCTTCCTGGGAAGCGCCCTGGTACTGCATCAAATCTGCCTTCATGGCCAGATAGAACTGTCTCTCTATGGCCAGTCCCCGGGCATCCTCTCTCTTGTCTGCCTGCATGTCTGTCCTGGAACCTTCCTGTTCATAGCGCCCAATCAATCCTGTTGCCTTCTCTACATCCCTGTCTGCTATGGCCTGCAGCAGTTCCTGTCTGTCCTGCCACCTTTCATATTCCTCTACCGGCAGGTAATCCTCGAACCCTCCATTGGCGATCCCCAGCCGCTCCAGCAGCCTATCCCGCACCAGTTTCTCCGGCAGGCGCTCCCCTGCCTCGATCCTGGCCAGCATACTGGCAGAGCAGATCCCACTGCAAACCTGTTCCAGGGATACTTTTTTCCCGCTCCGCATCCCTGCCAGGAATCTGTGGAAATATACCCTCTCCCTTTGTTCCATACCTGTTCTTTCCCCCTTGTTTTTCCCGTCGGTCTTTCGTTACCGTTTGCTTTGTTCACAGCAATTATGCACACAAAATGCCATATACAGGCGTGCCTATTCCTTGCGCACTATCGGAATGATTTCTATCAGAACATCACCTATAGAATACCACAAGAATCCATTCGAAGCAAATATAAGAATTCCTAAACAAAATAAGAATCCGTCACCTGGTTACTGTTCACTCCGTTTGCAGCAACAAATGCACACAAAATGCCAAATACAGGCATTTTGGCGCGGACTGTCTCGGGTTTGTCACGCAAAATACGCGTGAAAACGCCTCACAGTAACACGGACGAATGGCCGGGAACCCGCCATCAGATTCCCGGCCACATAGAAATCAGCCCATAACAATCCCGGTCATAAAACACCCTCTTCCACAAACGGTTTCATTCGAATTTACCACTCGTTAGGGGCATCCACCAGAACCAGCACCCCATCCTCCAGGCGATACACCTGGTCATAACATGCCCCCATCTCCCGATCCAGGGAATGTGTCACATGGATAACCATGGGGCCTTGTGATGACAATAACTCTGCCTCCAGTTCCCTGGCCAGCTCCTGGTGGAGGGCCGAAGTGAATTCATCCAGGATCAGCACCTGGCTGTCCCTGTAAAGCGCCCTGGCGTAAGCCACCCGCTTTTTCTCCCCGCCCGACAGTTCCTGGGCCGGAAGAGGAAGCAATTCCCGTACCAGCAGTCCCGCCCTCAAGGTATCTGTCCGGCTCCGGGCCATGGCTGCTGCAAGCCTGTCCCCATCCTGGCTGCCGTCCTCTCCCAGGGTGATATTCGCCAGGATGTCCTTGCGGAAGATAACCGGCTCCTGGGCCACATAGCACATGCCCTGGAGCAGATCTCCCCGGCCTATCTCCTCATAGGGGATCTCATTCCAGTACAGGCTGCCGCTGTCTGGGCCAAGCTGGCCCAGAAGAAGCTTTAAGAGCGTGGATTTTCCGCTGCCGCTCTCCCCGATGAAGGCATACTTCTTCCCGGCCTGGAGAGCCAGGGATACATCTTTCAGCACCGGCTCCTCCCCATATCCAAAGGTGACATGTTCCAGGGTAATGGCCTTCAGTTCGGGCAGCTTCGCCCTGGCCGTCCAGCCAGGCTTCCCTTCCGCCCCGGTATCCCTGTAAGCGGCAAAAGCTGCCTTCAAGTCCTTAACACTCCGTACCCTGGCCAAGATGGCTCCCATACTGCCCAGGGGGCCTAGGATGGAAGAGGCAAGCTGGGTCAGGGCCAGGACGCTTCCCACTGTCAGCCCTGCACCTTTCTCCAGCAGAAGGCCTCCTCCTGCCAGGAGCAGGAAGGTGGTGACAGGGGCCAGTTGTGCGCCCAGCAGTCCCAGCAGGTCATAACAGAAATTGAGACGGAAGGAAGCCCGGGCGCTTCTCTCCACACTGTCCCCGTACCGCCCCTGGAAATAGGCTTCCCGGCCATAGTCCCTGGCCGTCCCGTATCCGTCCACCAGGGTCACAAGTCTGCTTCTCTCTTCTGCATCTGCCGCGATGCTGGCCTCCTGGAGCGCAGCCAGCTTCCTGTTCATCCCCCTGGTAAGGAGCAGATAGACCCCGAACAGGGCGGCACAGAGAAAGGCTGCCTGCCACTGCAGGACCAGGATAGCGCCCAGGGTCACTGCCATGACCACCCCGTTCTTCACCAGGGCAAACAGGGATCCATAGTGGGCTTCCATCAAGGTAGCCATCTGCTGCTGGAACATGGAGAGGACATCCCCCACACGGTGCTTCGCATGTTCCCCTTCAGACTGCCACAGAAGCCCTGCAAAAAGGTCATGCTTCCACAGGGTGCGGATCTTCTCCATGACCCGCTGGTCCAGCCGCCTGCTTCCCCAGTAGACCGCCAGATACAGGAGATAATACACACCAGCCGCCAGGCAGAAGACCGAATAGTCCATATGGCCCGGCTCTCCGGTCACAAGGTCGGCCACCGCCTTCAACAGCCAGGCAATCCCCAGGGCCAGCACCCCCTGCAGGCTGCCCAGAAGAGCCGCCAGTATCATGGGTATACGCAGTTTCCTCATGGTGTCACCTCCCTCATCCCACCCTGTGCCAGGCGCAGTACCGCAGTATATCCCTCCGGCGCATAGGTCCGGTGTGCCACACAGCACAACGCCATCTGGGGATACCTGGTCAGCAGAAGTCTCTCCACCTGTTCTCCCAGATGCTGGTCCAGGTTGGCAGTCAGTTCATCGGCAAAGAGCAGCTCAGGCTCTGCCAGCAGTGCCCTGGCCAGGGCGATCCGGGCCTTCTGTCCCCCGGACAGGTTCCCGCCCCCATCCTCCACAGGCATGTCCAGAGACAGATCTAGTTCCAGGCTCCGAATCATGTCCGTAAGGGCCTGTTCCTCCATCACAACCCCCAGGGTAAGGTTCTCCCTTAGGGAGCCTGCGAACAGGAAGGGCTCCTGGGGCAGATAGGCAATCTCCCGGGTATAACAGTTTAACACCCCTTCCCGGGGCATCCTGTGTCCGGTGAGAAGTTCCAGAAAAGTGCTCTTCCCCTGGCCGCTGTCTCCCATGATCAGATATTTTTCTCCTGGCCGGATGGAAAAGTCCACCCCTTCCAGCAGGGGCGTATCCTCTTCAAATCGGAACCGAAGCTGTCTGGCCTCCAGGAGGATGTCCCCCTCTCCCGGGAGGGTCTGCCTAAGGGGCTGTTCCGGCTGGCGCAGATAGTCCTCCAGTTCCTTCCTAAGCCCCTGTGTTCCCTTCACACGGCCCCACAGCCGGGTCAGCATGGACCAGGCGCCCAGGGCCTGCACCGACAGCTCCGCGGCAGACAGGAGCACGCCCAGACCCACCATGCCACCCATGGCCAGCCAGCCGCCTACCACCAGGATCAAGATGTACACTGCCATGTTCTGGCCGATTCCCATAAGTTCCACCGAAAGCAGGCCTGCCTGGTAGTCCAGGGCCGCCCGCTCCTCCCGGCGGTTGATCCCGTCAAATTCCTTCTCTGCCAAGGCTTCCATCTGGTTGATATGGATCTCCCCGTACCCTCTGTGCAGTTCCATCACCTGGTCCACCAGGGCTGTGCGGCTCTCCTGGAGAATATCCTGCCTGCGGGGCAGGTCCCTGGATACAAGGCGATTGGCCACGCCGAAGCATAGCACTGCGCCCGTTACCGCCAGGCCGCACTGCCAGCTGATATAGAACAAGGTGGCGCAGGATATGACCATCAAGACCATCTGCTTCAGAAGATAAGGCCCCAGCAGAAAATATCCGGAGAGCACGGCCTCCAGCTTCTCCGTGAAGAAAGCCACCTTCTCCTCCCGTCCCCGGCTGGCGTAAGAAGAGCCGCCCTGGTGCAGGAATGTCCTGGCCAGGCTGGCCTTGGCCCGTGCCGAAAGGCTTGCATAGGCCTCCTCCCGGACATAATTTTCCACCAGTTCCAGCGCCATGTACCCCAGCAGAAGTCCCCCTGTCACCAGGAGGATTCCCCCATCCATCCCCTGCTCCTCCAGGCTACCAATGAGCAGCGCTTCCCAGTACACAAACCCGCTGAGGGCCGCCGCAGAAAAAAGCTGCAATGCGGCCATCAGACTGATCTTCCCGACTGTATATTTCATCATGATACCCCCTCTACCCCATATTCTGTCTTTCTTACCAGTCCACTGATGCCACCACCTGGCTCATTGTCTGCGCAAAAAGAAAGCAGGAGCTGGCACTGGCTCCTGTTTTCCAAAATACGACAACATCTATATTACTGCCCCTGCTGCAGCCAGACAAGGGACAGTCTTGTCAAACATCCCCCGGCTCCTGTAAAAGCCCTTCCTCCCCATGCCATTCAGGAAAAGAGAACTCCACCTTGAACAGATCCCCGTCCAACAGGATCTGGAAAGTGCCTCCCTGGACCTGGATCAGGCTCTTGGCAATGGACAGTCCCAGGCCGCTTCCTTCCGTGGTCCTGGAGGAATCCCCACGGATGAACCGCTCCGTCAGTTCCTCGGGCTGGATGCTCATCTGCTGTCTGGAAATGTTCTTCACGCAGGCACAGACCTGTCCCCCCTGTATCTCTATGTCGATATAGACCCTGGTTCCTTCCATGGCGTATTTACAGATATTGTGGAACAGGTTCTCTACCACCCGCCACATACGCCGGCTGTCCGCATAAATATAGGCAGAGGTGTCCTCTTTTTCGAAGACTACCTGGAGACCGCTTTCCTCCAGCTTCTCGGAGAATTCCCCGATACCCTGTTTCAGAAGTTCCGTCAGGTTCAGTTTCTCCTGCTCCAGTTCTATATTGCCGGAGGAGATCTTGGATGCTTCCACCAGGTCATCCGTAAGCTGTTTCAGCCGCTGGGCCTTGGCATCCAGGATGGCTATATAGCCCCTGGCTGGCTCTTCTTCTATCTTTAAGCGTTTCAGCAGATCCACATAATTGATGATGGAGGTCAGAGGTGTCTTGATGTCATGGGACACATTGGTAATCAGGTCTGTCTTCATCTGTTCATCCTTCATACTGGTCTGTACGGCCTTAAGGATACCTTCCCCGATATTGTTGACCGCATCTGCCAGTTCCCTGTTGGCACCGTGCATGCTGGACAGGTCCACCTTGTACTCCACTTCACCGTCCCGGATCCGTCGGATTCCCTCTTCCACCTCTGTGCGCTCCGCATTCTTCCGAAAGACCAGTACCCCTATGATTCCGTTGAATAGCACCAGGCCAAAAAGCACAGCCATAAGTGCAAGGGACTTCTCCTGTATCTGGTATGCCGTCACCAGGCCTGCCAGATTGACAAACAGGAAGAGGTTATAGGGCACCAGGGTACTGATGACGGAATTCCTGTGCCGGAATATGAACAGCACCACATTGTGCATTCCCTGGCAGGCCTTGTACACAAAGCTGTCCGTCCACAGGTTTCCCACCTTAAGTCTGCGTACCAGGCTGTACCAGACAATGGAGGCTGACAGACTCACATACATGCCATATATGCCAAAGATGCCATAGTGGTAGAATCCGGTAAGCTGGATGCCCATGACCTCCGCAGGCACCACACCTGCCGTGGCAGCGATATCCAGGATCCTATGATACCCACACACACCGCCCCAGCCAAACAGGATTCCCAGGAGCACCAGCACTTCTGTCCAGATATGGTCAAAGCGGTTCAAGTACCATACCCTCTGTCCTTCTTCCTCCTGGACCATCCCTGCCGTTACAGTCAGGTACAGCACAATGCCAAGCCATAGCAGTACCAGGAGTGCAATCACTGCCAGGATCCTGCCCACATGGGGCACGATCCTCTCATATACGGCATTGGCATTGTAGAAGGCATCTCCCTCTACGGAGTAATTCATATCCACACCCATCCAGATATAGGTGGTATCTGGATAGGCATAATCATACAAGTTAATATACTTGTATATTTCATCCTCGCTGAGTATGGTATTGCCCACAAACATCAGACTGTCCGGATAATAGATCAAGTATCTGCGGTATTCAGAGAAAAACTCTGTCACCTCCTCGTCCGTCCTCTCCTGCAGTTTGGATACATTGGTGTAGGTGCGCATTCCTTCCTCTGTGGTCATACGCACCATATAAGCCACATTGCTCTTCCCTTCCCGGTATGTCTCATTACAGACCCGGTACCGCTCATAATTCAGCGTCAGGTTCTCTATGGCAGACACCACATTGTCCTGGAGGCGGATGTAGTCCACCCAGTTATCCACCATGTCCGGCAGCCGCTTCTTCCCGTCCACTGTCTCATAACGGCTGTTTAAGAGGGAGAAGTAGACCATGGTACCGTCATCCTCCATGGATACATTGATACCCTTCAGGCCCTGGGCCATGATATAGGAGAACACAAACTGGTCTTCCAACTGTTCCTCTGTATACTTTCCCATGTGTTCCGCAATCAGCGCCAGTTCCTCTTCACTCTTCCCGGAAGAATCTCCCTGGACACCATCCCTGTCATCTTCCGGGTCGCTGCCTGTAGACCCGGTCCCGGCTCCGTTTCCCCCAGCCCCGGCACCATTGTTTTCAGCACTGGTTCCGTCACTGCTGCCTGCCTGCACATCCCTGTCTGCTCCATTTCCTTTGCCAGGTACTCCCACATCCGATCCTGGCTGGGACTGGCCTGACGCCTTCCACCTGGCATCCGTGTCTGGATCCTCCACCCTGTGAAAGCCGTCAAAAACCAGTTCCCCTTCCTCATCCAGGGCGAAATTCTCCGGATAGAGGCAGTATCCAAAATAATGGACAAAATCCGACAGGCTCACCATGCGGCTGGTATACTCTACACCATATTTTCCCCATTTGATCAAGTCATCCAGTTCATATACTGCCGTGGCCTGGCAGCCCTCATCTGTTCCAATCCGTGCTGCATACTGCGTCACATCAATCTGTCTGGCGGGGTCAAAGATATTGTCTGACTCCAATTGTTCCTTCAGCACAACAAGCTGTGTGATATCAGAGACCGCATTCTGGAACAAATCATAATACACCACGGAATCCTCGAATTCCTGACTGGTGTCCATGGTGAGGAGCTGGTACACCTGGGTACCGTCAATGGACTCTACTGCAATGTAAGAATTCAGCAGGATACCAGCCACTGCCACCATGATTCCCACGGCCAGCAGGTGCTGTAGCAGTTCAAAACTGATTCTCTTCCATACAGGCTTTCTCATATATACCCTATTCATCCTTTACTGCTTTTCTATCTTATACCCCACCCCCCAGACCACCTTCAGATACCTGGGTTCCTTGGGATTGATCTCTATCTTCTCCCGGATATGGCGGATGTGTACCGCTACTGTATTGTCTGCCCCAATGGCATCCTCATTCCAGATGCTCTCATAGATCTGGTCAATGGAAAATACCCTGCCCTGGTTCTTTATTAATAGCAATAATATATTGTATTCTATTGGTGTCATCTTTACAGTTTCACCGTCCACCGTCACCTGCTTGGTGTCATCATTGATGGCCAGGCCACCCACCTGGTAAACTGCCTTGCTGTCTGACTGCAGGCTTCCCAGGGAAGTATACCGGCGCAGGTTGGATTTCACCCTGGCCGCCAGTTCCAATGGGTTGAAAGGTTTGGTGATATAGTCGTCTGCACCGATATTCAGCCCCAGTATCTTATCTGTATCCTCGGACTTGGCAGACAGCATGATAATAGGAATACTGCTGTATTCCCGGATCTTCAGCGTGGCCCGGATACCGTCTAAGCGGGGCATCATGATATCCATGATCATCAAGTGGATCTCCTCTTTCTTCAGGATCTCAATGGCCTGTTCCCCATCGTAAGCCTTGAAAATACCATATCCGTCCTGTGCCAGGTATATCTCAATGGCATCCACAATTTCCCGGTCATCATCGCATACTAGTATATTCGCCATGTCTCCTCATCCTTTCAAAACGTGCCGTATTGCCTTTATATATTGAACCACTCTTCTGGTTCAACATTTTACCATACATTCCCTCACAATTCCCGTTGAAAATGATTCATTTTTTATGAAGATTTTCTTTATGGGTTACTGTTCACTCCGTTCACAGCAATAAATGCACACAAAATCCTATCCCTGCAGCATCAGGAATGCGGCCAGGTTCCCCCGCTTTCCACCGCTGGCCCTATGGGAAAACAGATACCTGCTGTTGTGGCAGGTACAGATATCCGTCACGGCAATCTGCCCAAGGGGAATCCCTGCATGGCACAGCAGAAGCAGGTTGGCCAGCCACAGGTCCAACTGGTACTTGCCCGGTCTCCTGCCCGTTTCCACCACATGGTGCAGTTGTTCCTGTCCCCTGCAGTGGTACCTGCCGTTTTCTTCCACCAGCCTGCGTTCCATATCATATTCTGTATCCCACCCGGCAAACTGCCTGGCCACATCCTCCCCTACCTCATAGCATTCCTGGCAGATAGACGGGCCCACTGCCCCCATCAGATCCTCCGGCCTGGAACCGAACTGTTCCTCCATGGCCCGGACCATATGGATAGCCATCCTGCCTGCAGTGCCCTTCCAGCCCGAATGGGCCAGTCCCACCGCCCGGCAGACCGGATCCACGAACAGAAGCGGCACACAGTCCGCATAGTATGTCACAAGTGCCAGGCCGGGCACATCCGTGACCAGACCGTCCACGTCCTGGTAGTCCCGCTCCCGTACAACACCCTTCCCCCGGTCTGCCTCCGTGATCCTGCGGATATGGGTGGTATGGGTCTGGTGGGATGTGACCATATCTGTCAGCCCACATCCCAGTACTTCCCCCACCCGTCTGTAGTTCTCCAGAACCCTGTCCGGCTCATCTCCCCGGGAAAAGCTTAAGTTCATGGTAGCACAGTCCCCCTGACTGACACCCCCCGTGCGGGTGGTTATCAAGTGCCGTACCACACCTGTCTGTTCTAAGGAAGGGAATGTCAGGTATTCCAGTTCTCCTCCCCCCGGAAGAAGATGTCTGTCCTGGCGCAATACTTCACCGTCCTGTCTTCCTGCCCGTATGACTTGATACATATGCCTTCCTTTCCGGCCTGGCTTGGTCCTGTCTGTCAATCTTTCCCTTTTCTGGCAAATCTCCCTGTTGTCTGTGACCGCCAGGATATGGCCGCCTTTCATCTTCCCACATGGGGAAATGCATTCCGGATCCAGTGAATCTCTCCTCCCTGGATGGCTACCACATCATAGCGGACACCGGCCTGACTGTCCACATGGTGGGTCAGCCTGTAATAATCCGCCACCCTGCACACCTGCCTCTGCTTCCTGATGCCCACTGCCTCTGCCGCATAGCCTTTGTCTGTACCTGCCCGGTATTTTACCTCCACGAACACCAGATAGCCCTGGTGGTATCCTATGATGTCAATCTCTCCCTGGCGGTTTCTGTAATTGCGCATCACTACCTGCATGCCCTGGCGCTCCAGATAGGCAGCCGCCAGGGATTCCTTCTCTGCCCCCCTGGCCCTCCGGTTCATCTGCCCACCTTGCCCTTCAGCTTATCCATGGAATCCACAAAGACCAGTATCTCTGCCACCACCTCATACAGTTCCGGAGGAATCATGTCCCCGATCTCCAGCCGGGATAAGGTGTCTGCCAGCTTGTCATCCCGGTGGATGGGCACATCACTCTCCTGGGCTTTCTCAATGATCTTCTCTGCCAGGATGCCCCGCCCACTTGCTATGACCCTGGGAGCATTCTCGGAAGGATTGTATTCCAGGGCAATCGCCTGCTTGACCTTATTTTCTTTATTCTCTTTTTCCTTGTGCCCCTGTGCCATTATGATTCCCCATATCTGCCCAAAGAGGAAATTCCCCCTCCTGCGGGCCATACATTTATGTTCTCACATCAAAAGCCTGCCTGGAAAGCAGCATGCCACCCCCATGCTGTAAAAGAGGCCCAATGCCACTGTTTTCCGTCTTCTCCTCCGCTGCTTCCCCTCTGGTCTTCATGGAACAGGCACAGTCGTATCCCCGCTCCTTCAGCCTGTCTGTAAGGATATCCATATGTGCCCCCAGGAAGTCCAGCATCTCCTCATCCTGCACATAGAATTTTGTATGCACCTTACTGCTCTCCATGGATACATACACATCCAGGGGACCGATATGCTCCATGTCCAGATGAAGCAGTGCACTGACCTTACCTTCCCTGGATGCCAGATTTTTCTTGTTGGTATATACATACAGTTCCCCGTTGGTATCGCCCTGGCGCAGGCGTAGGGGAATCTGCACATATGCGTACATCTGGTTCACCTGGTTCAGGAAATCTACATTCTGGGCCAGGCCTGTCACAGCCCGGTAGGCCGTACCCCCGCCCTGGCCACCGTTTTCCAGCGCCTGGGCCAGGCCCTTCAACTGTCTGTCCAGCCTGCGGTATAATTCCTGCACCTTCCCTGGTTCTGCCACATCCTGTGGTTTCAGCATCCAGAGGTCCTTCAGTCTCTCCGTCATCAGTTCCTTGAATGCCCCGCTTCCCACCAGTTTCTGGGCAAGTTCCCTGGCTCCCTCATTTCCGGCGGCCTGGAGCAGTTTCCCTGTGATATCGAAAAAGTTCTCTTCCCCCAGGCCCCCCTGGGCAAACAGGTGGATCTGTCCTGCCAGGTGGGACTGTTCCTGGACAGAAAGCCCTGTCTGTTCCAGAAGCTGCAGCAGCCCTTCTGCCAGGGATGCCCGGAAAGTGTCTGCCATCCCTGTCTGGGAAATGGTGTCTGCCCCTGTGCCCTCTGGCAGGACCCCTCCGGCCGCCTGGGCGCTCCCCCTGTCCTGCAGGCCGCCGGGGCCCTCCTGGAAGCTTTCTGTCTGCTGGGAGATCTGCTCCCTTCCATCCCCGGACAGGAGGGAGGCCAGTTCCCCTTCCATCCTGGCGCTCTGCTCTGCAAAAACGATGTTGGCAGCCTCTCCTGCCTCCTGTCCAGGCAGCAGACCTTCTGCTCCCGGAAGGATTCCCGGATCCTCCCCGGCTGCAAAAAGGGCGAACAGTTCCCTGTACACCCCGGCAGCCCCCTGTACGTCCCCCTGGGAAAGCATGCCCTCCAGGGCTTCCGGGATGGCCTGGAATACTGTGTCCATGCCCTGTGTCAGTTGGTGGGTCAGGTTCCGGTAGGAGATCATCTGGTTCACTGTGGATTCGTTCACGGGAATTCCCAGTTTGTGCAGGTTCACAATGTCAGACACCTCTGCCTCCGGATAATTCATCACCTGCCGGTACACCTGTCCCAGGATGTTCTTATTCACTGACAATCCTGCCTGCATCAGCTGGCTGGTAAGATCCACTGTGGTGTCATTCACTGGCAATCCTGCCATGTCAATGGCCTTCAGTACGGTTACATCCGTGGAGACATTGGTGAACAGCGGACTCAAAGTCAGGGAACTGCCATTGTTCCTGACCTCGAAGGTCATATTCTTCCCGATCTCCAGGTTCAGGTTCCTGTCCACCCTGGCCTGCAGGACCATGTCTTCCGACACCTTGATCTGCACCTCGCTGCCATTCCTGCCCACAATCTCCCCCTGGATAGTC
Source organism: uncultured Acetatifactor sp. (assembly GCA_910586215.1). Classification (GTDB taxonomy): domain Bacteria; phylum Bacillota; class Clostridia; order Lachnospirales; family Lachnospiraceae; genus Acetatifactor. Next base: position 18,519 of record CAJUGH010000017.1, on the reverse strand, counting down.
TGTCCTGGTACCATGGAGCGGATCTGGCGGTTCACGGCTGCCGCATTCTGGGACGGCACCTCCCTGGCAGACTGGCTGCGTCCCGTATCTTCCGTATGGGTCTGACCTGTAAACAGCTTTGACAATATCATGGGTTCCTACTCCTGTATCGTTATGGTGGTTACTGTTCACAGGTGCCACCGCGAGGTGTTTTCACGCGCTTTCAGCGTGACAAACCCGAGACTGTCTCGCGCCAAAACGCCTGCATTTGGCGTTTTGTGTGCATGGTTGCTGTGAACGGAGTGAACAGTAACTTATGATGTGCATCCTTGCCGTCCTTACCCTATTTCTACAAAATTTCCAATGAAGCTTTTCCGATGGATGGGACAGGCGCCCAGCTTCTTCAAGGCTGCAATATGGGCGGCACTTCCATATCCCTTGTTGCCTGCGAAATCATATCCCGGATACACCTGGTCATACTCCTGCATCAGGCGGTCCCTGGTCACTTTGGCCAGGATGCTGGCTGCACCGATGGATATACTCTTGGCATCCCCCTTTATGATAGGCACCTGTCTGATGGCTATCCCCGGTATGGTTACGGCATCATTGAGCAGCAGGTCCGGCTTCGTTTCCAGCGCACCTACCGCTTCCCGCATAGCCTCATACGTGGCCTGAAGGATATTGATCTCATCGATCCTCTGGGGCGTGGCATAGCCCACTGCCCAGGCAATGGCCTGCTCCTTGATCACTTCATAAAGCTCTTCTCTCTTTTTTTCGGAGAGCTGCTTGGAATCATTTATATACAAAATACGGCAATCTCTTGGCAGGATCACCGCCCCCGCCACCACAGGTCCGGCCAGTGGCCCACGGCCCACCTCATCAATGCCGCAGATATAAGCATATTCCTTGTATTTCTCCTCATAGGCCCGCAGTCCTTCTATGCGCAGCCGCTCCTTATCCAAGGCATCCTTCCTCTTCCTTGCGGCAGCCACCAGCCTCTGCACTCCGGCCCTTTCATCCATCCCATATGTCTCTATAAAATCAGGCAGCTCATTCTCACAAGCTGCCTGTAACTGTGCCTTGATCTCCCCGATCCCCTTCATGTGATTCCCTCCATGATACATCTATGCGCCTTTGCGCCTACACCTATTTGTGCCGCAGTACCCCGAACTTATTCAGCGGCCAGATCCGCACCCAGGCCCTGCCCACAATATCGTCCCGATGGATGTTCCCTACAATTTCCGTACGGCTGTCCGTACTGTTGTTCCGGTTGTCCCCCATGACAAAATATTCATCCTCTCCCAGGGTGATGGGGTCTATGGCAATGCCAATGTTTTCCGGTTTGATGATTTCCCTGCCATAGTTCTCCTCCAGCACTTCCCCATTGATATAGATGGTGCCAGCCTGGTCAATCTGTACCGTCTCCCCGGGAAGGCCGATGATGCGCTTGATATAGAATTTTTTCGCCTCGTACTGGAACGGAAATACAATGATGTCAAAACGTTCCGGATCCCGGAACCGGTATGTAATCTTGTCTACAATGAGATTGTCCCCATCGCTCAGGGTGGCTTCCATGGAAGACCCTTCCACTGCCGTGCGCTGCCCCACAAAATGGATCAGGCAGTATGTGATACAGAGCACCCCCAGCAGGTACAGCAGGGTGCTGATCATCTCTTTCATGACTTTGTTCATTTTAATACCCCTATATATAACCCAGACATACCGCTTCAGCGGCACTCACATGTTCTAGGACAAGGCTGGCCTCTCAATTGTGATCCTGCCAAGGCGCCCGCTCCGGAAGTCATCCAACAGGATACCGGCAGCCTTTTCCAGATCCACAGCCTCCCCTTTCTTCAGGCATCCCCTGCTTCTGGCGATTGCCTCCAGGGTCTTCGGTGCACTGTCTCCCCACTCTGTTCCATAACGTTCCCGGACAGCCCCTGGATAGAGTTCCTCCAGCACTGTCAGCAGGTCGCAGGCCAGTTCTTCCATTATGATGACTTCATCATTCATGGAACCGATGAAAGCCAGGTGCATCCCCACCTGGTTGTCTTCAAACTTCGGCCACAGGATCCCAGGCGTGTCCAATAGTTCCAGTCCCTTGTTCAAGCGGATCCACTGCTTTCCCTTGGTGACACCGGGCTTGTTCCCTGTCCTGGTACAGGCCTTTCCCGCAAAGGAATTGATGAAGGTAGATTTTCCCACATTGGGGATTCCCACCACCATAGCCCTTACAGGACGGTTTACAATGCCCCGCTTCCTGTCCCGCTCCAGCTTCTCACGGCATGCTTCCTGTACCAGGCTGCCAATGGATTTCAGTCCGGCTCCTGTCCTGGAATTGACTTCCAGGGCATGGGCACCCTGTGCCTGGAAGTAATCCATCCACTGTCTGTTCCATCCGGGATCTGCCAGATCCGATTTGTTCAGTAACACGATCCGGGATTTGCTCCCGGACAGCCTGTCAATGTCTGGATTCCTGCTGGCTGCAGGTATCCGGGCATCCACCAGTTCGATCACCAGGTCGATCAGCTTTATGTTCTCCTGCATCATGCGCATGGCCTTCGTCATATGGCCAGGATACCACTGGTAGTTCATCTCATTTCACAAATCCCATGCCCTGTTCCTCACAGGATGCATGGAACCATACCTTTCCTATAATATCTTCCTCAGACACCGGCCCGATATTGGCAGAGCGGCTGTCCTCACTGTTGCTGGGATTGTCTCCAATGCAGAAATATTCCCCGCTCCCCAGGGTGAACTTGTTGGCGGCTATCCCTGGGTCTATGAGTCTCTCTGTCACCCAGGGGCTTTCCAGGCCATTGACATACAGCCTTCCACCCTGGATCTCCACCTGGTCCCCTGACACAGCCACCACCCGCTTCACGTAGTAGTGGGAATTCTCATTGCCATTTGGCAGAAACACCACCACATCACCGGCTTTGGGAGAGGAGATCACATAGAGAAAACGATTGATATATATTTTCTGTTCGTTGTACAGGGTAGGTTCCATGGATACTCCCACCACATTGGTTGACATACCCAGCAGGAAGCAGAGGACTGCGGCTATGAACACCGCTGTCAGGATACCGAATACCCAGCTGAAAACCTCCCGCATCAAGGCCGAACTGATCTTCCTGCGTCTCTTATAAAAACTTAATCCTTTATTCTTTGCCATCCTCCTGCCCCGCGGATCCCTTTCCTGGCTGCAGACCGGCTACAGCAGCTCCTCCCCTGCCTGCAGGCCCTGAAGCCCTGCAATGCCACGAGGGGACAACTACGTCTGTAATTGTCCCCTCATCATTGCCGCCGGCCTGGCTTATCTCATAAGCTCTTTTACCTTTGCCTTCTTACCCACACGGTTCCTCAGATAGTTCAGCTTGGCACGTCTCACCTTACCTCTTCTGACCACCTCGATCTTCTCTACATTGGGGGAATGTAAGGGCCAGGTCTTCTCCACACCGATTCCGTTGGAAGTCTTCCTCACGGTGAAGGTCTCCCTGTTGCTGCCGCCCTGTCTCTTGAGCACAACACCCTCAAATACCTGGATTCTCTCCCGGTTGCCTTCCTTGATCTTGCCGTATACCTTTACGGTATCTCCTACTGAGAAATCGTCAACGCTTTCCTTCAGCTGCGCAGCCTCAATTTCCTTGATAATGTCACTCATCATGAGCCTCCTTCATAAAATGGATGTTCTTAATACATTCCACCCCGCAGGTTCTTCTAACGGAGCTTTGTAACAGAGGACCATCTTGTTTTCACAACATTCAAATTTTACCATAGTCAGCCCCTAAATGCAAGGCTTTTTTTCCAGCCACCAGAAGGTTTTCCCCGCCCTGTAGAAACCCAGCTTCTCCTGCAGGGCTTCGGATGCCTCATTGCCCTGCACCACATGTCCATAAGGAATCCAGCCCCGCTCAAGATGGCGGTTCACACAGTATGCCTCCAGGGATCCTGCCAGCCCCTGCCTGCGGCAGCACGGCTCCACATACAAAAAACCTATGCTGCCCTCACTGTGCATCCCCACAAACCCACGCAGTATTCCCTCCACAAAAACCCCGTACATGTACCCGGACCCTGTACGCTCTTCCAGGTATGCCCGCTGTTCCTGCCCATAGTGGGCACATAGGTAGTCCAGGTGTTCCAGGGTAAGGACCCGGATATCCCTGTGCCCCACCGGCAGAGGCTCCCTTAAAGTGTATAGAAACTGGCTGCACTGGTTGAAGACCTGATACCCTTCCTGCTCCAGAAGTTCCACAAGAGATTCCTGTGTCACCAGACACCACTTTGCCTGGCTGGGAATCTTTCCTGCCAGGTATTCCCACCCTTTGATGCCTGGTTCTTCCAGGCTCCCGGCTTCCATCATACAGATCCTGCTGTCCTGGTGGTAGATCAGGATATCCCCGTCCCGGTCTGCCAGGATCTCTCCCTGTCCCCTGCGCAGGCTCTCCATCATGTGGATATGGTTCCGCTTATCCCCGGACAGGCGATGAAGCAGATGTTGCTTGTTCTGGTACCTTTCATACAGGTCCGGCCTGACCTGCCTGGTCCTGCTCCGGGCCTGCTCCAGGCGCCAGGCTTCCACCTTCCTGTGATCGCCGGACAGGAGCACCTCCGGCACCTTTTTCCCATGCCACACCGCCGGCCTGGAATACTGGGGATATTCCAGAAGGTCATTGTGGAAACTCTCCTCCTGGGCAGAGAGACTGTTCCCCAGGACACCAGGCAGCAGCCTGGCCGTGGCATCGATCATCACCATGGCGGCCAGTTCCCCACCGGACAATACGTAATCCCCAATGGAAACCCTGTCTGTGACCACTTCCTCCAGCACCCGCTCATCGATTCCCTCATAATGGCCACATAGGAAGACCAGTTCCTTCTCTGCGGCATACTCCCTGGCAAGCCTCTGGGTAAAAGGCTGGCCCTGGGGGGTCACATAGACCGTGCGCACTGCCCTTCCATCAGTGACTGCCCTGTGGGCATCATACACAGGCTGGGCCTGCATCAGCATACCTGCTCCTCCACCGTATGGATAATCGTCCACCTGGCCGTGCCGTTCTTTTGTGTACTCCCGGATATCCACCACATCCAGGGTGATCGTCCCCCGCTCTATAGCTTTGCCGATGATACTGTCTCCCAGCCCCTGCCTGACCATCTCCGGGAACAATGTCAACACATGATACGTCATTCCAACAGTCCCTCCAGAATGTGGATCCTGATGTACCCTGCCTCCACTTCCACCGCCAGGATGCACTGTCTGATGGCAGGCAGCAACAGTTCCCTTCCGTCATACAGGTCGATTACATAGACATCATTGGCCCCTGTCTCCATCACATCCTTCAGTCGTCCGATCCCTTCCCCTGCCTCATTCTGAACCTCCAGCCCCAGCAGGTCAGCCACATAGTACTCATCCCGCTTCAAGGGCACTGCGTCTTTCCTGGCCACCAGAAGGGAAGCCTTCCGGTACTTCTCCACATCATTGATATCATCGACCCCCTTGAACTTCAGGATCACAAACTGTTTGAAGAACTTCACATGCTCAACCCCCAGGGACAGTCTCTCCCGTCCTGTGTCCAGGATCACTTCCTTCAGGCGTTTATACCGGGCTGCATCGTCCGTGGTGGGAAATACCTTCACTTCCCCTTTCAGTCCATGGGGGGAAGTAATGATCCCTATCTGAAAAAAAGCTTCCATATACAATACCCCATACCCGCCCCTGGCGGGCTGTCATCTTTTATTCCGGTCCCGCAACAGTCCAGGCAGGGCGCTTTGCTGTTACATTTACAAATACGGGGAGGAATTCCTCTGCTGCATGGTACCATGCAGTGCTGGCATTCCTCCCCGCTCCCCGCAATTCCAGTGTACGGACCCAATTACACAATCTCTACTTCCACATTCTTCTTGTCCCTGGATGATGCCGCCTTCACCACAGAGCGGATCGCCTTGGCAATCCGTCCCTGCTTGCCGATAACTTTTCCCATATCGGATGCAGCTACATGAAGTTTGACGATCGTGTTTCTGCCCTCAGTGCTCTCCGTTACCACAACCTCCTCCGGGTTGTCAACAAGTGCCTTTGCAATTATTTCCACTAATTCCTTCATAAGCTACCTCCAAAGAATCCAGATTTCGGAACAGATGCTATTTTTCAATTCCGGCTGCCTTGAAGATCTTGCCTACTACCTCTGTGGGCTGTGCGCCGTTTGCAAGCCACTTTTTGGCCAACTCCTCATTGATCTTGAATGTGCTGGGATCTGTCTTGGGATCATATGTTCCGATCTCCTCGATGAATCTGCCATCCCTGGGGGAACGAGAATCAGCCACAATGATTCTATAAAAAGGAGCCTTCTTCTGTCCCATTCTTCTCAGTCTGATCTTTACTGCCATCTTTCCTTACCTCCGTAAATCTATCAATATATTTTTATATGAAAAGGATATCCGTATCAGCTACGCTTCCTTTATCACCTATTCCTGGAACCAGGCCTTGTCTCCCGGTTGTACCTCTCTCTTGTCAGAACGGGAATCTGCCGCCTCCCATGCCTGGGAATCCGCCGAACATGCCCCGGCCCTTTTTGCCGCCGCCAAACTGCTTCATCATCTTCTGGCTCTGCTCGAACTGCTTCACAAACCGGTTCACTACTACAATATCCACACCAGCCCCTTTGGCGATACGGTGCTTCCTACGGGGATTGAGCAGCTTCGGGTTCTGTCGCTCCTGTCTGGTCATGGACAGGACAATGGCCTCTGACTGTCTGAGCTGTTTCTCATCCACCAGGGACTCCAGGTCCCCTCCCTTGATACCCAGTCCAGGCAGCATGCCCAGTATGCTGGACAGCCCTCCCATGTTCCGCATCTGCTTCATGCTCTCTAAGTAGTCCTCGAAATCGAACTTCCCCTTCTTCATGCGGCCTGCCATCTGGCGGCCTTTCTCCTCATCTATGTCAATGTTCTCCTGGGCTTTCTCAATCAGGGAAAGCACGTCCCCCATCCCCAGGATCCGGTTGGCCATACGGTCCGGGTAGAACTGTTCCATATCGGAAAGCTTCTCCCCCATGCCTACATACAGGATGGGCCTGCCTGTGACAGCCTTGATGGAAAGGGCCGCACCGCCCCTGGTATCACCATCCATCTTGGTCAGCACCACGCCGTCTATCCCCACCTTCTCGTCAAATTCCTTAGCCACGTTCACGGCATCCTGACCGGTCATGGCATCCACCACCAGAAGGGTCTGGTGGACAGTCACACCTGCCTTGATCTCCCGCAGTTCTGCCATCATGTCCTCATCAATATGAAGACGGCCTGCCGTATCCAGGATCACCACATTGTGACCATTCTTCCGGGCATATTCCATAGCCTGCCGGGCGATCTCCACCGGCTTATGGTCTGTGCCCAGAGAGAACACATCCACTTCCTGCTTCTTCCCATTGATCTGAAGCTGCTCAATGGCCGCAGGTCTGTAGATATCACAGGCTACCAGCAGGGACTTCTTGCCTTTCGTCTTGAGTTTGCCGGCAATCTTTGCCGTGGCCGTGGTCTTACCTGCACCCTGCAGGCCCGCCATCAGGATCACGGTAATGGCCTTGCCGGGCTGCATGGCAATCTCCGTGGTCTCGCTGCCCATAAGGGCGATCATCTCTTCATTGACGATCTTGACCACCATCTGCCCCGGGTTCAGCCCGTTCATCACATCCTGGCCGATGGCCCGCTCCTCCACTGCCTTGACAAACTGCTTCACCACCCGGAAGTTCACATCTGCCTCCAGGAGGGCCATCTTCACTTCCTTCAAGGCTGCCTTCACATCACTCTCCGTGAGCCGTCCCTTACTCCGCAGATTCTTGAATACATTCTGTAATTTGTCTGTCAGACTCTCAAATGCCACCTGTGACTCCTTCTTCCTTCTGCCCCATGGACGGTAGTTCCTACAACTCTTCCAGAAGCTTACATGACAATTCCCGGATCCTTAAAAGGGCAGCCTGGTCCGTCTCCCCCAGTGTCAGTTCCCGGATCTCTTCTACCGTCTCCCTGGCCCTGGCGAAACGCTCCACCAGGTGGAGCTTCTCCTCATACCCCTGCAGGATCCTGTCACAGCGTCTGACCAGGTCATGGACTCCCTGCCTGCTGATCCCCTGCTCTTGGGCAATCTCGCTTAAGGACAGATCATTGTACACCGCATCCTCATACACCTGCCGCTGATGCTCTGTCAGCAGTTCCCCGTAAAAATCATACAGCATTGTCTGTTCATACAGCTTATCCATCTTCATCAGCGCACACCTGCCCCGTGCCAAGTAACCCTCACACAACTTTGTACAGTTTACTACAAAGCCGGATGGGTGTCAAGTATTTTTTCTTTACAATCTTCCTGGAAATTTACAGACAGACGGATCCCGTACCGTTTCCCCATATCCAGCGCCAGTGCCTCCACTGCACCCTTCGCAGAAGGGCAGGGCAATTGTCCGGCCGTATATATCGTAACCTCCACATAGCGGATGTCCTCCCCCTCCTCCCGCATAAGGCCACAGGCCGTGGCATACCGGAATGCATTGCCCAGCAATTCCTGTACCCTGGACATGTACTGTTCCAGCATCTCGTCCATCTGCAGTTTTCCCTGGCCTGTCATATACTCCCACCTGCCTTCCTGGTCTGTGTCCAGCCTGCTCCATCCTTATTCTATCATAACTGCTCCACGGTCACCGTTAATTTCACGAATGGTATCCCTTGATGCACGAATTGCCTGTGGGCCATCTTTATGATAACCACACAGGCAAGAATGATTTTCCTCAGACCCGCTCGCTGAATATATTTTTATATCCCTCCCCGTAGATTTCCGAAGCACTGGTGACAATCATGAAAGCCTTCGGATCTTCCTCCTTGACGATCTCCTCGGCCTTGGGGGATATCTGCTTCTTCATGACGCACAGGATGACATTTTTCTCTTTGCCGCTATATGCACCCCTTCCGGAGATATGTGTAACCCCGATATCCAGTTCCTCCAGGAGCCTTCTGGTGATAGCCTCCTGCCTGTCGCTGATGATGAAAACCATCTTGGCCCCATCCCGTCCATACAGTACCACATCGATCAGCAGGGAGTTGACCACCACCACCATGCCTGCATACAGGGCCACATCTATGTTCTGGAACACGAAGGCAGAGGCTGCCACAATGATCACATCTGTGATAAGGAACAGCACACCAGTCCTCAGATAGGGGAACCTCAGCCGCAGAAGCTTGATGATGATATCCGTGCCGCCAGTGGTGGATCCTGACTTCAGCACAAGGCCCATGCCCAGGGCCATAAGGGTCCCGCCTGCCAGCACTGCCAGCACAGGGTCCCCTGTCACGGCGCCAAAAGGTGCCAGCAGGTTGATGAACACAGAAGTCACTGCCGTGCAGTACATGGTGGACAGGATAAAATGCAGCCCGAATTTCCAGGTACCCACTGCTATGATGGGAATGTTGATCACCAGTACCCAGGTACCTGTCTCCAGGCCGGTGAGCCGGTTCAATATGATGGAGATACCGGTCACGCCCCCGGGTGCCAGGGAATTGGGATCCAGGAACAAGCTCACGGCCACCGCATAAAGCAGGGAGGCAAACGTAATGACGGCATAATCCAGTACCCTCCGTTTTACGGATTTCTTCTCCTTGTGCAGCATCTCCCTGCCCTGTTGCCTATCCACATCCATACACACACCTCGCTATTGTATTGTGTTTTCATTAGCATGCATCAAAAGCTGCAAAACATGCATCCACTGCCCCATGCCCTTCATCCTGGTACCCCTTGTGCCGTTGCGGTTCCCTCTGTTTCCGGAAACGGATACAGCGCTGGAACATCTGTCCCCGGATAAGGCTGCTGTCAAATGTTCGTACGTACCAGCTTAGGCTGGTATCCTTCCCGCTCCAGGGCCTCCATGATCTGCTGCTTGTGCCCGGTGCCAAAAGCTTCCATGGTAATGCGCAGTTCCACGGCTGCATTCCGATTGATGGACACAAACTGATTGTGCTCCAGCTTGATCACATTGCCATTGACCCCTGCAATAATGCCGGACACCCGGTGCAGTTCCCCCGGCTTGTCGGGCAGCAGCACGGACATGGTAAAGATACGGTCCCGCATGATCAGGCCCTGCTGCACTACCGAAGACATAGTGATCACATCCATATTACCGCCGCTTAAGATAGACACCACCCGTTTGTCCTTCACTTCCAGGTGCTTCAAGGCAGCCACCGCCAGCAGGCCGGAATTCTCCACCACCATCTTATGGTTCTCCACCATATCCAGGAAGGCAACCACCAGTTCCTCGTCCTCTACTGTGATGATGTCGTCCAGGTTCTGGCAGATATAGGGGAACAGCCTTGTACCGGGAGTCTTCACCGCTGTCCCATCTGCAATGGTATTCACCCTGGGAAGGGTGATCACTTTCCCTGCTTTCATGGAGGCCCGCATACAGTCTGCCCCTGCCGGCTCCACGCCGATGACCTTGATCTTTGGATTCAAGAGCTTTGCCAGTGTGGAGACTCCCGTGGCCAGGCCGCCCCCGCCGATGGGTACCAGGATATAGTCCACCAAAGGCAGTTCTTTCACAATCTCCATGGCTATGGTTCCCTGTCCGGTAGCCACAGCCAGGTCATCAAAGGGGTGGATGAAGGTATACCCGTGTTCCTCTGCCAGTTCATAGGCCTTCGCGCAGGCCTCGTCATACACATCTCCCCAGAGTACCACTTCCGCTCCATACCCTTTGGTACGGTTCACCTTGATAAGGGGGGTTGTGGTGGGCATGACAATAGTAGCCCTGGCCCCAAAACAGTTTGCCGCATAAGCCACACCCTGGGCATGGTTGCCTGCAGAAGCGGTGATCAGCCCCCTGTCCCTCTCTTCCTGGGTCAGGGTACTCATCTTATAATATGCACCCCTAAGCTTATAGGCACCCGTAAACTGCATGTTCTCCGGTTTCAGATACACCCTGTTCCCGGTCTGGACACTCAGGTAATCGCTGTACACCAGCTTAGTCTCCAGTGTTACCTTCTTCACCACCTCCGAAGCTTCCTCAAATTTCTCCAATGTCAGCATCTGCTCGTCCATCTTCCACGTCTTCCTTTCTCTTTCTCCCCTGTCTGCGGGGACATTCCCATATTGTCCTTCTCCACAGGGTGTATTTCGTGTTACTTTCACTGGTGCCATCGCGAGATATTTTCGTTACTGTTCACTCGTGCCACCGCCAGGTGTTTTCACGCGTCTTTTACGTGACAAACCAAAGATTATTGATGCGTCACCACCCCGTGAAAAGCAACGGTATTTCCCCGTACCAGGATAAGGCTATGCCTCATCCTGGGAAACCTGCATGTCAAACAGTGCATTCACAAACTCATCGGAGTCAAATCTCTGCAGGTCATCAATGGATTCTCCCACCCCGATATATTTCACTGGCACATGGAGTTCAGACTGGATAGCCACGGCGATTCCTCCTTTGGCTGTGCCGTCCAATTTGGTCAGGATGATGCCGGTCAGGTCTGCCACCTGGCCGAACTCCCTGGCCTGTACCAGGGCGTTCTGCCCTGTTGTCCCGTCCAGTACAATCAAGTTCTCCCTGCGGGCATCGGGGAACTCCCTGTCTATGATGCGGTTCATCTTCCGCAGTTCTTCCATCAGGTTTCGCTTATTGTGTAACCTTCCTGCCGTGTCAATGAGCAGTACGTCCACTCCCCTGGCTTTGGCGGCATGTACCGCGTCATACACCACACTGGCAGGATCCGTACCCTCACTGCCGCCGATCATGGGCACATCTGCCCGTCTGGCCCACTCTGCAAGCTGCTCTCCTGCAGCGGCCCGGAAAGTATCCGCGGCAGCTATGAGCACCCTGCGGCCTTCTGCCTTGAACTTCCCCGCCAGCTTGCCAACGGAAGTGGTCTTTCCCACACCGTTGACACCGATGACCATGATGACGGACTGCTCCTGCTCAAATTCATAGGCATCCTCATTTACCCGCATCTGCTCCTTGATACCGTCTATAAGCAGCTGCTTGCAGGCAGCAGGTTCCTTAATATGCTGCTCCTTCACCTGGGCCTTCAGCCGTTCCACTATCTGGGTGGTCGCTCCGATACCAATGTCGCCCATGATGAGGATCTCCTCCAGTTCCTCATAAAAATCCTCATCTATGGCCGAGAATCCACTGAACACAGAGTCAATGCCCCTTACAATATTGTCCCTGGTCTTGGTCAGTCCCTCTTTCAGCCTGGCAAAAAAACCCTTCTTTCCCTCGCTCACACTTCAACACCCCTTCTTCCACATTCTCAATTGGTCAGTTCCTTGTCTATCAGGTTCACGCTCACCAGCGTGGACACACCCTTCTCCTGCATGGTAATGCCATAGAGCCTGTCCACCTGCTCCATGGTGCCCCGCCTGTGTGTTATCACGATAAACTGTGTATTTTTCGTCAGCTTGTGAAGATATTTGGCAAACCGCCCCACATTGGAGTCATCCAGGGCCGCCTCTATCTCATCCAGAAGGCAGAAGGGGGAAGGCTTCAGGTTCTGGATGGCAAACAGAAGGGAAATGGCCGTCAGCGCTTTCTCTCCACCAGAGAGCTGCATCATGTTCTGTAACTTCTTGCCTGGGGGCTGGGCAATGATGCGGATCCCTGCCTCCAGGATGTCCTCTTCTTCCATCAGTTCCAGTGTGCCTTTTCCACCGCCGAAAAGCTCCTTGAATACCTTGTCAAACTCCCGGTTAATCTCCGCGAATTTCTCTGCGAACTGCCTGCGCATAGCCGTATCCAGTTCCTGGATGATCCCCTCCAGGGTCTTCTCTGCCTCCACCAGGTCATCGTGCTGTGTCTTCATGAATGTGTACCGTTCCATCAGATTCCTGTAATCCTCAATGGCGTTCACGTTCACATCCCCCAGTTTCCTAATCTGGTCTTTTAAGGAAGTGATATCCTTCTTCATGGACGTCAGGTCAGTCAGGGACAGATCCCGGATAGCCGCGGCATCACTTAATGTAATCTCATACTCATCCCACATGTAGTTGATCTGGGACTCCACAGATTCCTCCATACGCTCTCTCTGGGCATTCAGCCTGTATACCTCCTTGTCCAGGGCTGTCATCCTCTCAGACAGTTCTTCCCTGCGGCCAAAGAACCCTTTCTGTTTCGCCGTCAGTTCTTCCCTGCGGGCCACCGTCTCCTTCAGTGTGTTCTCAGATGCATTCTGTGCATCATAGGAGGCCGCTATGGTCTTCTCAATCTCCAGGATGTTCTGCTGTCTGCGTTCCATCTCCTGTTTGTTGCCCTCCAGGGCCTCCTGCACCTCTGCCAGTTCTGCACAGGCCCGTTCCAGTTCCCCGTCTATGCGGTCCACATTGGCTTGCTTGAACACAAGGGTCTGGCGCATCTTCTCCACTTTCAGCTCCCATGCAGATACCTGGGCCGCACTTTCCGTCTCCAGGCTCCTGTGGCCTTCCAGTTCCTTCTGCAGCACCAGGATCCGCTCCTGGGTACGCTTCTCCAGGGCTTCGCTGTCAGCCAGTTCTTGTAGGATGGATTCCTTGTTACCCTTGATCTCCAGGATCATTCCCTCGATCTCCGACTCTTCCAGTCTCAGGGAAGCAACCCCCTCCACTTCTTCCTCCATACGTTCCCTGGTCTGGCTGATATTCATCTTTATGGTATTCTGCTCCATGTTCTTCTGCTGGATGTCTGCCCTCAGTGCTTCCAGCTCCATGCGCAGCTTGTTCCTCCCTGTCTTGGTCTCATCAATCTCCCGGTTGATGGCATCCACCGACAGAAGAAGGCTGCGCACGGATTTCTCCAGTTCCTCGATCTCCCTGCGCCTTCCTAAGAGATTGCTGTTATTCTTGAAGGCACCGCCGCTGATGGCTCCCCCTGGCACCAGCAGTTCGCCCTCCAGTGTCACCATACGGATGCCATAGCCGTATTTTCTGGCAATCTTCACGGCATTGTCCACATGGTCCACCACCAGGATACGGCCCAGCATGGCCCTGGCCACGTTGCGGTATCTGTCATCGGTATGTACCAGACCGTCTGCCACTCCTATGACACCCGGCTCTTTCAAGGCCTCCTGGTTCTTGAATTCCTGGGGACTGGTGATGCTGGTAAGGGGCAGGAAGGTGGCACGGCCCAGCTTGTTGGACTTCAGGAAGCTGATCACTTTCTTGGCAGTCTCTTCATCGTCCGTGACAACATTCTGGATATTGCCTCCCAGGGCCGTCTCGATGGCCGTCTCATATTTTTTTTCTACCTTGATGATGTCTGCCACCACGCCGATGATGCCCTGGTACTTGTCCTTCTGTTCCATCACTTTCTTGACACTGCCGCCATAACCCTCGTAGCGCTCTGCCAGGTTGGAGAGAGCCTCCAGCTTCGACTTCTCCATATGATAGGCACCCTGGGTCTCCCTAAGCTTCGCATCCCTGCCAGCCAGGATGCCCCGGATCTCCCCCAGTTCCTGCTCTTTCGCCGCTTCAGTTTCTGTCATCTGGCGAAGCTTTTCTGTCACTGTCTCAAACTGTCCTTCCAGTTCCCTTATGGACTCTTCCCTGGCTGCTTCATCGGATTTCGCCCGCAGCAGCCGGGAATTCAGTTCTGCCTTCCGGATATTCACCTGTTCCATCATGGTGTCAAACCGTCCCATCTTGGACTTGATGGTAGCCCTCTGGTTCAGTTCCCCGATAATGGTATTCTTCCCGGCCTCAATCTCCCCGTTCAAGTCGGCAATCTGTGCCTGGACCTCCTCCAGCTTTGCCTTTGCAGCCTGGGACTCCTCCAGGATCTTTTGCATCTGATTGTCCGTGTCACCCTTCTCCTGGAGCAGTCCTTCCCTGTCCTTTTGCCTGGAGCCGATCTCTTCCTGCAGGGTATTCCTGCGGTTAGCCAGATGTGCCTCGCTCCCTTTTGCAGAATTGATCTGCTCCTTCAAGACATTCTTCTCTCCTTCCAGCCTGCCACGCATCAGCCCTGCATCCGTAGCTGTGGTACGAGCCTGTTCGATCGTCTCTTCCAATCGCTCCAACTGCGCCTGTCCACGCTCATATTCTTCCTTGATCCCTTCATACTGCTGCCTGGTATCAGCCAGTTCCTGGTCCGCAACGCCGTATTTCTCTTCCACCTGGGCAAGCTGTTCCTGCATCCTGGCATTCTCCAGCAGGAATACATTCACATCCAGGTTCTTCAGTTCCTCCTTCTTCTTCAAGTAAACCCTGGCCGTCTCAGCCTGGCGCTCCAGGGGACCGGTCTGTTTCTCCAGTTCAGAGAGAATGTCATTCACCCGTACCAGGTTCTGCTTCTCATTCTCCAGTTTGCCCTGGGCCGCTGCCTTCCGGCGTTTGAACTTCACGATTCCCGCCGCCTCATCGAAGAGTTCCCGGCGCTCCTCCGGCTTGCCGCTCAGGATCTTGTCGATCTGTCCCTGGCCGATGATGGAGTATCCTTCCTTTCCGATTCCCGTGTCATAGAACAGTTCATTCACATCCTTAAGCCGGCAGGGACTTCCATTGATCAGATATTCACTTTCTCCGGAACGGTAGATCCGCCTGGCCACCGTCACCTCGTCAAAATCTATGGCCAACTGGTGGTCTGCATTGTCCAGGGTGATGGCCACATAGGCATAGCTTAGAGGCTTCCTGTTCTCTGTTCCCGAGAAAATGACATCCTGCATACTGGCACCACGCAACTGCTTCACACGCTGTTCCCCCAGAACCCAGCGGACGGCATCTGCTACATTGCTCTTGCCGCTGCCATTGGGTCCCACGATCCCCGTGATGCCATTGTGGAATTGAAAGTTGATCTTGTTTGCAAATGACTTAAACCCCTGCACTTCAATGCTTTTTAAATACATGTCCTCTATCCCTCAGAAGCAACAGGGCTTCGTATGCCGCCTGCTGCTCCGCAGCCTTCTTCGTTCTTCCCTGTCCCTCAGACAGGATCTCTCCATCCATACAGACTGCCACCCGGAAAATCTTGTCATGCTCCGGCCCGCATTCCTCCAGTGGCTCATAGGTAAATTCCTTCTTCAGCTTTCCCTGGACCAGTTCCTGCAGATTGCTCTTGCTGTCGTAGAACAACTGCTTGTCCTCCAGGTCGGACAGGATGAAGCGGTTGATAAAGTTCCTGGCTGCTTCCATTCCCCCGTCCAGGTATATGGCACCTGTCACGGCCTCCATCACGTCTGAAATGATACTGTCCCTTCCTCTTCCCCCTGTATTCTCTTCTCCCTTGCCAAGCATCATGAACTGTCCCAGTTCCAGGTCCCTGGCACAGAAGGCAAGGGAAGGTTCACATACCATGGACGCCCTGCGTTTGGTGAGTTCCCCCTCCGTGAGATCCGGGTTCTGATGGAACAGGAATTCGCTGGATACCAGTTCCAGCACCGCATCCCCTAGAAATTCCAGCCGTTCATAGTGTTTCATCTTGTTGATCTTCTGCTCATTGGTATAAGAACTGTGTGTCAAGGCCTGCCGTAACAGCAGTTCATCCCGGAACCTGTAGCCAATGCGCTCCTGTAGTATTTTCAGTGTATACCCTTCCAACATGTCTTCCCATCCTCTTCCCATCCCGGGAGATATACGGCAAATATTCGTTACCGTTCACTTGTGCTGCCGCAAGGTGATTTCATGCGTCCCTTGCGTAACAAACCTAAGACTGCGGTGCGCCAAAATGGGCTGTTCTTGTCCATTTTGTGTGCATAGTTGCTGTGAACGGAGTGAACAGCAACAAATGTTCTGCCACACTCATTGCCCGCGGGAATCAAACAAGCAGTACGCACAGCGGACTGACTGCTGCCGTACTGCTTCTATTTATGACGCTGGATCCCGTGAGATGGTCACTATTCACTCCGTTCACAGCAACTATGCACACGCTTTCCCCAAAAGACCCCTGCCCTGTCCCAGGCCCACAGCTGGCTCTACAGTGTCAGTTACAGGCGTCCTTAATCAGTTCCACCGCTTCCTCAACTGTGGTAATCTTCTCGGCCTTGTCAGATGGAATCTCAATATCGAATTCTTCTTCAATGCCCATGATGATCTGATAGAGATCCAGGGAATCTGCCCCCAGGTCATCCATGAATGTAGTCTCCATGGTGATCTCATCCGGATCTACATTCAACACTTCTGCAATTACCTTTTTCAGCTTTTCAAATTCCATTCCTGCATCCTTCCTTTCCTAGTCTCCCAGAACGATCTGTTCCTTTATTTTTTCATTTATATTCTGTTCCTTGAATGCTATGCACTGAAGGATAGAATTCTTGATCTCAACGGCCTTACTGCTGCCATGGGTCTTCACCACCAGGCCGTTCAGGCCCAGCAGCGGTGCACCGCCATATTCTTCCGTGGAAAAGCCCTTCAATGTCCTCTTCAAGGCCGGTTTCACCAGCATGGCACCGATTTTGGACCTGAGATTCTCCATCATGCCTCCCTTAATCTTCTTCACCAGGGCATCACTGACACCTTCCAGCATCTTCAGCACAATGTTGCCTGCAAAGGCCTCACAGACCAGCACGTCTGCCACCCCGAAGGGAATGTCCCTGGCTTCCACATTGCCGATGAAATGGATCTCCGGGCAGGCCTGCAGCATAGGGTAAGTCTCTTTCGTAAGGGCATTCCCCTTCTCTTCCTCCACGCCGATATTCACCAGTCCTACCTTGGGATTCTTCACGCCGATCACATGCTCCATGTAGATGCTTCCCATCTTGGCAAACTGCACAAGCTGGCCTGGCCTGGCATCCACATTGGCTCCACAGTCCAGAAGCAGGCTTACTCCGTTTATATTGGGAATGACGGGGGCAAGGGGCGGTCTCTCCACACCCTTGATCCGGCCCACGATCACCTGGCCGCCCACCAGCACGGCTCCCGTGCTGCCTGCAGATACAAAGGCATCACAAGTGCTTTCCTTCACCAGGTACATTCCTTTCACAATGGAGGAATCTTTCTTCTTCCGGATCGCCATCACCGGAGGCTCCCCAGTGTCGATTACTTCCCCTGCATGCACCACTTCCAGCCTGGATGCATCGAAGGTGTACTGCCTAAGTTCCTCCTGGAGCACTGGCTCCCTTCCCACCAGGAACACCTTCACACGCTTATCGGCATTCACAGCGTCCACCGCACCTTTTACCACCTGGACCGGCGCATTATCCCCGCCCATGGCATCCACTGCCACATTCACCAACTCTGCCATTACAAGCTCCTTCCATGTCTCACTTTACTATACTAGACACCATCACAAAAATCAAGAATAATTTGGCAGGATAGTAAGCTCTCAAACAAAAAAGGCGCCCCTTGACAGAACGCCCTTTTCATCTGCTTCCAACAGGTAACTTGCAGATATACCAGAACCGATACCGCTTCTGGTTACTCCACAGGGATAACCTGCTTCTTGTTGTAAGAACCACATGCCTTGCAGACCCTGTGAGGCACCATGAGGGCACCGCACTTGCTGCACTTTACCAGGGTGGGAGCGCTCATCTTCCAGTTAGCTCTCCTCTTGTCTCTTCTGCTTTTGGAAGATTTATTCTTAGGACAAATAGACATCGTTACACCTCCTT
>CAJUGH010000016.1 GCA_910586215.1 uncultured Acetatifactor sp. | reverse complement strand
CTTCATGGTCCTGCCCATGCAGGATTTCATGGCACGTCTGAAGGATACACGGTTCTCCAGCTGCTGTGCAATGTTCTCAGCCACAAGCTGTGCATCCTTGTCGGGCTTCTTGATCTCCTTGATGTCAATCAGGACTTTCTTGTCCGTAAGCTTGGAAAGTTCATTCTTGGTCACTTCAATCTCAGCGCCGCCCTTGCCGATGATCACGCCGGGCTTCGCAGTATGGATGATGACACGCACCCTGTCAGATGCACGCTCGATCTCAATCTTGGACACACCTGCACTGTATAATTTCTTCTTCAGGTACTTCCTGATGTTGTAATCTTCCACAAGATACTCGGAAAATTCGCCTTCAGCGTACCATTTGGAGTCCCAGTCCTTGATGACCCCGACTCTCATGCCATGAGGATTTACTTTCTGTCCCATTGTATTGTTTGCTCCTTTCCTTACTTCTTCTCATCAAGCACAACAGTGATATGGCTCATTCTCTTCTCGATCCTGTAAGCCCTTCCCTGTGCCCTGGGGTGAACACGCTTCATGGTAGGTCCTTTGTTTGCATAGCACTCTGCCACATACAGGTTCTCCCTGTTCAATCCGCCGTTGTTCTCCGCATTTGCAATAGCTGACTCAAGCAGCTTCTTGATGAGGCTGGAAGCATATCTGGGATTATACTCCAGGATACCCAGTGCTGTCTGCACATCCTTTCCTCTGATTGCATCCAGTACAAAGCATGCCTTCTGTACGGATACCCTCGCATAAGACAGCTTTGCAGAGGGTCTTGCATCCTTCTGGGCATTTCTCTCTCTCTTAATCTGACTTCTATGTCCCTTAGCCATAGATGATATCCTCCTTTTCCAGGAATCCCGGGGTCCTGCCCACTGGGTTCCTCGAACAGTCCCCGGTTCCAGAAACCTTGTGGCTCCCGGACCGTCCGCTGTTCCTTCCGCATCTGCTACAGCTCCTTGCTGCAGTCAGACATCCTGCAATACCCTCCCGGGTAATTGTGCGTATGATGGTTATCTTGTTACCTTACTTTGGACTTCTTCTCGTCCTTGCCGTGTCCGCGGTATGTCCTGGTGGCTACAAACTCACCAAGCTTATGGCCTACCATATCCTCGGTCACATATACAGGCACATGCTTCCTGCCGTCATGGACTGCAATTGTGTGTCCCACAAAAGAAGGGAAAATTGTAGAACGGCGGGACCAGGTCTTGATGACCTGCTTCTGTCCGGATGCATTTAAAGCGTCTACTTTCTTCAGCAGGCTCGCGTCTGCAAAAGGTCCTTTTTTTAGTGATCTAGCCATTGTCTCTCCTCCTCTATTTGATTGCCCTGCCGTCACGTCTTCTTACGATCAGCTTGTTGGAAGGCTTCTTCGCCTTGCGGGTCTTAAGACCCAGTGCAGGCTTGCCCCAGGGAGTGCTGGGACCGGGACGTCCGATGCCGGTCTTGCCTTCACCGCCGCCATGAGGATGGTCGTTGGGGTTCATGACAGATCCGCGCACGGTAGGGCGGATGCCCATGTGACGCTTACGTCCTGCCTTTCCGATCTTGACCAGGTTGTGGTCCGCATTGCCCACAATCCCTATTGTGGCACGGCAGACAAGAGGAATCATTCTCATCTCACCAGAGGGAAGGCGCAGTGTCGCATACTTGCCTTCCTTGGCCATCAACTGTGCGCTGTTGCCGGCAGAACGCGCCATCTGGCCGCCCTTTCCGGGATACAGTTCAATATTGTGCACCTGGGTACCTACAGGGATCTCAGACAAGGGAAGGCAGTTGCCTACTTTTACCTCTGCCTCAGGTCCGTTCATGACCTTCATGCCGTCTGTCAGTCCCTGGGGTGCTATGATATAAGCCTTCTCACCATCTGCGTAGCAGATCAGTGCGATATTGGCGCTTCTGTTGGGATCGTACTCAATACCGATTACAGTTGCGGGAATCCCGTCTTTATTCCTCTTGAAATCTATGATCCTGTATTTTCTCCTGGAGCCGCCACCGCGGTGTCTTACCGTAATCTTGCCCTGATTGTTGCGTCCGGAATGCTTCTTTAAGGATTTGCACAGGCTCTTTTCGGGCGTCTGCTTGGTAATCTCCGCATGGTCGGATCCCGTCATGTTCCTTCTGGAAGGTGTATAGGGATTATATGTCTTAATTCCCATTGTTCTTATCTCCTTTTCTTTGATTCTTTGCGCAGCCCTTCCCGGGCCGCATACTTAAATCCCGCATCACAGGCCAGCAAAAATCTCAATATCCTTGCTGTCCTCGGTGAGCTGTACGACCGCCTTCTTGGTCTTGGCTGTCTTGCCAACCACCATGCCACGTCTCTTGTTCTTGCCATCATAGTTCATGGTGTTGACACGCTTTACCTTGGTGCCCTCGAACATCTTCTCTACGGCTTCCTTGATCTGGGTCTTATTGGCCTGGGTATGAACCAGGAAAGTATATTTCTTCTCGCCCATACCAGCCATACTCTTCTCGGTAATAACCGGTTTGAGGATTACGTCATAGTATTTAATATCAGCCATTATGCGAACACCTCCTCAATCTTTGCAACGGCGTCCCGGGTCAGGACAAGCTTCTTGGCCTTCATAATGTCATACACATTGATGGAATCGGCCACACAGGTGTCCACCTGTGCCAGATTTCTTGCGGACAGGGCCACGTTTGTGTCGCTTTCTGCCAGGACCACCAGGCCTGCCTCCACCTTCAGGTTATTCATTACCCTCACGAAATTCTTGGTCTTGATCTCATCCAATTTCAGTTCATCCAACACGATCAAGTTGCTTCCAGTCACCTTGTTGGTAAGGGCAGACTTCAGTGCCGCCCTCTTCTCCTTCTTGTTGATCTTGAAGGAATAGTCCCTTGGAGTGGGTGCAAACACCACACCACCGCCGGTCCACTGGGGTGACCTGGTAGAACCCTGCCTTGCATGACCTGTGCCTTTCTGCCTCCAGGGCTTCCTGCCACCTCCGGATACCTCGCCGCGGGTCTTCGCCTTCTGTGTACCCTGGCGCATATTTGCAAGATGCTGTACCACTGCCATGTGTACCAGGTGCTCGTTTACTTCCACACCAAATATTGCATCGTTTAATTCTATTGTGCCAACTTCCTGGCCTTCCATATTATAAACAGATACCTGTGCCATATGATTGATCCTCCTTTCCCGCTATCAGCCTTGTGTCTTAACAGTTTCTTTGATGGTGATCAGACCTTTCTTGGGACCCGGCACTGCACCCTTCACCAGGAGCAGGTTCTTCTCGGCATCCACCATCACCACCTCAAGGTTCTGGACCGTCACCTTTACGGCGCCCATATGTCCAGGCATTCCCTTGCCCTTGAACACGCGGCTGGGGGAGGAACACGCACCATTGGAACCCTGGTGACGGTGGAACTTGGAACCGTGCTTCATAGGCCCCCTGTGCTGTCCCAGTCTCTTGATCGCACCCTGGAATCCTTTTCCCTTGGAGATTGCAGAAGCATCAATCTTATCCCCTTTTTCGAAGATATCTGCCTTAATCTCTGCTCCCAGGCTATATTCCTCAGCGTTCTCAAACTTAAACTCCCTGATATATCTCTTGGAGCTGACACCGGCCTTCTTGAAGTGTCCCTGCTCCGCCTTGTTGGCACCGTGCCTGTGGATGACTTCCTTCTGTCCCTTGGCATCCTTGTTCACGATCCTGTCCTTCTTGTCCACGAAGCCTACCTGGACTGCCTTGTAGCCATCGTTCTCCTGGGTCTTGATCTGTGTCACTACACAGGGGCCTGCCTGAAGGACGGTAACGGGAATCAGTGTGCCGTCTTCATGGAAGATCTGGGTCATGCCCACTTTGGTTGCCAAAATCGCTTTCTTCATTTTTCCTCTCTTTCTGCCTTTTACAGGCTTTCTACATAGCGGACCACCCGGTTACATGTTGCGCCATAACCGTGGGAATATCCTTTCCCTTCCCCCTTTTCGCGGGACAATGTGTTCTTACGTCTAAGTAGAGGTTTTGTTTTCTTATTTGGTTTTCATTTTGATGTCAATGTACACACCTGCAGGCATCTCCAGCCTCTGGAGGGCATCTACTGTCTTCTGGGTAGGCGCGATGATGTCGATGAGCCTCTTGTGGGTCCTCTGCTCGAACTGCTCCCTGGAATCCTTATACTTGTGTACGGCCCTAAGGATCGTCACAACCTCCTTCTTGGTGGGAAGGGGCACGGGACCGCTTACCTCGGAACCGGTCTTCTTCACCGTCTCGATGATCTTCCTGGCAGAAGCGTCCACCAGCTGATGCTCATAAGCCTTAAGGGTGATTCTCATTACTTGACTTGCCATAAAAAAAGTCGCCTCCTTTTCGCACTTTCCGGGAATGGAAATCTGTTTCCCTCCCAGTACGACAAGCGGTGACTGTACACTCTTCCGTGTGTGTCCTAGAACCTCACGCAACTATCTCTTGGCCGGATCCTCACACGTTGTTTCTACATAACCTGTAGACTCTCAATCGGTACAGTGACTTGTCGTCAGTTTCCTAACTTGACATTCGCTCCACGGAAAACCTGATCGCCATTGCTGACAACCAGCAACCTCACGTTTCACAGCTATCATGTCACAGCATCAGTAAGTATACATGGTAATTTGGGACTTTGCAAGAGTTTTTTTGAAAATATTGTATTTTTTTCCGTACAAGCGTAACAGTTCAGACACCTGTCTGAACTGTTACATATAAGCTTTCTGTCAGAGCCGCGGATCCTCAGCCCTCTTCCCACTCCACTGACTCATCTACATTCCAGGGTGCCCTTCCTTCTCCTTCGCCCTGGCAGCCCAGCACCTTCACATTGCGGAACCGCACATTTTTTGCATGCCGCATATAGATACCCTCCCCGCACATGGGATCTAAGTCTTCCATCATGCCAGGACATCCCGGCTCTGCATCCTGGCCCATACGGATGGTACAGTCCGATATGCTCACATTCTCCACCGGCATCTCCGGCAGGCCATAGAAGAACCCCGCAGCCGCCTTGGCATCTGTCACCATGCAGTTCTGGATCTGGATATTGCGGATCACGGGAGTGGCCTCTGTGACCTCATGGGCAAACTTATCCTTGTAGCTTCCCCCATTCATACCGCACCTGTAATACATATTGAACACAAAGGGGCATAGCACCCGGTCCATGATCACATTGGAGACCAGGATGCTCTCCATGGAGCCGCCCCGGCCCCGCCTGGTCTTCACCCGGATCCCCCTGTCTGTATCCTGGAATACACAGTTGGTGATGGTCACATTGCGGACACCTCCACTCATCTCACTGCCAACGACCACGCCTCCATGGCCATGGACCATATTGCAGTTGGTGATGGTAATGTTCTCGCAGGGACGTCTGTCCGGGGTTTCCTCGGTGCCCGACTTCAAGGTGATACAGTCATCCCCCACATCCACCAGGCAGTCTGCAATCCGCACATTGCGGCATCCATCCGGGTTGATGCCATCCGTATTGGGGGAATCCCAGGGATTGCGTATGGTGACGCCCCGGATCTCCACATCCTCGCAGTAAAGAGGATGCAGGGTCCACACCGGCGACTGCACCAGCTTCACATCCAGCACCTTTACCCGCCTGCAGCGCTCAAAGCACACCAGGTATGGCCTGGCCGCAGAAAGCTTCCCCAGCCTCTTCCACCAGTATTCTCCCTGGCCATTCAAGGTTCCCTGGCCGCAGAGGGTCACATTTTCTGCATCCCTGGCATAGATACAGGGCATGAACAGGCCCGTGCTCCTGCCTTCATACTCTGACTGGATCACCTGGTAGCCCTGCCAGTCCTGCTTGAAGCGGATCTCCGCACCGGCTTCCACCTGCAATGTGATATTGCTCTTCAGTTCTATGGAGAAGGTCTCATAGACACCCGGTGTCACCACCAGGGTGCCTCCCCCTTCCTGGGAAAGCTTTGCCACCGCCTGTACAAAAGCATCCGTCCAGCCTCTCTCTTCCTTATAATAAGATGCAAACTCTCTGATCTCCAACATACCTCTTCCTCCCTTGACCAGGAACTATTCCTTTTCTCTTCACCTTTCACATTTTTCCTTCCAAATAATGGAATTTCAAGGCACTGCTCATAACCTGGGCCGTGATCCAGGAGGGATTCCACACCTGCATCCCTCCCCTGTAATGCTCCAAATAATTCAAAATGGCAGGGTAGCGCACCTGGAAATAATTGGTCTGGTAGTACTGCTCCCCCTGTTCCCCGATCACGGTATAGCCCCATTCCCCTTCCCTGGTGCAGATCCCCTGGGTCAAGGCATTGCTCACCAGACGGGCCAGTTCCATCAGCCTCTCATCCCCACACAGCTTCCCAAACCGGTACAACTCATAAGTAGGGAAAAATACATCCAGGTGATGGTTCTGGACACTTACCCCGGGCCAGCCCGTGGAGTGGAATCCTTCCCTGGCGCAGGCTGTGCCGGGCCTGAATCCGGTATCCCAGTGATAGACAAAGGTCAAGATCCAGTCTGCAGCAAGATGCGCCCATTCTGCAAAGCAGGATTCTTCCGTCAACTCATAGAGCTTTGCTGCCGTCACGAAAAAGTACAGTCCCGCCTCCTTGTCCTCACACCGGGCATCCATGGTGGCATGGGCAAAGGGAATCTCAAAGGTGTCCATATGGCAGGCCGCATATGCCCGGTATTTTTCACAGGCATATGCCAGATACGCCTCATTCCTGAAGTATTCCCCCGCCCTGGCCAGGGCCAGCACACAGGGCATGCCCCCGGCATTGATATCCTGGGCCTCCGGCAGGCCCTCCAGGGTCCAGGCGAGGGGATAGAGTCCCTTGTCCGTCTGGCTCTCTTCCTTCATCAGGAAGACACAGGCCCTTTTTACAGTCTCTTCCCATTCCGGAGGAACTGCTATCCCATGATCCCGGAGCAATCCCATCAGTTCCAGACAGTCGGCTATGGCTTCTCCCTGGATCCTGGAAGACAGGGATGCCCCCGCATCATTCCATGCCCCCCGGAATTCCCCTGTCTCTATCATATAGTAACCCCGCATCAGCCCCGGCACCGCCCCTTCCCCATGCCGCAGGAAGAAATCTGCCACCTTCATGCCCCGCTCCAGCCTGTACGGTTCCCCGGTCTTGATCCCCAGCATGCAGTCACACCAGGCCAGCCTGATGGACTGGCCCGTCCAGCCATAGAGGAAAAACTCCGGCCTTCCGGAAATATTGCCAAAACCATTGGCCGCCCCAAAGGTCAAGTATCCTGCACAGTCCTCTGTCTCATAGAAGCGGCTGTCCAATACCTTGCATTTGTAGGCGATCATCTCCTGGCAGGAGATCAAGGGAGCTATCTCCGGCTTCAGGATACGGTACCCCAGGTCTGTCAGGTTCCTGTACCCCCGGCCCTCCTTCTCCATTTTCCCCCAGCTGATGTAGAAGGTCTTCTCCACCCAGGCCCCAGGTTCCAGTCTTCTATAGCCCTTCAGGTAAGACAGGGGAGTGCATCTTCCCCCGTAGAACACATCCTTCATCCCGTTAAACATCAGCACACCGCTGGCCGCCGTGATCCGGACGCCCCCTTCCTCCTTCAGGGCACCCATGGACCAGTAGTCCTCGTCCTCCCCGCTTTCCACACAGGGCACGCTAAGCAGGCTCAGGAAAGCATAGGCCTCCCCTTCTTTCCATTCCACGTTCACGGCAGGGATGGGCAGCCTGTGTTCTTCCACAATGAGGCCCTTGCCCGGCTCCGTGCCGATGTGGGGCACGATCCGCTCCGGGTCAGCGGAAGGATTGTCATTGTAGATCATGTGGGGAATCGTCACCTTCTGTTTCTCTTTCCCACAGACTGGCAGGGACAGCCCACCGGCAAAGGTATATAAGGGAATATCTCCTGCATTTTCAAAACGCACCGTGAGCTTTAGGCAGGCGTATTCCCCCGCCATTCCTTCCGGTTCCCCGAACCGGATCCTGGCCAGGATCTGCCCGGATACCAGGGACAGGGTACCGGGCTGTGAACCTGTTCCCGCCCCTTTGTCCACCAGGGCACTTCCGGCATCCTCCCCGGCAGGCCATACCTGCCATTCCCGTCTTCCCATCTGCCAGGGTCTCCCTTCGCTATACCAGAGAAATTTCCTGGGATCCAGTTCATATACCACATTGCCTCCCCACAACAGGCCTATACAGCCATTTTCCTGTAGCCGGAAGAAGGAGCTATCCTCCTTCGGCCCCACCGTCCCTCTCTCTTCCATATTCCTGTCCTGCTCCTTATCTGGAACTGTACCGGCAAAATACATAGATTCCTTCCCTTTTGATTCTACCAGTCAGCCCCTGTTTGTCAAGTCCCTGTTGTGCGGGAGGCAAACCGTATGGCATAATCCATGGCATTTAACAGGCTCAGTTCGCTGGCCGAACCCTTTCCCGCCTGGTCATAGGCCGTGCCGTGATCCACGGAAGTGCGGATAATGGGCAGGCCCAGGGTAATGTTCACCCCCTCCACTGCCTCCCACTGCCCCTGTTCCTGGTTGTAAACGAATCCCACCACCTTCAAGGGAATATGTCCCTGGTCATGGTACATGGCCACCACAATGTCATACATGCCTCCCCTGGCCTTGGAGAATATGCTGTCCGGGGGAATAGGACCCTCCACACACAGGCCTTCACAGACAGCTTCTCTCACGGCGGGACCGATCTCCTCCAGTTCCTCCCTGCCAAATAGCCCATTCTCCCCACAGTGGGGATTCAGGCCAGCCACACCGATCCTGGGCCTCAGGATCCCCATATCCCGGCAAGCCTGGTCCGCAATGCGGATCACCTCCAGGATGCGTTTCTTCTTCACCCGGTCACAGGCCTCCCGCAGGGACACATGGGTGGATACATGTACCACCCGCAGGTTCTGGTGTGCCAGCAGCATGGTATAGTTCCGGGTTCCGGTATAGTGGGCATATATTTCCGTGTGGCCTGCAAAATGATGGCCTGCCAGGTTTAGCGCTTCCTTATTTAAAGGATTGGTCACCGTTGCGTCTAGTTCTCCCCCCATGGCCAGTTCAATCACCTTCCTCACATACCCGAAAGCCGCATTCCCTCCCATGGCACTGACCTTTCCCAGTTCCAGCCTTGTCTGATCCACCAGCTTTAAGTCCAGCACATCTATGGTTCCATACGTATACAGTCCCTGGCCGGGGGCATCTGCCTCATGGAATACAGGCTTCCCCATGGTTCCCATATTCTCCTGGCCTGTGGCAGCCATCCTGCAGGACGCCCCGGCTACAAGTGCTGCAGCCTCCTGGAGCACAGCCAGGTCCCCCACCACCAGGGGCCTGCAGCGCTCATAGACGCCCCTGTGCATCAGTGCCTTCACCGTGATCTCCGGGCCGATTCCTGCCGGATCCCCCATGGTAATTCCTATAATTGGTCTCGTCTTATCCATGTCCCGCACTCCCCTCTCTGTGTCCCATATTCCTCCTCTGTGTCCCATGTTCCCTCTACGCCCCGTGCTCTCCCGGCATCATGTCCTACCGCATTCCCAGCTTCTCATTCTCCAAAAGCACCTGCCGGATTGCCCCGATGCCTTCCTCGGGCAGGTAGTCAAACGGCTTCCTGCATTTTCCAACCGCATGTCCCAGCAGGGCCACTGCGGTTTTCACCACTGTGTTGGGATTGCCATAGCAAAAGCACCTGCGGAAGGACCGGATCTTGTCCTGGCAGTGCCTTGCCTCCTCCAGTCTCCCTGCCATAAAGTGCTCATAGATATCCTTCATGTTTCCCGGATATACATTGGCACAGCCGGCGATCCCTCCAGTGCCCCCGGCCAGCAGGTTCCACAGAATCAGGGAATCATTGCCGGAGAGCACCGCGAAGTCCTTCTCCCTGGTACCCTCAATGTATTGGAGCATATTGTCGAAATTGCCGCTGGAGTCCTTCACCCC
Source organism: uncultured Acetatifactor sp. (assembly GCA_910586215.1). Taxonomy (GTDB): domain Bacteria; phylum Bacillota; class Clostridia; order Lachnospirales; family Lachnospiraceae; genus Acetatifactor. The sequence continues at coordinate 82,760 of CAJUGH010000016.1, read as the reverse complement.
TGCAATGTTGTCCACCTGGGAGAGCCTCTTCACCGTGTCCGGGGCCAGGGCATTGCCCGTCCTGGCAGGAATGTTATACAACACCACCGGAATCTCCACGGCGGCTGCTACTGCCCGGTAATGCTCATACAGTTCCTCCTGGGAGGCCTGGGCAAAAGAAGGCGTGATCACGCTGAGCACATCGGCTCCCATATCCTGGGCACGCCTGGAGAGCCGGATGGTTTCCACCGTGCTGATACAGCCCGTTCCTGCATACACCGGCACCCTTCCCTGCACCTCCTCGATGGCAATCTCCAGGATCCTCTCCTTCTCCTCCCCGCTTAAGATATAGCCTTCCCCGTTGGTTCCAGCCGTAAAGATACCATGCACACCCCCCGCAAGCTGCCTGTGAATCTGTCTGCGCAGTTCCTCCTCATGGATGGAGCCGTCCTCTTTCATGGGTGTGAGGATCGGTGTGATCACTCCTTTTATTTTCTCCCGGTTCATCTGTCCCTCCTGTCCGTTCCCGCGAACCTGCAATGATGATTCCTTGCTACACCAAATTCCGGTACACTCCTGCAATCTCTTCCCGGGACAGCGCCCGGGGATTCTGGTCCAGCAGCCTCCTGACCTCCATGGCCTGGCTGGCCAGTTCCTCCACATCCCCTTCCCCAATGCCATATCCCGCAAGGGAATCCGGAATATCCAGCCGTCTGCATAGCTGTGTGATGTACTCTACAAACCGTTCTGCCTTCTCCCCTAAGGGCCACCTGGAACCGGGCAACATCAAGTCCGCAAGCTGTCCATAGGCCTCTGCACAGTCCGGCAGGTTCACTTGCAGGACTCCGGGCAGCAGAATGGCATTCCCGATGCCATGGGGAATATGGTATTTTCCTCCCAGGGGATAGGACAGGGCATGTACCGCCACTGTGGAAGAAGAAGAAAGGCACATTCCCGCCAGGAAGGAGGCAAACAGCATGTTCTCCCTGGCTTCCCGGTCCGCGCCGTCCTGATATGCCCGCTCCAGGTTGGCCGCAATCAAGGCTGCCGCATGGCCGGAGAGCATCCTGCTGAATGGATTGGCCTTCTTGGAGAGATAGGATTCCACCGCGTGGCACAGGGCATCCAGGCCCGTGGATGCGGTGAGGCGCCGGGGAAGTCCCATGGTAAGCGCCGCGTCCAGCACGCAGTAGGAAGCCACGAACCGGGGCGATACCAGCCCTACCTTCAGTTCCTGCTCCGGCACCAGGAAGATGGCATTGGGAGTGGCCTCTGCCCCGGTACCTGCGGTGGAAGGCACCATCACCGTAGGCAAAGCCTTCTGCCGGATCCGGGATGGATCCCAGAAGCCGCTTTCTGCAAAATCCCCATTGGGAACTGCTGCCGCCACCACCTTGGCCATGTCCATGATGCTGCCGCCACCTACGGCAATCAACAGGTCTCCTTCCTTCTCCCGGACGGCGTCATATACCTTCCGGATACTGCCCCTGGTAGGTTCTATGGGAAGTCCTGTAAGCGTTCCGGCCAGGGACGGCCCCAGATCCTCCTGCAGTTTTTTGATCTGCGGGGCCTCCTGCAGGGCATCATCCAGCAACAGTACTGCCCTGGTGGCAGATTCCCTCTCCAATATGCCCGGTATCTCCCCCAGGCTCCCGCTCCCGGCATACAACATGCCGGGGAAGACCGCCTGGTATCCTGCTTTTGCTATCTCCATCTTATCCGTGTCCTTTCTTAAATGTGTGTACCATTCCATCATGCCATCCAGGCAGGGAACCCCCCTGTCCATGACGTGTTCCATTCTATGGCAGTCTGCTTCAGCCTTCCTCACATGTTCCTGCTGTTCCCATCAGGATACGCCTTAGAGCGGCATTTCCAGAAACGCCCCCTGTTCCAGGCCCGTCTCTGCCCACAGTTCCCCGTCCAGCCAGACCTGGAGTTCCTTCCCTGACCCTGCTTTCCCACAGTAGGCCACAGACAGGCTGTGTCCCCGCACCTTCAGTCCCTCCAGGCGCCACCAGCCCAGGTGGGTGTGCAGCGGCGCAATCCGCACCCCGCCTTCCTCCAGGACCACCCCCGCCACGAACTGTACCACCAGGTCCAGCCAGAAGGAATGGTTGTAGTCCGCCTCATCGCTGAGACGTTCCCCTGTAAGGGAATTGTAATGCTCCACCAGATAAGGCCTGTGACGATCCCCGTCCCGGAAATGCTGCCTGGTATATTCCTGTAAGACCTCATCAAAACACGCTTCCATGCCAGATGCACATCCCTCACGGCACTGGTATCCCAGCGCCTCCAGGGCAATCCCTGTGGTATAGGGCCAGGAAGGCCCACACCACACGCAGCCGTCCCGTCCCTTGAAATAGTTCCCCATCCAGCCTCCTGCCGGGGAAAAGGCCGGACAGTCCCTGGACACGGAAGGAAAACCGTGCCCTGTGCGGAAAGCTTCCGGATCCATCAGCGGCAGAATACCATCCCGGTGTTCCTCCCCGGTCATCTGCGCCCAGAAGGGATAGATTCCCACAATATTCCGCACCATGGCCTTCTGGTCCGTCTCATAGTGCAGGTCATAGAAAAAACCTGTTTCCGGATCCCACATTTTCTGCAGGATATCCTTCTGTACCCGGTCCGCCTTCCCCTCATAGGACTGCCACCCCTCCCGGCCCAGCACCCGCTCCATGGCGGCGAATGCACGCAGGTTCAGATAATGGTAGACACTTCTGTCCACCCGCTTTAGGGGTGTAAAATACTGGGAATCCTTGGGATTATGGGGATACTGTCCCTGGGCCAGGTATCCTTTAAAATACCAGTAGCTGGGCTGGTATTCCTTCCCCGTCAGGGAATGGGTCCTCTCCACCAGCAGGCTGTCCACGGGATTCCCATATCGTTTCTCATGGCCTGCAAGATACCGCTCCATGGCAGGCAGAAGTTCTTCCAGAAGCGCCCTGTCTCCGCTGGCCAGATAGTAGAGCCATATGGCATGCAGCATATAATTGGCATAGGACTTCTGTTCTCCCTCCACATAGGCGCTCAGCAGCAGGCCGTCCTCATCCTGGGCCGCGAAGGCCGACCTGATCACTTCCCTTGTAAGGCCGCGGTCCGGGTGCCACCGCAGATCTGTGACCTGCAGGGGAGTGGACAGAGGGATCAGCTTGCTGAATTCCCAGCCCCCAGGGGCGAGAGGGGTCTTCGCCATACGGTGATCCCTTCCCTCGTACATGACCGTCTCCTGGAACCGGCCGTACCGGGGGCGGCTCATGGTATTTTTCAAAATATACCACCTGTATTTCCAACAGGCATTCATCCTGGCATCATCGCACACAAAAGAGGGGGCTGCCTCATAGAAGCGGCGGTTCTCTGCTAGGAGCCTCCCCCAGAATCCTTCCCGGTCTGCCTCTGCCCTCCGGATATAGGAAAGCGCCCGGTCCGCCAGGAGGACCATGTCCTCCGTGCCTTCCGGCATATGCCCCCTGGCCAGCATGGCTTCCCTGCATGTGGTATCCTCCCCGTCTTCCGGTATATGCCTTCCAGCCAGCATGGCTTCCCTGCATGTGGTATCCTCCCCGCCTTCCGGTATATGCCTTCCAGCCAGCATGGCTTCCCTGTGCGGCACAGCTTTCCGTTCCAGGTCCCCCAGGTTTCCCACAGCGCAGGCCACCGCAAACTGCACTGCCTTCCCAGGCTCCAGGACAAAGCATTCCCCAGGCAGGCTCCAGAAGACCGCCAGACCCAGCCGGATGCCAAAGCGCAGGGAACCACTCTCCCGGAGGAATCCACCGTACCGCTTTTTTTCCTGGGAAGAATGACCCTCTTTTCCAGAAGAATCCCTAGTGCACACCGATTCCCCGCATCCCGCTGGTTCTGCAAATCCCACCGGTTCTGCGTGCAACACTACCTCCTGCTCCTTTGCAGAAGTGTTCTCCCACTCATATAGGGCAAAAGCCACATCTTCTGCCGTGATGGTCTTGCGCTCCCTGATCCGGATACCCTCCCCCACATACACAGCGGTTCCGTAGGTGGGGTACCAGGTCACTGCCGGGTCATCGGACAATCTCATCCCCTGGGCCTTCACCGTGAACAATTCCGTCACATTCATCTTGTGGATGAAGTCCATACATCCCTTGAAACCCGGCACCGGTTCCAGCACATCCACCGCCAGCCGCTGGCCGCAGGGACCAAACAGGAGCATTCCCTCCCTGGTACGCAGGCAGCGTTTATCATAATACAGTTCTTCTTCCATGTCCTGCATCTGTTGTGGAATCTTCTGCGTCTTCATTCCTTTCCTCCCTCTGTCTATGCCAGGATCCCTGCAAACCCAGGCCGGCCTCTCCCCTGCCCATGCCGGGATCCCTCCTGTATTTTCCACCACACCGGCCAGGACTGTCCGTCACTCCAGCAGGGAATAATCCTCCACGAATTTTCCATGGGTAAACACATGCCGCGCCTCCACCTTTCCCTCCCGGTCAAACATAAGGGCCTCCCCGGAAGCATGGCGGTTGCGGAAAGTCGTTCTGGTCCTGGGACAGTCGCTGCCCGGCCAGAAAGTCTCATAGACCTCCACCAGGACACCGTCCTCCTCCCCGCAGGTAAAGCGTTTCAGCGGCATACCTGCCGGGTCATAATACACGTTCACCCCCGTCCTGCGCCCCAGGCGGTAGGACGACTGTGTACGCACTTTTCCATCCGGGTACCAGAAAGTCTCCGGCCCGTCCAGCAGGAAACGCCCATCATCCGCTATTCCCCCATAATACTGGCATTTTAAGGTGCCATCTTCATAGTATTCCTTATACACCTTCCTCCCTGTCACCAGCCTGGTGGCGAAGGAGCGCATCAGCACATCGTCCCCTGGATCCTGGCTCTCCTGTGTGAGAAGCCAGGCTTCGTTGAAGGCCAGATGCAACAGAGGCTGCACATTGCTGCATACCACATGAATCAGCCCGTCCGTACCCTGTTTCATGACACTGTATCCAATGGTGGTAGCACCGCCGAACTCATGGGGTGTTTTCTTGCGCTTCTGGGCACCCCAGAGCTGTTTGAAATGCCAGGTAACCCCCTCATCTTCCGACCAGGCCACATAGCTGCCGGATCTGTCTGCCATGTCCGCAGGCTTACCGTTTTTCTTGGTCTGGTAGTCCCCGCACACCACCAGTTTCCCTGACTGGAGCCGCAGGATGCTGGGGCGCTGGCCGGAATTCAAGGCAGGGAAACAGGTCTTGCTGATCTGGTAGGTATCACCCCCGTCCCTGGTAATGGCAGCAGGCATATAGCCTCCTATATCCGTATTCTTCCCCCCTAAGGCCAGGATACTGCCGTCCATAAGTTCCACTGCCGTGGTGTGCCGTCCCGCTGTCTTCCCCGCCGGATTCTCCCAGGTCTGCATATGATCCCTGGATCTCCACAGCACAGAACAGGAACCCAGGTTCTGGTTACCAGTCTCATCTTCTTTATCTTTCTCCCTGCGCATGTCAGAGTCCGATGCCAGGTAGAAGGCCCCGTCCCTGGTCTCCACACAGCTGTTCACAGGCTGGGGACACAGATGATCCACCTGGTTCACAAACAGGGGGAACTTCACCCTGCTCCAGTTCTCCCCGTTGTCCGTAGACTCCACATACTGGAAGGGATAGGCATTCTCCAGGGCGGGCCAGCCCCAGAAATGGTAGATGGTTCCGTCCATCCCTGTGTGGAGCAGGGGGGCATGGTCATTGACCCCCACGGGATTCAGGAACACATCCGGGTATTCCCACTGGTCCCTTCCCACACGGAACCGGCAGCCTACCAGCCCGGACTGTGCATCGTATTCCCTATAGGTGGAGTAAGCGCTGTAGAGCAGATCCCCGTTGGGTGCCACCGTAAATCCCGGGGAATGATGATGATGCCGGAATAAGGGTGGGAATCCAGCCGCCTGGATCTCCTCCCTGGTACAGTTGTCCGGAGGCACCGGGAACAGATAGCGCTTGCGGAAGTATGGCCGATCCTGGAGGGGCGCTGCATGCCGGTAATCCTCTGTGTGTTGTCTGACCCCCACACTCAGGTAAAAGGGCAGAGGGGTACCCACAGGTTCCGGGGCCGGCCCGCAGGCCACCCGGAAGCCAACGGGATGTCTGCCAAAGGGATTGGTACGGTCTTCTCTCTGGTGGCAGTAGTCCGGGGGCAGGGCACACCGGTACCAGGGATCCGTGGGGTAAGCATTGTACCGTTCAGGCCTGTCCAGGAACCCGCCCCGGACGCAGCGCAGCATCCCTTCCGCAGGGCCTGCCGGATCCTGTGCCTTCCCTTCTCCATAAGGGGCATAATAGTCATAACACCACTCCCTAATCCGGGGATCACACATCCTGTCCAGGACAAGCTCCTTGCTGTGTCTGGCCGCATACTCCCACTGGGCTTCCGTGGGAAGGAAATACGCCTGCCCTTCCTTTTTGGAAAGCCACGCAGCATACCCTGCAGCTTCCGTCCAGCTCACACCCTGCACATATCCCATCCAGGTATCCAGGTCGTCCACATCTGCCGTCCCCTGGCTGTCCCTGCGGAATGCCCGGAATTGTTCCATGGTCACAGGCTCTGCAGCAATATAATAGTCCCGGGTGATTTCCACCTCATGTACCGGCAGGGCATCCGGGTTCTCCTTCGGATCCCCGCCTCCCATCCGGAAGGTACCTGCCTCCACTTTCACAAGCCGCATTCCCTGGCTGTTTGTAAATTCCATCCTCACATTACCCCTTTCTCTTCTCCGTCAGGCTTCCCATCCAGGTTTCTTCCTGCCATTTCTGTAGGTCTCTTCCTGCCACTCCTGTAGGTCTCTTCCTGCCGTCCATCTATTCTTTCAAAGATCCGATCATGACCCCCTTCACGAAATATTTCTGGATAAAAGGATACACCAGCAGGATCGGAACCGTAGCCACGATCACAGTGGCATACTTGATGGTAAAGCTCATGGCATAACTCTGTCCTGTGCCGATTCCCACTGTCATATCATCCACCTCACTGTTGACCACGATATTGCGCAGGATGAGCTGCAAGGGGAAGAGTTTTCTGTCTGCCAGGTACAGGTTGGCCTTGAACCAGGAGTTCCAGTGTCCCACTGCATAGTACAGCCCGATCACCGCCATGGTAGGCAGGGACAGGGGTAGGATCAGCTTAAATAGTATCACCCAGTCATTGGCCCCGTCAATCCTGGCTGACTCCTCCAGGCTGTCCGGAATGGACTGGAAGGCTGTCCGCATGATGACCATATTGTAGGTGGAGATAGCACCCGGCCAGATTAGGGACCACAGGGAATTGTACATCCCCATCTGCTGGACCAGCAGGTAATTGGGAATCATGCCCCCATTGATGAACATGGTCAGCAGGATCAGCAGCATGATAGGTTTCTTCAGAAGAGGCCCCTTCCGGGACAGGAAATAAGCGCCCATGCTGGTGAGCACTACGTTAATCGCCGTCCCCACCACCACGATGAACAAGGTGTTCCGGTATCCCGTCAGGATGTTGGGATTGTTCAGCACGGATTTGTAGGACTCCCAGGTGATGGACAGGGGACGCAGCAGGATCCCTTTATAAGTCATGAATTCCACCGGGTCGCTGAGAGAGGCAAACAATACATACAGGAAAGGATACAGCGTAATTACCGCCAGGAATATCATCAATATCCCATTTAATATGGAAAACACATAATCTGATACCGTTCGTTTATAAAAATTCATACCCACACTCCTTTTCACACTTACCACAGACTGGTCTCGTTTACCTTGCGGCTGAGTTTGTTTGCCATGACTAGCAGCGCAATGTTGATGACGGAGTTAAACAGTTCCACAGCCGTACTATAGCTGTAATCATAGTCCAGCATACCTTTCCGGTAGACAAAGGTGGAGATCACGTCTGCCGTCTCATAGGTGATGGGAGAGTAGAGAAGCAGGATCTTCTCACTTCCCACGCTCATCAGGCCGCCGATCTTCAAGATTAACTGGATCACGATCACCGGCATGATGCCCGGCAGGGTAATGTGGAGCATCCGCTTGAACCGGCCTGCCCCATCCACATAGGCTGCCTCATACTGCTCCTGGTCCACCCCGGCCAGGGCTGAGAAATAGATGATACTGTCCCATCCGAAGCTGGTCCACACGTTGCTGGCCAGGTAGATGGGCAGGAACGCCGCATTACTCATCAGCAGGTCACTTCTCTGGTGGCCGAAGAATTCCATAATAATATTGAACAGGCCATCCTTGGCAGAGAAGTTCACCAGCAGGCCGCAGATTACCACAGTGGAGATAAAGTGCGGCAGGTAGGTGATGGTCTGGATCGTCCTCTGAAAAGGTTTGTTCCGCACTTCATTCAGCAGCAGTGCAAAGATAATAGGAACCGGAAACCCAATGACCAGGGACAGCAGGCTGATCTTCAAGGTATTCTGGATCAGACGTCCAAAATAGATACTCTGGAAAAACTTTAGGAAATTTTCGAATCCCACAAAGGGGCTGCCCCAGATTCCCTTTGTGAGCTTGTAGTCCCGAAACGCTATCTGGATTCCGTAGAGTGGGATGTAATGGAATATCGCATACCACAGCACTACCGGCAGTGCAAAGCATAAGTACAGCCATTTGTACCGTTTCAGATCCTTCCAGATCAAGGATAGTGTTATCTTCTGTTTCTTTTCCTTTACTCTTTTTACCCGATTCCCTGTCTTCATCCTTCCTCCTTTTGTAGAGAGCCTGGAATCATTACGGTTCCTCCCGCCCCTGGCAGAAGGAACCGTAACCTTACACTACATTCTGTTCACTTGATGGTTCTGTCATTTCCTGTTGTTGAACCTGGCAAGGGCTGCATCCCTGAGTTCCTTTGCCTTGCCGATATTCATCTTCTCAATGTTGGCCACATAGCTGTCCCAGTCCCCCTCCAGGTTCAACTGCCCTGTGATGAACTTCAGGCTGCTCTCGTTCACATAGGTCTTGATATCTGCCATAATGTCAGAATAATCGGAAGATTCCTCCGCTGTCATCATGGCTGGCGCCATGGTGATTCCCAGTTCCTCTGTCTGGGGACCCCAGTTCTTCTGGATATCCTTCTGGTAATCTTCCACCAGGTTCATCTGCTCGTAGAAACGGATGTCACGGATGCAGGGATAATTGATGGAGCCAACCATCCACCTGCACAGGTTTTCCTCTACATTCCACGCCTCATTGGCAGTCTTCACTTCCTCTTTGATGGTAGGGTAGCCGTCCACCACGTCATAACTCTCACCCTCGATACCAAAGGTTGCATTCTGGCTGCCTGCATAGGAGTATGCATAATCCAGCCAGGCCAGGGCGATCTCAGGATATTTGCAGGTGGTGGAGATGGCCGTCATCCTGCCGCCGGAATCCCCGCGCCTCCTGCCGACCTGCTGTCCATCGGGGCCGGTCAGCCAGGGACCTGACACATAGTTATAGGTTTCGTCCTGGCTCTTCAACAGGTCATGGGCAGCAACCACGCCGGAGTTCATGGCATCAATGGTAAATCCACCCTGGTCCTGGAGGATCAAGTTGAAGGAATCCTCATTCACTGCAAAATCAGAGTTGATCAGTCCTTCTGTATACAGCCTGTTCATGTAGGTCAGGAATTCCTTGTAATTGTCCGTGATAGGCCCAAAGACAATCTCATCCCCGTTCATACAGAAATCATTGGTGGTGCCGAAGCACTCTGCAAGGGAATACATGGTCTCGGCCAGGCGCTTGTCCCCGCCTGCAATCACATACGGAATCTCATCATCGGGGTCGCCGTTCCCATTGCAGTCGTTCTCCTTGAAAGCCACCAGCACATCATACAGTTCATCCGTGGTGGTAGGCATCTTCAGGTTCAGGTTATCCAGCCAGTCCTGCCGGATCTGGGGACCCAGGATATAAGTCTTCTCGATCTTCATGGTCTCCCAGTTCCCCAGATGGCATCCCATGGAAAACAAGGTGCCGTCATCCAGGCGGCTGGCCATATCCTGTTCCGGGTTGTTCTGGAGCCATGCATAGTAATTGGGCGCATACTGTGGAATCAGTTCCGTGAGATCCATGATGACACCATCTTCAATCAAGGCACCAGGTCCCCCGGCCACATTCATCAGCGGCCAGTTGATCAGGTCCGGGTATTCCTTACTGGAAATCATCAAGGCAAATGCCTCATCGCTGGTGTTGTGGTTCCACTCAATATGTACGTTGGTCAGTTCTTCCATCCTCTTCAGGAATTCCACATCCGCATAGGTCTCCATGGTAGCTGCCATGGCATCATTCTGGCGGATAAGATAGGTGAGGGTAATAGGCTCTTCCAGCGGGAAGATGTCACTTAAGCCCGCCGTCCTGGGATCGAAATCTTCCGGCGGCAGCTTGGCTGCATCCTCTCCCTCCCCGGCAGATTCCCCGCTATCTGCCTCCTGGCTTCCGCTCTCTTTTGTCTGTTCCTGGGTGCTGTCCGTGCCATCCTGTCCCGGATCCTGGTTCCCGCATCCGGTAGACAGCCCGCACAGAAGCGTTGCGCACAGCAAAACCGATACTATCCTTTTCTTCATGTCTTTCCTCCATTCTTTTGAAAGGTAATGTAGTATATGTGATATTTTGCAATATCCTTACATCAGCGGCTGTCTGTCAGCCTTCCCCAAGGAGCAGGGCCGCCAGGTCTGCCAGCAGGCTTTCTCCACCGAAGCTGCCCGACTTAGACAACAGCCCGGACACCCTGCCCTTCCAGGTAAATTCCGAGTAGACCACTTCCTGCAGCAGTTCTCCCCTGGGTTTCAGTTCCTGGACCTTAAGCTTTCGCATGACCCCGGCCAGGGTATCCCCTCCGGTAGCCAGCAGTGCCGCCTGGTCCGCATCCTCCATCAAGGCACAGGCAACAGTGCCCAGGCAGTCGGCAATCCTGTGCCGGACAGCTTCTTTTGGTATGCCTGTCTTGGCCACATACTCCTGTATGTCTCCTTCCGCGAACACCCCGCCTGCGTCCAGGATCCATTTCCTTCCTGTATGCCACTTCTCCCTCCAGGTCTCCAGGAGACGTTGTCCTTCCCCGGCCTCCCAATACCCTTCTGCCAGCTGTTCCTGTGTCAGTTCCAGACGCTGGAAACCTGCACCCATGGCATATATGACCTGGCGGGAAGCCATGGGATGGATACTGCCGATTACAGCCAGGAACCGTTCCTTCTTCCCTGGCACCAGGCACTTCTTGGGCACATTCCGGATCGTCCTGCACAAGGCTTCTGCAAAACCGGCACATCCTGCCATCAAGGTGATGCCTCCCTCTTCCGATCCCGCCACCTGTCTGGCAATCCTGTCCAGTTCAGACTCATCCGTGGCATTGTACAGCCGGATCTTCTTCTCCTTCCCATCCGGCACCTGTTGCCCGGTATCCTGTTCCACCAGAACCTGGCTCTGTTCATGGATGATATCTGGTATATAGGAATATCGAACCGGTTCATACAGGTCGGACCCGAACATACTCTCCGCCACAGGCACCCCGTCCACATAGTGGATACCCTGCCTTGTGACCCTGCCCTTCCTGGGATAAGCGGGCACATAGTGCAGAAGCCCTGCCCCCTGTCCATCCAGCACTGCCTGGAGTTCATAGCCTATGTTCCCCCGCAGTCCGGAATCCGTCTTCTTATAGATATAGGTAATACCGTCCTCGCAGGCTCCGTGGACGATCTCTTTCACTGTCTGGTATGCCTTAGTCCCCTCCATGCCCCTGGTCTCTGTGTCCAGGATCAGCACCTGCCCCTCATCCCATTTCCCGCTCTGCCATTCCTGCTGGTCCACCAGCACCCGGGAAGAGATGCCCCGCAAGGCAAATTGTACGCCGGTATCCAGGCCTCCGGTCAGGTCATCTGCTATCACCAATAACTTCATGTATGCTTTTATCCGCACATAGGCGGACTCTCCTTTTCTCCGTCTTGCATTTCGTTTCTTGCAAATCTTCCTGTGTTCATATTCTAAACATTTCTCATTTATCTCTTGTGTGTAGATTGTTTATGTTTATAATATAAACGATGCATAGAGAGATGGGAAGTCTGTTTTTTCCTGTTTATGTACAATATTTGTACATTTTTCTTGTTTTTATGGCAAAATATGGTAGAATAGACTTGTACATTATGTAGAACACCGGAACCAGAAGCCAGTATGCGCAATCGGTCAGAGAGGAGAAACCCTATGGATCACCGGAAAACACACATTTTAGGAATTGTACCTTATAAAGCCATGAAACCGGCCCTGGAATCCCTGGCAGAGGGCCGGGATGACCTGTCCCTGGATGTATATGTTGGGGACTTGTCTAAGGGCGTGGACATCGTAAAAAGCCTGCACATGGAAGATTATGACATTATCATATCCCGTGGCGGCACTTCCCAGCTTATTGAACAGAACACCACCATTCCAGTGGTGGAAATCAGCATATCCGTCTATGACATCCTGCACGCCATAAGGCTGGCAGATAATTACCGGGGAAAATATGCCATTGTCGGATTCCCCAGCATCACCACCAGCGCAAAGCTTCTGTGTGACCTGCTCCAGTACCAGATTCCCATCCACACCATACACGGTTCCGGCCAGGCCCGGGAACTACTGACCCGTCTCAAGGAAGAAGGATACGGTCTGGTACTGTGTGATGTGGTCACAAACAGCATTGCCCATGACCTGGGGGTCAATGCCATCCTGATTACCTCCGGCATGGAAAGTCTCCAGGAGTCCCTGAACCGCGCCGTGAAAACCCACGGAACCTTCTATCACCTGGAAGAGAAGCTGTTATTCCTGGACGGCCTGCTCCAGCACCCTTCCGTACAGACTGCCGTATTCACCCCGGACAAGACACTCTGCTACAGTTCCACCAGCCTGCAGCTTAACGCAGAACTGCTGTCCCTTTTGTCCTCAGAGATCCCTGCTGCCTTGTCCGGTGAAGATCACAAATTCTTCAAGCTGTGCGGGCAGACCCTCTATGCTGTGGAAAGCCGTGCTTTCCAGACAGGGAACAGGCAGTATGTGGCATTCTACCTGACAGGCAGCCACACCTCCCCCCTGAAGACCAAACATGGCGTATCTTACCTCGGCCAGAAGGATGTGGAACGAGCCATGTTCCACAGCTTCTATGGCGTCATCTCCCTGTCCAGGGAACTGGGTGACCGGATCCTGTCCTACGCCCAGAACCATTATCCTGTCATGATCCTGGGGGAGGACGGCACCCGGAAGAAATATGCCGCCGAGCTGCTCTATTCACAGGGCACGGCCAGGACACGGCCTTTTGTCCTGATTGACTGTGCCCGGATTAATGGCAAGGAGTGGAGTTTCCTGGTCAACCATTACAATTCTCCCTTGAACGACCAGAAGAACACCCTGTTCTTCGACAATCTGGACAGCCTCCCCACGGAAAAGCTGCAGAAACTCCTGTCCCTCATCCTGGAACAGAAACTGCACAAGAGCAACCGGATCCTGTTCTCCTGCACCACCCAGCCGGGAAGGGAAATCGCTCCCATGGTCCTGGAATTCATCCATGACCTGTCCTGCCTGCTCCTGAATATGCCGCCCCTTAGGGAGAACATGGCAGACATCCCTTCCTTTTCCAGCCTGTACCTGAATTCCTTGAACATTGAACTGTCCAAGCAGATTGCAGGCTTTCAGCCAGATGCCATGGAACTGCTGCAGCAGTATGCCTGGCCCCACAATTACACACAGTTCAAGCGTGTACTCAAGGAACTGGCCGTACTGGCCACCACCCCCTACATCCAGGCCGGGGAGGTACGCCAGCTCCTGGCAGCAGAAGGATATTGCTCCCCGGCGCACCATCCCGCCACGGACTTAGCCCCTGCCCAGGTTTCTACAGATGCCCCCCTTCCGGACGGCACCCTGGAAGAAATCACCCGGGAAATCATTGGCCGGACAGTCCGGGAACTGGGGGGCAACCAGTCTGCAGCTGCCAAAAAACTAAAGATTAGCCGCACCACCCTCTGGAAGTACCTAAAGGAATCATGAAGCGAAGATATCTTGAAAAGCACCGGTTGTCATGGTAAAATTAGCAGTAACAGTTCAGCCAGTCTCTGGCACAAAAGTGTCATACAGGCTGGCAGGTCATAACATGTCATAGGAGACACATCTCATGTGGATAGCAGACCATTGGAAAGAATATGAAGTACTGGATACCTCCTGCGGGGAGAAACTGGAGCGGTGGGGAGATTATCTCCTGGTACGCCCCGACCCCCAGGTCATCTGGGACACCCCCCATGACCACCCAGGCTGGAAGCAGAAGAATGGCCATTATCACAGAAGTGCCAGAGGCGGCGGAGAATGGGAATTCTTCCATCTGCCAGACGAGTGGAGCATCGGCTATGACCTGCCGGCAATGCCCGGGGCAGGGACCTCACAGACAGGACCTTCCCTGGATCCCGCCCAGCCCAGGTCCCCCCAGTCCGGCCATCTGTGCTTCAGACTCAAGCCCTTCAGCTTCAAGCACACAGGACTCTTCCCGGAACAGGCTGCCAACTGGGACTGGTTCTATCACCTGATCCGATGCCATCCCCTTCCCCAGGGCCGTCCTGTGAAGGTGCTCAACCTCTTCGCCTACACTGGCGGAGCCACCCTGGCTGCTGCTGCAGCCGGAGCCGCCGTCACCCACGTGGACGCCTCCAAGGGTATGGTGGGCTGGGCCAGGGAGAATGCTGCCGCCTCCGGTCTTGCAGACGCACCCATCCGCTTCCTGGTAGATGACTGTGTGAAATTCGTGGAGCGGGAGATCCGCCGGGGCAACCAGTACGATGGCATCATCATGGATCCCCCCTCCTACGGCAGGGGACCCAAAGGGGAGGTCTGGAAGATTGAGGATAGCCTGTTCCCCCTGCTGCGCCTTACGGAAAGGCTCCTGTCCAGGGATGCCCTGTTTTTCCTGATCAACTCCTACACCACAGGCCTGCAGCCCGGCGTACTCTCCTATATGCTGCAGACGGTACTGGCAGCAAGCCGGGGAGGCCAGGTGGAGTCCGGGGAGGTGGGGCTGCCCGTGGAAGGCGGCAGTCTGGTGCTTCCCTGCGGGGCATCAGGAAGGTGGTTCCGGGACCAGTCTTAACGTAACAGTTCAGCCAGTTACATCTTAACACCATTTTAACGCTGGATTTTCACAAAGGATCTTGCGTCTTTTCCAGGAAAAGGGTATAATCCTATCGTAGGATACGACAGTAGACACTTCCATGTAAGATACCAGCCCGGGACAGAACCAGCCTGCCCCGGTACGAGGAAAACCAGGAATCACAACCATGAGAAACCAGCCCGAAACGGCCAGAAAGGAACAGAAGAATACCCATGCAAAAGAGATTACAGACCCTTCCACGGTTTAAAAAGCATTTTTACAGCACCCTTCTGTCCCTGGGGCTGATGGCTGCTGCCACCATGCTTTCCTGTCTCTATTACGGTATCCTCCACAGGACTTCAGCCAACATTCCACTGGTCTACGCCTTTTTCCTGGTTCTAGTCTCCTCCAGCACAACAGGATATCTCTATGGCATTGTCTGTTCCCTGTACGCAGCACTCAGCTTCCGCCTGCTGTACCCATGTCCTGTGTTAGGCATGGATCCTTGTCTATGGGAATATCCCATTACTTTCTTGTGCCTGGCTGTCATATCCATATGGATCAGTTCCATGACCATTCACCTGCACACCCAGTCCAGCCTGATCAAGGAGCGGGAGAAGCAGCTTGCAGAGGCCGAGATCGAGAGAATGCGGGCCAACCTGTTGCGTGCCATCTCCCACGACCTTAGGACCCCCCTTACCGGAATCCTGGGCAACAGCCTTGTATACCTGGAAAATCAAGACAAGCTCAGCCAGGCGGACCAGGTAAGTATCGTGCGGAATATCTATGAGGATTCCGACTGGCTGATCAATATGGTGGAAAACCTGCTTACCGTCACCCGGATCCGTGATGAAGACATGACGATCAATACCTCCGATGAATCCGTGGAAGAGGTGGTGGGGGCTGCCATCCAGAAGATGGGAAAGCGCCACCCTGACTGTGTCATCCACGCCAGGATTCCCGATGATTTCATCATGCTTCCCATGGATGCAGTGCTCATCGAGCAGGTGACCATCAACCTTCTGGAGAACGCATTTCTCCACTCTGGCAATGCCTCACCCATTGACTTCGTGGTGGAGTCCGATGGCCCCCAGGTCTCCTTCACGGTACGGGACTACGGGAACGGCATCCCGGAAAACATGCTGGGACATCTCTTTGACGGGAGCAGCTATACGGCTTCCCACTCCACAGATGCCCAGAAGGGAATGGGAATCGGGCTGGTGATCTGCAAGACCATTGTCACTGCCCACCACGGTTCCCTGTCAGGCCGCAATCACGACCGCGGCGCAGAGTTTACATTTACTCTACCGAAGAGAAAGGAAGAATCTCCGCCATGTGCATAAAGAGAAACGTACTTTTGATTGAAGATGACAAGATTATCCTGTCCTTTGTGAGCACTGCCTTGAACGGCAATGATTACCGGGTGGTAACTGCCTCCACCGGCCAGGAAGGCTTAAGCCTGGCGGCATCCCTGTGTCCCGATGTGATCCTGCTGGACCTGGGACTGCCCGACATGGACGGCTGCCAGGTATTGCAGCAGATCCGCACCTGGAGCAGTGTGCCCATCATCATTATCTCTGCCCGCACCAAGGAAGAAGACAAGGTGCTGGCACTGGATCTGGGAGCAGATGACTATATTACCAAGCCCTTCGGCACCGGGGAACTGATGGCCCGGATCCGCACCTGCCTGCGCCATCACCACAAGTCTGTCCAGGACCGGATCTACCGGGCACTGGACCTGGAGATCAATTTTGAGCGGAGAACCACTACCCTGGCCGGGGAGAAGATCCACCTGACCCAGGTGGAATACCAGCTTCTGACACTGCTGGCGGAAAATTCCGGCCGGGTACTCACCTACAAGGCCATCATGAGTGCCATCTGGGGTCCCTATATGGACAGCAACAACCAGATCCTGCGGGTAAATATGGCCAATATCCGCCGCAAGATCGAGCAGAATCCCGCCCTCCCCCAGTACGTGTTCACGGAGATCGGCATTGGCTACCGCATGCGGGAGAACGAGAACCCCTGAAGCGCAAAATCGCTTTTCACACATTTTACAAAAAGCGGTACCTCAAACAGAAGCATCAGGATCCAGCCTGCCATGTTCGCCCAGGCCAGGCTGGAAAAACCCATGTGGAAAACCCGGATCATCAGGACCACCGCTGCCACCCTGCCCAGCATGTTCATGAATGTACTGTAAAGCGTCACTTTCAGATCCCCTATCCCCCGGAAAAATCCCTGTATGCCATTGGTAAATCCCGGCAGCAGATACAGAAAAGCAATCAGCCGCAGATATGCCGTCCCCAGTTCGATGACCCTGGCTTTCTCCCCTTCCGCAAACAGTTCCATGATCCTGGGTGCCCCCAGGAAAATGAATACCAGCAGGAACAGGGAATATGCCACCTCTATACACATCCCCCAGAAGAATCCTCTTTTAATCCGCTCCTGCTCCCCTGCCCCCTTGTTCTGGGCAATGAACGTGGTCATGGCATGGCCGATGTTCTGCTGGGGTGTATAGGCGAAGTCATCTACCCTGTTCACTGCGGCGAAGGCTGCTATGACACTGACACCCTGGGTATTCACCACTGACTGGATGATGACCTTGCCAAGCTGCAGGCACACCTGCTGCAGGGCGCTGGTACTGCCGTAGGACAATGTCTTTCCAAGCAGTTTCCTGTCAAACACCAGCCATCTTCTCCCCAGACACAGGAGGGGCACCCGGAACCGGATATAGATGCCGCACAGCAGGCAGCACAGGGCCTGGCTGAGCACAGTAGCCACACCGCTGCCCAGGACCCCCAGCCCCAGCCCTGCTACCATCACCAGATCCAGCCCTACATTCAGCAGGGAGCTGGCCACCAGGAAGTACAGGGGGGTGCGGCTGTCCCCCAGGGCACGCAGGGTATTGGCCAGAAAATTGTACAGGAAGGTAAATACCAGTCCCAGGAATATAACCCTGAGGTAGGCAGCCGCCTCTGGCACCACTTCCCCAGGCACCTGGATCAGACGCAACACCGGTTCTGCCAGAATAAGCATCACCAGGGAAAATGTCACGGAAAATATGCACCCTGCCAGCAAGGTGGTGCTGATCTGCCCGGACAGGGTATCATAATCCCCCGCCCCGTAATAAGAACTCATCAGGATGCTGGCTCCCATGCACATACCGCTGATGAGAAGGATGGCCATATTCATAATGGGTGTGGAAGTACCCACTGCCGCCAGGGCACTCTCCCCCACCAGCTTCCCCACAATTACGGAATCTGCCGCATTATATGCAAGCTGGAACAAGTTCCCCAGCACCAGGGGAATGGTAAATGTGAGCAGGGGCAGCCCGATCCTCCCCTGTGTCATGGAATGCTGCCCCTTGGTCTGTCCTGTCATGCCAGTTCCCCTCTTTTCCATCTGCGGATCCCTTATCTGCCTACCGGGAATAAAGCCCAGATCTCCTCCGGTGTCCCCCTGCCGGTAAAGCGCACGGAAACCCCGTCCGGGTAGACCACCGTAAAATTTCCCCTGGGGGTGTCCGTATCCCCTGCGTCCCCCTCCGGGGACACCACACGGCTCTCCACAATCTCCAGGCTCATATCTTCCCAGGCAAATACGGGATCCATCACACTCTCCCGGTATGCTTCCGGCACCGTCTCCCCATAGGGAATCCCATAGAGACGCAAATCGTATGTCTCCGGCCTGTCCACATCCACCGTGGCAGGCTGTGTTGTCCCTGTTTTACTGATATATAGAGTAATATAATCCATTCCCCTGGTCCAGGTCAAGAGGAGAATGTCTGTACTCCCATCTTCCTGGGAAATCTTTGCCTTCACTGATTCCAGCCCATATCCGGCAGGAAGCTGTGAGGGGATGTAGGCTCCCAGGACTTCCACACTGAGGGCCTGCTCCTTCGTAATCTCCTGGTAAGGGCTTACAGGCGTTCCCCGGTCTGTGGTAAAATCTTCCTCCTGCCTTCCGTCCTCCACGGCTTGTGTTCCTGCCCCCGGGGATACCCCTCCCGCACTGCCCTGGCCGCCTTCAACCTTGCTTCCTGCCTCTGTGTCCTGGGTCACGCCATTCCCGCCAGCCTGGCCGCCGGCAGATCCGTTCCCGGATTCCCCGGCATTCACACCGCCCTCTTGCGATCCCTGGCCCATGTCCCCAGGCCCCTCCCCCGGCATGGCTACATCCTCGGACACGTTCCCCCTCCCGGCTTCCAGCCCCTCTTCCATGACTCCCCCTTCTGTCAAGGCTTCCTGGGCTGCACCGTCAGCAGTTCCCCCTGCCTTGCTGTCACTCCAGGATGACCCGTGGGGCATAGTGACAAAGCGGAAGGCTCCCCAGGATACTGCGCCTACCATCAGAAGGGCTATACAGGCTGCCCAGGCCCTGCCATACTGCCAGATGGGCTTCCTGCCTTTTCCCCCGGCCCTACGCTTCTGTTTCCCTCTGGTATGATCCTTCCCCTCCTGTCCCTGGAACTCCCAGTCCTCTTTTGCACCACAGCGCTCCAACAGTTCCAGGTCCACGCCGCTTAGGGCTTCCATGATCCGCATTGCTTCCTTATTCCTGTCGCTCACAGCGCAATCCCCTCCCTCTCCAGATAATCCCGAAGCTTTCCCCTGGTCCTATGGAGAATGGTCTTCACAGTATTCAGCTTCAGCCCATACCTTTCCGCAATGCTTCCATACTCTTCCACATACCAGTATCTTCTGAGAAATACATTGCATTCCCGCTCCGGCAGACTGTGAAGGAACGCATTGAGAAGCCTCTCCAGTTCTGCGGCCTCCACTGCCTCCTCCGTGCTGTGCTTATCCGGCACACATTCTGCCAGTTCATCCAGGGCCAGCGTCATCTCCCCTTTGCCACGTTTCATCGTATGCCTTCCTTTCCATCTGTCCAGGGACAGATTCCGTGTAATGGTTCCCAGAAACAGGGCCAGCCGGCTGGGTCGTTTGGGCGGTATGCAGTTCCAGGCCCGCAGCCAGGTATCATTGGTACACTCATCCGCATCCTCCCTGACCTGCAGGATACGGAAGGCAATGCTATAGCAGTATCCCCCATAGCTGCGCTGGGTCTCCACAATGGCCTGCTCGTCCCGTGTCCAGTACAAATCCAGTATCTGTGTATCTCTCAAACCCCTCCTCCTTTCACCGGCCCAGGCATGTCTGGCTGGACTCCCCGTAGGCTGCCGGTTCCTTCCTCTCTGTACCTCTATGGACGCCTTTTTCCCGGCAAGGTTTCAAATACTCTATCACTTTTTTCTAAACCCATATATGCCTGCCGGTACACCAAAAAGGCAGGTAGCTGCTCCCTGCCTAAAACCAGATCTATGGTTCCTTTTCACGGTCTTGCCGTTCAAGTCAACAACACTCCCTTGTAAAGGAACGATCTATTTTCCTGCCCTGGCCTTTCCTCACATCAAGGGTGCCACGATCCGCATAATCCTTCCCAGGGCTCTTTCCCATAGATGCAGCCTGCCATAATCCTGGGGAATCACCTCCAGGCATTTTGACAGCGTATCCTGCACATCCCTCTCGATCAAGGCCACCTGGGAATTCTGATACAGTACCAGCCCGCATTCAAAATGATGGTACAGACTGCGGTAATCCAGGTTCACCGTTCCCACCACCGCCTTACAGTCATCTGATACGAACACCTTGGCGTGGACGAAGCCCGGCTCATATTCACAGATCCGCACCCCCGCCTCCAGAAGCTGGTTATAATAGGTCTTCGCCAGCAGAAAGGCATACTTCTTATCCGGGATATGGGGCATGATGATGACCACCTCCACCCCCCGCCGGGCGGCATACCGCAATGCCATGAGCATCTGGTAATCCAAGATCAGGTATGGGGTCATAATGTGTACATACGTGTGGGCGGTGTGGATGATGTCCAGATAGACCCGTTCCCCCACGCGTTCCGGCCCCAGGGGGCACACGCTGTAGGGAATCACATAGCCGTCTCCGGGCAGGGCATTCTCCCTGGCCCGTCTGTATTTCCCATAGTCTTCCTCCCCCTGCTGCCTGGCAGCATGGACCAGGGCTGTACCGGAAGGCTCCCGCCCGGTTCCCCCGGCATCCACACTTGATCCTTTCCTCTTCTTCGGCGCACTGCCCTCGGACATGTTCCACATCTCCAGGAACATATAGGCAAAACGCTCCACTGCCTCTCCCTTCACCATCACACCTGCATCCTTCCAATGGCCGAAGCGGGGCTTTCGGTTGATGTACTCATCTGACAGGTTGATCCCTCCTGTAAATGCCACCTTTCCGTCAATGACCACAATCTTCCGATGGTCCCGGTTATTGTAATGGGGGGAGAAAATGGGCTTTATGGGGGAAAACATCCTGCACTGGATCCCCTCCTGCTCCAGAAGCAGGGGGTAATAACTGGGCAGATACCACAGGACACAGGTACCATCATACAGAAACCGCACCTCCACCCCCTCCTTCACCTTCTCCAGCAGGATCTCCAGAAGGGTGTCCCACACATATCCCGGACTGACAATGAAGAACTCCATGAAGATATAGTCTTCTGCCTTCTTCAGTTCCTCCACCATATGGGGAAACTGTTCGTCCCCCAGGGCATAATAAGTCACTGTGGAATGTTCATAGACAGGACTGTTGTCACAGCTATACAGGTAATGGGCAAGCTGTCCCATCTGGGGGCTATCTGCCCGCAGCTTCTCCCACACCGCCCTGTCCGGACGCACATACTTTTTCGTGCGTGCGGACATCTCCCGCTGTCTGCCATAGAGTACTTTTGTGCCCGGCTGCAGGATGATAGCCAGGTAAAATATCGCCCCGAACACCGGAAACACAGCAATAGGGAACATCCAGGACAGCTTCATGTCCGGATTTTCCCCTGTGTTGAAGACATGCACGATTGCTATGACTGTTATTGTCACAAACAGCCAGTAAAACACGAAGTTGTAACCGCGAAGCCAATAGTATCCCACTGCCAACATCCCAAGCTGTGCCAGGAACGCCACCATGATGATGGCAGTCCTGCCATAGATCAGGGTCCTGATCCTCCCCAGTTTCCGCTTCCTGTCTTCTCCTATGCTCATATATCTGTCCTGTACTCCTGCATCAGGCTGCGGAACGCCTTACTATTAAACGGCTTTCCCAGCACACCTGTGAACGCTTTTCCCCTGTCTGTCCCTTCCAGGGCATGGGGATCTACATACATTCCCACTATGGGTACCTTAAGGCTGTCTGCATGGGGCAGTTCCCGGATCTTCTCCGCAAGCATCTCTCCATCCATTCCAGGCATCTCCACATCCGCAAGTACCAGTCCAAAGGTGCCCGGTATACTGTGTGCGAAGGCCTGCAGGGCATCCCTGCCATTCAGGCATCCCACCACGTGGTATCCGTCCTCCTGCAAAAGCTCCGCTGCAGCCTCCAGGTTCATCTCGTTATCCTCCACCAGCAGCACTTGCTTCTCCCCGGCCTGTTTAGGCAGGGGATTTAAGATATCTTCCCACGCCTGCCTCTGATCCCGGGCCTCCACATGCACCAGTGGTACCACCATCCGGAAACTGCTGCCGCAGCCTTCCTGGCTGTCTACCCTTACGGTTCCTCCCATGGAGTCCATCACGATCTTCCCAAGGAAAAGCCCCAGTCCCATCCGGGTATTGCCCATGTCCCCGGGGCATTGCCTTGCAAACTTATCATATATCCTGGGCAGGAACTGTGCATCGATTCCCCTGCCTGTATCCCTGACCAGAAAATACACCTGGTCCACGGCTTCCCCTGATTCCTGAAGCCCGACTTCCAGCCGCACGCTGCCGCCGTCACGGTTGTAATCAAAAGCATTAGCCAGCACCTGGAACAGTACTTCCATCAGACGCATGGGATCCCCATAATAAGTCTCCTGCAGATCCTGGCATGCTTCCAGTTCAAACGTAATGTTGTGCCCCTGTGCCCTGCTCTGGGCATACTCCCTGCAGTCTTCCAGCAGGGCTGCCATGGAGAATACTTCCCGCCTGATCGGCAGACGCTTCTCCTTGAGACTGCTTAATGTGGTGATATCCTCCATCTGGGTCTGGATATAGCGCCCCATCCTTGCGGCCTGTTCCTGGCCCTCCCCTGGGGCATCCTCCCTGCGAAGCCTGCCCAGGATCACCTCCATGGCAGCATGCAGTTCCTTGTCCGCATACCGCAGGAATTCCGTCCGGGCCAGTTCAGCCTCCCTTGCCTTCTGCAGTTCCCGGAAAAGCTGCCTCTTCAAGTGTTCGTCAATCCGGACAGACTCATCAGCATCCCTGGTATACACCAGCACACTGTCCCCGCTGACACCTTCTGGCAGTACCACGGACTGTTGCAGGCAGTATTCCCCCTGGAAGATCTTCCCGTAGATACAGGTGTCACTGGGAATATCCCTGCCACCGATCCGCTGCAGGTTCTCCATGGATGTAAACATCCTGCACCTTTCCAGGTCCTCCGGGCAGACCTTCTTCATGGCCTCCTCCCGCAGGTCACTCCATTTGTATTCCGTATACAGCTTGCCGGCAATCTCCTCCCTGTCCTTGATATAAGCACAATCGCCTGTCCGGCAATTGATGTGGACAATATCCGGGTAGATACCCTCCAACGTCTCCCTACAGTCCTCCTGTAGCTTATCTTTTCTGTTTCTCCCCTGAATCCCCTCTTCCAGACTCATCCATCTCCTTTTCCGGCTCCAGAAAGTGGCTGAGATTCATAAGACACCGGTACAGGATCTCCATGTCTTCTTCGCTCAGGTCTTTCACTATGGCCCTAATCATTTTCTTGTGGAAATCGCGATGATGGTAGAATGCTTTCCTTCCCTTTTCTGTCAGGGTCACATACACCACCCTCTTATCTTCCTGGCTGCGTTCCCTGCGAATATATCCCTTTTTCTCCAGTCCGTTCATATTCGTTGTCAAGGTACTGACTGTGACGGATAGCCTATGGGCAATGACAGACATATTCCTGGGTTCTTCCACCCCCACCGCCTCTATAATGTGCATATCATTGTTGGTGATATCCCTGTATTCCTCCGTGATGACTGCCCTGGCCTCCATGTCCATCACATGGTTGAACAGGCTCGCCAGCAACTCATTTAAAGAACGGTTCGTCCCTCGTGCCATTTGCTTCCATACCCTTCCTCTGACAAGTACCAGGCTGCAGGACATCCGCCAGCGGAACTTGCCCGTGAAAGGCAGTGTTGCCCCTGCAGTGTGGAACAGGGCGCCGGACGGCAGGTCCGAAGCGCCGCACGCCAATAATATAACTTTACCAACTTCCCGGAAAAAGTCAATGTATTTTTCAGATTCTTCCCGATTTTACCACTGAAGGACGCTGGTACCGTATGTGAGACCTGCCCCAAAGCCTGCCAGCACCAGTTTCATCCCCCTCTTGAGCCTGCCCGCCCGGTTCAGTTCATCCAGCAGCACCGGTATGGCTGCGGAAGACATGTTTCCCACCCGGTCCAGGTTCATGGCAAACCGTCCCATATCTGCCCCAAGCCGCTTTGCAATTCCCTCCAGAATACGCCTGTTGGCCTGGTGCAGCACAAAGAGATCCACATCCTCCACCTGCAGGCCGGCTTTCCCCAGGGCTTCCTCAATGCTGGCAGGAACTTTGCGCACTGCAAAGGCGAACACCTCCCGTCCGTCCATCTGCACGAAAGGTGCCTCTGCCGGAATATCCACATAAGGATTGGACAGGGGTCTGCCGTCACACCTGAGCACATCCCCCTTTGTGCCGTCCGAATGCTGTACAAAGGCCAGGATGCCCCCCTCCTCACAGCGTTCCACCAGCACTGCCCCGGCCCCGTCCCCGAAGAGCACGCAGGTGCTTCTGTCCGTCCAGTCCACGATCTTGGAGAGCACCTCTGACCCGGTCACCAGGGCATTGCGGTAGATGCCCGCCTCCACATAGGCGCAGGCCGTATGCAGGGCAAACAGGAACCCCGCGCAGGCTGCATTCAGGTCGAAGGCCACTGCCTCCGTCGCCCCCAGCCTCTCCTGCACCTGGCAGGCCGCACAGGGGATCCCCTTTTCAGGAGTGCAGGTGGCCACCAGCAGAAGTTCCACCCGGGAAGCCTCCATTCCCCCGTCCTCCAGGGCCTTCCTGCAGGCATCTGCCGCCAGGGATACCACTCCTTCCCCTGTGGAGATCCTTCTGCACCCGATCCCTGTCCGTTCCTTGATCCATTCATCCGAAGTGTCTACCATCTGCGCCAGGTCATCGTTTGTCACCTGGTGTTCCGGCAGGGCGCTTCCCGTTCCGATTATCCTGATTGACATGTCCCAGTCCTTTCCCCTGCATCTGTTAAAATTTCCGAAATCTTTCATACCGCCTTTCGGCAATCTCCACTCCGTCCATCCCCTGGAAACGGAGCAGGAAATCCTTGATCTGCTCCTTCAGGTAACCGCCGATGGCCGCCACCGTGGTGGCATCTGCCCCTCCGAACTCCGGCACGATCTTCTCGATCACCCCCAGCTTTTTCAGATCCTGGGCGGTGATATGCATGACCTCACTGGCCTCACTGGCCCTGGAAGAGTCCTTCCACAGGATGGAGGCGAATCCCTCCGGGGACAGGATGGAATAGGTAGCGTTCTCCAGCATCCACACCTCATTGCCCACCGCCGTAGCCAGGGCGCCGCCACTGCCACCTTCCCCGATGAAAATACACAGCACCGGAACCTTCAGGGCTGCCATCTCCCTCAGATTGCGGGCAATGGCTTCCCCCTGACCCCTTTCCTCTGCCTCTATGCCGCAGAAAGCGCCCGCTGTATTCACAAAAGTGACGATAGGCCGGTGGAACTTCTCCGCCTGCTGCATCAGCCGCAGGGCCTTCCGGTAGCCCTCCGGCATGGGCATGCCGAAGTTCCGTTTCTGGCATTCCTTGATATCCTTGCCCTTGTGCTCGGCAATCACCGTTACCGCCTGGCCGTCCAGGAACCCGATGCCGCCCACGATGGCGGGGTCGTCCCGGAAGGAACGGTCCCCATGGGACTCCACAAAATAGTCAAAGATATGCTCCATATAGTCACAGGCCTGAGGCCTCTCCACCCGGCGCACTGCCTTCACCTTCTCCCAGGCATTCTTAGGCTCCACCTGGAACGTCTTTTCCTTCAGGATCTCATTCAGGACAAAGTGGAATTCCCTGCCGGGTACAAACTGCGCATAGGCCCCTTCCCTGCCCTGGTGGGCTTTCACCAGGAAATAGATGACCTTCTTCAGGCTCTCCCTTCTCACAATGCCGTCAATGATGCCATGCTCCACCAGAAATTCCGCCGTCTGGAAACCCTCCGGCAGTTCCTGGCCAATGGTCTGGCGGATGACCCTGGGACCTGCAAAGCCCACCAGTGCCCCCGGCTCTGCCATGATCACATCCCCCAGCATGGCAAAGCTGGCGGTAACGCCTCCCGTTGTAGGATCCGTGAGTACCGTACAGTACAACAGCCCCGCCTCCCCCAGCTTCTGGATGGCAGCCGAGGTCTTGGCCATCTGCATCAAGGAGATGATCCCCTCCTGCATCCTGGCACCGCCGGAACAGCAGAAGAGGAACACTGGCAGCTTCTCCTCAATGGCCCGCTCAATGGCTGCGGTAATTTTCTCTCCCACCACATGGCCCATGCTGGCCATCAGAAAGCGGGAATCACAGATCCCCAGCATGATATCCTCCCCGAATACTTTGCACCGGCCCACTGTGACAGCCTCGTCCAGCCCGGTCTTCTCCCTGGCCTGGGTCACCTTGTCCTCGTAGCCCTCATACTCCAGGGGATTGCACAGGGGCATATCCGTGAACCAGGGTTCAAAGCTATGTGGATCTGCCACCATGCGGAGGCGGTTATGTACCTTCACCCGGAAATACCCGCCGCATTCATAGCAGATATATTTCCTCCTGACCACCCGCTCCCTGTTCACCATCATGCCGCATTTGGGACAGCGGATCAGATAGGCTTCCCTGGCCTGCTCCGGGGTCTGGGCCGCAGTGCCTGCCTCTTTTCCTTCCTCGTTCTCCTCCTGCTGCTTTCCGCCAGCAGACAGATAAGCATTCAGTTTATTAAGCTTTCTGGCAAAGTATTCTGCCCTCTTCAATTTATATCGATCCAGATTCATCCCAACCCCCTGTATTTATTGAATGGCAAAGGTCAGTTCTGCCTGGGCAGCTACCTTGCCTTCCACCCTGGCCACTGCCCTGCCGATTCCCACAGGCCCTTTCACCTTCACAATCTGTGTCTCCAGTTCCAGCACATCCCCAGGGAGCACCTTCCTGCGGAACTTCGCCTTGTCAATCCCTGCAAAGTAGGCAGTGCATCCCGACATCTCCGGCTGGGAGAGCATGGCCACGGCCCCCACCTGGGCCAGGGCCTCCACAATGAGCACACCGGGCATCACAGGATTGCCTGGAAAATGTCCGGCAAAATAAGGTTCATTCATGCTGACGCATTTCCTGCCCAGGGCACGCACCCCAGGTTCCAGTTCCTCAATGGTATCAATCAGCAGAAACGGCTGTCTGTGCGGAATGATCTCCATAATCTCCTTGGCGGTATATAATGGCATGGTATGTGACTCCTTTCTATTTCGGAATGGCTCCTAACAGGATACAGGCATTGTGCCCGCCGAATCCCAGGGAATTGCTTAGCGCATAGGGCACTTCCTCCCGGTAGCTCTCCTGGCAGTAATCCAGGTCCATCTCCCCTTCCGTCTCCTGAAGGCCTACTGTCCGGTGGATATATCCCTCCTCCATCTCCTTCACGCAGGTGATGAACTCCACTGCCCCGGCGGCTCCCAGCAGATGCCCTACCATGGATTTGGTGGAATTGATCTTCAGTTTCCCCGCATGTGCGCCGAAAGCCAGCTTGATGGCCCTGGTCTCATACAAGTCATTGTGGTGGGTGCTGGTGCCGTGGGCATTGATATAGGTGAGGGCCTCCGGCGCCAGGCCGCCGTCCTCCAGGGCATTTCGCATGGCCCTGGCTGCCCCGGAGCCGTCCTCTGCCGGGGAGGTGATATGGTAGGCATCAGAAGTAGTGCCATACCCCAGCACTTCCGCGTAGATACGGGCGCCCCTGGCTCTCGCATGTTCCAGTTCTTCCAGGACCACCACGCCGGATCCCTCCCCCATCACAAATCCACTCCTGTCTTTGTCAAAAGGGATGGAACACCGTGCCGGGTCTGTGCTGTCAGACAGGGCTGTCAAGGAGGAAAATCCCGCGATCCCAATGGGGGATATGGCCCCTTCTGCCCCTCCAGCCACCATCACATCCGTCTCACCGTACTGGATGGCCCGGAATGCCTCCCCGATGGAATGGGTTCCTGTGGCGCAGGCTGTGGCCACATTCAGGCTTTTTCCCTTCAGGCCGTAGAGGATGCTCACGTTTCCCGCCGCCATGTTAGAGATCATCAGCGGCACAAAAAGAGGCCCTACCCTGGAAGGCCCCTTCTCCGCCAGCCTGCCGCACTCCCGCTCCATGGCCTGGAGGCTGCCCACGCCGCTTCCAATGCTACAGCCTACCCGATAAGGATCTTCTTCCTCCATCACAAGGCGGGCATCGGCAATGGCTTCCCCTGCTGCCGCCACTGCATACTGGCTAAACAGTTCCATCCGCCTGGCTGTCTTCCTGTCCATATACTGTTCCGGCTGGAAGTCTTTCACTTCTGCCGCCAGCCTGCATTTATAGCCCGTGGTGTCAAACCTGGAAATAGGGGCGAAGCCTGTCTTCTCCTCCAGGACACCCTTCCAGAAGGCCTCCACCCCTATCCCAATGGGCGTCACTGCGCCCAGGCCAGTCACTACTACACGTCTGCTCATTCTACTCCTTTCTGAAGCATGTCACTTTTGCATGCCGCTTTGGCATGCTGCCTGTCTGCATGTCTTTGCGTTTTCCAGACATAGGTATCTGGAAAATACCCCTACATGCACATGCCCCCATCCACGGCGATCACCTGTCCCGTGATATAGTCTGCGGCATCCCCTGCCAGGAAAGCCACCAGGCCTGCCACATCCTCTGCCCTGCCACTCCTGCCCATGGGAATCTTCTCTTGAAGGGATTCCCTGGCCTTCCCCGGCATGGCTTCTGTCATCTCCGTCTCGATAAATCCCGGGGCAACAGCGTTGACACAGATCCCCCTGGAAGCCAGTTCCCTGGCCACACTCTTCGTCAGCCCGATCATGCCGGCCTTGGAAGCTGCATAATTGGCCTGGCCCCCATTGCCCATAATGCCGGACACCGATGATATGTTGATAATCTTTCCACCCTTCTGCTTCAGGAAATACCGGGAAAAATGGCGTATGGTGTGAAAAGCACCCTTCAAGTTGGTGTCCAGCACCTGGTCATATTCCTCCTCCGTCATGCGCAGGATCAGATTGTCCCGGGTGATTCCGGCATTGTTCACCAGGATGTCTATATGGCCATATTTCCCGATGATCTCCTCTGCCATGGACCTGCAGGCTTCATAGTCGGATACATCACAGCCTATAGCTTCTGCCTGGCCGCCTTCCCTGCGAATCTCTTCCACAGCCTCCATGGCCCGCTCCCTGGAGCCATTGTAATTCACCAGCACAAAAGCGCCTTCCCTGGCCAGTCTCCTTGCAATGGCACGGCCTATGCCCCGGCCCGCCCCTGTGACCAGGGCCACCCTGTCCTCCAAGCTTCCTGTCTCCATCCCTGCCCTCCCCTTTCTCATGGAATCCCTGTCATATGTTCCCTGCTTCATCTTCCCTTCTTCCAGACGTCCAGAAGATCCAGGTCCTCCACCGTGGCCACATTGTGCATGGTCACATCCCTGGTCATCTTCCGCAGGAACCCTGTGAGTGTCTTCCCCGGACCGATCTCGATAAAAGTATCAACACCCTCTTCCAGCATGTGCTCCATGATCTCCCGCCATCTGACGGTACCGGACACCTGGCGGGTGAGCAGCTCCTTCACCCTGCCTTTCTCGGTCACCGGGACTGCTTCCACATTGCTGTAATAGGGAATTCCGGGGTCCTTTACTTCCACTCTCTCCAGTTCTGCACCCAGCTTCTCCCCGGCCCCTGCCAGAAGCACAGAGTGGAAAGGACCACTGACCTTCAAGGGGATACAACGCTTCGCCCCGGCTTCCTTCAGTCTGTCAGCTGCCTTCTGCACGGCAGCCTCTTCCCCGGTGATCACGATCTGGCCGGGGCAGTTGTCATTGGCAATGGACACGATCCCTTCTGTCTCCTGGCAGATCCTGCGGATGGTATCTGCATCCAGTCCCAGCACCGCTGTCATGGCCCCTCCCGTGGGATAAGCCTCCTGCATATAGATTCCCCGGCTGCGGATCAGCCGGAAGAGATCCGGCAGTTCCATGACCCCGGCGGCCGCCAGGGCACCATACTCGCCAAGACTCAGTCCCCCACAGCAGTCCGCCTGGTATCCTTTCTCCCGGAGCACTTCCAGGATTGCCACTTCCGTGGCCAGCATGGCAATCTGGGTGTACTCCGTCACATCCAGCCTGTCATTTTCCACAAAGCACAGCCCGGCCACATCCAGGCCAGTAGCCTGCCCGGCAATTTCATAGACTCTCCTTGCCCTCTCAAACTTCTCGTAGAAATCCTTCCCCATGCCACAGTACTGCGCACCCTGGCCAGGGAATATAAATGCTGTCTTTCCCATTCTGTATCCCTGCTCCTTACATTACTGTTCACTCCGTTCACAGCAATTACGCACTGCATGGCAGTCTCGGGTTTGTCACGCTGGAAACGTGAAAACACCCCGCGGTGGCACCAGTGAACAGTAACCTTCTTACATCCCTACATGTGCTTTTGCCGCCAGAAGGTTCCAGCCTCCCATGAGATCGTCTATGATCTCTTTACAGGTCTCCTCCCGGCTCACCAGTCCTGCCACCTGCCCTGCCATCAAGGTACCGTTTACGGTATCTCCGTCCACCACGGCCTTGCGCAATGCCCCCAGGGTCAACTGTTCCAGTTCCTCAAAGGACGCTCCTTCCTTCTCCAGCTTCAGGTACTCCCGGGTCATCTGGTTCCTGATCTGCCGCACCGGATGTCCATGACTCATGCCTGTGACCTGGGAATCAATATCCTTTGCACCCAGGATTTTCCTCTTGTAATTCTCGTGGACAATGGATTCCTTTGCCACTACAAAGCGGGTTCCCACCTGGACCGCTTCCGCACCCAGCATAAATGCCGCTGCAAATCCCCTGCCATCTGCAATTCCACCTGCTGCAATGACAGGAATGGATACGGCATCCACCACCTGGGGAACCAGTGCAAATGTGGTAATGTTGCCGATATGGCCGCCGCTCTCCATGCCCTCAGCCACCACAGCGTCTGCACCTGCCCGCTCCATGAGCTTTGCCATGGCGCTGCTGGCCACCACAGGGATCACTTTCACCCCCGCCTCTTTCCACAGGGCCATGTATTTCCCGGGATTTCCTGCGCCGGTAGTCACTACCGGCACCTGTTCCTCCACGATCACCCTGGCAATGGCATCTGCCTCCGGGTTCATCAGCATGAGATTTACCCCGAAAGGTCTGTCCGTAACTTCCTTCACCTTCCGGATCTGTTCCCGCACAAAGGAAGCCGGCGCTCCACCAGCCCCTATAATGCCAAGCCCGCCGGCCTTAGACACGGCAGATGCCAGGTTCCATTCAGCCACCCAGGCCATGCCGCCTTGAAAAATGGGGTATGCAATCCCCAGGATCTGTGTGATTCTCGTCTCCATACCTATACTCTTCTTCCGCTTCTATTCTTCGATACCCTTGTCCGCAAGATACTCCAGTACATCCCCTACTGTCACCAGTTTCTCCAGGTCCTCAGAAGGAATCTCGATGCCGAATTCCTCTTCCAGGGCCATCACCATCTCAAACAGGTCCAGGGAATCCGCATCCAGGTCCTCCTTAAAGCTGGTCTCCTCCGTGATCTCCATGCCGTCCGCATTCAGTTTCTCCACGATGACTTCCTTTACCTTCTCAAACATGATCTTTCTCCTTTTCTATTATGGTTTTCCATACCAGATATAATAGTTTGAATTTCTATTTGTTTGGCTTTCAAGTTATTTGACACTCAAACTATTTGCAGATTATCATACAGCTTTCGAAATGAATTGTCAAGGCAAAAACTGGAAAAAAATGTCTGAGAGCAAGATCTGGAAAAATAAGGAACCAGGAGTCCGTCCTTCCAGACGTCTCCTGGTTCCTTGTTATCTCTTCTGCACGATTTACCTGCTGTAACCTTATACGGTAAACTTACCCACAATCTCATCCAGCTGGATGGAGAGACCTGCATTCTCCTCTGCACGGTTCCCGGTGTCAGAAGCATATCCCACCATATCCGTAGCCTTGATGGCGATATCATTGATACTGATAGCCGCCTCATTGACCGTGGCATTGATGCCCTGGATGGAGTTGGAGATATCCGTAATGCTGGTCTCCAGTTCCCCCAGGGAATGGTTGATGGTCTGCATGATATCGGAGAAGGATTTCGCATCTGCGCTGTATTCCTCGCTGACACCAATGAACATATTGTAATCCCTGATCACAGCATCTTCCATAAAAGTAATGGTCTGACGCAGGCAGCTTTCCATGCTGATGGCGGCATCCTTCACCCCGGACACAATGGTAGAGATATTGTTTACCGTCTCTGTGGACTGGGAAGCCAGGTTGCCAATCTCCCCTGCCACCACTGCAAATCCTCTTCCTGCCTCTCCTGCCCTGGCCGCCTCTATGGACGCATTCAGGGACAGCAGTTCCGTCTGGCTGGCTATGGCGGCAATGGCCTCAGTCAGCGCATTGATCTGCTCGATCTCCTTGGCTTTCTCTATGGCGGCATCGGATTCCTTCTTCACCTTGGCGTAGATGTCCTTGGCCTTCCTGTCGGCTTCCTCTGTGTTGCGCTTCAAGTCTTCTGCCTTCTGGATGATCTGCTGGGCGCTCTTCTCGCCCTCATTGGTCAGATTGCTGATCTTCTTGGTATTCTCGTCAATGTCCGTCATCTTCTCATCAATGACAGCTGTGGTGGCAGAAGTCTCCTCCATGCTGGCCGCCAGTTCTTCACTGGTAGCAGAGTTGTCACAGGAGTTGCTGTTAAGCTGCTCCACAATGTCCTTCAGCGCCTCGGAATTGTCTTTCAGCTTCCCGGTCATATCTGTGAGCTGTCCCACCAGTCCCGTTACATTCTCCCGCATGGTATCCAGGGCGCTGCTCATGATGGCAGTCTCCCCCCGTCCCGCCGCCAGCATCTTGCTGGTACTCTTATCCGAGAAGTCAAATTCTGCATTCTGGTCAATGACCTTGGTCAGAAGCTTGATGGGTTTGGTAATGGCCCTTGCAATCAGGAAACCGATAATCGCCAGGATAACCGTGATGCCCAGCGCAATGCCAATGCAAAGCATCATGAATTCATTGACGGATTTCAAGGCCTCTGCTTTATCCGCAGACAACGCCACAATGGCCGATCCATCCGGTACCACAAAGTAGCCTGCCATCTTCATGACACCCTCATGGTTATACTCTGTTACTCCTGCCTGGGGAATCCTGCCGGCCTGGATCTGTCTCACCAGGTCATCGATCACGGCATTATTCGCAGGCCTGCCTACCAGACTGGCCTCCGGGTGCATCAGCACAGTGCCGTTCCCGTCCACCACGTAGCAGTAACTGCCATCCACTCCCTCAATCGTCACATTTCCCAGAAGCTGGGTCAGATCCTCTGTGGAGAGCATCTGCCCATTCACCGTCAAGGTGATGTACAACTGCCTGCCATAGGCATCTGCCAGCGACAGCATAGTAGATTCCACCGTGCTGGTAATCTGGGCGTTAAAATTCTTGATGCCCACATAAGTGGGGAGCATGGCAGAAATGATCACTGCCAGGATCATGACAGTCAGGATCCGCACCTGGATCCCATCATAAAACTTCTGCTTCTTCCTTCCCGTAGGACCTGGTCCTGCTGCCAGGTTCACATTGCTGTACTGGTTCTGTTCCATACTTGGTACCTTTCCCTTTCGTTGCACTTTTTCATTTTCCATTTCTTTTTCTTTTGCTTCTTCCCTCTTTGCCCATTATAGCATACCTTGTTTTTTTTTTCACCTGTAATCTGAAAATAAATTACTTTTCTCTTACAAGCTGTAACATTTTGACCTTCTGCCTAATCTATTGTATAATAGGAAGAAAGACAGCCTGTGGATCCATGCTTCCCCGGCTGCCGGAACACCATACATCCAGAAAGGAATCCCCCATGACTACATATTCCATACCGGAGGCCACAGGTGCCTCCATCACCCCCCTGGACCTGCATAAGGAAAGCCAGTACCTGATCACGGACTTTGGCGCCTGTGAAACAGCTTCCCCCAGCGACAACACCTCTGCCATCAATGCCGCCATCCGGCAGGCGGCCAGGGAAGGTGGCGGCACCGTGGTATTTCCTGCCGGTACCTTTCCCGTATACACCATCCTGCTTCAGAGCAATGTGAATCTGTCCCTGGAGGAAGGCTGTGTGATAGCAGCGGCCAGACCCGGCCTGCAGGCTCCTGGTGGGGACTGTTCCGGGGAAGGGGGACAGTATGAAGAGCCGGAGGTGAACCCCTATCTGGGCCTCCAGGACCACGGACACTCCTATTTTGCCAACAGCCTGGTCTATGGAGCCGACCTGGAGAACATCATGATCTGTGGCAGGGGGCTGTTCACCGGGGGGCGTTTCCACCCGGACACCGGTGAACTGGAATATGTCCTTCAGGGAGGAGATCCCAGAGAACCTGCTGACCGCATGCTGCCTGGCCACAGGGGCGAATGGTTCGGGAACAAGGGCATCGCCCTGGTGCGGTGCAGGAACCTGGTGCTTGTCGATTTTTCCATTACCATCGGGGGACATTTTGCCATTATCACAGAGGGCTGTGAGAATCTCTATGTGGAACATATACTGGTGGACACCACCCGGGATGCCTTTGACATTGACTGCTGCCGGGATGTGACTGTCCGCCACAGCACCTGCAATTCCCTGACGGATGATGGCCTGTGCCTGAAGGCCTCCTTCGGGGCAGGGATCTTCAAGCCCCTGGAAAACGTGCTGGTGGAGGACTGCGTGGTGAGCGGCTATGATGCAGGCAGCGTCTATGGGGGAAGCTACACCCGGGATAAGCTGGTAGCGGAGGACCGCTGCGGCCCCACAGGCCGGGTAAAATTTGGCACCGAGTCCACCTGCGGTTATCACCGGGTCACCATCCGCCGGGTGCGGTTTGACCGCTCCAGGGGCTTTGGGCTGGAGGCGGTGGATGGTTCCTCCCTGACGGACGTGATCTTCGAGGACTGTGTCATGGACAATGTGTCCAGTTCCCCCATTTTCCTCCGGGCGGGGGACAGGGGACGCTTCCCCGTGACAGGCAATACCCCCTCAACAGCCTACCCTCCTGCCCCCGGCAATGTCCGGCTGGACAATCCCCAGTGGATCCTGCCAGACGATGATGCCCGTCACTGTTATCCCATACAGCGTTATACCCCGTCCTATAACCGTACCAGGACTGTCAGCGTGGACGGCTATTCTGCCTTTGAGGTCGTGGATGGCACCGACCCGGTGCGCTGTAACCCCGCTCTCTACGAAGAGCGGGAAGGCCGCTATTACTTGAAGACATGGCACCCTGAAAGCCATTCCTATGAGACAGACCCAGGAAAGGAGATCCTTAAGCAGGATCTGCCCCTGTACGCCAATGGCACAGGATCCGGACAACTGGCCAGCATCAGCAATGTGCTGATCCGCAATGTGAAGATCACCAATGTGGATCCCAGATATCCCATCCTCTTAATGGGGCTTGTAGATTCCCACCTGCAGAATATCACCCTGGAGCATATCTCCGTGGAATACCGGGGCGGCCTGTCCATGGAACACGCCGTGGAACAGCGCCAGCTGAACACGGACTGGGGGTATTCCCAGTTCCACGCAAGCCCCAGGGTCCAGAGCCTGCCCTGGCTGGTGAATACCTTCTTCTGCAAGAATGAGGGCCTGCTTCCCAGGGTAAGCTGGGATCAGGCAAAAGGCAGCTGGGTGGAGGATCCCTGTAATGTGCCGGAGCTTCCCGATGTATATCCGGAACCCAGCAACTGGGGCATCCTACCGGCCTTCGGACTCTATGCCAGGCATGTGGATGGTCTGTGCCTCAGGCACATTACCATCACCTGCAGGGTGCCTGACGGCAGGCATGTGTGTGTGCTGGACAATGTCCACCAGGCATTCCTGGAAGACCTGGATCTGCCCAACCAGCCAGAAAGTATGGCAGCAGACAGTCAGACAGTCCACAATCCGGCCCCCATTGCCGCCGTCACCCATCACTACAGGCGCCACACCAACGCGGAATATGTGCCCGGACAGCCCTACTTCACCACATGTGTCACCGGCCTTACAGTCACGGATCCCGCCCTGGACATTGCCCAGGTACAGATCCATGCCCCTGCACCGGGAACCCCTTCGGATGACTGCTATCCCTATCCCACAGTTCCCTGCCCGGAGAATGGCTACACCTACCAGGTAGACACGGATGCCTATCCCCTGCCCCTGACCGTACACCGGCCCTTTATCCAGCCAGTAACTCCACGGACTGTGTCTGTGGGGGATACCCTGGCAGTGGCCCTTACGGCAAGGAATCCAGCCACGGACCTCTCCAAGGAGGCTGACACAGGTATTGTCTACAACGAAAGGGTCGCCGCTGGACGCCACAGTGTGAAAGGTGCAGATGTGTCCCTTACCCTGTCCTGCCGCAACCTCCCAGAAGGTGCTTCCTTCGATCCGGAAAGCGCAACCTTTACCTGGGTACCGGCAGCTTCCCAGACAGGAACCCACGAAATCATCTTTGTTGCAGATGACGGTATCCTTCCGGAGGAAATGGCCGTCACCGTCAAAGTGGAGGAATAGAGAAATGGCAAATGCAAAGAAGAAATGTCCCATGTGCGGCACAAAGCTGAAAATGATCAACGGCAGGATGACCTGTAAGGACTGCGGCTACTACCTGCGGGACCAGACCCGGGAGACCTCCGGCCAACAGACGCCCTACAACGGGAAGCCCTATACCGGACAGACCCAGGGTACCTGGCAGACACAGGGAACCAGACAGACCCAGGGCACTGGGCAGGCTTCCTCCCGGCAGACAAAAGCGCCGGGCAGGTCCGTTCCCCCGCCTGCACACCAGGCATCCCCTGGCCAGTCCGGGAAAAATACCAGAACCCGGACTACCCTAATCACAGTAGCTGTCATCCTGGCCATTCTCGTCCTAAACGTGAGCCTGGCCCTTATGAAAGTATGGAGATCCCAAGACCTGCCGTCAGATGCCACGGACCATCTGCCCTCAGACTGGGAGACAGAGGAGAAACGCCTTCCCTGGGCACAGGAAGAAGACGGATCTGATGCAGGACACAGACAGGAGGATACCTCTGTTGAGACCGTTTTGCTGCCCCAGTCTGGCTTTTTCCGGGACCTGGTGGAAGTAATCTTCGACAAACCCTGTAGTGCCATCACCGCCCAGGATCTGGACAGCATCCTTATGCTGGAGATCAGCCAGGAGGACCAGACCATATACTATCAGCTTGCAGGAGCGGACGTAATGTCCCTCACCTTCACCGATTCCTTCGGCATGGAGCTGTCCGACCTAAAGACCTTCACCGGCCTGCAGCAACTCTATCTGGATGATGACTTAAGCAAGGGAGACTTAGACGGCCTCCAGGATCTGTATTATGTATATGCGGACAATACCATCCAGGAGTTCACCGAGATCCTTCCTCATCCGGAACAGATTACCGTCCTGGGTGTGAAGGATTCCATCTTCGAGGACAGCCTGGATGGCATCGAGGCCTTCCCCAACCTGCTCTACTTAAGCGTGGACTACCGCTCCCTGGAGGATATCTCTGCCCTGGAACAATTTCCCGGACTGCTGGGCCTGTCCCTTACCGGCTGTGACCGGCTGACAGACTACAGTCCCCTTATGAAGCTGACCAGCCTGGAACAGCTTTCCCTGGACTCCTCAGAACTGAAAAGCATTGAGTTCATTAAAGTGATGCCGCACCTGACCCAGCTTGCGGTGGAGGATACCCAGATCTCCAATATCAGCGCCCTGGCCGATTGTCCCGAACTGACTGTCCTGTCCCTTCTGGATAATTACAATGTGGAAAATTATGCCGTGGTAGGTGACCTGGAAAAGCTGACCAGTCTGTCCATCAGCCTGGGTTATGGCACGGCCCTGCCCTCCTTCCAGAAGCTGTCCGGCTTAGAACAACTCTACCTGGAGAATGCCAATGACCTCTCCCCCCTCAGGGATGCGTCCAGTGTCACCTCCCTGGGACTGAAGCGATGTGCGGGATGGGAACTGGATGCCATCACCTCCATGCAGGGGCTGACCACCCTGACTATCCATGATTTCTCCTCCTATGTGGAGTCCCTGGAGCCATTAACCAAGCTGCCTAACCTCACAACCCTGGTTCTGGACAACAGCCATATCTTCGGCAATGTGGAGGAGATCTTCGGGATCCCCACCCTGCGCAAACTGTCCCTGGATGAATGCCAGATCGGTCTGGACTTCGATGCCATCCCCACCAATGAGGGACTGGAGATCCTCTCCATGAAACGGCTGAAGGTACTGCGGGATCCCACCTATAACAACGGGGATATGGTGTCCCTGTCAGAACATTGCGACATGTTCGGCCACTTCCCGGGCCTTACCCAGTTGGACATTGCCTCCAATCAGATCGACTCCATTGATTTCGTGGAGATGCTGCCAGCCTTACAGTACCTGGACATTACAGACAACAGCGTCACCAGTTTAAAACCCCTGGAGACGCTGCCCGATTTCATTCAAGTATGGTGTAAACAGAATACGATCCTGGAAAAGCTGCCGCCGGACAGTCCCATCAGCGTGATTATGGATTAAGACGACAGGTCAGATGACCGGGCAGGCAGGATACAGCCCCTACAACGCATTTTTCGGGCAGTTCCTTACGCATTCCATGCAGAGGATACACTCTGTTCCGTTCTCCCTGTTCCTGGACGGGTCCGTTACATCCACATCCATGGGACACACACGCTTGCATTTGCCACAGGATATACATTTGCCCTTATCAGATTTTATCCGGATCAGGGAAAAATAGCTCATAGGTTTCAGGAATATGGTTATGGGGCATATGTACTTGCAAAAGGCCCTGTTGTCCCTGTACAGGAAAGCCAGGCCAATGCCAATGGCATAATAAGCCAGGTTCCCTATAAGGAAGGCCCAAAACATGATCCTTTCCATGTTGCCTGCATGGGCCAGGAAAAGGGCGGCCATGAATACCAGCGATGCCACAAAGGTGATATACCGGATCCATCCTATCTTCCTGCGGGGCTGTTCCGGCACCTTATAGGGCAGGAAGTCAAGTACCATGGCTGTCCAGCAGGCATAGCCGCACCATCCTCTTCCGAAGAGCAGTGGCCCGAATATCTTGGCCACTGCATAGTGGATCGTTGCCGCCTCAAATACCCCGGTAAACAGATAGTACCAGAATCCCTCGATCTGCATATTCTCCCTGCAGGCCAGTCCCAGGTAGACCAGCATATACAGTCCCACCAGAAGCTGCGTTACACGTCTCGCATGCTGATACTTCCGGAGGAACAGAAAGATGCCCAATGCAATGGCCATCCCGATATAGCTGAAGTTAAACAGGTAAAACAGGTTATCTGTGGTCAGCCACAGTGTAATCGCCACCGTTTCAAATATCACCAGCATCATGGCTGGCAGCAGGTATTTTTTCATTCCATTCCTCCCAAAGGAACCTACAGCCTCATCCTGCCTTCCATGCCCTCATATTCCACGACTTTCACGCTCCCGTCCTTCATCCGCACTGTCACAGGGCCGTAGCCGCCACACCCTTCCGGGTCAGTGTATGTAATCTCCTGAACCGGGAAAAGCTCTTCTTCCGTGAAATCCTGGTGACTCTCCTTTGTAATCACCTGGGATACCAACACATAGGGTTCATAACCGTACTGTTTCTTACGCTCCATACTTGCATATAGGATGATAGAGCGCTCAGAGTCCGGGTTGGTTCCCTGGCTGCGGAGCAGTTTCAGTTCCTGCCAGCCGTCATAGATGGTCATGGCCAGCTGTTTCTCCCCTCCCAGGGCATCCCTGCCCTTCAGGACAATGGCCCTGGCCCTACCACAGGTCTTCTCCACAATCTCCGTCCCATTGTCCGGGAACCCGTAGGCACCCAAGGTAAGGGCCACAGGGCATCTATGCAGCCGCAGCTTGTCCACCCGCACCACGCCTAAGGGCACCGTAAAATCTGCCAGGTTCACGGCCTGTGTCCAGTGACACTCCCGGTCCAGGCGGTAGTCAAAGAACTGCCTACGGTACAGCACCCCCTCCCTCTGGCCACACCAGAAGGTTACATTAGCTTTGGTAAAGCTGCCCGTGGTAATATCCTGTAGCACATACTGCTGGGACTCCACATGGAGGACCGGCATCCCCTGCGCTGCTGGTTCCTGGACGGATGCCGCGCCTGGCGCATGCCCCGCCTCTACAGCTGCTTCTGCAGGAATGGACTGCCTGGGAACGGATTCCCATGGGTACTTGGTATTATAGCACAGCTTGGAATAATTCCACATGCCATGCTCATCTCCAGGCTGCTTCACCACCTTGCCAGTCCTAAGGATGGTCTCCCCGTTCGCCTCATGGTTGGAGAAGCACAGGGCGGGGCCATCCAGGCAGG
The DNA here is from genome assembly GCA_910586215.1 of uncultured Acetatifactor sp. Lineage (GTDB taxonomy): Bacteria > Bacillota > Clostridia > Lachnospirales > Lachnospiraceae > Acetatifactor. The sequence goes on along the minus strand of CAJUGH010000016.1, from coordinate 42,066 downwards.
TGACTTTCACCTCCTCCTTTCCCAGCTTCTCCCAGGTACCATTGTTCTCTTTCGCCGTCCAGAAGGGGTGGTCTGCGGGCAGATGCAGGCACAGGAAAGCCTTCCCCAGCCAGAAAGGGGATTCCGCACAGGAATATCCCTGTACCAGAGGGGAAAACTGGCCGTAGAAACCCAGGGTAGGCACTCCTTTGTACAGGAAATCCTCCCTTCCCAGAAACTGCATCAAGGAGCCGGAGGAGATCCGCCTGGCCCTGCCAGGATCCGCTTTGCCATCGCGCAGCAGCATATTGCCATCAAAGGCACTGGTGGCAGCATTCCGATAGATGTTGCTGCGGCCCCACATATTGGTCCAGCCGTCCCGGTCGAAAAAATCCCCGTATGTCTCCATCAGTCTGTTGGACTGCTCCTGGAACTTCTCCGCCAGCCAGGGTTCGTTCTCATAGCCATACCACAGGTTCCAGATGGGCGCATATACATTGAAAGCCCAGCAGGAATAATAGTCAAAGGAGTGGCCATCCCGGTACCAGCCGTCCCCCACATAATAGTTCAGGATAGCCTGGGCATGGTCACGCATCACATCCTTCTGGATGGGATAGCCCTCCATATGCAGGAATGCCATGTCCAGCATATTAAACAGCCGCCAATTCTGAGGCACCGTGTTCTCATGGGCATAGGACAGCAGAAAATCTGCAATGATATCCTTCTCCTCTCTTGTATAGGTATCCCAGATCTGCTTCTTGCTCACCCACAGGCAGATCACCAGGGCACATGTCTCCACCGTCTGCTGGAAGGCCCGGAAAGGATCTGCATGTCCCGTAATCTCCTGCTGGTCTGCATAAGTGCCCACATACAGGGGATCTCCCTTCGTACATACCCGCAACACCTGGTTCTTGTAATATTCCGCCATGGAATAGCCACAAACCGTAAGTTCCGGCAGGTTGGACATCATAGGGGCGGCGATGAAAAAAGAACGTGTCAGCCCCTCGAAAACCTCCGCTGTCCGCTGGGTCTTCTGAATCTCCTCTGAGGCCCACAGATGAGGATAAGTGATCCGGGTCTCCTTTCTGGGCATCACCACCGGATCCTGGAAATCCTGGATATGTTGGAAGATTCCTTCCAGCATATAGGATCCGGCCTCCAGCCAGCTCTCCCTGGTCAGTCCTGTATAAGGGCTTAAGGTATAATCCAATGTCTTCGGTATGAATTTCATAGACGGGTTCCTCCTGATCGTTAAATATAAAGCTATTGTAGCACCCCATTCCTCCTTTGAACATACATTTCCTTATGGTTTTGTGTCATTTCTCTCTGATTTTTATACCCGTTCCCGCTTACCAGAGGACGAAATTATTAACTTTTTTGCCCTTCCCTTGCATTTTCCTTCTTTTGTGCTAGTCTAAGAAGAGATCCATCGCCGGAACCATCAGACAAAAAAGGAGTGCAACCAATGAAGCAGAAAGCCAAGCTCTTCCGGACAATATTCCCATGTCTCCTGCTTGTGTGCCTTTTCCTCACAGCCTGTGGAAACAGCAGAGACGAAAGCATCCCTCTCACCACTTTACCCCCTGCCTCCATCGGGACAGAAGTACCTGTCCTCCCGGCAGAGTCATCACAAGACGGGACGGATTCCCCTCACAATATGACAGCTTCCTCCTCTGAGACGGCAGCTTCCCCAGCAGAGCCATCCTCCGCGCCAGACACTTCCACGTCCCCGGACCCTGCCACTGTCTCCATAACCTGGGAGATCCTCCGTGAGGCCCGCACAGGGGCATCCGGCCAGGAGCTTGTGTTCGCCCAATATCCGGTCTTTGCTGTGGCCGGCCAGGAGCTCCCTGCACTGTCCCGTACCCTTTCCGACATCAATGAACAATGTCGCACACAGTGTATCCATTTCCTGGACGATGCCGAAGAAAATGCCCGCCAGTACCAGGCAGACATTGACCCGGCCTATACTTTCAGCCAGACCATCTCTGTATCCCTGACCAGATGTGATGAAGAGATAGTCTGCCTGGTGATTGGAAGGACAACGGATGAGGGAGGCCCCCATCCCAACAATAATTCCATAACCTTCAACCTGGATACCAGAACCGGCGAGTCCTTAAAACTGTCGGATATCATAACTGTGGACGAAACACTGAAAGATACCATCAAAACACTACTTTTTGAATCCTATCCGGAACTTGATTTTGATGCTACCCTTCTGGAGCAGGATCTTTCGGACGCCCTGACAGGCAATACCATTGTCTGGTACTTCTGGGAGGATCAGATCTGCATCAGCTTTCCAGAAGGTTCTTTCGGCTTCGGACATGCTGAAGGGAGTCTCGGTGTGCTGCTTCCCTGGCAGTAAGAGGCTACTTTTAAAGCCCGGGAGCGATGCCGGTTATTTATCTGTTGTATTGCCATATCTGCAGATATGGCATATTCCAATTCCGCCGAAAGGCCCGGTTGTAAAAACGCCGGAGCAGAAAACCCTCTCACAACCCCCAAAAAAGGGCAGAAGCTGTCTGAAGACAGTTTCTGCCCCTCTTTCCTTTATCGGGATCAGACCTCCACTTCCAGATGCAGCACGCTGCACGCCGGAATGGTAAATGTCACTTTACCGCCATTTACTCCTAATGCGCTGAAAGCCTCTGAATGCACCACGTCCGCTTTCTCAAAAGTATTGTGATCCTGCATCTTCCCTGTGAGGATCTCACCCTTCACATTCTTCACAGTGGTATCTGCAAAAATACCCTGTATCTCCCTGTCCTCGGTCAAGGACAGATTTGTCATGGTCACATGGAGCCTGCCGTTCTTGTCCAGGGATACAGACTCCGTGAGATCCGGCACCTGGTAGTCCTCCTCCAGTCCGATCTGCTTCGTCTCCACGGAAGATTCCACCAGTTCCCCGTCCTGGTGATGCTGATACATATGGAAGGTATGCCAGGTAGGCGTCTTCAGCATCCGCTCCCCATCGGTGAGGATCACGGACTGGAGCACATTCACCATCTGGGCTATGTTGGCCATCTTCACCCTGTCACAGTGTTTGTTGAACAGATTCAGGTTAATACCTGCCACCAGGGCATCCCGCATGGTGTTCTGCTGGTAGAGGAATCCAGGATTGGTGCCCGGTTCCACATCGTACCAGGTGCCCCACTCATCAATGATCATGCCGATCCGCCTGTCCGGATCATACTGGTCCATGATGGATCCATGAACCTTGATCAGTTCCTCCATTTTCAAGGTGGCCTTCAAGGTACGGTACCATTCCTTCTCATCGAACTCCAGGGCAGAACCCTTCTTCCCCCAGTTGTTGGTGGGCAGGGTATAATAGTGCAGGGACATACCGTTCATGAAGCCGTTCCCATGGTCAAAAGTAGTCTCCAGCACTTTGTCCGTCCAGTGGTAGTCCCCGGCATTGGCACCACAGGCAATCTTGTAGATGGGTTTGCCGGAATTGTAATTGCGCACATAGGTCTGGTACCTGCGGTACAGGTCGCCGTAGTACTCCGGCCTCATATTGCCGCCACAGCCCCAGTTCTCATTGCCCACACCGAAGTAATCCACCCCCCAGGACGCTTCATGGCCGTTGGCCTTGCGCAGATCTGCCATGGGGGAGACCCCTTCAAAGGTCATATACTCCACCCACTCGCTCATCTCCTGGACAGTGCCGCTTCCCACGTTGCCGTTGACATAGGTCTTGCAGCCAAGCTGCCTGCATAGTTCCATGAATTCATGGGTACCAAAGCTGTTGTCCTCCACCACACCACCCCAGTGGGTATTGATCATCTTCTTGCGGCTCTCCTTCGGTCCAATGCCATCCTTCCAGTGGTATTCATCTGCGAAACACCCCCCCGGCCAGCGCAGTACCGGTACCCGGATCTCCTTCAGCGCTTCCACCACATCAGTGCGCATGCCGTTCACATTGGGAATATCCGAATCTTCCCCCACGTAGATACCCTCGTAGATACACCTGCCCAGATGCTCCGAAAAATGTCCCTGTAATTCAGGGTTGATATGCCCCTTCTTCACATGGGGATTTACATACAGCTTTGCCATAACCTCCACCTTTCCTTCCCGTCTTCCTGGAAAAAATTGATTCCCGCAAAAAAATTTTCAGCGGAATTTATTTCATTAAAAAATGAAATATTTAACTTTTTGTTTACATTTTCAGTCTATCCCATCCAGGGAAAAAAGTCAAGGTGAAAAGAGCAGACTGAAAGCACCTGGCGGTGGCACAGGAAAACAATGACAGCACCACCTTATAAAAAACATTTATTTCACTTTGTACTTTAATAATTCCCCCAAACCATGTATACTATATACAGATACCAGAAAACCCGCCAAAACACCTTTTGCCCCTGCATCTATATGTAGGAACACATATAATCCCACAGGAAGGAGGCCTATGCCGCCTATGCTCCATTTCTCTTCCCTTGACGAAGCACAGCCTGTCATCAAGGCACTAAGCGCCCCCATGCGGGTAGAAATTATGAAACTGGTCTATGCCACCCCGGAGGTCAGCATGGATTACCTGGCCAAGACCCTGGGCCTGACCAACAGCGCCATCTCCATGCATGTGGGAAAGCTGGTGGAAGCCGGGCTGATACAGATCAAGACCACCTCTGGCAGACGGGGCACCCGGAAGCTGGCCAGTCCCTGCTGCCGCAGGCTGCTCATCGACATGGCGCCGGAACCTGCCGGGCAGGAAGACCCTTACTACCAGGATGAGATCCGGGTGGGATGCTTTACCGCCATGTCCCTGCGTCCCACCTGCGGGCTGGCCACATCCACCCAGATCATCGGTGCCATAGATGACGTGAATGCCTTTACCTTTCCGGAACATTTTGACGCAGGCATTCTGTGGTTTACCAGCGGCTACCTGGAATATGGCCTGCCCAACCGTCTCCAGGCCGGACAGCGGCTGAACAGACTGGAGATTTCTTTTGAGATCTCCTCGGAATATCCGGGTTTCAACGAAGACTACCCATCGGACATCCACTTTTCCCTAAACGGGGTTCCCCTGGGCATCTGGGTCAGTCCGGGAGACTATGGGGACCGGCCCGGACATGTGTCACCTGCCTGGTGGCCCCGGAGCCTGAACCAGTATGGACTCTTAAAAACGCTGATCATCAGCCAGGAGGGCACCTTCATGGATGGCGGGCTGAAGCTCTCTGACGTAACCATAGACAGTCTCGCCCTGGATTACAACAGCACCCTCTCCTTCCGGGTGGAAGTGCCTGAGGATACCGCCAATTGCGGCGGCTGTACCCTCTTCGGGGAACAGTTCGGGGACTATAACCAGGGAATCCGGGTGAAAGCCTATTACAGCCAGGCTCCCTTTCGCAGGGAGGAAGGCAGTCCCGCCACAGCTGCACCACAGCTGGCATCCCCTCCATCTTCCCGCCAGGAATAACCGCAATGCTGTCCATTGGTGTCTGTATTCTCACCTGCCAGATGCCCCCTCCAGACGCCCTGCCAGCACCTTCCGCACATGCAGATATGCCGGGATAAGGAAGGCATCCGCGAAGAGCCAGGCAATGGGGTTGCCCAGGGCTACACCTGGAAAACCGATCAAGGGCACCAGCAGGAAGCCTGTTATGGCCCTGGCGATCATCTCGAACACCCCGGCCAGGATGGCAAATGTAGGGAATCCCATTCCCTGTATCAGGAACCGGATAATATTTACCAGGGCCAGTGGGAAGTAAAATGCCGTGCTGACAATCAGGAGCAGTCTCACATTGCCGATAATGGATACCTCCGAGGCATCCAGGAACAGCATGGCCAGGGGGCGTCCCAGAAAGATACTGATGAATAAGGCAATCACTGCATAGCCTGCCCCCAGAAAGATACAGGACTTCATCCCTTCCCCGATCCGGTCCAGCCTGCCTGCCCCCACGTTCTGTCCCCCGTAAGTGGCCATGGTGGAACCCAGGGCATCAAAGGGACAGGCCAGGAAACCACTGATGCGCCCGGAAGCCGTCACCGCCGCCACTGCATCAGATCCCAGGGTGTTGGTGGCACTCTGGAGTACCACACTGCCGATGGCCGTAACGGAGTACTGCAGCCCCATGGGTACCCCCATACCGCACAGCACCCGCATCATATGGCGGTCCGGCGCCCATTCCTCCTTCCGGATCCGCAGCAGTTCAAATTTCTTCACGATAAACAACAGACAGCAGGACCCGGATATCCCCTGGGAGATCACAGTGGCCCAGGCAGCGCCCTGGACTCCCATGTGGAGATTCAAAATGAAGAACAGATCCATCCCCACATTCAGGAAAGAGGACATCACCAGAAAGATCACCGGTGTCCTGCTGTCCCCCAGGGCACGGATCACCCCGGAGGTCATGTTGTAGAGGAATGTGGCAGGAATCCCCAGGAAAATGATCCAGATATACGCATAGGAACTGTCAAGGATATTCCCCGGCGTCCGCATGACCACCAGGATCTGCCTGCAGAACAGGGTGGTAAACCCCGTCAGTACCACGGCAAAAGCCGCCGCCAGCCAGGCACAGTTGGCCACATATTTTCGCATGCCGGGATAATCCCCTGCCCCGAACTTGTGGGACACCGGGATGGCAAAGCCGCTGCATACTCCCATGCAGAACCCGATCACCAGGAAGTTGATGGAACCGGTGGCCCCCACAGCTGCCAGATTGTCCTTCCCCAGGAAGCGTCCTACAATCACCGTGTCTACCAGACTGTAAAACTGCTGGAACAGGAACCCGAAAAAAAGCGGGATGGAAAATCCCAGTATCAGTTTCATGGGCGAACCCTCTGTCATGTTCTTCGTCATACAATCCTCCTATTCCCTTACATGTTACTGTTCACTCCGTTCGCAGCAATTATGCACAATGAAACCGGGCAAGGACAACCTTTGCCCCGTGGCAGTCTCGGATTTGTCACGCATAAATATGCGTGACAACATCTCCCGGCAGCACGAGTGAACTGTAACCCAAACATACATGTATACCATAATCCAGCCTGGAAAAGTATAGACTTTCTCCTGCAAAAGCGCAATGTACTTTTTTGCACGGAATGGGAAATTCCTGTATTATTTTGCTACTGCTGCCCAAAATGTAAGGAAGATTCTTTTTTACGCATAAAAGTTACGTTCAGCCCGCGCCATTCGTAAAGTCGCGCCTATGGCGCTTTCCGCTGCTTCGCAGCTTTCTTTACTCATGAAATGGCGCTCCCTCAGTGGAAATCAATGGATGAAAATTCGTGCAAGCACGATTTTCACCCATATGTTTTCCACTGGCTGAACTTTTACGCAAAAAATATCAAGCAGACTTTCTTACTTTGTTGTATGATAGATGTAACTTGTTACTGAACACTCCGTTCACAGCAACATATGCACACAAAACGCCAAATGCCGGCGTTCAATGAGTTCGCAGAACTCTATTCGCACGATAGTTTCGGGTTTGTCACGCTGAAAGCGCGTGAAAACACCTCGCGGTGGCACCTGTGAGCAGTAACAGTAGCTTCTCATATGAAATGTGCTGCGCAGCCATGTATCTGTAAGAGGAGTATAGAGGATGACAGGATGCAAGGAGGAGACAAGCCGGGAATGTACGAATGGCAGCAGAATATCCAGCAAATGGTAAATGAGATTGAAACCTGCATCAGACTGCATGACAACGAGGCTCTGACGTTGCACCGCCTGTCTGAAAGACTGGGATACTCAGAATATTTCCTTACCAGGAAATTCCAGGAAATCACAGGGATGCAATTCAGAGACTACCTGCGCCAGAGGAGGGTAGCTTATGCCTTAAAGGAAGTGCGGGACAGCACAAGGGGACTTCTGGAAATTGCCCTGGATTATGGCTTTTCCTCCCATGAAGCTTTTACCCGGTCCTTCAAGAATGTCTATGGCATCACCCCCAGCGAATACCGCAGGCATCCCAGGCTGCTCATCCTGCGCACAAAACTGAATCCTTTTAACCGCTATTTTTTGGGACTAGGCTCCCTTCCTCTGGAAGAGCGGTGTGAACAACAGGCAACAGGGCTACGGACTGTGGACTACAGCCCTTCTCAGACTGAGATTGGAGGAACGCATATGGCAACCATCATGAAGAATGTGAATATCTATTTTACAACCATTCCCGCCCATAAGTTTTTGTACCTCAAAAGCTATGAAAGCAACTGTTACTGGGATTTCTGGGAGAAACAGGCCCAGGCAGGAAACGACTGTGCCACCATCTGCGGCCTGCTGGACAGCATCCAGGGCAAACTGGATGACCAGGGCGGCAATGAGCCAAACGGCGGCAGCGGGCAGATCATGGCCTATCTCCATGACCCCCAGGGCAAACCTTTCTGTTACGGGGTTCCCCGGGCAGAATGTTACGGGGTCCGGCTTCCTGCGGACTACCAGGGCGAAGTGCCACCGAAGATGTTCCTTACGGATATTCCCGAAGGGGACTACATTGTCTTCGAACACGGACCTTTTGACTATGAGCAGGAAAATGCGATTGTGGAAGAGCGGATCAATGCTGCCATTGCCGCCTTCGACTACGCAGACACAGGATACTGCTTCGATGACTCCCCCGGCAGGATCGCCTATTTCTACCATGACCCCTCACGGTTCTGGAAGTGTATCCGGCCTGTCCGGAAGGTGTAGATTCCTTCAAGGTGCCGGATCATCCTGGAGTCATTACAAAAAGCGCAGGCGAAACACCTGCGCTTTTTCCAATCCATATGCCAGATTCCCTCCTGCTTCCACATAACTTTCCAAGGGTATCCCAGCCGCTTCTGTTTCCCTTACGGCCTTAAGCCCATGCCACCCTCCAAAGTCAATGTCTCCCCGGTCATATACTTGAAATCGGGATGGGCAAGCTGTACACACACCCGGCCGATCTCCAGTTCTGCATCCCCATAATGGCCTGCAGGAGGCATCTTCACATTGGCCTTGAAAGCATCTGGGTAAGCCTTCTCGAACTGCTCCAGCTGGGCCGTCCAGGCCAGGGGACAGATGATGTTCACATTGATGCCGTCCTTAGCCCATTCTGTGGCCGCCACCCGGGTCAGGCCACGGATGCCTTCCTTGGCCGCCGCATAGGCACACTGTCCGTAATTGCCAAACAGGCCTGCACCGGAGGCAAAATTGATCACGGATCCCTTCGTCTCGACCAGGTAAGGATAGCAGGCTTTCATATAGTAAAATGCCGCATATAGCCCGGAATACAGGGCCAGGTTGAACTGATCCGTGGTGTGCTCCGCCAGGGTCACACCAGAGGCAGATGCCTGGGCATTGTTGATCAGCACATCGATCCTGCCGAAGGTGTCCATGGTCTGCTTCACCACTTCTGCCACCACTGCCTCATTGTCTGCCCCTGCATTCACATCTGCCTGGACAATCAGCACCTTTATGCCATAGAGCCGCTCCAGTTCCTCTTTGGCATCCTCCAGCTTCTTCACGTTGCGGCCTGTGATCACCAGGTTGGCTCCCTCCTTGGCATAGGCCGTGGCAATGCCGTAGCCGATGGATCCGCACCTGCCGTCACTTAGGACAGCACGTCCTGCACCTGTGATGATTGCTGTCTTTCCTGTTAAAAATCCCATGATAACGCCTCCTTTTGTTTTATTCGCTGATAGGATCAGCATACCACACCTGTACCCTCATGGCAAGCTTCCGCACTGATTTTATGTTACGGTCACTCTTCAGGTTACTGTGAACGGAGTGAACAGTGACTCTTCAGATCCGGTCACTATATGGCAGTGACCTTATATATTCTTCCATATAAACAAAATCCGGCATTCCATCTTCCTTCCGTGGCAGACGAAGAACCGTCTCCTTCATCTTTTCCAATGTCCACTTCCTCCCATAACTAAAACGATACCGGTTTGCTTTGATAACAGTAATAATGAACAAGGCATTGTATTTATTCAGTGTCCAAAACTCTTTTGCATATAGGACATTCACATCATCAGATGCCCAAAAAGGCTCTGCCTGATAGAAAGCTTCCCCAACACTGCCATTGTAATTAACCGTTATACAGTTCGGTTCCCAGAAATAATCCGTTTCTATTTTCTCCCGAACCCCATTGTTTTCACGAATTGCACCCAGATAATTGACAGAACCAGGAATCATATCGGCCTTCACAAGGCGTTTCCCTTTCTCAAAACGAAACAACTCACCTAACGCATACTCTCCCCACTCCGAAGGATGGATCTCCTTCTCTATCCTTGATACAGACGTATGAATTCTCTTGTAATGAAGACTTTTGATAAAACATTCCATCCACCCATAATCCGGTTCCCCATTTTCCCGGGCCGGAAGCTTGATAAACATTTTTCTGTATTTTTCTATTGCTATTGTCCGCCCATAAGAATAGCGGAACATCTCCAGGTTCAATGCCGTACTGATAAACTGGTATACATATATACTGCTGCTTTCTCTTAGGGTGAGGCAAAAGGCATTATCTGCCACATAAAAATCTTCCGGCTGTACAAAAGTTTTCCCGGCATTCCCTACTCTGGACATGGACAATGCTGGTGCCTTATGCAGGACAAATCCGATCTCTTCGACTTTTCGGTCTAAAAAGCAGAATACCCCGTTATTTTCTGCTGCACCATTGATACAAGGGACCTTTCCGGCATATATTGCCTTATTTTCTGTCGTCAGTGCCTTCCCCCTGTCAATATGAAACAGACTTTCTATGGGATATTCCTTCCAATTCTCCATCTCAAGCTTCATAAACATCCCCACTCTTAATCAAATAGGACAAATAATCATTTATCGTCTGCTGAAAGTCTTCCTGTGTAAGTTTTGTATAATCCGTCTTCATATAAGCCTCACACAGCCACTCATCTTTGCTTGTCACATGTCGCCTTGCAGAGAATCCATCCACCACATCTCTATTCCGATACAGGCTAAGCCACCTTTTCTCGATTGCCTCCCATTTTCCGTAGGCGTCTATCCTTCCCAGCTTCTTCCGCTTTACAAAACCGTCCTCCTTGTAATATCCGAAAAAAGTCTCCTGGGACGCATCATGGGGAGTATGCGCCTCCCATACCATCACGCAGACATTCGTAGCTGTAGGATAAAAAATGTCATCCGGCATGGAAAAGACTGCCTGTAATGTATGCTTCTTCATCAGCCGTTCCCTCACATGGCCATATTTCGTCCCAATTGCACAACTCATGGGTACTACCACCACTCCTGTTCCCCCTATTGACAGAATATCCAACAGGTGCTCCACAAACTCCAGTTCAACTACATCCTTCTGGGAATAGGGGGGATTCATTAATCCGATATTGATATGCTTATCCTTCAGTTCCCTTGTAATATCCTCATGAAAGCAATCCCCCTTATAAATATTTGATTTCCCGTCTTTCCGTATAATCATATTGGCTATGGCCAATGTGTACAGACCGTCATCAAACTCCACCCCATATATTCCGCTCTCCCGGATACGCTTACTCTCCTCCCGGTTGGCCCCCTGGAACATTTTACCCATGGCCGTAACCAGGAAGGAACCCGAACCACAGCATATGTCCACCACCCTGCTGTTCTTATTCACCCCAGCCAGGTCGCACATAAATTCCGTCAGATGCTGTGGCGTCAGCACAATACCGAGTCCGCTTCCATCTCCACCAGAGTATTTGATAAATTCATGGTAAAACACTCCCAATGCATCCACAGTATGATCCGCATGATCCATCATAGGTTTTATCTTCATCTCCAACTGTTCTATGTACCAGGTAATCGACTTGGAATGTCCCAGTGGAATCTCGGCAAACTTTGTGTTTTCCTGTAAAGTACCAAACACCTGCTTGATATAGTGTATTCGATTGCTTTTTATATCGCTCTTCCTCAGCACATTTTCTATGGCATTCTGGATATTCTGCATGACAGAATGATAGGAAGGCAGGGCAGAATAGCTTTTTAAAAAATCCGGATCATTCAATGCAATTAAAATCCCGGCAATAAAAATGGGCTTATGTGTTTCTGTCACTTTGATTTCCCGAAGGGAATTATGCATGTCAATGGCCATATTTCTGATTCCATCCAGGGAATATGTCTTGCTCAGCTTTTTCCCCTTCACCAGTTCCACATAATTGACAGGTTCCAGGATAATGTCCCTGGCTTTCTCCAATATAGAATAGGTATCCTGTAATCTGCCCCAGTAAAATGTATCCACTTTCATGTCCGATGTACTGATACCGCTGACTGCAATTGCAATTACATGGTATTCCTGCTTCAGAAATTTTGCGTAATACAATACGCCATCCACTGCATAGTCACAGGGATGATCCATCTGGACACTGGCATGTTTCTTTGCACTATTCTTGCACTCCACTACCATAATAGTATCTATGTCATTTTTAAACGCAATGATAAATTCTGGCCTGGCCTTTCCCTTGCCGCTTCCAGTCATGTCTTCCAGGCTGCATACCTTTGGCTTCCCGCCTGCCAGCCTCAAAAGCCGGTCTATCTTATCCATAACAGAGACATCCCCCTGCGGAAAAACATATCCGAAAGGATTCTCCCCTATAAAACATTTCATTTCCCGCAAAACCATATTTTCCGTAATTCGTTCTGTAGCCATATTTCCTCCATCTTTGCGTATCAGAACATCTGTTCTTATTCATTATAGCATATTTTAGTGCAAGAGGAAATAGGCAATACAAAAAAATTTTCAGTTTCTCTCATATTCCTGCCAACTGAAAAAAGGCATTCCCACCGTTCATCCGGGAATGCCTTTTTCCTTACCAAAATCTATGCCTCACCTATCCCCAGGAATCGTTTCTGCCGCTCCCCAGAAAGCCCTTCTGGCCCAATGATTATGCAAAGGGATTCTCCGTGGGATACAGTACGCCCTTGGGCTGGTTGTAATTCAGATCCTCCACAGGCACGCCGATGTACTTGAACACCTCGAACAGGGCCTTGCCGTAATGGCCAAAGGCCACGGCGCCATGGTGGGGGTAGTTCTTCTCGATCAGCACATGGCGGTAGAAACGTCCCATTTCAGGAATGGCGAACACACCGATGCCGCCGAAGGACCTGGTGGCCACAGGCAGGATCTCGCCCTGGGCGATGTAGGCCCGCAGCTTGTTGTCCGCTGTGGACTGGAGACGGTAGAAGGTGATGTCCCCAGGAATGATATCTCCCTCCAGTGTCCCCTGGGTCACTTCCTCCGGCAGGGTACGGGCCATGATCATCTGGTACTTCATGCTGCAGGAGGTAAGCTTCCTGGTGTTGGTGTTGCCACAGTGGAAGCCCATAAAGGTGTCGTTGTGGGTATAGGTAAATTTACCCTGGATGGACTCATCATACATGTCATCGGGCACGGTATTGTTGATGTCAAGCAGTGTCACCACATCGTTGCTGACGCAGGTGCCGATGAACTCGCTCAGGCACCCGTAGATGTCCACTTCACAGGATACGGGAATGCCCATGCCTGCCAGGCGGCTGTTCACATAGCAGGGTACGAAGCCGAACTGGGTCTGGAAAGCAGGCCAGCATTTTCCGGCAATGGCCACATACTTGCGGTATCCCTTGTGGGCCTCCACCCAGTCAAGGAGGGTCAGTTCGTACTGGGCCAGCTTGGGCAGCACTTCGGGCTTCTTGTTGCCAGTGCCCAGCTCTTCCTCCATCTCCTTCACCTTGGCCGGGATCCTCTCATCCCCCTCGTGCTTCTTGAAGGCCTCGAACAGGTCAAGTTCGGAGTTCTCCTCAATCTCCACACCCAGGTTGTAAAGCTGTTTGATGGGCGCGTTACAGGCCAGGAAGTTAAGGGGCCTGGGGCCAAAGGAGATGATCTTCAAGTCACTTAAGCCCACGATGGCCCTGGCAATGGGAATAAACTCATGGATCCTGTCAGCACACTCTGCGGCAGTACCCACCGGGTTCTCCGGAATATAGGCACGCACGTTGCGCAGCTTCAGGTTGTAGCTGGCATTCAGCATGCCACAATAGGCATCTCCACGACCTCCCACCAGATCGTTCTGGCTCTCCTCGGCTGCTGCAATGAACATGGCAGGCCCATCAAAATGTTTCGCCAGCAGGGTCTCGGAAATCTCCGGGCCAAAGTTCCCCAGGTACACACACAGGGCATTGCAGCCAGCCTTTTTGATGTCTTCCAGGGCCTGTACCATATGGATCTCGCTCTCCACGATACACACCGGGCACTCATAGACGCTGTCCGTGCCATACTTGGCTGTGTATGCCTCCATCAGCGCCTTCCTTCTGTTCACGGACAGACTCTCCGGGAAGCAGTCGCGGCTCACGGCTACGACACCGATTTTTACCTGTGGTAAATTGTTCATGTTGAAATCCTCCTGTTATATGTATTCTTTTATGAATCGCTTTTTCAATTATTAAAATTCCTGTCATGCCGCTTCAGCATCAGTCCTGTTCCAGATCCAGGTTCTTCCCCTTCAGTCCCAGAAAGCTGCCTGCATCCAGACCTCCCCCTGCATGGCCGATAAGCCATTTGTTGGTGGCGGTGATCAGGCAGTCCTCCCTGTCCGTGGCCGTCCCTTCTGCCCGCACATGGGGAGTGGACAGGGGATAGTTTGTTCCCTTGGGCAGCACGATGGTCACCTGGAATCCCTTTCCATCCACGCCGCAGGGCGCATAGTGCAGTGTGGTGGCATAGATCTCCACAGCAGTACCCGCGGGCACCAGGAAGGCTTCCACTTTGGAGGTGTCATAGGTATAATCTGCCTCCACATCCTGGCGCAGCCCCAGCATCAGGATGGCATCCGTAGCCATCACATTGATCTCGGAACTCCTGTGGTACTCCAGGGCATTCAGCCTGGAATTGTGCCCGTTGCAGTAGCCGATCTGGATGGGCATCTCCCCGTAGAACACATCGGTGAGCACCTGCATCACCGGCAAGGCCTCCAGTTCCTTCACGCTGGGTTCATAGACCACTCCCTCCGGCACGGGAGTTGCCTTCATGGCCTCCACCAGTCCGGTGAAATCTACATTTTTCACGATCTGGCCGTATTTTGCAAAAGCCGGATCGTTCACGGATAAAATATTCATGCGGTTACACGTCCTTTCTCTTCTATTCCCGTCCTCCGGGGTGCCTTAGTCTTCCTGTATACGCCGGATGTGCCCTGTCTTTCTGTCCTCTGCTTCTATCCGGGCCTGTGACTTAGTTTCCTACATACGCCGGATGCGCCCTGCTCCGAGGCAGGGCTGATGACATGGTACCTGGCCGGGCCGCTGTAATGCCCCTGTGATTCAGATGGCAGACAACACATCGAACACCTGTTTACAGGCAGGATAAATCTCCTTAAACCGGGCGTAGCGGGCATTGTATTTTTCCACCAGTTCCGGTTCCGGCTCCACGGTATCCACCACCTTCACCACTTTGCTGGCGATCTCCTCCACATCTGCATACTCCCCGCAGGCCACGGCTGCCAGCATGGCGCCGCCCATGGCAGGCCCTTCCTCGCTCTCGATCACATCTACCTTCAAGTTCAGCACATTGGCAATGATCTTCTTCCACAGGGGACTCTTGGCTCCGCCGCCACAAATCTTGGTACGGGCAAGGCTGATCCCCAGTTCCTTGGCCACTTCCAGGGAATCCCTAAGGGCAAAGGCTACCCCTTCCAGCACGGCCTGGGTCATGTCTGCCCTGGTGGTGTCCATGGTCATACCTATAAAAGTGGCACGGGCATTGGGATTGTTGTGGGGAGAGCGCTCTCCCATCAGATAGGGCAGGAAGAATACATGGTTCTCACCCAGCTTCCCAATCTGTGCCTGTTCCTCTCCGTACGCCTGGGTACCCAGGATGTCATCCATCCACCACTTATTGCAGCTTGCGGCACTGAGCATGCACCCCATCAGATGGTAACTTCCGTCCGCATGGGCAAAGGAATGCAGGGCATTGAACCTGTCCACCCCGAAATGTCTGGAAGAGATGAAAATAGTTCCGCTGGTTCCCAGGGAGATATTGCACCGATTGTCCCCCACGGTTCCCGTCCCCACGGCCGCCGCCGCATTGTCCCCGGCTCCTGCCGCTACCTTCACAGACTCCTGCAATCCCAGCACTGCCGCCACATCCGGCAGAAGGGTTCCCACTGTCTCATAACTCTCATAACATCTGCCCAGCTGGGATTCCCGGACGCCGCAGATCTCGCACATTTCCTTGGACCACCTGCGGTTCTTCACATCGAACAACAACATCCCGGAGGCATCCGACACATCCGTGCAGTGTACCCCTGTAAGCCTGTAAGCAATATAATCCTTTGGCAGCATGATCTTCGCAATCCGGGCAAAATGCTCTGGTTCATGCTTCTTCACCCAGAGAATCTTGGGTGCCGTGAATCCAGCAAAGGCAATATTGGCTGTATAAGCCGACAGCTTTTCCCTGCCCACCACTGTGTTCAGGTACTCCGTCTCCTCCGTGGTCCTGCCGTCATTCCAGAGAATGGCAGGCCGGATCACCGCATCTGTCTCATCCAGAATCACCAGCCCATGCATCTGTCCCCCGAAACTGATGCCCGCCACCTGGCTCCTGTCCACGCCACGGACAAGCTCCCGGATCCCCGCCACGGTCTGTTCATACCAGTCCTCCGGGTTCTGTTCTGACCAGCCCGGATGGGGAAAATACAGCGGATATTCCCTGGATACTACATTCACGATCTTTCCCTGGCTGTCCATCAGCAGCAGCTTCACCGCCGAGGTTCCCAGATCCACACCTATGTACAGCATTTGCTACCTCCCTTCCCACTTGCGCCATGCTGCCAGGCAGCATGGGCAAAACATCTTTCGTGCACGGGCACGCTATATATCTATCATACTGGCTGCCGGATAAAAATGCAAGTATTCTTATGACAAATTCTCATGGTATTCCCTTCTCTGCTCCATCTGCATTACATCTTTCATTATAGCGGATTCCGCCCCTGCCTGCAACAGACTTTTGCCTATTCCCCATCTCTATCGCCTGCAGGAATGGTGTTGCTGTTCCATGCAACCTTTGTCATGTATAGAATAAGGTTTTTCTCGCTAAAGGGATATGTTATACTTGTTGGGATAAAAATTATGTTCAGCTCACGCCCATTCGCAAAATCGTGCCTTTCGGCACTCCTAAGCTGTGCATAGGAAAAGGAGGGATTCCATTGATTCATTCTAAGAAACAGATGACAGCAGTGTGGCTGCTGGTGCTCGCGCTGGCACTGACCGGCTGCGGCGGCCAGGAACAGGACGCATCTGCGCCAGACCCGGAGACCGGGGCGTCCGGCGATACGGACAGCAAAGAGGGCAAAAGAGTATACGGCAATAAGAAAATGTATATTTATCTTACGAGCCTGGAAACAACCGCAGAAGAGGGTACCGCGGTACTCAGCTTTCTAAACCGGACAGAGGATAAAACGTTCTCTTATAAGATGGATGCCGTCATGATGGATGGCCAGAAAGGGGAATCCCATGCCGACACAGAGATCCATTCACTGGCCGGTGGAGAGACTGCGAATATGGAAGTAACGTTTCGCAGGCCGGATTCCGGGGACGTGACGCTTACCGAATGTGCCTATATCAAATTTGATGTGACAGTTTCCGGGTATTGGGAAGGTGGAGATGGCACCCTCTCTTTCTGTGTGAAAGGGGATATGGATACCGCGAAGTCGATCGAAGAAGAGATCAGGCGGAAGCAAAGCCTCAGACTTGCCGCTGAAAAACAGGATCTTCACAAGGATGGCGAATACATCATTACCCTGCTGGAAATCAAGGATGAAGTCGATGATGTAAGGTTCTGTTTCGAGTATTCCACCTGCGGATCCAGTCCCACTGTAAAAGAACTGTATATCGGCGACACCCTGGTGAAAGAGGAGCAATACAACAAAATATTCTCAATGGGCGGGGGCGAAATTTACTCTCTTGACCAGGAACTGATCCAGATGATGCGGGATACATTGCTGGCAGAAGAACCACTGGAGGTTTCCATTGTCTTTGCGTATAAGCTGGAAGCAGGCGGGGAGGACATCCAGACCCCCAGGCTGTCCTTCCCAGTCACCCTCCAATGATCTGTCCAGCCAGAAAGCCCCACGATTCCAGGCGCGGCCCAGCGATCCATTGGGCCGCGTTTTCTTCACTACGGATACCATATCCCCCAGATTGTTCCATCCTTTTATGCGGAACAACGTTCACAATGTCAAAAGCATTCCGGAAAGCAGGCCTGCCAGCAGAAGCAGGCACCCCGGCACCATATATTTCCGGGGGTGGTGCCAGAGGTCACTCTCCACCTTCCAGCCCCTTATGGGGAAAAACCGCTCCAGCAGCACATTTCCCAGGGCACTTCCCAAGGCAAAAAGCACACTCCCTGCCAATGCCAGGCCCAGAAAGCCGCAAAGAGACACATCCGCGGATCCTGGCATTCCTACAGCCCCTGCCTGTATCCACATCCCACCCGTCTTAAGCCGCCAGCTAAACAGGAAAATCACATTTGCCACCATATGACAGCCACACAGGAAGCACCCATAGGGAACGTAGAACCTCTTCCCCTGTCCCGGCAGCATCCCCACAGCCCGCCCAAGGGCCCGGTCGCAGGACAACAGGATGCCAAGAGGCGTATTCAGGGACAGGATGGCATATCCCACTGGCAGTGCAAACCTGCCGTCCACCTCCCCAAAAAGCAGTGGCAGTACACAGGCCACCCCCCACAGGGCCAGGGTATTGTACAGGTAATTTTTATGAGCCGTCAAGTACCGCCACAGATAACGCTGCAGGCAGTGGTGACCGCTTGTCCTGATCCTGTGTCTCTTCCCGCCGGCCTGGGGATAGAAGGCGTAGGCATCCGTGCAGCCCAGAAGCAGAAGAAAGGACAGGGTACATCCCAACATCACCGGGCCATATGCCCATGTATCACCCAGCCGGACAATCACTGCCCCAGCCATTCCGGCCACGCATCCCCCCCATATCCACCTGTGTCTGCTGACATAGACTGCTGCCGTGGCCAGGATGGCACACACCCCGCACAGCAGGCTTCCCAGGAACTCTCCCCTGCTCCCTGGGCATACCCCGGCCAGCACTGCCAGCAGCCAGGCGGTTTTGGTACAGAAAGTGTATGCACCCAATGCCCCCACATAGGAGAAGACCAGGACCTGACTCCGGACAGGCAGCATCCACAGATTTTTCATACAGGCGCCTCCGCTTTCCGAGGAAAGGGCCTGCCACATGATCCCTGCAGAAAGGGTACCGACCATGAGATACCGGACGCCACTTGCCACCTGTATCTGGAAACCTGTCATATGCAGTCCCCAGTACACCACCAGGCACAGGGGCAGGGTCCTGGTAAGCCGCTCATATCCTGCCCCCAGCAATTGTCTGGCCATAGCCCGGAATGTGGCAGAGAATGCCGCTCCGGGTACAGTCCGGGATGTATTATGTCTGATTATGTCATATGCTGACTTATATGTCCCCTTCATGATGTAATGCCTCCCTGATTCCTGCGGCGTCTATCTGGCCGCCTGCAAAAGTCTGCCGGATGTGCCCTTCCTCCAGGACCAGCACCCTGTCACAGGTCAAGGTGATGCTCTCCAGGATATGAGAGGAAAAAAGCACCGTCCCCCTCTCCTTATATGCCGCAATCAACTGGTACAGGAATTCCGTCCCCTGGAAATCCAGTCCGTTCACCGGCTCATCCAGAAGAAGCAGTTCCGGTTCCAGGGCAAAGGCCGTGATCAGATAGGCTTTCTTACGGTTGCCCAGGGACAGTTCTCCCAGCAGCACTCCTGTGTAATCCGCAAAGCCGAACCCCTGCACCAGATCCTCCACCCCTGACAGCTTCTTCCCGTAAGCTGCCTCCACATAGGACAGGTATTCCCAGAACGTAAAATACCGGAAGGAAGTATCCTCGGCAAACACGGTATAGCGGCAGCGCTTGAAGGCTTCCTCCCGAAAGGATGTCTCTGCCCCCTGGAAACAGATCCGGTCACACTGAAATCCTTTGTGAAGTCCGGACAGGGTATTCAGGAAAGTAGTCTTCCCTGCCCCGTTCAGGCCGATCAGCCCTACCACCTCCTGCCGTCCCAACTCTATGGAGAAGCCAGACAGCACCTCTTTTTTCTTATTGTACCAGGCATGTAAATTCTGTATGGACAAAACGGATTCTCCCATGGTCAGTCCTCCTTTGTTCTGGATTTTCTTTTCCATTTTTCTTTTTCTTATGTGCTCCCTGTCTTGGAACCTTTCCCATTTTCCAGATTCCCCTTATCTTTCTGATCTTTCCTATTTTCCGGATTCTCCCTTATCTTTTAGGTCTTTCCTGCTTTCCAGACTCCTCTTGTCTATTGGGCTTTTCCTGTCTACCGGATTTTGCCTGCCTCCACCCCTGGGCAGCGGTATAGGCAAAGACCCCACCCATCAGCACATAGAGTACCACCATTTCCAGATTGCCAGACATGCCGCTTACAACGGCTGCAACCAGCCAGACCAGGGCCAGAATTCCACGGATATACACATGACGCATTTTGTTTTCCTCCTTGCCGGCCGGAACTTCTGTTCCTGCCTGTTTCTTTGATGGAACCAATCTTACCACAGGAAGGTGCCCTGTGCGAAATTGTCCGCAATCTGCATGTTTTTGACCGCGAAAAGGGCGGCCAGACCCATCTTTGATCTGCCGCCCGCTGTTGTTCCTTCTGTTGCCATCCTGTCTGCCCTCACACCCCATGGTAAGACAGCGTGGCCACCGCCCGGAATACCTCCCCGGCCTGTCCAGCCTGCAGGGAGCCATCGTATTTCTCCGCAGCAGTCCTGGCACTCTTCAAGCCCCAGCCGTGGAGTCCGCCATCCTTCTTGGTAGTCCTATATTCGCCCCCTTCCTGCAAGGGGGCTTCCCGGAAGCTGTTTTCCACCTTGATGACCAGCATCTGGTGGATGCGGCGGATGGTCAGGGACACCTGCCGCCTGTCTGGCTCCGGCACCTGGCCGGCTGCCTCCAGGGCATTGTCCAGAAGATTTCCCAGTATGGCGCACAGATCCGCACTCCTTATGTTGGCATGACGGGGATATTCTGCCTGCACGGAGAACGCAATGCCCCGCCCGGCAGCCAGCGCCGCCTTGCTGCTGATGAGATAGTCTGCCGTCTCATCCCCTGTCCAGATCCGATCCCCCAGTTCCCGCACCGGAGCCTGCAGCTCATCCAGATAACGGATGGCCTCCCCGGCCTTTTCCTGGGAGAGGAGGCGGCGCAGGACCCCGATGTGATTGTGGAAATCATGGAACAGTTTTGCATTTGCCGCATAGGCCTGGTTCAAGGCCGTGTAATCCCGCTCCAGAAGCTGGGCCTGTTCTGCCCGTAGTGCGGCCAGTTCCTTCTCCACTTCATACTGTCTGTTCATGTGGAACACCAGGGTGGACATCAGCAGCACTACGGCCAGGATGGTCCACATCTGTAGTGTATCTTCAGGAATCTTAAGGATCTGCTGTTGTGACAGGGTCACGGTTGCCAGGAAACCTGCCAGGGCCACAGCGGAACCGATCCGGTAGATCCTCTGCCCATCCAGCTTCCCGCATCGGAAAAGCCATAGGACCAGCACGCCGGACAGCAGATGGACCAGCCAGAGGACACACTGCCCGCCTATGGTCCCCCGTTCCAGGAAATCCAGGGTTCCAAAGAGGATTCCCAGCCCGGCTCCCAGGAGAAACTGCAGAAAAGCAATGGCGATCCCATAGAAAATCCCCACAAACAGACCCATCCGAAAGAAATTTCCCGAATGGGATCCTGGCAATACCCACCCAATACCTGTTCTGCTGCCCGGCCCGGTGCCTGCGGGAATCCAGGCGACCAGAAGGGACTCCAGGGCCAGGCTGTAAATGGCAGAACCCTGCATCACCGCCAGCACCAGGTGCAGGATAAGGGAAGCAGCCAGGCCTGCCCCCAGCCTTCCCGCACCTGGCCTGGGAAGTCCCAGAAGGGCACACACCAGAAACACCCCCACGAATACCCCTACACCACCAGCCAGCACCTGGGAGCACACCAGCAAAGTATCCCTCATATATGTTCCCCCCAATACCTGTTAATCTGCTCCTTCACCTGCTGCAGGTGGGAGCGGCTCACTGGAAGCACTGCACCGTTTTTCAGCACCACCGTTCCCTCCTTCACCTGCATGATGTGGATCATGTTCACAATGCATCCCCGGTCAATATAGATAAATTCCTCCCCATCCAGTTCCTCATAGACCTGCTGCAGGCTCTTACGCACCTTCGCCGGGCTGCCTTGTGCTGTCACGATAGAGGTGTTCTTCCCCTCCCGCTCCAGGTACAGGATATCCTTCCATGGAATCTTCTCCAGCCTGCTGTTTGTGCGGATGGTATAGGTCTTCCCCTCCTCCAGCGAAAGGAGATGGATGGCGTCCCGGAGGGCCGCTGGCAGGCGTCTGTCCATTTCCTGCTTGGGCACATACCGGAAAATGGAAAGTTCAAAGGCATCTATGGCATACTCCACATGGGATGTGATGAAGATAATCTTCACCTGTGGCAGGAAAGGCCGGATTTTCTGTGCAAGTTCCATCCCGCTGCTGCCCGGCATCTCAATGTCCAGCAGGAGCAGGTCGTAGAAGAAATGATCCTGGGTAATATCATAGAGCAGGTTATCACTGTGGGTGTAGGCCACTACCTCCCCCGCACTTCCACATTGTCCCAGGCAGTCTTCCACCGCCTTCCTGTGGGCACACACTGCTGCCTCGTCATCATCACAAATTGCAATACGCAACATATTCCTTTCACCTCTTTCCTATGGATTTTCTCCTTGAAATTACCGGCATTCCCATGCTAAAATCAGGAGGATAAAGGGAGGAAAACCAATGGCCACCATCAAGGAAATCGCCGCATTGGCAGGGGTGTCCCGGGGCACCGTGGACCGGGTTCTCAACCACAGGGGGGCAGTCCATCCGGACACCGCCCGGAAAATAGAAGAAATCGCAAGGAATCTGGACTACAGGCCCAACCGAGCCGGGCTGGTGCTGGCTGCCCAGAAGAAAAAACTGAAGCTGGGGGTCATCCTTTTCTCCCCGGAGAATCCCTTCTACATCGATGTGCTGGCAGGTGTCACGGAAAAAGCACAGGAACTTGCAGGCTATAACTGTACCGTGTCCGTAAAACAGATTGCCAGCCGCGTGGAAGCCCAGCTTGCCGCCATAGACTGCCTGCTGGCCGAAGGGGTCAGCGGCATTGCCATGGCCCCCTTCAATGACGAGCGGATCCGGGAACGCATTGATGTCCTGTACAGCCAGGGGATCCCCGTGGTGACCCTGAACACGGACATTGAACATTCCAGGCGTATCGCCTATGTGGGCAGCCACTATACCAGAAGCGGTGCCACCGCGGCAGGTCTTCTGCGGCTTATGACCCATGGCCAGGTACATGTGGGAATCATCACCGGCTCCTCCAACATTCTCTGCCACACGGAACGCATTGCCGGATTCTGCAAGGCCCTGGAACCCTACCAGGACAATATCCATATAGCGGACATTGTGGAAGTACACGATGATGAGATTGAAAGCTATGAGAAAACCGGACAACTCCTAACAATGCACCCCGAGATCAATGCCCTCTATTTCGCTGCCGGGGGCGTCTACGGCGGCTGCCGCAGCGTCACCGCCGCTGGCAGGCAGGGACAGATCCGGATCCTTGCCTATGACAAGGTGCCTACCACCATGGAACTGGTAAAGCAGGATGTCATCAGCGCCGTGATCTGCCAGCAGCCAAGGCTCCAGGGGAGCATGCCCCTTTCCCTGCTCTTTACCTACCTCACCACAGGGGAACTGCCGGAGAAGGAGCACAATTACGTGGCCGTAGACATCCGCATCCGGGAAAATATCTCATGAAAGCCCAGTCTCGATGCATAAGCAGCACGCGTGCTTGCACGCTGGGCTGCTTATGCATCTGAGACGCTAAACCCTATGAGTAAGGAGCACGATAGTGCGGATTACGAATAGGGGCTGGATTGCGGGAGCACGGCAGTGCGGAGCAATCCAGAGGCTTTCATGACCATGTGGAACACTGCCTTTCCTGCCTCCTAAGCAGCACGCGTGCTTGCACGCTGGGCTGCTTATGCATACAAAATCGGATTCCCATCCAGCACCGCCTCCACCAGCGTATCCCCCTGGTACCTAAGCTTCAAAGAGAAGAACCCCCTGTCCTCCTCCAGAAGCCGGAAGAAAATCTTATCCCCCTCCCAGATTGGAAGCTCATATACCTGTTTTTTCGGAATCCACTCCAGGATCCCCTCATTGCAGTCAGCCAGTTCCCCCTTATAGCACTCTGCCGTGTAGAGAAACATATATTCCGTCTGCCATACATCCGTGATAAACGTAATGATGCCCCGCAGTCGCCAGGATTCCAGTTCCAGCCCTGTCTCCTCCCTCACCTCCCGCAACAGGCAGTCCTCCGGGGATTCCTCCGGCTCAAAGTGACCGCCGATCCCCACCCACTTGTCCTTGTTGACATCCTGCTCTTTCTTGACCCGGTGCATCATCAAGTATCTGTCCTCCTGCTGGATATAACACAACGTGGTAAGATTACTCTTCATCGTCTCCCCTCCTTTTTCCCGGATCTATTCTTCCAGAGTCCCTCTCAGAGCATGTCTGAAAATTCCCCGACATCTGGCAGAAAGCAATTTCCAACACTCCAGACAAGCCAGCATAAAAAGAATATCCGGAGCCGCAAATTGTCACCCCCAGTTCTGCCAAGGGCAGTGTCACACTCCCCGACCCAATGCTTATAAATCGGCCATTTAAGTCTTCCTTTCTGAAATGGTTCCCTTCATCCTATGCATCGTCCCGGACACCTACTTAGCGTATGTCACCCCACATTTACTACATGTAGACACATACCGGCCTTCTTTCTGTGTCACCAGAAGCATCCTCCCGCAGCAGGCACACACAGCAATCCCCTGTCCTGGAGATTCATCCGGGATAGGCTGGCTATTCCCGGAGGCTGGCTTCTGAAAAGTCTCCCCAGGAACCTCCTTCCCGGAACTCCCTTCCCTGGAACCTTCCACTCCAGAAGACTCCTCCACTATAGTACCATCCAGATCCCCATAAGCTTCCAGGTCCCCAGGCATCCAGATCCCATCGTCCTCTTCCCCAAATCCGAAAAAGCTTAGCTGTCCATCCTCCTCATAGTGGTCAAATACACCGATATCCATATTTCTTCTCCCCCCTACTCCACACGGACCCAGACGCTCATCTCCCCTTCCCCGCGGTTGCTCCAGGCATAGTAAGGCACCAGGGTCATGGATACCTCCTGCTCCTTCTGTCTCCTGTACTCCCTGTACAGTCCTTCCTCCGGGGCAGATTCCTCCTGCCGCTTTCCAGGTACCTTGAGCAGGCACATCTCATGGCCCAGCTCCCTGGTCTGCTCCACGGCTATTGCTTCCTGGTCCAGTTCTTTTTGGCCTTCGGGATAGAGTTTCCCCAGGTCTGCCCGCAGAAGCTGCAAATCCTTCCCATTATCTGCCTCCTCCAGACAGTAACAGAGAGGACCCCGCAGGAAAGCAACCTTTCCCACATCCTCCCGCACCCTGGTATTGGCCTGGACCAGGCGTACCTCCATGGGGAAGGAAAGTGTGATCTCATCCCCGTCCTGCCAGTCCAGGGCCAGGTACAAGTAGCCATCCTGCACCTTTCCTTCCTCCCGGCCACACTGGACAGTCATTCCTTCTTCCCGGCTGTATCTGCCGCTCCAGACCGGTTTTCCCTGCCTAAGTACTTCCATGCCGGCCTCTTTGCACCAGCCGGGAATACGGAAAGCCAGGGTGACACTGTCCGTTTCCCTGGAAACCTTCTCTGTATGGAGAGTCACCTGCACCTGCCCATTCCAGGGGAAACCGCTCTCCACATGCAGATCCAGCATTCTGCCCCCGATCTTTGTCTCCACCTGGCTTCCCACATACAGGTGGATGTATAGGGTATCCTGGCTTTCCGTGTAGACATAAGCCCCCAGGGAACTGACCAGCCTTGCAATATTGGGTGGACAGCAGGCACAGCCAAACCATTTCTGGCGTATGCCCTGCACATGGGCCTTGCGCCCGTCCTTCCGAATGGCCTCCGGCACTACCTCCAGGGGATTCACATAGAAAAAGCTCCTGCCATCCAGGGCCATGCCCGCCAGTACCGTGTTGTACAGGGCCTGTTCCATCACAT
The DNA here is from genome assembly GCA_910586215.1 of uncultured Acetatifactor sp. Lineage (GTDB taxonomy): Bacteria > Bacillota > Clostridia > Lachnospirales > Lachnospiraceae > Acetatifactor. The sequence goes on along the minus strand of CAJUGH010000016.1, from coordinate 15,984 downwards.
CCCCATAGCGGGCCTCAGGGTGCATCTGGAGCATCCTCCTGGCGAAGAAGACCAGACCGATGGCAGCACAGGTCTCAGAATAGGCCGTGTCATTGGGCAGGTCATAGGGATAGGAGAAAGCCTCCCCCAGATGGGTGCCCCCAATGCCCCCCGTCACATACAGCTTCTCCCTCTCGATGCTGTCCCACAGCCTCCTGCAGGCATCAGACAATTTCTCATCCCCTGTGAGCCTGGCCACATCCGCCATACCACTGTAAAGATAAACTGCACGAACCGCATGTCCCACCGCCTCAGACTGTTCCCGCACTGGCAGATGGGCCTGATAGTAGGCATAGCGCTCCCCATCCTCCGGTGCCTTGTACAGCCTGCCCTCATAGGCTGCCCGCTCCTTCTCCTCCTGGTCAAAATAGTGAGGCTCCTCTCCTCTCCTGTCCAGGAAGAATTTCGATAGTTCCAGATATTTTCCCTCTCCAGTCAGTTCATACAGCCTGGCCAGGGCCATCTCCGCAATCTCATGGCCAGGATAGCCTTTACACTGTCCCTCCCCCGGCCCAAACCTCTCCATAATAAAATCCGCATACCGCTCCACTGCCTGTAGCAATTTATCCTTGCCGGTGGCCTGATAGTAAGCCACCGCCCCCTCTGCCAGGTGTCCGAAACAGTAGAGTTCATGATGGTCCTTCAGGTTCGTGAAGATCCGGTCCATGCCATTGATGATGTAATAGGTATCCAGGTAGCCATTCTCTGCCTGGGCTGCGCACACGATATCAATGGCCTCATCCGCCGTCTTCTCCAGTTCCGGATCCGGGTGGATTGCCAGGGAATACCCCACTGCCTCGATCCATTTTGCAAAATCGCTGTCCTGAAACACAAATCCGTAAAACCTGTCCGGATCAAGAGCCTCCTTATCCTCCGGCAGGGCCTCGAATCCCCGGTAAGAATAAGTCGGTGCCACAAAAGCGCTCCCCTGTTCCCGTTTTTTGTTCATGATGCGGCCTGCAGTCTTGAAATTCTGCATACAATAACTGGGAGCTGCCCCCGGCACCCTGTCGTTCAAGGCCTCCCACTGGTAGGGGATCACTTCCCTGCGCACCAGCTGCTGTTCCCTTCCCCAGAAATCGTCCATGATTTCCACCTGCTTCAAATCAAGTGGATGATTGAAAAAGAGCCTCTCCATATGTATATCCTCCATCTTATTTTCTTTGTTACACCGTCATTCTCTCCTCTCTATTATTTCCCTTTCTGCCATTTTTTGCAAGCGAAAATATTTCATCGACACTATTGTCAGACACTACATCTGGTATTATAATAGAGGTATTGACTACGAAATGTTGTAAAGGAACCTGTCTGGGGGAAAATACCTCTTCCCGGGCAGTTCCATGACAGTACTACCGGACACGATCAGAAAGCAGGTACTATAGATGAACCAATCTGACTTGGCCAGAAATGCATGTATGTTACACGGCTCCCGGGCCAAAAGAGGCTATCTGCGCTGGTGGCATTCTTTTTGCGGGTATTCCTCCGAGACAGGAGTAACCCGCACCTTTTTCATAGAATTCTTCCTTGTGAATCCAGGGCTGGGGGGGAGCACCCCCTTGTTAGGTCAGTTTCCCCATAACAAAAAAAACGGCATCCGGCCTTCCTATGTGATGGTCAAGGCAGGAGCCTTTCCAGGCAGCGATGGCAGCCCAGGTGTGCAGCTTCATCATTTCTATCCCATGGATGCCCTGCAGGCCTCCGGCAATCCCCTTATCATGCAGGTAGGGGACTGTCTCTATAGCGAAGACCGGCTACATGGCTCTCTGGAAGTGACGCCATCTGAAGCCGCACAGCGGTTCTTCCTGTCAGATGCCGGCGCCCTGGAATGGGATGTGGAAGTCCACAAGGCTGTCTCCTGTCACACCGGTTTCCTGGCCGGCCCCCTGTTCCAGGCCTTACATGCCCTGGACAGCTTCTGGCACGGGGAGGGGATCCGAAGCTTCTTCAAGGGGCATGTAACCCTGGATGGCGTAGCCTACCAGGTGGATGCCGATTCCAGCTACGGATATGCGGACAAACACTGGGGACGTGCTTTCAACAGGCCCTGGCTGCAGCTTGCCTCCTGCAGGCTCACCAGTGAGCATTCCGGCCAGGAACTGCGCCATTCCGTACTGGCACTGGACGGCTGCTGCCCCCGCCTCCTCTGGTTCCCCCTGCGGCGCAGGCTGGCCATCCAGCTGACCTATACCGGGGAGGATTTTACCTTCGGCCTGCCAGGTACCCTGTTATCCTCCCGGCTGAAATGGGAGAAGAAGGAGACCGGAAAGCGTCTGATCTGGCGCATCGTGGCCAGGAACCGGAAAGCCATGGTGAAGATCTCCTGCTCCTGTACCAGGGAGCAGATGTTTGCCTTGAATTACGAGAATCCTGAAGGCGTCAAGTCCCGCAGGCCCATCCTGGCAGGGGGCGCGGGAAACGGTACCATACAACTCTACCGCCGCGTTCCCGGAGCCTGGGCACTTATGGATACTCTCCATATGGAAAATACCCTATGCATCTACCAAAGGGAAAACGCACTAGGCAAACATGGGAGTGGACAAGTATCTGTCCCCGGAATCGGGAAGTAGTACCACTATGGTCTTCCCTGCATTTTCCGGCCTCTTTGCCAGCACTTCTGCCGCATACAGGGCAGCCCCGGAGGTGATCCCCACCAGGATCCCCTCCCGCCTGGCCAGGAGACGGCCTGCTGCAAACGCCTGCTCTGTGTTCACTGTCACCACCTCATCGTAGATCCGGGTATCCAGGATGGAGGGCACAAAGCCAGCCCCGATGCCCTGGAGCTTGTGGGGACCTGGCTGTCCCCCGGAAAGCACAGGGGAATCAGCCGGTTCCACCGCCACCACCTGGATGCCGGGATTCCTGGATTTCAAATAAGTGCCTGTCCCTGTGAGGGTTCCCCCGGTGCCCACCCCGGCCACAAAGATATCCACCCTGCCCTCGGTGTCCTCCCAGATCTCAGGGCCGGTAGCCGCCTCATGGGCCACCGGGTTGGAGGGATTCTCAAACTGTCCCAGAATCACAGATCCTGGAATCTGGCGCCGCAGTTCTTCTGCCTTCTCTATGGCACCAGCCATACCCTTTTCCCCCTCTGTCAGCACCAGCCTGGCGCCATATGCCTGCAGCAGGGTCCTCCGCTCCATGCTCATGGTATCCGGAAGGGTCAGTATCACCTGGTAGCCCCTGGCTGCTGCCACACAGGCCAGGCCAATGCCGGTATTGCCGGAGGTAGGTTCTATGATGGTTGCACCCTTTCTTAAGATACCCTTTTTTTCTGCATCTTCTACCATGGACAGGGCCACCCTGTCCTTGACACTGCCTGCCGGGTTCAGATATTCCAGTTTCACCAGCAGGGTCACATCTGTGATACCCCGCTCCCCGGCATAGTTGTTCACCTGCAAAAGCGGTGTATGTCCTATCAGTTCTGTCACACTTCTATATATATTTCCCATAATAAACCCCCTTCCGGAAGGTCATCCGGCCCACTACAGACATGGTACCTGGTCCACTGCCCATAGCAGTCCCGGCTTCCTGTATCATCTGGGCCTGCTTAAGGCGGACTGTCACATTCCTTCTCCTCCGCTTCCGGTATCAGCTTCCTCTTTCTGCATGGCTTCCCGTCCCTGGATGGTCCTGGCGATGGTATCCAGCAGTACCGGAATGTCAATGGGCTTGGTCAGATGGGCATCCATGCCGCTCTCTATGGATCTCTTCTTGTCACTCTCATAGGCATTGGCAGACAGGGCAATGATAGGTATATGGGACAGGTCAGGATCCCCCAGACGCCTAATGGCCTCTGCGGCCTGACGACCATCCATGACTGGCATCTGCACGTCCATCAACACCAGCCCAAACTCCCCTGGCTTGGATTTCTCCACCTTCTCCACTGCAACACTGCCGTCTGAGGCTGTCTCAATGAAGAATCCCAGTCCCTGGAGAATCTCCGTCTCGATCTCCAGGTTGATCTCATTATCCTCCACCAGCAGGATCTTCTGGTTCAAAAGCTGGGAGAGGGCAGCACCTGTATCCGAAGAAAAGCTGGCAGGCTGGTTCTGTATCCGGAAGCGCAGCGTCACCGTAAAGGTGCTGCCCTTTCCCACGGTACTGCTGACCTTGATATGGCCGCCCATCACATCCACCAGGTTCTTGACAATGGTAAGTCCCAGCCCCGTTCCATGGATACCGCTGAAAGTAGTATTCTTCTCCCGCTCGAAGGGTTCAAAGATATGCTCCAGGAATCCCTTACTAATGCCTATGCCGGTGTCTTCCACCACAAACTGGTATACTGCATAATGGTTGGGCAGCTTCTGTACCTCGGAAACACTGAGCGCCACCCGTCCCCCGTTCTCTGTGTAGGACACCGCATTGTTCCCCAGATGCAGCAATATCTGCCTCAGTTTCTCCTCATCTGCATATACATCACAGTGCTGCAGGTCTGTGGCTTCCACGGACAGGGCAATCCTCTTCTCTGCTGCCTGGGTATCCAGAGCCTTCTGGGTATCCTGTATGATATCGCAGAGATTGCATTCCCCCTCCACCACATGGGCATTCTGTGCCTCTGACCAGGAGATCTCCAGTACTTTCTCGATCAAGTCCAGAAGCTGCCCGCTGGAAGCCTCTATTTTCCCCAGATATCCCAGAACAGCCTCCTTGTCCTCAATATATTTCTTCGCCAGTATGGTATATCCAAAAATGGCATTCAGCGGAGTCCGCATATCATGAGACATATTAGACAGGAAAGTATCCTTGGCCGTAATTGCCAGGTTGGCATTCTTCAGCGCCTCCTCCAGTAGCTGCTTCTGTTCCATTCCCCTGCGCACTTCCTCATCCACCCTGCGGAATCCCATAACCACCTGGGATATCTGTTTCTTCTCACCTACATTCACAATACGCAGCTGCAGGAACTGGAGTTCCCCATCCTTCAATGCCTTGAAATTGATATAGAATGTCTTGTTATATGTAAGCTTTTCCTTGATGTGATCCAGGGACGTTGCTTTCTCCATCAAGGTACGGTCCTCCGGATGAACCCATGTGGCAATATAATCCTTCATAAACCAGGCAAACTCCATTACCTGGTACCGATTCTCAAACTGCTGCTCTGTCCGGCCGCTCAAACGGTATGGCAGGATCCTGTTGGTATCCAGGTCTGCATACAGGATGGATTCATAGCTGACGCTTAAGCCTTCTATAACCTCCAGACGCCGCAGATATTCCTGGTTGATCAGCGTCCTCTCCTTGTCGTACTCTTCCATCAAGCTGATAATCTTGCGCTCTTCCTGCTCCTTTTCCTTCACAAGGGCTTCCTTTTCGTCCAACTGGCGCTTCCTCTTCTCCGTGGCATCCCCCACAAAGACATAAAATATGCCACCCAATGTCTTGCTTTGGACAAAATGCCCATAGTCCTCCAGCCAGCGGATCTCCCCGTCCTTGCGCAGGATCCGGTATTCCACATAATCCAGGTCATACTGGCTGTCTGCTATCTGCTCCCGGATACTCTTCTCCACCTGCTCCAGGTCTTCCGGATGTACGAACCCCTTGAAAGAATTGCATGTCCATTCCCTGAATTCTGCCAGGGTCTTGCACTGGAAGATCCGCAGAAGCGCCTTGTTGGCATAGATGATCTGCTCCTTCTCGTCTGCATGGTAAATCAAAAAACCGCCCGGCATCTCATCCATAAAATGAATGACTTCCTGCACCATCCGGATATAATGGACATCCTCTGGGATTGTCCCTTCCTCAGACGCAGTTTTATCCATAATCTGCTCTATCTCCATATGGCTGTATTCCGGGATGCTCAATAGATTCAAAATATGCTCTATTAAATTGCTGTCTGTCCCCTGTATGCCCATAACGGCATCCCTCCTGTCTGTCCTCTTCATGTCCCACGAACAGCTTTTTTGTTTTCCTATTTTAACATAAAAAGGGATGCTTGTCATTACTTATCCAAAATCCCATTGAAACCTAACTTTCCAGATGATACAATGGTGACAGTTCAGCCAACACCATTCGCAAAGACGCACCCTGGGTGTTTTCCACCGTCTCCTATAACCAGATGCGGTGCAAAGCACAGGACTGCCCCTGCATATATATGACAACAGAAAGGAACCCTCCCATGTCCCATGCCAATCCCACCTATGAAGTCCCCTGTATCTACAATGCCATAAAGGCTTCCAGGCACAGTTTCCAGCAGGGAAGAGCCCCACTGTCCGTGGCGGTTCCCGGCTCCAAGAGCATCACCAACCGCGCCCTGCTCCTTGCCACCCTGGCACAGGGCAATTCCACCCTCCGGGAGGTATTGTTCTCTGATGATTCCAGGCATTTTCTGAAGTGTATCCAGGATCTTGGATTTGAGACTACTGTGAAGGAAGCAGAGAAAATCATTACCGTAAACGGACATGGCGGTGCCATTCCCCGCCGGGAAGCTGACCTGTATGTGGGAAGCGCCGGCACGGCAGCCCGGTTTCTGACAGCGTACCTGGGCGTGTCAGAGGGAACCTATCACCTGGATGCCTCCCCCCAGATGCGGAGACGCCCCATGGCCCCACTCCTGGATTCCCTGCAGGAACTGGGCTGCCAGGTACACTACGGCTCCCGGGACAAGAATACGCCCCCAGGTGCAGGAAACGGTCTGACAATCCCCTGCCCTGCAGACGGTCTGTCCCCCAGCCATACACCGGCAAGAGGCAGCCTGACAGATGACGCATACACTGGCGGCACACAGGCGGGGCACTTTCCCTACACCCTGGTGGGTCATGGCTTCTGCAAGGATCACATATCCGTGGACATCGGCCACAGCAGCCAGTTCCTAAGCGCCCTGCTCATAGCCTCCTGCCTCTCAGACCGGGATTTCACCACCTGCATAGAAGGCACCCACGGTATGTCCTACATCCGCATGACCCTGCAGATGATGGAACAGTTCGGGGTACAGGTGGAACAGCCCTCTGACAGGACTTTCCTTACCAGGGCCGGACAGCGGTATAAAGCCAGGGACTATGCGGTGGAACCGGATGCCTCCGCAGCATGCTATTTCTATGCCCTATGTCCCCTGCTGGATATTCCTGTGATGGTTCCCGGCATCCACTTCTGCTCCCTCCAGGGCGATGTGGCCTTCCTGCACCTGCTGGGACAGATGGGCTGCACTGTCACAGACTCCCCCCAGGGTATTGTGGCCAGGCCCCCTGAAAACGGACATTTTCATGGTATCACGGCAGATATGTCTGCCTGTTCGGACCAGGCCATCACCCTGGCAGCCATCGCCCCCTTTGCGGACAGCCCTACCACCATCCAGGGTATCGGACACATCCGTTTCCAGGAGAGTGACCGCATCCGGGCCATCGCCACGGAACTGTCCAAAATGGGGATTCGCTGTGAAGAGCGGGAAGACTCTGTCACCATCCATCCCGGACAGCCCACCCCTTCCCTGGTGGAAACCTATGACGACCACCGCATGGCCATGGGCTTTGCCCTGCCCGGCCTCAGATGCCCCGGCATTGTCATCGACAACCCGGACTGCTGCCGCAAGACCTTCGAGGACTATTTCCAGGTGCTGGATGCGGTCATCTGCAGCCTGACCCAAACCCGCCCTTGATTCCATATTCCTGGAACAATTCCTGCTGGAAGAGGGGATCTGCCTCCTCTTCTCCGCGTCCCTTGTCTGTAAACTGTAAGTACTGGGTCATCTCCTTCATATGGATGCAGGCATCTATCACGTCCACTGCACTTCTGGGAATATGGCTGAAAAACTCCCGGTGACTGTTGATGTAATCTACATAGCTTTTCCGGGAGCCAGCACACTTCATGAGCCCCAGCACATATTTCAAGTCGGATTGCATTTCCTCCAGCGCTTCTTTCGGTATGTGACGCATCTGGATGACCTGCACCTGGTAGTTCCCTGCCAGATCCCGGAACTTCTCCGGCATCCCAGTCATGTCCCTCTCCATCTCCCGGATAGTCCCGCTGCCTGTGGGACAGCCTGCCCCTTGGATTTTCCAATCCGGGCGGTTCAAAAAGCCGGGCAGCCTGCCGATATATAAGACAAAGAAAACATCTGCCTGCTTTTGACAGATTAAGGAACTGCGCCGCAGGGACGCGGCAGAAAAGAGGCCCTATGAAGCTCACGAACCCCACAGGATACCAGGCTACATCCGCACAGGCCCATCCCGAAAAAAACCGGTTCCCCCGGCAGGCACAGGTTCCCCCGGCAGGAACTTCCGGCAATGACAGTACGCAGCCCCAGGCACAGCATAACTCCCGCCCAGGTACAGGAATGCCACATTCCAGCCCATATGTGAAGCAGCAGGACGAAATGCCGCAGGATACCCAGGGTGCCTACAAAGCTACAGCAGGACAGACAACACAGGATTCCCGGAACGGATACAGATCCACTACAGGCCAGGCGAACCAAAAGGCACAGGCCTCCTCCCCCTTCTCCCGGCAGGAATCCCGTTCCCTGCAGAGGGCCTTTGACCGGGTCAATGCAAGGAAAACCTATGATGGCACCTCGGACTTGATGGCCATAGCCAACGCGGAGAACGAGGCCTCCCTGCAGAGTATCTGCATCATGCTCTCCTACAAGCTCCGCCACTTGAAATACAGCAACATGGACGACAATGCCGCCAAGAGCAGTGCAAAAAAGATCAAAAAGGTTATGGGAAAAGCCAGGAGCAAGATCCGAAAATTGCAGAAAGAGGCCCAGATGGAGAAAAAGGCCGAGATTGCCAAAAAGGCGAGACAGCACCGCCTCCAGATGGAGATCCGCCGGGAACTATCCCTGCGACGGAAAGTGCGCAAAGCCAAGGAACGCAAGGATGTGGCTGACAGTTACATGGAATCCCAGATGGAGCAGGCTGCCGGACAGGCCACCAGCCCGGTGGTTCCGGATGCTGTGTTCACAGACTTAGGAAGCACCACTTCTGCTGCCATAGATATCCTCTCCGGGAATGTGACGCTGACAGATGCCGCCGTTACCGCCGTGGCTGAGGCCGGTGGTGCAGGGGCAGACACAGGCGGTACGGGCGGCACCATAGACCTGGCATTATAGTTGTGGAAAAACCTAAATTTCAAGATAAGCCCAAGTCCAGGAAAGCGGTCATGCCATAGTAGTAAGCATGACCGTAAGCATTGGGGTCATATATGCCGCATGCCAAAAGACATGGTAGCATCTCAATATTCCTTGGCCACCGTGGTAAGGTCATATATTTCCAGGAACATTTCCAGGTCTTTGTCATCCTGTATCAGCATAATCTCCCGGAATTTTCCCGTGTGTATGTCCTTGAATCCGGCTACCTGCTCCCCATTACAGATACTGCATTTCAGTATGGGCCGCTCCCTTTCCTTGTCATAAGTCATTTTCTGTATCCCTTTTTGCGACCTTTTTGCCGATTTCCTGCCAAACATGACTTCTTCTCCTTTCGTCTGCTCCCGTGGACACACAGTCAAAAAGAGGGCGCGGCCTTTTCTGACTGCACCCCGCCCTGGACACTTCTTCTCACAAGGGCTGTCCTTCCCGGATCTTCCTACGTACTGCCACATCTGTGCGCAGTTCCTGGAATACTGCCCTTCCAGGCTGTCCCTCTGCCCCGGGAAGCAGCCTCTGGGCCAGTACCCCTTCCAGTACCCCTGCCAGTCTTCTGCGTATCTCTCCCTGCCTGTGGGCCGGGAAGACACCTGCCAGGTATTCCACGGCATCTGCCGGTTCTGCCACATGCAGGGCCGACAGCACCAGACATCCCGCCTCTGCTGCCGTGATGGCTCCAAGCACGGACTCCGGGTCAGGCAGTTCTGCCACCAGGATCACATCGGGATCCTCCCGCAGGGCAGCCCCCAGGGCCCTGGCATATCCCGGACAGTCTGTTCCTACATCCCGGTAGTCAACCAGGGACAGTCCGGCAGGGTACAGAAACTCCACCGGATCCTCCAGGGTAATGATATGGGCACTACGGCTATGGTTCACCTGCTCCACCAGGGCCGCCAGGGTGGTGGACCTGCCGCTTCCCCCTGGGCCTGTCACCAGGACAAGTCCCTTGGGAAGGCGGCACAGTTCCAGGACGGATGCTGGAAGTCCCAACTCCTCTGGCCCCGGGATCCGTGTGGAAATCAGACGGAATACCAGGGCAGCTGTCTGCTGACGCCTGTATATGTGAACACGGTACCTGCCCTGGCCTTCTATGGCATAGGCCAGGTTGTATGCCCCCTGTTCCTCGTAGCGGTTGTGCTGCTCCTCATTCATGATGCTGTACACAATGCTGTTGGTGTCCCCTGCTGTCAGTTTTTCACCTGGCAGAGGAACCAGACTGCCATTCACCCGCATCCGGGGTTCATATCCGGCTGACAGATGTACATCGCTGGCCCCCGCCTGGGCTGCCCGTCTCAAGATATCCTCTAAACGAAACATACTTACCCTAACTCCTTAAGTCAATATCCAGTTCGTTCTTCAGCACCCGGCATATTTTATCCACGAACTTCTGGATCATTTCGCTGTCAAATGCCTCCTCCTTCGGTTCAAAAGTCACGGTATAGGCCATACTCTTCTTCCCCTCCGGGATCTGGCCTCCCTCATAGACGTCAAACAGGTCGATCTGTCCCACATATTTGTTGGCCTTGCGGATGCAGGCTTCCACCTGGCCAAAGGTAATCCCCTTGTCCATGACAAAGGCCAGGTCCCGTTTTTCACTGGCATATTTTGACAGTGGTGTGAAAGTCCTCCGTGTCTCAAACCAGGCAGAAAGCTTCTCCATGTCCAGTTCCATCAGGAAGGCGCTGGTGCGCATGTTCAGTTCTTCCTGGATATCGTATGCCACCTTGCCAAAATATCCCAGTTCCTCCCCTTCACAGGAAACCGTCACAGCCTGGTAGGGATGCAGGAAAGGCTTCCGGACTGGCGTATACGTAAACCGGATTCCCAGACTGTCTGCGATGGTATTTGCCACGGCCTTCATGGTATAGAAGGACTCCTGGACCCCAAAGCAGCCAATGCAGAGCCTGTTTCTCTCCTCCGGATATTCTGTAAGGGGCAGGGACTTGGGTTCGAACACCTTTGCCACCTCGAACAGCCTGCCCTCCAGTGTCCCCTGTTTCTCATTCCTGGCGATGGCGTTCAGCATGGAGGCTGCCAGGGTGGTCCGCATCAGCAGATAGTCCTGGTTGATGGGATTTAAGATCTCAATGGCCTGTCTCTCCCCGGCGTCCTCCGGCAGCCGCAGCAGATCCAGGTCTGCCCGGGAGAAGAAGGAATAGTGCATGCATTCATAGGCTCCCATGCTGCACAAAGTCCTCTTCAAGGCCAGGACCCCCTTCTGGTACCCATTGAACCCCCCTGTTGTCACCTGGGCCGTGGGCATAAAGGTAGGTACAATGTGATCGTAGCCATACATGCGGATCACCTCTTCCGCTATATCCGGGTACCGCTCCACATCCCCTTCCCCCGCAGACAGCAGATCCTCCCGGTAGGCCGGAATCTCCAGGGACAGTTCATCCCCCTCAATGACCGGATGGAAATCCAGGTTCTCCATGATCCGATAGATCTCCTCATCCGGGACCGTAATACCCAGCACACCGTTCACTTTGCGGATACTCACCTTCATAGGCTTAGGATCCAGGGAATTACCCGTATTCACATCCAGGTGGGTAGCCGATACCTTCCCGCATCCCAGTTCCTGGACCAGGTGCAGGGCCCGCTTCATCCCCAGCACTGTGGAGTATTCGTCCACACCCTTCTCGAACCGGGAGGAGGAGTCGGAAGCCTTTCCCAGGCTGCGGGCGGTCTTACGCACACTGTCCCGGGCAAACTTGGCAGCCTCGAACAGGACAGCCTGGGTGGTATCCCGGATCTCGGAATTCAGCCCGCCCATGATCCCTGCCAGGGCCACAGGCTTCACACCGTCACAGATCACCAGGTTGGACGGGTTCATCTCATACTCCTGTTCGTCCAGGGTCACAATTCTTTCTCCTTCCAGGGCCCTTCTCACCCGGATCTCATTGCCTTCCAGATAGGAACAGTCAAAGGCATGCATGGGCTGCCCGATCTCCCGCAGCACATAGTTGGTGATGTCCACCATGTTGGAGATGGCATTGATACCCACCAGGGCCAGGCGCCGCCGCATCCAGGCCGGAGAAGGGGCGATCTCCACATCATGCACATAGTGGGCAATGTACCGGGGACAAAGATCCGGAGCCTCCACGGACACCCGGAATCCTTCCTTCACCACCCCTGTCTGGTTGTAATCCAGGGCAGGCATCCTCAGTTCCTTTCCCAGCATGGCCGCCACTTCCCTGGCAATCCCCAGGATGGACTGACAGTCCGGGCGGTTTGCCGTCAGGGAAATATCAAAGATCCAGTCGTCCAGTCCTGTCAGCTTCTTCACGTCCTCCCCCGGCTGTGCGTCTTCCGGCAGCACTAGCAGCCCGTTATAGCCTGCCCCCGGATACAGATCCTCCGTCAGTCCCAGTTCCACGCCGGAGCAGAGCATCCCCTCCGACTCATAACCACGCAGCTTCCCCTTTTTGATGGTGGCAATGCCTTCCACGGTCTTGTGGTCTTTTGCCGTGGCGTACACCGTGGCTCCCACCAGGGCCAGGGGGAAGCGGCCACCTGCATGCACATTGTCTGCCCCACAGCACACCTGCATGGTACCGTGCTCCCCGGCATTGACCTGGCACACATGGAGATGGGTATCGGGAACCGGCTCACAGGCTTCCACATATCCTACCACAATACTGCTGACATCCTTTCCCAGTTCATACATCTCCTCCACCTCAAAACCGGCATCGAACAGCTTCTTCTCCAGTTCCTGGGGTGTTACATCTATCTCTACATATTCTTTTAACCAGCTAAGCGGCACTATCATGCCTACACCTCCCTCATCTTCCTATTTCTCATTGATCTGGCCCAGCACACGCAGGTCAGAGCCAAACAGCAGCTTGATGTTATTGATCCCATATTTCAGCATGGCCGTGCGCTCCAGGCCAATCCCAAATGCGAAGCCACTGTACTCTTCCGAATCAATCCCACAGTTTTCCAGCACCTTCTTGTTCACCACACCGGCACCCAGGATCTCGATCCAGCCCGTTCCCTTACAGAGGCTGCAGCCCGTTCCCCCGCAGGCAAAACAACTGCAGTCCACCTCCACCGAAGGCTCCGTGAACGGGAAATAGGACGGCCTCAGCCGGGTAGTGGTTCCTTCCCCGTATACCTTCTGCACGAACACATCCAGCATCCCCTTCAGATCCCCCAGGGTAATCCCCCTGTCCACCACCAGGCCCTCCATTTGCCCGAACATGGGAGAATGGGTGGCATCATCGTCTGACCGGAATACCCGCCCCGGGGACAGGATCTTGATGGGCGGTTTCTTCTTCTCCATCACATGGATCTGTCCTGCGGAGGTCTGGGTGCGCAGCAGGAACTCTGGGGACAGGTAGAAGGTATCCTGCATGTCCCTGGCCGGATGATCCGCCGGCGTGTTCAGCGCCGTGAAATTATAGTAATCCGTCTCAATCTCCCTGCCCTCGTAGATCTCGAATCCCATCCCGGAGAAAATGTCCACCAGCTGGTTGATCACCAGGGTCACAGGGTGCAAGTTCCCGATCCTGGCCGGGGCTGCCGGGATGGACAGGTCGATCTTCTCCCGCTCGTACCTTCTCTCCAGTTCCAGGCGCTTCATCTTCTCCTCCATGGCCTGGAACCTGCCGAAGGCCCATTCCTTCAGTTCATTCACGGATTTGCCGAAACCAGCCCTCTCCTCCGGCGCCAGGGATCGCATTTCCTTCATCAGTTCGCTGATCCTGCTCTTCTTGCCTTCCAGGTAGACGTTCTTGAACTCATAGAGTTCCCTGGAATTGGCCAAGGCACCCAGTTCCTCCTCCATCTTCCCCTTGAGGGCGGCGAGTTTTTCTGATAATACACCATTTTCCCACATATGCTTCTCCTGCTTTCTCTAGATTTCACACGCCAGGCACTCCCTGCCCGGTGCCCTGCCTTGCAGGCTTCACAGACAGCCACAAGAAAGAATCCAAAAAAGTCCCATAGCATGAATCATGCTATGGGACGGATCTTCCGCGGTACCACCCATGTTCAGATATCCTGTGGGATATCTGCACTCTGCCTGCCTTAATGCAGCAGCTACACCCGCTTCCCCCGCAGTGCGGTTTGCACGGGACACTCCGGTGCTGAAATTCACCTTACAGACGGCTGGCATACTCACACCTGTCATATGCCTCTCTGGGAACCGCTCCTGCAGACTACTTACACACCTTCTCAGTTGGCCAAATTATAACGGATATCCGGGGAGAAGTCAAGAAGGAGATTTTTGATTTCCCCATATGTAACAGTTTAGGTTACTGTTCAACTAGTTGCTTTCGTTTAAATAGAGCTGGACGCGGTTCTGGATGATTGCCGCTGTCTCATCAAGGGTTTTCTGATTATGGAAAAAGCATCCAGCCATTCTTTCGATGTCCACCGTTTGTATCCTTCTCCTGGATCGGGATCCTGTTACGCTGTTGTCCTCTTGCCCGCATGAAAAATGACTTTTTCTGCAACAGGATTTTTCCCTGTCATCCGGTAGCTCATGTCCAGCAGGCTTTCCACCTCCTCTGCCGGCACACTGCCGTCTAACAGGATGGTAATCCAGTTCTCCTTGTTCATGTGGTAGGCCGGCAGGAACCCCGGCTTTTCCCGCAGGGAACCGATCAGCAGGGGTTCGCATTTCACGTTCAGCACCCGTATGGCGCCATCCCCCGGCAGGCCCAGCTTATCCCTGGCCACCTCCATGACCAGGCCGTACCATTTCCTGGTGTCCTTGTGCCTTAAGACCGCATTGGGATCTGCCCAGGGGTAATCCGGCTCTGTGCCATATTGTTTCCTGCACCATATAAATACTTCTTCCCTGGTCATTGATGCGCCTTCCCTTCCTCTATTCTGACAGCCTGTAAGGTGATATATGTCTTACCTTTGTTACTGTTCACAGACAATCCTCCCCTTCCCCAAGGGCACGCAGTTTCTCCTTCAGGTATTCGTACCGCTGGCGTTTCTCCTCCTTGGCAAAATGCACCTCCCGGAACTGTTCCGGGTTCTCCCTGTAGTCCAGGACTTCGTGGCCGAACTGCTCACTGGTCAAGTCAAACACGCAGTCCCCCACCACATTGTAGCAGTGGTAATTCCCGTCTGGCCGAAGGATCCCATACACCTTTCCCCCAAAGATATCCTGGGCCAGGAATGCCGTAACAGAGCACTGGCCCAGTGTCTGGTTTTCCCTGGTCCACTGTGCCCGCATCCGGGGCGCACAGGTGTCTGCACACCATATTCCGGAGAGTGCGTCATATAGGTCCCGGGGCGTCCGGATTCCCCTGTAAATTTCTTCTGGTGCAGTGATATCTGCCTGTTCCCATCCGTAAAAACTGTAGACCATGTTTCCTTTCCCCCATTATTTTCTGATTCTGTCATGGATTCCACGTTACCCTCTTACTATAGCACCTTTTCCTACGTACAGCCATACCTTTCTGATGTCACTTGGATATCTCTTATCCATATTAATAGAACCTAAATATAGTATTCTTACATCATAATTTTACAAATAATACCTTATCGGTCATTAGCAGTTCGATAGGTATGAAGCACAAACACAAAAGCAAAGGAAATAATCTGTGCAGCCATGATCCTGACAAATGTCGGATGCAGGATGTTTCTTAAAGGTATATCCCACTGAAACCATTACAAATGGCATAATTAAATTCAGCACCAGTAAATAATACACTTTTCATACCTCCACAAGTATTTCTTATGTTGGCTTCTTTTTTCAAATCACCGATTGTCTTATCCACTTTCAAAGCCTCCACTCCTCGTTCTATTCATCAACCTCAATCATCCGTTTATATACACCCGAAGAATTTTCATCAATCATAATTGCGTCCACACATTTTTTATAAAAGCTGACGGCGGATTTTGTGGGCCATCCA